>CACXPH010000001.1 GCA_902769535.1 uncultured Bacteroidales bacterium
GCAAGCTTCTCCCGCGCTGCCCCTCGACTTGCATGTGTTAGGCCTGTCGCTAGCGTTCATCCTGAGCCAGGATCAAACTCTTCGTTGTAAAAAGAAATTATAAGATAGCTCAGAATAATCGATTTATCAAGTGTAGAATTTTTTCGGGAACCAAATTCAAATTTCAAATTTCAAATTTCAAAATTCAAATTTTTAATTTTTGTTCTTGTACTACAATCTTGTTATGAATAGACAATCTTTCAAAGATCATTTTCACTCCCGTCCGTTTTTTGGGCGAAAGCGGATGCAAAAGTACTGCTTTTTTTTGAACTGACCAAATAATCTTGCATTTTTTTTGCTCATTTTTTTATTTTTTTTCGTAATGTGCTGAAAATAAGCGTTTTACATTTTTTGGCATTTTTAGGGCATTTTTTGTCTTTTAGGGCTGTTATACGAAAAAAAGCCCCTTTCGCGAGGAAAGAGGCTATTATGCACGTGTGCATATATTAAGGAACGCGCGGGTATGTACGCGCTTGTATACGCGTAGGCGCGCTGGCAGGACCGCCATTGACCAGTTTTGATCCCTGGAGATTGATAACCGATCCATTCCGTGCATGACCGGTAAGGGTCCAACCGTCTTCGGTAATAGTCATCTCGCCATCGGCAATCAACCATTGCGCCTGCGGATCGAGATAGCCTTGGTTGAAATAGTTGAGACCGGTAAAGTAGAACATAGAACCGTTGATCGTTTGCGTCTCATCAACGCGCCCACCAGCTATAACCGTATTGGTTTCTCCGCTTCTATTCACAGGGAAGGTACCAGTAGGCAGTGAATTACCTTGTGGCACAATCACATAGATAAAAGCAAACGGAATAGAGGTCGTTTTATTGACTACGACAGTAGCTTCTGTATTCCAAGCCTGGATGGTCCACATAGTTTGGTTATATTCAGGGTACTGCTCGTAGTAGGCATAGGACGTCGCGAAGGTCTCGACCTTATTGTTGGAATATGCCGCAGGTCCATCGGTGGCATTGGGTTCCGGGTAATAATCAGGAACCGGCACAGGTGTGATACCACCGTGGAGAATGTCTGCCCCACCCCGGGTCCCCTCTACGACGGGTTTCTGCGCAGCTTGCACCACAGGTTGGAACTCTTCGGAGAGGAAGGCCACGACCATACAGTTCTCAGCATTCCAAGTGGGCTTGAGGTCGATAACGAACTGCTCCTCATAATGACGGTCGGCCTTGACGGTGATCGGATCACCCTTCGGATTGTCAGACATAAACGCCCGCACGGCATTGCAATGGCGGAACTCCTTCCAGCCTTCGTAGGTCCCATAGTAATCCTGTTGGGTATCGACCATACCGGACTCCTTGACCAGGACGGTAAGTTTGAGGTCGGGATAGTCTTCCTTGCAGAGCACACCGGAAACGAAAACACGCAGTTCACGCGTAGCCGGGTCATAGGCATTGCGGATGTTGACAGAAGCGTAGGTTGTGGTCTCGAACTGGTTCTTGTTCACCGAAGGCAGATTGCCGGGATGAAAGACGACCTTGTTGCCGTCAGAAGACTTGGTTCTGGCACGGTCAATAGTTATACTCGGCGCACCAGACACTCCGAGTGCGTTCGTAATGGTTTTACTACCGGAGACCGAGAAATGGTCGGCTGCATAGCCATAATGGTGCAAGATGAGGATGAAGTTAGTGTCATTGGCCATGAAGTCATGGACGCAGTCCATGCCGTAAGGACAGTAACCGCAGCCTTGGCCGGTGAACTCCTCGATGAGGTGTTTGCGGGGGAAAGACTCAGGGATAACTTCAGGTTCCGGTTCGGGCTTTGGTTCGCAAGAAGGAAGAGCGATTAGCAAAGAACCCAACGCCAAAATGGCTAAAAGTTTCAGATTTTTCATAATTATAAGTGATATATGTTATTTTGTGTTTCTATATAGATGATGCCGTTGCGGAGGATTTTGCGGGTGAGGGGTGAGGGGTTATCGGTTACGGATTCGATGCCTTCGGTAGGGTCGATATAATGCACGGTAAGTGTCCACGATACGGTTCCATCGGAGAAGCAGTAGGTGACATCACATGAACCATTGTCAGCCGCCATATGGACAAACCAGTCCGCCTTGCCACCAGGAGTGAATTCAAGTTGCTCTAAGGTTTCACCGTTACCGGCAGTACACTGTCCGGCACAACAGAACTCGTCCTCGAGATTCGCCGCAGAACGGGTGATGGTGACCGTAAGCGGGTTCGTCGAGATGAGCGAGCCGGTTACAACATAGATCATGTCGCCCGTCAGTATGTCCTCTTCGGGTTCGGTTAGTTCAATCTGCATTCCTTCGGCAGGGATATCGCCGTAACCGTTCACACTCACGACGAGTGCGTGGGCAGGGATACTAAGGAGCAGTAGAAAAAGTAGTCCAAGATGTTTCATATGCATCGATAATTTGTTTAGTCTGATCTGAATATATCGTAACCACTGTACAATGTGCAGGATTGCACTTGTCGGGTATGGATGCAAAGGGTTGGTTAGAGATGGCACGGAGCACATGACGATGGTAGTAGGCTGTATTCACTGTGCCATCTGGCATAGCCTGGACACCGAGCACACTGTCTTCAACAAGCCAGTAGGAGGTATCTAAAGATTGATGATTTATGATTACAAATTTATGATTTGTAGTTAGTTTAGTGGCCCAATCGGCAGGAGAGATGAAGTAGCTATCGTCGAAGAGGCGCATATCGATACTACCGGTAGGGAAAGGCGTGGTAGGTAAGCCACCGAGGAGTTGGTAGATCGAATCCGCTTCGGGACAGGTATAGTCGTAGGCACCTTGGGTGAAGGGGTTGGAGGCTGGGTGCAGCGCTATGACGATAAGGCTGTCGCCATAGAGGTGTTTGAGGTTCGCAGCCGTCTCAGCCGCCGCGGGACAGTTGACACAGCGGAAGCCGGTGAACTCGAGCAGCACATGCCGTTGGATACCGGTCTGAACCGGGATAAGCCGTTCGGATTCAGGGATTACTTCGCAACTTGTCAGAACAAGGGACAAGGAGCAAAGAACAAGGACGATATTTTTGATTTCAAATTTCAAATTTCAATTTTTTTGTTTTACCAGTTAAAATTATAGCTAAGGGTGAGGCCATTCATGGTGGGCACGTAACGGCAGACACCGCCGGTGCAGTTAAAACCGTCCAAGGTCTTGGTATAGCCGAGTTGGAGGCGGTGGGCACCGTGGGTATAGGTAGCAGAGGCGGTGTAGAAATGTTTATCAGCGCCGGCACGCGCATAAGCAGCCTGACCATGACCGATATTATACATATATTCGCCGCTGATAGTGAGGCAGCGGAAGAGACTTAGTTCGTACAGTGCGAAGATCCACTGTCCGTCGTAATGCGGGGTATAGAGGTATTGGAGCTCCGCACGCATGGCGACATCATCGGTGATATGCACACGGGTGTCCACCACAGCTATACCGGCACGCATGAGGCCGCCCGAGCCTTCGGTAACATCGAAATTCATGGTCTCATACATAAGCATCGCATTGAGCCACCAGTTCTTTGAGATTCGCTTATCCATGGCAAGATGGATATCGGTGTAGTACTCTCCTTCGGTGCGAGTGTCAATAGCCCAACTGCCCTCTTTCTCCACGCCTCGGATATGCGAAGCGGAGAACTGGAGGGTAGTGCCATACCGACCCCCCATCTTCGTTTTGCGCGGGAAGGTATAGCGTATTTCGGTCTGGAAAGCCCACTCTCCTGAACCGTACTGGGTTGCGTAACTATTGATCGACGGCAAGGCATAAGTGTGCTGATAGCAGAACATCGGCAGCAAGTTCAGACGTCCTTCCAATCGCGAGTTACTTACCGCCCGGCGGGAAGAGAAGAACGACATGTTATCCGAGTGTTTGAACTGCGCCAACACAGAGAGGCCCTTTCGCGAATAGCTGAGCGAAGCCATGAAGGCTTGGCCCGGCCGGAAGCTATACATATTGTCATCACAGGGATCATTGGCTTTGTAGGCATATTCAACGAGCACATCCCAGTTCTTATATTGCCAGTTCGCCCGCACATCACCAGCCCCTACCCACAGCGGCACGTTATAAACGTAGATACCAGTTTCTGTGGTGGTAAAGATAGAGTCAAAGCGCTGGTATTTGCTGACATAACTACCTCCGAAGAGTAGGCTCATATCGAGTTCCTGCATTCGTTTGGACCATCGATCGATCTGCAATTCCAGGTCGGCACCGAGGACGGCATCTTGCGTGTAGTTCCATCCCCACGCACGATCGGTATAGCAGTTCCAGAAGCGGCGTTGCTTACCGCCGAGAAGGGTGAGATGGATGCCCTGGTACGGCGTGAGATCGAATTTCGCGCCACGGAGCGAACCATCAATACCGAGCGAACGCTCTTCGTAGAGGTTGAGGATGAATCCCGAACCAAACTGACCATAGACATCACCGACCGTTATCTCACCGAAGTCAAAGGTAGCTGCAAGGCTGAGATGGCCAATACCGTGTCCAGCGAAGTCATCGTCAAAACCGGGCAAGGGCCATTGTGTCAGTTCCAGCCGCGTGGTAGCACGTAACTCTTTGAAATGAAAGCGATTGGAGTCGTTATGGTAATGAACAGACAAGTCCAGATAAGAGTTAGAGCCGTAGTGCCATTTGGGGTTCCACTCAAGCAGACCACTATGATCAATGGCACCGCTGACATAAACGGTGTCATTGGCGGAGAGGGAGCCTACCCCCACCCCCTCCCTAAAGGGAAGGGAGAGGATGAGGAAGAGTAGTATATATCGGATCTGTTTCAAATCACTTGAGGTATTTGCGGATGGCCGTCTCGTCTCCTTCGGTATAGCCGACGTGATTATACACAATCTCGCCTTTGGAATTGAGGATGAACATGTGCGGAATACTCTGGACGTTCATGGCCCGTTTGAAATTACCGTTCGGATCCAGAAGGGCATGGTATTCCCAACCGTTACCTTCTACGAGCGGTTTGACTTTGTGGCTATCCTGCGCTTGATCGACAGAGACGATATACATCTGCACACCGGTCTCTTCCTGCCAGTCGGGATAGAGTTCAGCCACGGCTTTGAGTTCGCGCATACAGGGTTTACACCAGGTTGCAAAGAACGAGATAATGACGGGTTTGCCGGTTTTTTCAAGGTCTGCCACATTGATGGAATGGCCGTTAATGTCACGCAGCGTAACTTCCGGAAGAACAGCCCAAATAGAGAGGCTGGCTACAAGCATAAGCGCCGTAAGAATCGATTTTTTCATAACGTTATAATTTCAATGACAAGCCAGCGAAATAGGTACGCGGCTGCGAAGGTCCATAAATATAATTAGCGTCTCTGTTTTCACCCTTATCGATGTCCTTTTGGAACTGGTCGAGGACGTTCTTGACACCGCAACTGATCTCGAGGCAGTAATGTTTGTACAGATGCACATCATAAGCCAAGCGGAGCCCCAGATCCCAGAAGGTAGGAGTCTTCGTTTCTTCATCCTGCGGGATATAACCGGCCAGGTGCGGCACGAGCATGGAACCGGTAGCTTTGCCGTTGATGGAGATGGTGAAATCATGCACGGGCTGAATATCGATAAGCACATAGGCGTAGTTATCCGGCGTGTGCATCATTCGTGTCTGCGGAGCGACATCCGCACTCCATTGCTGCGCCTCGGTATAGCGGCTCTGCTGGTACGTATAACCCATCTGCATGGAGAAGAGCGTACCGTAGTTCACTTTTCCCTCGAGGTTGATACCCCCTACCCAAGCCGCTTTGGCATTGGTACGGGTGAAGAGCAAGTTGCCTGCCGCATCCTTGCCTTCTTCGCGGAGGAAGAAAACATCCTGGAGGTATGTATAGAAACCTTCCGCCGTGAGGTTGAGTTCCCATTTGCCGAAGGCGCGATACCAATCGACGCTGAGCGTAGCACTATGCGAATACTCGGGACGGAGGTTCGTATCCAAGGTGATAAGGGACACGTTGCCACCCACAGCAGCTACGTGCAGGTCTTCGTCGTAAGCCTGAGGAGCACGATAGCCGCTGCTATAACCGGCGCGAAGCACCAGTCCGTCTATCGGCGTATAACGTACCGTAGCGCGCGGTGTGCAGACCGGTTTGGTCAGGAGATTATGTTTCTCAAGTCTCGCACCTACCAAGATACTCCAATGCTCGTTTTTCCATTCGTTCTGCGCGTAGGCACCCACGACATGCACCTTCTGCGTCATATCGCGGTTGTAACCTAACATAACATCGTGCAAGCCGTTGAAGTTATACTCCGCGCCAACCGTCAAGTCGCCATGCATGCGTCCGCACGGGTAGGAGAAACGGTATTGGAGGCCGGTATTGGAAGTCAGATCGGTACTGCGTCCGTAAGCAGCCGTGTCCCTACCCGCTCCAAAATAACTCTCACGGCCGATATGCTGAATTGCCGAATAAGCAGACACGAAATGGCGGTTGTCCGCAGAGAACCAATCGAAAGCAAGCGAACCGGCGTCGATATTATGGCGCAGTTGCTCTGCTATATCGGCCTTATGCGGCTCAGCGTCCAAGTTGTTGCCTCCGCGACGGTAGTCGGTTGTATGATGGTACTCTGCGGTGATCTTACTATAGGCGCTGGTCTTGAAGAAGACGCGCGCACCGGCCGTAGTAGCCCGCAGTTTAGGCAGTTCCGAGAAACCGTCCTTGTCGCGGTCGTAAGCACTACGCGTACGATGCGTGGCAAAGAGATAAGCACCTATCTTGCGGTTCTCCGACATCACAGAGGCGTTGAGGTCGGTATGAATATCGTAACCGGCGTGCTCGTTGATCATCGATATATTGGAGATATTGACGAAGTTACGCACCGGCTCTTTGGTGATCACATTGACCACTCCCGCGATCGCATTCGCGCCGTACATAGCCGATCCGCCGCCACGTATCACCTCGATACGATCAATCATCGCTGAAGGCACTTGTTCCAGACCATAGACAGAGGCCATGGAAGAGAAGACCGGACGCGAGTCCATGAGAATCTGCGTGTACTGGCCTTGCAAACCGTTGATACGTAATTCCGTCTTACCGCAGTTAGAACAAGTGTTCTCCACACGCAGTCCCGGCTGAAAACTAAGGACGTCCGCCACACAAGACACCGCTGCCGTCTCAAAGAGTTTCGGCGAAAGCACATTGACGATCGTAGCGGCTTCCTGCCGCTTGGTTGCATAGCGATTGGCTGTAACGACCACACCGTTCAACTGCTGCGAGATCTCATGAATAACGGCTTTGAGTTCAATCGTCTTGCCCTCCTCGAGCACTATGGGCAACTCTTCCGTCTCATATCCGACGTAACTAAACACGATAGTTTGGCGTCCGAGAGGCAGGTCTTTTAAGAAATAGTGGCCTGACTCGTCCGTCACCGTACCGATATTGGTCCCCTTGAGTTGGACATTGACAAAGGGCAAGTGCTCTCCGGTCTGCTCGTCCAACACGTGCCCGACAAGGTGCGCATCGTACTGAGCTGCAAGAGGGACAGTCAACGCCCATAATAAACATACTAATACCTTATATTTTATTATCATTTTGTTTTGTGACTGCACGTTTGAGCGTGCAAAGGTACACAAAAAAACGCACATATGCAAATTTATGTGCGTTTTTTGAAATTTTTCGGAATTACGGTATCACGTAATTACGTAATTTCGAGATTTTATTTTACCTCTTCGAAGTCGACGTCTTCGGCGGAAGGCTGACCATTGTCATTGTTAGACGTAGGACCGTTGGTCGGGCCTTGTTGCGGGCCAGCTTGGCCTTGAGCGGCTTGCTGCGCAGCGTACATTTCCGCAGAAGCGGCTTGGAATGCAGACATCAACTCGTTGTTGTAACGCTCGCAGTCGTCGGCGTTGCGCTTCTCGTACGCCTCTTTGAGGTTCTTGAGTGCAGTCTCGATCGGCGCTTTCTTGTCAGCCGGGATCTTATCGCCCAGTTCAGCGAGTTGTTTCTCGGTCTGGAAGATCGTAGCGTCAGCCTTGTTCAGCTTGTCAGCCTGCTCTTTGGCCTTCTTATCGGCCTCAGCGTTTGCCTCAGCCTCGGCTTTCATTCGCTTGATCTCGTCGTCGGACAGACCGGACGATGCTTCGATACGGATCTTCTGCTCTTTGCCGGTAGCTTTATCCTTGGCGGTGACGTTGAGGATACCGTTGGCGTCGATATCGAAGGTCACTTCGATCTGCGGTTCGCCACGACGTGCCGGCATGATTCCATCGAGGTGGAAGATACCGATCTGCTTGTTCTGTGCTGCCATCGGACGCTCACCTTGGAGGACTTTGATCTCTACAGAAGGCTGGTTGTCGACAGCGGTCGTGAAGGTCTCGGTCTTCTTGGTCGGGATGGTGGTGTTGGCCTCGATCATCTTGGTCATGACACCGCCCATGGTCTCGATACCGAGGCTCAGCGGGGTTACATCGAGCAGGAGGACATCCTTGACGTCGCCGGTGAGGACACCACCTTGGATCGCTGCACCTACGGCTACTACCTCGTCCGGGTTAACGCCCTTCGACGGAGCTTTACCGAAGAATTTCTGTACTGCATCCTGGATAGCCGGGATACGTGTCGAACCACCTACGAGGATGATCTCGTCGATATCGGAGGTCGTGAGGCCTGCGTTTTGAAGGGCAGTCTTACACGGCGCGATAGTACGTTGGATGAGGTCGTCGATCAGTTGCTCAAATTTAGCACGCGTCAGGGTCTTAACGAGGTGAGCAGGAACACCGTTAACCGGCATGATATACGGCAGGTTAATCTCCGTGGTCGTAGCGGACGAGAGCTCGATCTTGGCTTTCTCAGCAGCCTCTTTCAGACGCTGCATTGCCATCGGGTCTTTCGACAGATCTGCACCGCCATTCTCGTTCTTGAACTCCTGGACGAGCCAATCGATAATACGATGATCGAAATCGTCACCGCCGAGGTGGGTATCACCGTCGGTTGCTTTTACCTCGAAGACACCGTCGCCCAGTTCGAGAACCGATACATCGTGGGTACCACCACCGCAGTCGAAGACAACGATCTTCATGTCTTTGTTCGACTTGTCGAGGCCGTAAGCCAGGGCAGCTGCAGTCGGTTCGTTGACAATACGACGCACGTTGAGACCTGCGATCTCACCGGCTTCCTTGGTAGCCTGACGTTGCGAGTCGTTGAAGTATGCCGGCACTGTGATGACAGCTTCGGTCACTTCCTGGCCCAGGTAGTCCTCAGCGGTCTTCTTCATCTTCTGAAGGATGATCGCGCTGATCTCCTGCGGGGTATAGAGACGTCCGTCGATGTCCACACGGGGAGTGTTGTTGTCGCCCTTTGTTACCTTATAAGGAACACGTGCGATTTCAGACTGCAAGCGGTCGTAGGTCTCACCCATGAAACGCTTGATCGAATAGATAG
This sequence comes from uncultured Bacteroidales bacterium, assembly GCA_902769535.1. Lineage (GTDB taxonomy): Bacteria > Bacteroidota > Bacteroidia > Bacteroidales > Paludibacteraceae > Colicola. The sequence goes on from CACXPH010000001.1 coordinate 9,392, forward strand.
TTTTGGTCGGGTTTGTGATTGCTTGACGCTTAGCAGGGTCACCTACTTTACGCTCGCCGCCATCAATAAATCCGACTACTGAAGGAGTAGTACGTTTACCTTCAGCGTTTGCGATAACGATGGGTTCGTTACCCTCCATAACGGCTACACACGAGTTTGTGGTACCGAGGTCAATTCCAATAATTTTAGACATAGTATATTTCCTTTCTTTAATTAATTTCTAGATTTTCTAGACGGCCTAGATTTTCTAGACGGCCTAGTCACCCTATAAATGACAAATACTATGCCATAATAAAAAAGTCTGCCAAACATGACAAATTGGCAGACTTTTTAGGGGTTATGGGTTATCGGTTACGGGTTACGGGTCATGTCAAATCATAACCGTAATGCTTGAGGCGGCCGGTGTTGGAGCGCCAGTCGCGGTCCACTTTGACATAGAGTTGGAGGAAGACCTGTTTCTGGAAGAAGTCCTCGATGTCCTTGCGCGCCATCATCCCTACCCGCTTGAGGGCAGAACCGGCTTTGCCGATGATGATGCCCTTCTGGCTATCTCGCTCGCAATAGATGATCGCGGAAATGCGAATGATATCTTCCTCTTCGAGGAAGGACTCCACTTCCACTTCGACGGAATACGGGATCTCCTTGTCGTAGTTCATGAGGATCTTCTCGCGGATGATCTCATTGACAAAGAAACGCTCAGACTTGTCCGTCAGTTGGTCTTTTGGGAAGAAAGGCGGTCCGACAGGCAGAGCGTCCTTGATGGCGTCGAAGAGTTGGGCAACACCGAAACGCTCTTGTGCGGAGATAGGGAAGATCTCTGCCTCGGGTAATTGCGTGTGCCAGAACTCTACGAGTCGCTCCAAGGTCTCTTGGGTCGTGAGGTCGATCTTATTAATAATAAGGAATACGCGCGTGCCCGCGGAAGCCATCTTCTTCACTTTTTCCAGGAAGTCGGCATTACGCTCTGGGTTATCCTGCACTTCCGTCACATACAGCAGCACATCGGCATCCACAAGGGCTGAACGCGAGAACTCGAGCATTTTCTCCTGCAGGCGGTAGTTAGGCGAGAGGACTCCCGGTGTGTCTGAATAGACCATCTGGAAATCCTCACCATTCACTATACCGAGGATACGATGACGAGTGGTTTGCGCCTTCGACGTAATGATCGAGAGACGCTCACCTACCAGCGCGTTCATCAACGTGGACTTGCCAACATTGGGGTTTCCCACAATGTTGACAAATCCTGAGCGATGTGTAGCATTACATAATGGCATCGTACAGCTCTTGTGTCGAGTTGAACAATTTAGCCGGCGACAGTTTGGTTACCTTGCAACCGCACTTGGTCTGGATCGCCTTGAGGTCGATCTTCTTCGGGTCACCCATAAGGATGATCGTTACCGGTTTGCCCTTGATATTATCCTCGTAGAACTTCTCGATATCGCTGAACGTGAGGTCATCGATAGCAGTTGCATTAACTTTCGAAGGATCGTCGGTATAACCGAGACGTTGCCAGTATTCGAAGGTCGAAGCCTTACCACGCATTGACGGTTTAGCCGTCTGAGCAGCCTGCTTGAGAGCAGCCTTGAGCGATGCGATGTTCGTCGAGTCTTTCGGCATGTCAGCCAGGATGTCCATGTACACATTGATAGCGTCCACTACCTTATCCGATTGCGTACCTACGTAACCGTAGAAATAGCAGTCCTTACCCGGGAGCGACGGCGTAGCGTCTACACCATATGCGCTATATGCCATAGAACGTTTCACACGAATCTCGTTCATAATGACACCCGTGAAACCACCGGACATATACTGGTTGAAAGCATCGGAAGCGACGTCAGACGAGATATCGTAGGGACGACCGTTGATGTAGAAATACAGGTCTGCCTGCTGTACATTGCTGTTCGGCAAGAAGAGGACGGTCGGTTTGTCGTAGGTCTGACGATCCTGAACGAACGGCGAGTTGGACGGTTTGACACCTTCTACGAGCGGCAGTTCAGCTGCCACTTTGTCTTGGCTTAATGTACCGCAGTAGAAGACATCGAGCGCGTAAGTACGAGCCGATGCGAGCAACTGCTGCACCTTGATACCGTCGAGGTTCCAGATGTCGATGAACGGCACTTCGTCGAGATACGAGGATTTCTTGCCGTAGAGGGCATACTGAAGGAGTGCCGATTTCTGCACGGCAGTCTGTTTCTGACGAATCAGACGAGTTACAAAGACAGAACCCTTTACAGCGTCTAACTGCTTTTGCTCGAGGTACGGCATGAGGAGCTGGCGGTTCACGAGGTTCATGATCTTCGCATAGTTCTCATCCTCACCTGAGATAGCGATAGTGAAGTACGAGTCGCTGCAACCGTAGGAAACGGATCCACCGAGTTCAGCGATCTGCTGGTCGAAGTCCTTACCTTCGGTAGCCGGGTTGCCCATGATACCTGCATTCTCGAGCAACTGGGTTGCGTACGGTAGTAACGGCATCTCGTGTGCACCTACACCATAACGGAGGTTGAGCGTGAAGATATCGTTCTTGTTATTCGCCGTGTAACGGAGGGTCACATGGTCACCGAGCGAGCTCACCTTGACATCGTTGAAATCATTGAAGGTCTGGAGCAACTCACCCTTCGGCAGTTTCTGGAAGGCCTCAGCGTACTCTGTCTTCGCATTTTTCACCGGATCAAGCGGTTTGATATTCGGTTTCGGCAGGGTCTTTGCCTTTGCAGTCTTGGTATCCTCGTCGAAGGAGATCGTCATATGATCTGCATTGAAGTATTTCTTCGCTACCCGTACGATCTCCTCTTTGGTGAGGGCTTGGATCTTCTCGTTAGCCGTGAAGATATCGTCGGTCGGTTTGCCGTAGGTGAAGGCATCCACGAGTGCGCTCATCTTATAGGACGGGTTCTCGTTGGTCATCTTCTCGCTCTGCGCGTAGAGACGCTTCACGTTCGCAATCAGTGCATCGTCGATCTGGCCATTCTTGATCTTATCCACTTCCTTCATGATGATAGCTTCGGTTGCCTTGTCGGACTCGTACATCTGCTGGTTAGCATCGTAGTACGGAATCGCCTCGATGATGAGACGACCGGAATTACGACGAGCATCATTGAAGACACCAGCGAACTGTACGTCACCCTTGGTGTTCACTTTGTCGAGCAGACCGGTCTGGCCGTTATAGAGGAGTGCGCAAACGAAGTCGAGCACATCCTGGTCGGGATCACCTTCTTTGACACCCGGATAGATCCACGTAACGGTAGGCGTATAACCGAGGTTGTAGTGCTTCTTGCCGGTGAGTTGGGTTTCGGGATAGGAAGGACGAGCGGGTAACTCTTTGGCTTCCAGACGACCGAAGGTCTCTGCGATCATCGGTTTGGTAGTCTCCGTGTTGAAGTCACCAACGATGATGAGGGCCATGTTGTTCGCTACATACCAGGTGTTGTAGAACTCAATCAGTTTAGACAGACGCGGGTTCTTGAGGTGCTCGGGTTTACCGATGACGTCACGCTCGTACGGAGAACCTTTGTAGATATCCTCCATGAGTTGCTTCTGCGCCTGTGAAGACGGGTTGTTGGCGTACATGTTATACTCCTCGAACACGTTCTCCAACTCCGCTTGGAAGGTACGGAAGACAGGGTTGATCAGACGATCCGAGAAGATCGTCAACCAACGGTACATCTCCGCTGCCGGGAACGAGTTATGATACGCGGTAAGGTCGTAAGACGTGTAGGCGTTCACACCTTCTGCACCGATGAGATCGAGCATATTAAAGAAGTCCTCGGTCGAGGAGATCTTCGCCTCACGCATAGAGATCTCGTTGATCTGGGTAGCCAATTGCTCGCGTACTTTCGGGTCGGTAGCCTCGCTGTATTGGTCATAGAGTGCGATGATGGAGTCATACATCGGTTTCTCTGCCTCCCAATCGAGTGCACCGATACGCTGCGTACCCTTGAAGAGCATATGCTCGAGGTAGTGCGCAAGACCTGTGTACTCGGCGGGTTCATCTACCGCACCTGCGCGAACAACCACGTAACCGGTAACGTCCGGCTGGTCATGGTCTTCCCACAACATAACGGTGAGGCCGTTGTCTAACTTGTACTCAGTCAGTCCCTCACGGGTAAAAGCTGAGCAGATGGCGACGCTGCAAGTGAGCAGCAGTGCGCTAAGTAAAAACTTTCTCATAATTGTTAATATTTTAAACATTATTTTAGTGATTTTTTAAAATCACGGGATAATATACATAGTATATTATAGGGTGTGGTGGGATACGATATACCTAGGACATACCTAGGACTCATCTATCTCTTTACCACTCCAGGAGCACCTTACCGCATTGTCCGCTGACCATAACATCGAAGCCTTTCTGGAAGTCCTCGAACTTGAAGCGGTGGGTGATGACAGGGCTGAGATCGAGTCCGCCAAGGAGCATCTGCTCCATCTGATACCATGTCTCCCACATGCGTCGGCCGGTGATACCTTTGATCGTCAGGGCATTGAAGATAACGTCAGACCAGTTGACTTGCGTGTCGGATGGCAGGATACCCAGTTGGGCGATGTTCGCACCTTTGTACATATGCTCAATCATATCGTTAAAGGCGGCAGGTGCACCGGACATCTCGAGTCCCACATCGAAGCCTTTGATTCCGAGTTGCTGCATTGCACCTTCAACGGTCTCTCCTTTGGATCCATCGACGGTAAGCGTTGCACCCATCTTCTTTGCTATCTCGAGACGCAGCGGGTTGATATCCGTCACCACTATATGCTTGGCTCCGGCATAGCGGCATATACCTGCAGCCATCGTTCCGATGAGTCCTGCGCCGGTGATGAGTACATCTTCGCCTAGCAGCGGGAAAGCGAGGGCTGTGTGTGTGGCGTTGCCGAACGGATCCATGATCGCCGCGAAGTCATCGGGAATCTCCGGACGGAGTTTCACAACGTTCGTCTCAGGGATCGTGACGTACTCGGCAAAACAACCGTCCTTGCCCATGATACCGACAGAAATCGTATTCTCGCAGACATGTCCCATGCCTCGACGGCAATTACGGCAGTGTCCGCAAACGATATGTCCTTCGGCCGTGACGCGCTCGCCGGCTTTGAAGTTACGCACACCTGCGCCTACTTCGGCTACGACGCCTACGAACTCATGGCCCATCGTATAAGGCGGTTTGCAATGCGCTTGCGACCATGCGTCCCATTTATACATATGCAGGTCGGTACCGCAGATAGCAGCCTTGGTGACTTTGATGAGCACATCGTTCACCCCCACTTCCGGCATCGGAACATCTTCCATCCAGATACCCGGTTCGGCATATTTCTTAACTAATGCTTTCATATTTTATTTCAATACAGCAAGTTCTGTGCCAATCTTGGTAAAGGCCGCGATACACTTGTCTAATTGTTCGCGTGTGTGCGCCGCAGAAACCTGCACGCGGATACGTGCCTGACCCTTCGGAACCACCGGATAATAGAAGCCAGTGACATAGATACCTTCTTTCTGTAGCGCCGCCGCGAACTCTTGGCTGAGACGTGCGTCGTACAACATGACAGCACAGATAGCGGACTGCGTCGGTTTGATATCGAAACCAGCCGCTTTCATCTTCTCTACGAAGTAAGCGGTGTTCTCGTGCAGACGGTCTTGCAGTTCGTTCGAACGCGTGAGGATCTCGAAGGTCTTGATACCCGCCGCAGCGATCATCGGCGGGATAGAGTTCGAGAAGAGATACGGACGCGAGCGTTGACGAAGGAGATTGATAATCTCTTTCTTTCCGGTAGTGAAACCACCTACCGAACCGCCGAAGGCTTTACCGAGCGTACCGGTGATGATCTCGATCTTGCCGCGCATGTTATACAGTTCAGTGACACCGTGTCCGGTCTTGCCGACCACGCCGGCTGAGTGGCTCTCGTCCACCATGACCATGGCGTTGTATTTCTGCGCAAGTTCGTAGATCTTGTCCAACGGGCACACATTACCGTCCATCGAGAAGACACCGTCCGTCGCGATAATACGGAAACGTTGTGCCTGCGCCTCTTTGAGTTTGGCCTCGAGATCGGCCATGTCGCCGTTCGCATAGCGATAGCGCACCGCCTTACACAGACGTACACCGTCGATGATCGAGGCATGGTTGAGTGCATCGGAGATGATCGCATCCTCTTCCGTCAACAGCGGTTCAAACAAACCACCGTTCGCATCGAAACAAGCGGCATAGAGGATCGTGTCTTCGGTACCGAAGAAATCCGAGATGACACGTTCCAACTCTTTGTGGGTATCCTGCGTACCGCAGATGAAACGCACGGAAGCCATACCGTAGCCACGCGCATCCATGCGCGCCTTAGCTGCCTCGATCAGTTCTTTGTTGTCCGCCAAGCCGAGGTAGTTATTGGCACAGAAGTTAATCACCTCCTGCCCTCCTTCCACCGCGATACCTGACGACTGCGGCGTGATAATCACACGTTCGTTCTTATAGAGTCCTGCCTCCTTGATCTCCGCCAAGGTATTCTGCAGATGTTTCTGAAAATCGGTATACATAATATAAAGCCTACTCCCGACCCCTCCCTAAAAGGAGGGGAGGAGGATTTTTGTTTTAGATAATTCCTTGCTCCAACATGGCCGTTGCCACTTTCATAAAGCCGGCGATGTTTGCGCCTTTAACGTAGTCCACCGTGCCATCGGGTTGGGTTCCGTAACGAACGCATTGCTCGTGGATGGACTCCATAATATGATGCAGACGCTCGTCTACTTCCTTACCCGTCCAGCTGAGGTGCTCTGCGTTCTGGGTCATCTCAAGACCGGAGGTTGCTACACCACCTGCATTAACAGCCTTACCGGGCGCGAAGAACACACCGTTTTTCTGGAAGAAATGAATAGCACCCGGTTGGCATCCCATATTCGATACCTCGCAGCAGCACCAGCAGCCATTAGCCTTCAGTTCCTTTGCATCGTCCTCAGACAACTCATTCTGGAAGGCACACGGCAGTGCGATGTCGCAAGGAATAGACCACGCTTTCTTACCTGCTGTAAAGACGCAGTCCTTCGGGAACTTATCCGCCATATCTTGCACCTTATTACGGTTCGACGCACGCATGACGAGCATGTAATCGATCATCTCTTTGGTAATACCGTTCGGGATGGCCACTACGCCGTCCGGACCGGAGATAGCCACGACCTTAGCGCCTAACTCGACCGCCTTCGTCGCTGCACCCCAAGCTACGTTACCGAAACCGGAGATAGCCACTTTCTTGCCTTGAATATCCTTTCCAGCCTTATGCAGCAGGTGTTGGGTAAAATAGAGTGCACCGAAGCCGGTAGCCTCCGGACGGAGGATCGAACCACCCCATGTCATGCCCTTGCCCGTCAGCACACCTGTATGGTACTCGCGTGCGAGCTTCTGGTACATACCGTTGAGGAAACCGATCTCACGACCGCCTACGCCTACGTCACCTGCCGGAATATCCTGATCCGGACCGATGCAACGCCAGAGTTCCAGCATGAAGGCCTGGCAGAAACGCATGATTTCCGCATCGCTCTTGCCGACCGGATCAAAGTCCGAACCGCCCTTTGCACCTCCCATCGGAAGGGTTGTCAGCGCATTCTTAAAGGTCTGCTCGAAGCCCAAGAACTTGAGCATAGACGGCGTTACGGCGCGGTGGAAACGAAGACCACCCTTGTACGGGCCAATCGCACTGTTGAACTGCACACGGTAACCGAGGTTGGTCTGTACCTCACCTTGGTCATCGATCCACGTCACGCGGAACGTAAAGATACGATCGGGCTCTACCATTCGCTCGACAATCTTCGCCTGCTCGAATTCAGGGTGTTGATTGTACACCTCTTCAATCGATTCGAGAACTTCTTGAACGGCCTGCAGATACTCTGCCTCGCCCGGATGCTTCGCAGCCAACTGCTGCATAATAGTTTGTACTTTCATTGTTTTATGTGTTTTGGTATTTGTGTTAAATGTGTTTTGCAAACCTTTGCGACTGCAAAGGTACTCAAAAAAAATGACATATGCAAGAGCTATGTCACTTTTTTTATAAAAAAGAAAACTTTTTTATTAATTACCGGCTGACACACCACCACCGCCACCGAGACGGTTCAACTCGTCCATGTCGCCTACTTTACGGTTCTTATGCTGCTGATACTGGCCAAACATCCATGTGAGCGCGAACATTACACGCTGCTGACGAACAGTATTACGATACCTACTCTCATAGCCTCCCTTTTGGCCTCTATCCGTATTCTCAAATGACAGCGAACGCGCTAAGTCTTGCACGGTAAGGTTGAAGATAAGGCCCTTCTTCATGTACATCTTCCGGATGCCGAAACTGAGGAAATACGTGCTTCCGCTGGTGTTATAGCCGGTTGTCATCGGACTGGACCAGTTGCCATCAAACGTCATGGTCCAATCTTTGGGCAAATACGCGGACAGCGTACCACCGACATAGCCATAGTGGTTTCTGTTCTCATAAACCGGTGTTCCATCAGCCTGTTTCTCGTAGGATTTATTGATGAAATGCAACCAACCGGCATTGACTGTCAAGGCGAGCCAGGCACCTTGCATAGATTTCGTACCGTCTTCTGCCCTCACATACTTCGGCACGATAGGCAGTTCGGTAAGCGATATGTTTCCGCCGTGAGTAGTGCACGTACCGAAATTGATCCACTGTGAATACCCCATACCATTTTCCTCAATCGTCGTTTTCGAGGAGAACATATCCTGCGTGTGTGCGAAATTAAAGGTGACATTCAAATACTGCGTCCATGAGAAATGGAGTTCCACATCGTTATTAAACTCAGGGGTCAGTTCCGTATTACCTTTCTGATAACTGTACGCATCCACGTAGGTCTTGAACGGGTTCATCATCCAGTAACTCGGTCGTTTGATACGACGGGTATAACTGGCACTGACGGAGATGGGTTGCTGCAGTTTACCCAGCGGCGAAGAGGTATATCCCACATAAGCCGTCGGGAAGGGATCAAAATAGGACTTGTTTGTCACCGAATCGGATGTCTTCCAATCGCCGTGGCTATACGTATATTCGCCGCGCAGGCCGAGTTTAACCGACCAGTGTTCTCCGAACTGCTTACCAACACTGATATAAGCCGCAGCCACATGCTCGTCATAACGGAAGGCACTGGTGTCGGTCGGGACACCAACCTGGTTAACGGTAGAGTCCGTGAACATATTATTATTCGTTGTAGATAGACCATATTTGACACCGCACTCAATCATACCGGTCTGCCAGAACTTAGTCTGAAAGTCCAACTTCGCGCTATAGATATCCACTATTTGACGACTGTTGATATTCAAAGCAAGTTGGGAATTCCCCATATAAGGTTTGTCATAGCGCGTCTCCTGATAATTCGTTTGCTTGTTGTTATAGCGGTTGTAGTCCACATTCACTGTTATTTCGCGTTCGAGCGCTTCGGAGAACGTGTGCGTATAGTTGAGGTTCGCCGTGTGTTGGGGCGCTTGAAGGCGGTTCTGCGACTCGGTCGTACTGTTGATCGAATCTGTCGGACTGTATATATACGCGTAGTTACGGCCGGGCATGATCTGCTGGTTGACATCCATGTATGGCACCTGCAGGATAAAACCGAGCGTATTGACCGAGTCGATATACCAGTCGTTGCCGACCTTGAGCATGTAATACTGAAAATTCATGTTGTAGCCCGAGTAGGAGTAGTTCTCCAAGGTCTTGGTCTTGCGGTAGGACTCAAAATCGATATCATTCTGTGCAAAGACTTGCGTCAATTGGCAGAAGGTATAGGTTTTCTCGCTGCGGTAATTGAGATTGAGCGAGACCATATCCATCTGCAGCCAGCGCTTCACGTCGCCAAAGTACATGCCTCCATAACCTGCAGAGAGCATACCGTTGAGACCCTTCATCATGTTGCGCTTGGTCTTGATATTGATGATACCGCCTTGTCCGCTCGCGTCGTATTTAGCGGAAGGATTGGAGATGATCTCGATCTTCTCAATGGTGTTTCCGTCCGTGCCATCCAGCATGGCTTTGAGTTGCTGGCCGCTGAGGTAAGACGGTTTGCCATCCACCCAAATCTCGACGGACTTACCGTTCACGGTGATATTTCCGTCCTTATCGATACGCACACCCGGTGCACGACGAAGGATGTCGTTTCCGTTTGAACCGGCCGCCAGCGGCGAAGCACTCACGTTTAGCACGAGTTTGTCCATCTGCCGCTCAATAAGCGGTTTCTTGGCTTTAACCTCCAATTCCTTGAGTTGCTCCGTCTCTTCGCGCAACACGAAGTCCGGTCCGCCAAAGGCCGTCTGATAGCCAACATAGGAAGCCTGAAGGATAAAATCCTTCGTCGTCACTTCCACAACATAGGAGCCGTCGTCATTCGTGATAGCACCTGTGATGAGCGACGAGTCCTGCGCTAAAACAGAGATCGTCACGAACGGCATCGGTTCTCCTTTTGAGTCGATAACACTTCCCCTTACGGTCTCTGCTGAAACCGGTAAAATTGCCAGTACTGCTAAAAGGATACCTAAAAAGAATATTCTTTTCATTTTTGTCATATATTTATCCATTAATTTCAAAATCCGGTGCAAAAGTACTGCTTTTTGCGAATATGGGATATGAAAAAACGGACATTTGCTATTTTTTATGCAAAAAAGACGGAAAAATCTGCTGTTAACGGGATACCTAACATGCGGAAATGGCTCGGAGAGACGCATCCCATCTGCTGAAACTCCATCGCCATATGGCTTAAGTCATAATAACCGTGCTGCAGAGCCACTTGCATCAGATCGATGGTTTTGCCTGCCGCTGTCTGCTGCTGCATGTACTGAATAGCCTTATGAAAACGCTGCAGACGGATGAATTGTTTAGGCGGAATACCGACATAATTACGGAAGATACGCAGGAACTGCCGTTCGCCAAGGCAAGCCACGGATGCCATCTGCGCAGCCGATATATTGCCTCTCGCCCCGTCGCAAGCCGCTATCACTTTGCGCAAGCGCGTATAATTAATGTCCTCTTTATGCGGCAGATGACCAAGAAAGAATGCATCGATCAGGCGCGTCACCTCATCCGGTTGTTCCGTTTGTTTGAAGAGCCTGTCCAACTGCAGCAAGCCTTGGTCTCCGTATTCCTTCGCTGTCAGCACCTTACCGGCCAACTGCTGCAGATCGATACCTAACAGCGCATACATGCCTCCCGGTTCAAAATCCAGCAGCATACCGTCGAACCAGCCGCTGACAGTAGTCAAAGCGATCGTCCTCTGATTCGCGCCCAAAAGAGTCAATCCGTCGGAAGGAACATCTTCGATATCAGTAAGCACATTCCGCATGAACACAAAACTACCGTAATTAGGCAGCAGTTCCTGCACATGCTTACCGTTCACAAAACGCGGATCATTCTCCGGAGGCGCCATTGTATCCGTTGAACCTTCTGCGCGGACGCACACATAACGCGTTATATAAGGTCTAAGCGCTTCGGTAGGCTGTATGATACGAAAAATCATGACTTTCCCTTCTTGAAATAGATGAAGAACGTCGTACCCTTCGGCGAGGTCTCGAACTGGATTCGTCCGCCTGATCCTTCTACGATATGTTTGGAGATAGCCAGACCCAGACCGTTTCCGTTGGACTTGGTCGTGAAATTCGGCTGGAAGATACGCGCCTGTATATCCTCCGGGATACCTGTACCGTCGTCCGAAATGGAAATCTGCACTTCCTTATCGGAATACGCTGCGTTGAGCACGACGATGATATCGGTCGGCGAGGCCTGCAGGGCATTGCGGATGATATTGACGAACACCTGCGCCACCTGTTCATTGTCCGCACGCACCATCACGCCGGAGTCCTCGCCTATATAGCGCACAGGGATCTGCTCGTCGTTGGCGCGCTGAAGCGTGATGACGTTCGACAGTTTCTCAGCAATATCCACTTCGGTCGTCACCACTTCCGGCTGTTTGGCAAAGGCCGAGAACGACTGCGCGATATGCGCGAGGTTGTCTATCTCCGCCACGAGCATTTTGGTGGTCTTATCAAAATAGGCATCAAAATCCGGTGTACCACGCTTGAGTTGCAGTTTCTGTACGGACAACTTCATCGGCGTCAAAGGATTATTGATCTCATGCGCTATCTGGCGCGCCATCGTGCGCCATGCGCCTTCACGTTCGGCACGCGCTAACTGTTCTGCGCTCTCCTCTACCCGATCGACCAAGATGTTATAGCGCTCCACCAACGCACCTAACTCATCGTGGTACGGGTAGTCAATATGATTGTCGCGACCACCAATCTCGAACTGCCGCATCTTATCGGTGAGCATCATGATCGGCGCAGTCATCGAGCGGGCCGCCAAGAACGAGAACAGCAAGGCCAACAGCAGCACCAGGATATACGGTGGCAAGAGGCGCGCCAGCAGTCTATCCACCGCCGCATTACGCGTCTGCTCGCTCACGAAATACGGCACGGCGATATATCCGATCGTCACAAACGAACCATTGTGGAAAGGTATATACGACACCAGATACGGATGCGAACCGATATACTCATAGCACACCGCCGTGTGGTCTTCGTTAAAGATCGCCTTGGGTGCCATGCGACGCGAGAGCACGCCGTTGTTGAACAGCGCCGGTGAAGAGGACGCCAACAGCTCGCCGTTCAAGCCATAGACGTGTATATCTTGGTTCATGTCATAGCCTAAATCATGCAAATCGACCGACAAGGCCTGTTCCTGTGCAGACGTCAACGCTACGTCCCAATAATAGAGCGAGCGCAGATACGACTGGATATACTCCGAGCGCATCTGCAAGTCATGCCGTTGGTGCTGCTCGTTCGTACGATGCACATAGCGGATCGACATAAAGAAGATATAGATGAACACCGCGAGTACAGGCGCGAGGATGATATAGGTGATTCGCGTGGACAGGTGCATGTTACGGATGCCCTTGTTGCGTATCAGACCGATGATGCCCAACAAGATGACCAAGCCGAACAGCACGTGGCACAAGAAGAAATAGAAGCGCGACGAAGCGTAAGGTTTGTCGTTCGACTCCAACAACCGTCGGAAAGAGAAAGTCTGCGAAGCCACGGTTGATATATCCGTGAAATCCTGCAGTTCGGTATAAGCCACGGGAACGACCGTTAGCACATTATAGATACCCGCCTTCGTCCAACGCACTTTTGTCTGCGCGTTGCTGAAAGTCTGGTCACGCCAGGTATCGTAAGCCGTCAGGTAGATCGCGTCCGAAGCCAGACGATTCGATGACCAATAAACCATCTGCCGCGCATCGAACACATAAAAAAGCACATCCTCATTGCGCTCAGCAATCAGACGTATCGTATCCATGGAAGCACTCTTATTCAGCGCCTCGCACAACTCCGCCGTCTGCTTCTCAGCCAACACCTGCCGCTCCGACAACTTCCGTTCCTGCGAAGACGACTGACACGCCGGCAACAGCCAAACAGTCAATAAGATTACTATGTATCTTCCAATTTTTCGCATAGCGACTGCAAAATTACAAAATTATTTTGATATATGCAAACTTTTTTGTACCTTTGCACCCGTTTTTCGAAAAGTAGAGAAGATGGTACAGATTTTTACCGCGTTATTATTAGGTTTATTGACAATTTTAGACCCGTGTACGCTGATGACGAGTATTACCGCCATCGGTTATATCGATAAGGAGATCAACAACAAACGGCTCGTCATCACGAACGGCCTTATGTTCGTGTTAGGTAAGTTAGCCACGTATATATTGCTGAGTATCCCGTTCCTTATGGGTGCGCAGACAGACGGCATCCAGCACGTGCTCGGCCATTACGGCGAACCGATCCTCGCGGGCTTCATGCTCATCTGCGGCATCGTGCTGCTCTTCAGCGGCCATCACCACCACGAGCACGACCACGGCATCAGTAAATGGCTCAAAGAGACCGACAGCAAGGAGAGTTGGCTTTGGTCCTTCATCCTCGGTATCTTCTTTGCGATTGCCTTCTGCCCGCACCGCCTCGTCTATTTCCTGACGATGATCGATATCACCCTGACGCTGCCAAGCTCTTGGAACTGGCTCATGCCGGTAGTCTTCGGTCTCGGAACAGGTCTGCCTATTATGCTGATTGCGTGGCTGGTAAGTTACAGTGCGGTGAGCATCGGCAAGTTAACCAGCAAGTTAACCTCTTTCGAGAAATGGTTCCGGCGCATCTGTGCGGTACTCTTCTTGATACTGGGCATCTATCTAACCGTTCATTGCATCATCGAGTACCACGAGCACGAACACGGTTGTTGCGACCATCATCACTATGAGCTTCCGCTTTAAGCAGTTTTTTATCGAGGACAGTAAATGCGCCATGAAAGTAGGCACGGACGGTGTCCTGCTTGGCGCGTGGGTGCCGATTCCATACACCATACACCATACACCACACACCATTCTCGATATCGGAACCGGCAGCGGACTCATCGCACGGATGTTGATGCAGCGTTGTCCGGATGCAGAGGTAGAAGGCATTGATATCGACGCAGCGGCAGTAGAACAAGCCAAAGAGAATGGCGTCAAGGCTTCTTGCGTTAAACTGCAAGATTGGCAAGGCACGTACGATCTCATCGTATCTAACCCGCCCTATTTTCAAAACAGTCTCAAGAATCCCGATAAAGGTCGGCAGACTGCGCGTCACACGGACACACTCTCGTACGAAGAACTCATTGTGCATAGTGCACGGTTGCTTAACGAGGACGGCCAGTTAGCTATCATTCTTCCTGCCGAAGCCGAAGCTGAGGTACGTCGTCTCGCCGCCGTACAGAACCTCTTCCTCACGCATCTCACGCGCGTATATAGTAAGGAGACAAAGCCGGCACGACGCGTGATGATGGCTTTCGAGATCACGAGATCACGTGATCACGTGGTCACGACAAAAACTGACACCCTCATCTTAGAGGACGAAAAAGGCGGCCGTTCAGCCGCCTATTCGGAACTCTGCAAGGAATTCTACTTATAATCGTTATTTCGCCACGTTCACTGCGCGCACCTCGCGGATGACAGTCACCTTGATCTGTCCCGGATACGTCATCTCGTCCTGGATACGTTTCGCCAGATCGAACGAGAGCAGTTCGGTATCCTTGTCGGAGATCTTGTCCGCACCTACGATAACACGCAGTTCACGACCTGCCTGGAGTGCGTAAGTCTTGACCACTCCCGGGAAACTCATAGCGAGGTTCTCGAGGTCGTTCAGACGCTTCACATAACTCTCCACGATCTCACGACGGGCACCAGGACGGGCACCTGAGATAGCGTCACACGCCTGCACGATAGGCGCAATGAGCGTCTTCATCTCGCACTCGTCATGGTGCGCTCCGACAGCATTGCAGATATCCGGTTTCTCGCCGTATTTCTCGCACAACTTCATACCGAGCTCTGCGTGCGGCAGTTCGACATCATCGTCTGCCACCTTACCGATATCATGCAACAGACCGGCACGCTTAGCCGCCTTCACGCTCAAGCCCAGTTCGCCTGCCATAGCAGCACAGAGGTTCGCGGTCTCACGGCTGTGTTGCAACAGGTTCTGACCATAGGACGAACGGTATTTCATCTTACCCACCAAACGAATCAGTTCCGGATGCAGACCGTGGATACCAAGGTCGATCGTCGTACGCTTACCGGTCTCGACGATCTCTTCCTCAACCTGCTTGGTCACTTTGGCCACCACTTCTTCGATACGAGCCGGATGGATACGTCCGTCTTGAACGAGTTGATGCAGCGCCAAACGTGCTATCTCACGGCGAACCGGATCGAAAGCCGACAAGGTGATAGCCTCCGGTGTATCGTCCACGACGATCTCCACGCCGGTAGCGGCTTCTAACGCACGGATATTACGTCCTTCGCGACCGATAATACGACCTTTGACTTCGTCATTCTCAATATGGAAGACCGAAACGGTACTCTCGGCAGCGGTCTCAGACGCCACACGTTGAATGGTCTGGATAATGATTTTCTTCGCCTCTTTGTTAGCCTCCAGACGCGCATTGTCCATGATCTCGTTGATATAACTCATGGCTGCTGTCTTGGCCTCATCCTTGAGGGCTTCCACTAGTTGTTTCTTCGCTTCCTCAGCCGACATACCACTCAATTGTTCGAGTTGTTTCTCAGCCTGCAGATGCATCTTCTCGATCTCCTGCTGACGGTAGTCCAACGCCTGTTGACGCTGTTCTACGGCCTGCGTTTTTTGATTCACTTCATTGAGGCTGCGTTGCACCTCTCCCTGACGCTGGTTGAGCTGTTGCTCGCGTTGCTGCAAGCGTTGTTCCTGCTGCTGCAAGCGTTTGTCTTGCTCACGCACACTATTGTCGTGCTCCAACTTCAGGGCGATGAATTTCTCTTTAGCCTCAACAATCTTGTTTTTCTTCACCACTTCCGCCTCTTCGGTAGCCTTCTGGATAATTCCGGCACCGATCAACTTCGCGATGAGGTAGTAGCCGCCAACTCCCACCAGGAGTCCGCCTGCTACACTAATCACAATTAGGATTGCTGTGTTCATTTTGTTAATTTTTCTGTTATTAATTGATTTAGCTCTTTGAGCTCTTTCTCTACGGGTGCGATACTCTTCGCACGGGCGTCCGACTGCAAGGCCACTGCAATCTCCAGCGCCGTGTACATCCACAACTGTTCAGCCGATGCGTTCGGACGCAGTTTCAAATAATACTGATAGCGTTTATTGAGCAACTCTGCCGCAAACCGATAGTTCGGTTCTTGGTCACGCGGCACATCCAGACCCACCGTGTGGGCATCCAAATGCAAATTAATATGTTGCTTATCGCTTAAGGGCATTGATTGCTCGATCGATTTGCGCTATCAGCGCGTTTAGACGCTTCGTTGCTTCTTCGCTATTCTCCGCCGTATTCATGGCATTCACCACAGCGATACGACGATTCTTCTGCTGCAACTCCTGCAACTCGCTATGCGTACGAATCAGTTCTTGACGCTGCTTCTCGATATCTTCCTTCAGACGCGCGTTCTCCTGCTGCAACGCCTCATAGCGTTCCAGTAAGTCACGCACATTTTGCGAAAGATCGTCGAGTACCTGCATCAAATTTGAAATCTTAAATCTAAAATCTCAAATGTTCGTTAGAACGAGTATCCTACGCCCAGACCGATTACACCCTTGAACTGAACGCGTTCAGCCATCTCCGGCGTACCTTTCACTTCTTTCTCGATCAAGGTACCAGGATAGTATTTCAGGCTTGTCTGGAGGGTTACCTGCAGACATTTGAGGAACTGATAGCTCAGCGCACAATCCCAGTCTACATCAAACATACCGAAGAAACGGTTCTTATTCGAATACTCGAAGTAGTCCACATCTTTATTACGGGTCTCCCAAGAACCTGCTCCGTGATCCTTCTCATAGATATCCTTTAGGCTGAAGCCCTTACCCTGATACGGAGTAAACAGCGCCAAGGTGGTGCTCAGTTTCAGGTCTTTGTAGGTATAAGCGATACCGCCCTTGAAACTCAAACCGAACTCAGCACGCGCGTTGCGGTACTCTTTCGTACCATCATTCAGATAGCGGTACGTACCGATGTTGCTCTGCAGCACTTCGCGCAAGTCATAATAGGTCTCTCCGGGGTGTGCATCCAGATATTCCTGGCTATATTTGTTATTCCATTTATCGCCGATATACGCCGTCGTGATACGACCTGCTACCGGAGACAGATAAATTGAGAAGTCTGCACCGTTGTAGCTCTTCTTCCAGTCAATACCGACCGAGATATCGGTGTACGAAGGAGCCAGCCACTTGGAGATAATCGGGTTATAACCCGTCTCATAACTGCGGCCTAACGCATACTGGCTCTGGAACGAACCTAATACCGTCAGATACCAAGACTCCTTAAACTCCCAACCAAACTTGGTCGCCAACTTGATATTATCACTTGACTTCTGGAATGCATCCTCGTCCTGGTCAATCCATGTCAGACCGAAATCGGTGTCGAAGTTTGTCTCCCAAGCAATAGCGTCCTTATGATAGAGCAAGTGTAACTTGGCATACACAATACCGTTGACGTTATTCTTACCACCGGCAGCCCAGTTTACAAGGCCCGTAGCTGCTGCATTCAGACCTACCGTTCCGTCGAACTTCCAAGCCTTCTCGCCTGCCTCGAGTTTCTTGAGATCCGCACCAGCTTTCGCAGCCGCGTCGGCATTACCCGTCACTTTCGCTTTATCCACCTCTTGAGCAGTCATGGTTAGCGCCGCAAATAGGCAAAGCGCTACAGATAAAATAGATTTTTTCATCGTATTCAAAAATTGTTTGTTATACATTATTTGTTCGGTTTTACAAAAAACCGCACAAAGGTACAAAAAAAATCTCACATATGCAAATTATTTAGGTACGCGCGCGACTTTTTTATACAAAAGTGTCAATTTTTACACATTTTTTTGGAATATGTGCACAATTAATTGAAAAAAAAGTAGTAATTTTGCAGCGTGAATTAATATCGGGTAATGCGGGCCTACTTGAGTGATCGTACTTATGTCCTATGTATGTCCTATGTATATCGTATCCCACCCAACCCTATAATATACAAAGTATATTATCCCGTGATTTTAGAAAATAACGAACAAAACATCCAATATGAGAAACATTAAATTCATTGTTGTAGCAATCCTTGCTGCCTTGAACTTAAACATCGTTGCACAAACGACCAAGACCTACACGTTTGATGACGGCGTAGCATTAGCGACCGATTGGCAGGTAGTTGACAATACGTCTTCTGTAGGGGGTACAGCCAAATGTGAGATTGTAACTTCTGGTAAGTTCACCGCCAAGAATGGTAGTTACTTACAATTCAGTTTTGAAAACAAGAGCGGTGTTTCGATTTCTATTACCAGCACTGCCTCTTTCAATAATATCTCCAATATTACCTTTGATGCGGTTGCAAACGATAATAGCAAGCCCAACTTCACTTTGAACATTGTAGATAACAGCGGCAATGTGGTTCAGAATATATACAGCAACAAGACTACAAAAACAGACTTCAACACCGGAGGTACCAACAAATGGGGTGTTTCCAATAGTGATATCAGCTCTGTAAGCGGTCACATACAACTTATTCTACTGGCAAGTTCTTCCGGTAAATATGCAGCCATCGACAATCTCGCTGTTACGTATCAAGCCGGTCCTTCTACAGATGCTACGCTAAGTGCGCTGACGTACGGAGGAACGTCCGTTCCTAATTTCTCTGCAAACAAGCTGGATTATGAGGTAGAATTGCCGGCTGATTATATCGGTGTTCCGTCTGTCGTGGCAACCGCAACAGATGGAGCTGCAAACGTTAACATTACGCAGGCCACCAATATACCGGGCAAAGCTACAATTGTAGTGACCGCAGAAGATGGTACTACGACAAAGACCTACACCGTGATATTCACGCGAGAGAGTGCTAATCCGAAAGTACTGACAGCCATGTGGGACAACATCCGCGGTACAGCTAACATTGATCAAGTAAATTCGACTATCACCGGCCAAGTTTTGAATGGTAACAGTCTGACGCTTACACCGACGTTTACAGGTAAATACATTGATCATTGGGCACCGCAAGGCCCACAGAATTTCGCTAACGGGCCTATCAATTATACCTTTACCAGTGCAACGAACGAGACTACGGTATATGCAGTTACCATCACTGAAGCGGCGGCTATGTCAACAGACGCTACGCTAAAAAGTCTGACTTATAACGGCACTTCCGTTCCGAATTTCTCACCGACGACTTTCGTGTATAACATTGAATTAGCATCCAACGCGACCGTTCCTACCGTAGCCGCAGAGGCTAATGACATCAAAGCGACTGCAGCTGTGACGCAAGCAAGCGGTCTTCCCGGCGTGGCAAAGGTGTTGGTTACCGCAGAAGATAACACGGTAACGCAAACCTATACGGTTAACTTCACCGTGGCTGTTCCACCCACCAGCCTCACCATCCACAAGCCGGAGACATATGAAGCAAAAGGAGACGCGGGCTATGGAGGAAAGTTGAGTACTTTCGACTCCCGCGAATATGAGGTATATTATTGCTCTTATACGGAAAAAAACGACACATTATCTATTACTATTTCTCCCGCACAGAAATCAGCAGGTATCACAAAGGGTGATACGAAAACCTCGTTCCATGCTAATGATGGTTGGTTTAAAGGCGAGGCTGCAAATGGAAAATCAAATTATTCATTCACTAAAAATGATGAGTTCGAGGCGGGTGATGGTGCTTTGCACAAACTATTAAATGGGAATGAATATCAATTCCATATTGAAGGATACGATCAGTTCTCAATAATGGGAAAGGATAATAATGCCGATGCTAGCAAAGGAAGACATTTGGAGGTTTACGTAGATAACGTCTTACAACAAATGACACTCTCTAACTCATACACCATCCGCCGCTTTAACATCACAACAGGAAGACATCTTATTCGTGTAAAAGCCAAACACGATGGTAGTAGTAATAATGAACTTAATGGTTTCTCGCTCCGTATTCCTCAAGAGCCAAAGACGAAACGGTTGAAAGGTAATGACTCGACGCAAGTAGTTCTTCAGACGATGGCAGTACGTCCCATAACTTACGTTACGAAATACAATAACATCCCCGGTGCAGAAACCAAATTAGAGTGGAAAGGTACTCCGGCAACGGGTGTCGAATTGAAGGAGAGAGAAGGCAGTTTGGCGGATACGCTTGTACTGAGCGGAACTGTAGCCTGCCCTGTTGGCATTTACAACTATGCCTTAGTTTCCTATCTCAACGGCGTAGAAACCAGCCGTGCAGAAGGTAAGTTCACCGTTAAGTCCGATATCATGACGTTGTCTTCTTCTGCTGACGCAAAAGTATATACAAAAGAAGAGATGGATCCAATCCAGTTCCAATATTATGCCTTAAACGCTACCGACGTCAAGCTCACATGGGAGAACAATCAAGCCCCTGCAGGCATCGTCGGAAAAGGAACGACTGCCGGCAAATATGTGATCAGCGGAACACCACAAACCAAAGGTACGTATAACTATTCGATCACGGTAACCGACGCAGACACAACTATCAAGGGTACTATCACCGTGGAGGAACTGGACTACGGAAACAACCCGGTTCTCTACCTCTTCAAGAATGACAATGCACCCGACAAAGACGGTGTTTACAAATACCTGACATCGCAGGGCAAAAACCTCATCAAGCGTAAAGCAAAAGAGGAAGGTCTGCGTCCTGCTGACCAGTATCAAAAATACAATTGGATTCTCATCTCTGAGGATGTAGATGCCGACAACAAGGAAGTGCTAGCGCTGGCGCGCGGCCAAGGAGGTCTACCTGTGTTGAACATGAAATCCTTCACCTATACGGAGGGACGTCTGAACTGGGGTGAACCGGACAACGGTTCGTTGTCACAAAACGGTTGTTATATTACCGTTCAACGCGATGACCATCCTATCTTCAAGGCGCTTAACAAGAAACGCGGTGACAAAATCATGGTACTCGACACCGTCATTCGCAAAGGTATGATGCCGATTAATGTCAACTATAGCGGAACACTCTGCTTGGCTACTGCACTCACCCGCGACAAAGAGGATTATTACGGTGATGGACCGGAACAGACAATCCTGCACGAAGTACCGGCAAGTATGAACTTGGGCCAGAAATATATCTGCCTGCCGATAGGCGCTGAAGGAAGCAATCGATTGACTAACGACGGTAAGAAATTGATCGATCAATGTATTAAATACATTTTGAGCAATGAAGCTACTACTATCACTGTACCTCAAATAGCCATCACCAAATTTAAGATCGGATCGTACGAAGCAAACAATATTGACGACGGCAACCATCTCATCGAGATCAACGTGGAGGTTCAAGACAGTGATGCGATGAAGGCCGCTACGCCGGAAATCACCCTGGCAAGTCCGCTCACGTTCTATACCGCCGACAAGCAGTATGTCAATGCGGATGGTACAGTGGACTTCTCCAACTGGCATTACGGTGTTCGCTACGTAGTAAGCGACTACATCAACTCATGGTATTACGATGTAGTGATCAACCTCTACGACCCGCATGAGGGTATCGAGAATATTGAAGTTGGTACGTGGGTAAATATCTACGATATCTACGGTCGCAAAGTCGCGACCACGAACGAAGACCTGCGCACGATGGCTCTGCCGCAAGGCATGTATATCGTCGTCACAGAAGACGGACAAACCATTAAGATAATGAAATAAATAACGAGAGCTACTGTTTTTCCTCTCTCTCAAAACTGAAAACAACAATGCGAACAGAAAACGAATTGCAGGGGGTAACCCTTCTGGGAAACCAGCACGTGCAGTATTCGGATAACTATAATCCGAGCGTGCTGGAGACTTTCCCGAACAAACATCCGGAGAACGAGTACTTAGTTACTTTCAACTGTCCGGAATTCACCACACTTTGTCCGAAAACCGGGCAACCGGACTTCGGACACATCTACATTAGTTATATCCCGCGTGAGCGGATGGTAGAGAGCAAGAGTCTCAAACTCTACCTCTTTTCTTTCCGTAACCATGGTGATTTTCATGAAGACTGCGTGAACATCATCATGAAGGACTTAGTGGCACTGATGGATCCCAAATACCTCGAAGTGACCGGCTATTTCATGCCGCGCGGAGGTATCAGTATCTATCCTTTCGCCAACTATGCAGACGCGGAGCATCAGGAGCTCAAGGAGCAACGCCTCAGAGAGCAATTTACATTAAACATTAAACACTAAACATTCAACATTAATGAAGGATTCATTAATCGTGCTTTCCGGTGGACTGGATTCCACCACGATGCTTTATGAGTATCAATACCGCATCGGCATGGCTGTCTCTTTTCACTACGGCAGCAACCATAACGACCGCGAGTTAGACTTCGCCAAGCTCCATTGTGAACGCCTCGGCATACCGCATCTGGTCATTCGTCTGCCGTTCATCAAACAATTCTTCAAATCTTCGCTATTAGAAGGTGCAGACGCTATTCCCGAAGGCAATTACAACGATGAGAATATGAAATCCACCGTCGTGCCTTTCCGAAACGGCATTATGCTTTCCATCGCGGCAGGCATCGCAGAGAATAATAAGATGCAGTACGTCATGTTGGCCAACCATGCCGGCGACCATACCATCTACCCCGACTGCCGTCCGGAGTTCGTGGAAGCGATGAATAATGCCATTCACTTCGGTACGTGGAACGGTGTACAACTGCTCACTCCCTACACCATGCTGACCAAAGCAGAGATTGCGTCCAAAGGCAAGGATCTGCATCTCGATTACGCGGAGACCTGGAGTTGCTATAAAGGTGGAGAGCACCACTGCGGTGTCTGCGGCACCTGCCGTGAACGCAAAGAAGCCCTTGCACAAGCAGGGATAGAGGATACAACAATCTATGATTGTTAATTGTTAATTGGTAATTGGTAATTGCTACATGTATTACGTTCAAAAAACGATAGAGATTTCGGCAGCACATAACTTAATGCTGTCCTACGAGAGTAAGTGCGAGAACCTGCACGGCCATAACTGGATCATCGTCGTCTATTGCAAGGCCGAAGAGCTGAACCGCGACGGCATGGTGACGGACTTCACGCACATCAAAAAAGTGGTCAAGGACACGTTCGATCATAAGTATATCAACGACGTGCTGGATGTCAACCCGTCCGCAGAGAATATCGCCAAATGGATCTGCGACCATGTAGAAAACTGCTACAAAGTCAGTGTCCAGGAGAGCGAAGGGAATGTAGCTATTTACGAGAAAGACTAGTCGACTAGACGACTAGACAACTAGATTTGTATAAAGTCAACGAAATATTCTTTACCCTGCAAGGCGAAGGTGCGCACAGCGGTATTCCTGCGGTGTTTGTGCGTTTCAGCGGTTGTAACCTCCGCTGCCCTTGGTGCGACACGGAGTTTGCGGACTACACTCAGATGACAGCCGAGCAGATCGTGGCCGAGATGCTTACCCTCTACGACGTACCTAACGAGCGCCGTAAGATGTGCGTACTCACCGGAGGTGAACCGAGTCTGCAGGTGGACACAGAATTGACAGACGCGCTGCATAAGGCCGGATTCTATATCTGTATCGAGACCAACGGCACACGTCCGTTGCCGGAAGGTATCGATTGGATCACCTGCTCGCCTAAAGAAGGCACTAAGTTGGCCTTAAAGCAGGCCAATGAAGTGAAAGTGGTCTTCACCGGCACCTACGATCCTGAAGTTTGGCGCACAAAAATAGAGGCTGAACATTGGATGTTACAACCTCTACGTTATACCGGTGAATGGCTACTTGTCAGCGGTCTGGACGACTTTGAGATAGATAGCAATGACAATCTCGATGAGACTGTCCGCTATATCCTCGCGCATCCTTTCTGGCGCCTCAGCGTCCAACTGCATAAAATAGCAGGCCTCCGTTAAGAAGCCTGCTTTTTTAGCTATCAGTATTCAGTTTTCAAATCAATACTGCGCGGCGTCATAAACGGCGTCCGCTGCGTCAGAGCCTTTGAGATGCTCGATGATGCAGAAAGCGAAGTCGGCACTCAGACCCGGACCCTTCGCGGTGATGATATTCTTCGATTCAACCACCAGACCACCTACGTAACTCTCGCCAAGCGGTTCTTGACAGCCTGGGTAGCAAGTAGCTTGTTTACCTTTGAGAATGCCTAATTTACCCAGCACCATCGGTGCAGCACAGATAGCGGCAATCATCTTGTCGGCTTTGTTGTGCTCTATGAGTAATTCGCATAGTGCGGAACATTCGCCGAGTTTTGTTTGTCCTCCCGGCAGGATAAGCATCTCTGCATCGGAAAAATCAACGCGCTCTATCAGTCCGTCGGCTTCTACGGCGATGTTATGTGCGCCAAGAACCATCGGGTTACCGGTGATAGAAACGGTCGTCACTGCGATACCCGCACGACGTAACAAATCAATCGTAGTGATTGCTTCGATTTCTTCGAAACCATTGTCAAGAAACAGATAATTCATACAATTCAGTTTTCAGTTTTCTGTTTTTAGTTAAACTTGAAATTATAGGTGATTGTTCCGATCTGATCATTTGCTCCACTTAAAGCGGAGAATTTTGCTTTATAAGCAGCATCAACTGCCAGTTTTCGGGTTGCTTTATCCGAAATAGTTCCTTCCAAGTTATCAATTACTTGAATAACATTTCCCTCGGCATTAACCCGTATTCTAACGATAACAGTTCCTTCTTGCTTGAAGTCTTTCGAGGGTTGCGGCAGGTTACCTTTGATACCTCGCCCGTCGAGTGTCCACGAACCCGAGCCACTCGAGCCGTGTCCAACAGGATTACCTTTCTGACCACCACCTTGAGCGGTACCCGAACCCGAGGTATTCGTTCCATCGGTCTTGCTGAAGAGATCACCCATCTGTCGGGCTTTCGCGATAGCTTCCGCCTCTTTCTCTTTACGCGCACGTTCAGCTGCCTCGAGTTCCTCTTTTTCTTTGCGCGCGCGCTCAAGGGCCAAGGTCTCTTCTTCGGATACGATGTGTTCAGGAGGCGCAGCAGGTGTCGAACTGGTAGCTACTTCTTCTGCCGGTGTTGCAGGCGCTGCAGGAGCCGCATCGGTAGGCTCTTCTGCATAAGCCGCATCTCCCGTCAGAGTAGAGATCTCTTCTTCCTCCATCTCCTCCGGTTCCACGAAAGCGATCTCGATACCTTCCGCTTGCTCGGGTGCTACCGCCTTCAGACGGATAAACCAAAGCAACAGAGCTACGACCAGCAGAAAAAGAAGGGTACCAATAGTAGCAACAATATGTCGTTCTTGCTTCTTGGTCATCTCTTCGTTGCAACAACGATCTTCATATTATGCTCATTGGCGATATCGAGCACACGAACGACTTCCTTATATGCTACATCCTCATCGGCGTGCAACGCGATGTACATCGTGCTGTCCGAAGCCTGAATCGTACTCAGATACGCCTCGAGGTTCTCCGGATCGATAGCTTTGGGTTTCTCCTTACCGATCGCCACATAATAGTTGCCGAGGTTGTCAATCGACACCTTAGCCACCTGCGGACGCGTCACTTTCGTGGCACGAGAAGTCGGCAGGTTGATCTTGATATCATTAGGCGAGCTCATCGTAGAGGCCATGACGAAGAACAGGAGTAACAAGAACACCAAGTCCGTCATGGAACTCATCGCGAAGGTCGCTTCTACCCTATTGCGTCTTTTCAATGCCATAATTATGCAGGCTCGTTAAGAAGGTCCATAAACTCCATCGTGCGGCTCTCTAACAGACGAACCACGCGGTCGATGCGGGCAACCAGATAGTTATAGGCGAACATCGCCAAGATACCTACGATCAGACCACCGATCGTCGTTACCATCGCCTGGTACATACCTGTGGACAGCGCACTCATCTCGATCATACCGCCTGTGGTCTGCGCCATGTTATAGAAGGTCTGCACCATACCGATCACCGTTCCAAGGAAACCGAGCATCGGAGCACCGCCGGCGATAGTAGCCATGATGACCAGACCTTTCTCCAGACGACCTACCTCGAGGTTACCTACGTTTTCCACGGCTACCTGCACGTCCTGCATCGGACGACCGATACGCGTGATACCTTTCTCGATCATATGCGCCGACGGCGTGTCGGTCTGCTTGCACAGGTTCAACGCGCTGTCGATCTTACCGTCATGGATATAATCGCGAATACGATCCATAAACGACTTGTCCTCACGCGTAGCCTGCTTGATGACCACCAGACGAGCAATGAATATATAACAAGCGATAGCCAACAGCACTGCCAGGATGATCATGATCCATCCTCCGTACTGCGCCATCTCCCATAAGTTAATAGACTGATCTTGAACAGGCTCTGCAGCCTCGATGATTGCCTCCTCTGCGAGCGCAATCGTGTCAATTTGGAAAAGCATATTATTTCTTAAGTAATTCTAAATATTCTTGAATCGTTTCCTGGATACCCAGATAGAGTGCATCGCACACGATGGCGTGACCGATACTTACCTCTGCGGTCCACGGGAAAGCCTTGATAAACGGCTTGAGGTTCTTGAGGTTGAGGTCATGACCGGCATTCATACCGAGTCCTAACTCATGCGCCTTCTCAGCCGCCGGACGGTACATCTCGATGGCCTTTTTCGGGTTCTCCGGGAATAGTTCTGCGTACGGACCCGTATAGAGTTCCACGCGGTCTGCACCGGTACGGAGCGCGTACTCCACCATCACCGGATCCGGATCCACGAAGATACTCACGCGGATGCGGTAAGCATGCAGTTGGTTCACAACGCCCTTGAGAAAATCCAGATGACGGCGCGTGTCCCAGCCGTGGTTAGACGTCAACTGACCGGGCTCATCCGGAACGAGCGTCACCTGCGTCGGACGGATATCCTCTACCAGCGCCAGAAACTCCTCCGTCGGGTTACCCTCTACGTTCAGTTCGGTCGTGACCATCGATTTGAGCTGATAGACATCCTCCTTGCGTATATGCCGCTCATCCGGGCGCGGATGAACCGTTATTCCATGCGCACCGAACAGCTCACAATCCACTGCAAAACGCTGCACATCCGGCAGATTTCCACCACGTGCGTTGCGCAGCGTGGCTACCTTGTTAATATTTACACTCAGTTTTGTCATAACTCGTATCGCAAAATCGCTGCAAAGATACTACTATTTTTTGAATTGTGCAAGATTTTAATAAATTTTATTAAAATAATCGTAATTATTACAACTCCACGATCTCCCCTTTGGTCGGCACGTCGATATGCGCGAATCCTGCCTCGGCTAAATGTCCCTTGTACGTCTCGGCTGCCTGCTCTTCTCCGTGCACCACGAACACACGTTGTACCTTATCCACCTGCAAGCTCCGTGTCAAGTAATCGATCATCTCCTTATAATCTCCGTGCCCCGAGAAGCCTTCGATCTTCGTAATCTGCGCCTTGATACGACGGTCCAATCCGAAGATGGAAATCCATTGCAGGTTCGGTTCCTGAATACGGGCACCGAGCGTAGTTGGTGCACAATAACCGACGATGAGGATCGTGCATCTCGGATCGGATATATGGTTCGCCACGTGGTGCTTGATACGCCCGGCCTCCAACATGCCCGAAGCAGAGATGATGATACACGGTTCTTCCTTGTGGTTGAGCATCTTTGATTCGCGGATATCCGTCACATAACGCAAAGTGTTGAATCCGAACGGATCGGGATCAAAACGCATCGTGTCCCGCACTTCGTCACTCAATTCATCGGGGTACATGCGGAAGATCTGGGTCGCATTCGTGCTCATCGGCGAATCGACATAAACGGGTATATGTGGCAGACGACCGTCGTTATAGAGTTGGTTCAACACATACACGATCTCCTGCGTTCTTCCGACCGAGAAAGACGGAATAAGCAACTGCCCTTTGCGATACACGCAGGTGTCTTCTACCACGCCCAACAATTCTTCCTCCGTCACGAGCTGCTCTTCATGCAGGCGGTCGCCGTACGTCGATTCGCAGATGAGGTAGTCACATTGCGGGAACAGTTGCGGTTCGGGCAATATATGACAGTGTTTTCTTCCTATATCGCCTGTATAGGTAATGCGCTTCCACCGACCCTCTTCATACACCTCCAGCGAACAGATAGCGCCTCCGAGCATGTGACCGGAGTTAGTAAAAGTCAGCAGCACATCGTCGAACAGGCGGAAACGACGGTCGTAGCCGTAGGTCACGAAATGCCTCATGGCGCGATTTACATCGTTCTGGCCGTAGAGGGGTTCCACGAAATACTTCTTGCCTTTCTCCTTATGCGGGTTCTGTTTGTCGATCTTCTTGTTGTAGGTACGCACATCCTGCTCCTGAATAAACGCCGTGTCGGCGAGCATCAACGCACACAGATCCCGCGTAGCGGGAGTGCAGTAGATATCGCCTTTGAAACCCATCTTGACGATGTACGGAATAAGACCCGAATGGTCGATATGCGCATGGCTCAATACCACGCAATCCAGACTCGCCGGATCGAAACCCAAGTCGCGGTTGTCGGCGTCCGTCTCCATACCTTTACCTTGATACATACCACAGTCCAACAGAATCGTGTGACCAGAATCGGTCGTAATCAGATGTTTGCTTCCCGTCACTTCACGCGTGGCGCCTAAGAATTGAATTTTCATGGCTTACTTCTTTTTGTGCTACAAAATTACTACTTTTTTTGCATATATCAAAATATTTTTGTAATTTTGCACGCAAAATTTCGAATTATGAAGCAATTTAGACTTATTCTTATGGCAGTTTTAGCGTTGGTAAGCGCTTCTTGCGCCAAGCAGGAAGATCAGAAAACTCCTATCACCAAACCGCAGATCACGATAGAAGGCGGTCGTCTGACGCCGGAGGGACTCTGGGCGATGGGTCGTATCGGTAGTGTAGCGTCCGATATAGAGACCGGTCTGTTGGCTTATACCGTCAGCTATTATAGCGTTGAAGAGAACCGTTCCACGACTTGGATTCGCATCTGCAACCCCTTCACTGAGAATGGTGAAATGGAGGTCGTTGACGAATTCGTAGGCTACGATCCCGCATGGTTCGGTAGTAGCGGTTGGCTCGCTTTCATGCGAGGCGGACAACTCTACCTGCGCCGCGATAAAGAAGAAGTGATGGTCGAAGGAGCTGATGACATCGACGGCTTCCTTCTCTCGCCGATGCGGGACAAGGTCATCCTCATCAAGCAAGTCAAGACCGTGCAGACCACGCAGGACAAGTACCCGGATCTGCCGCTTGCCACCGGACATATGCACGAAGACCTGATGTACAAACACTGGGATGAGTGGACCGAGACGGCTCCGCAACCCTTTGTATGCGAACTGGAGGTCAATTATATCGGTGAAGGCGAGCGCATCAAGTGTGCCAAGGTCGGCGAGGGAACCAACCTCTTGGAAGGTACGCCGTACGAGTGCCCGATGAAGCCATTCGGCGGTATTGAGCAGTTGGCATGGAACCCGAACAACGAAGAGATCGCTTATACCTGCCGCAAGAAAACCGGTCTGGAGTACGCCATCAGCACGAACAGCGATATATACCTATATGATTTACGCGCAGGCGCGTGCAAGAACATCACCAGAGATAATAAAGGCTACGATATTAATCCTGCCTATTCACCCGACGGAAAGTGGATTGCTTGGCAGTCCATGGAGCGTGACGGCTACGAGAGCGACGAGAATCGTCTGGCGGTCATGAACCTCGAGACCGGCGAGAAGAAATACCTCGTTTCCGGTTTTGGGCAGAGCGTGTGTGAGTTCGCGTGGTACAACGATACCACCCTTCTCTACACCGATGTATGGCAGGGTACGATTGATCTCTATCTGGCTACCTTGGACGGTAATCTCGAGCGGATCACCGAAGGCCAGTATGATCTCACGCTCGGTGATGTGAGCGATCATTACGCTTTCCTCTTAGGCCACTCCATGCGTCAAGCCAACGAACTCTACCGGATGGATATCGAAGAGTACCTCAACGACCCGACACGTGATTTCGGACCGCGCGGACACGAATGGCAGCAACCGCACACGGCGCTGGAGAAAGAGATCCCGCAACTCACGCACGAGAACGATAACATCTACTCGCAGATAGAGCGCTCGACCGTTGTGCCGCGCTGGCAGAAGACGACGGACGGCAAACAGATGCTCACCTGGATCATCTACCCGCCGCATTTTGACCCGTCCAAGAAATATCCGACCATCCTCTATTGCGAAGGCGGCCCGCAGAGTCCCGTTTCGCAGTTTTGGTCGTTCCGCTGGAACTTCATGATGATGTCTGCCGGCGATTATATCATCGTAGCGCCTAACCGGCGCGGTCTGCCGGGCTTCGGCAAGGAGTGGAATGAAGAGATTTCCGGTGATTATGGAGGCCAGTGTATGCGCGATTACCTGACAGCCATTGACGAGTTCTGCACGGAGCCGTACGTGGACAAGGATCGTCTCGGATGTGTAGGCGCTTCTTTCGGTGGCTTCAGCGTCTATTGGCTCGCCGGTCATCATGACAAACGCTTCAAAGCCTTCATCGCGCATGATGGTATCTTCAACCTCGAGATGCAATATCTCGAGACCGAGGAGAAATGGTTCGCTAACTGGGACATGGGCGGTGCATACTGGGACAAGAACAACAAGATCGCTCAGCGCACGTTTGCCAACAGTCCCCATAAGTTCGTCGATAAATGGGACACGCCGATCCTCTGCATTCACGGCGAGAAGGACTATCGTATCCTGGCCAACCAAGCCATGGCGGCTTTCGATGCGGCCAAGATGCAAGGTGTGCCGGCGGAGTTACTCATCTTCCCGGACGAGAACCACTGGGTGCTCAAGCCGCAAAACGGTATTCTCTGGCAACGCGAGTTCCGCGGATGGCTCGACAGATGGTTGAAGAACTAATCGTGATCACGAGATCACGTGACCACGAAATCACGAAAAAGAATGAAGTACAATTACGAATACGAGATAAAATACCAGGAGGTGGATGGTTGTAAGAAGTTACGTCTCTTCAACCTTGAGAACTACCTCTTGGAGGTAGCCGGTACGGTGGCGGATGACTTAGGTTTCGGCATCTCCGTGTTGCATCCGATGGGTCTCACATGGATCCTCACGCGCCTCTCCGTCGAGATGTACGAAATGCCGACGCACTGCGACAAAATACGCTTTGAAACTTGGATAGAGTCCAATGTACACATGCTCAGTACCCGTGATTTCCGCATCTATAAGCCTAACCCCGACCCTTCCCTAAAAGGAAGGGAGGAATGGATTCTGATCGGGCGATGCAAGTCCGTCTGGGCAGTGCTTGACCTCAACAAACGCGAGATCGTCAACTGTTTCGACAACCCCATCTTTGAGGGTTCTGTGGACGGTGAGGTGCTGGATTTGCCGCGCGTGCGCATGACCACCATTCCCGAACCGACCGGCAGCGTACCGCATACCATCGTCTATTCCGACATCGATTATAACGGGCACTGCAACAGTTGCCGTTACCTGCAGGCGATGACGGATGCCTACCTGCCGGACTATTACAGCAAGCGCGTGCGGCTCGACATCAACTACTCCAAAGAGGCGATGCTTGGTGAGACGCTTGTCACCCACTATCTGCTCACCGAAGACGGCGTGCAGTACCAACAACGCAACGAGGCCGGAGAAACATCCTGCTCCGCCAAGATAACGATTAACGAATTAACGAATTAACGATGGAGATACAACAAGAAACGACGCTGCTCAAGCGTCCTGCCGAGTTGGAATGCGATGTAGTGCGCTTCCAGAACCAAAAAGATAAATGGATTGCATTCGTCGGTCTCAAGGACGGACGGCCTTATGAGATCTTCACCGGTCTGGCCGATGATGAGATGGGTATCGCGCTGCCTAAGAGCGTGACGAAAGGCAAGATCATCAAGGTCGTGCAACCGGATGGCACCAAGCGCTACGACTTCCAGTTCGTCAATACCCGCGGCTTCAAGACCACCGTCGAAGGACTCAGTTATAAGTTCGACCGCGAGTTCTGGAACTATGCCCGCCTCATCTCCGGTGTGCTCCGATACGGCATGCCGATCGACCAGGTCGTGCACATGATCAGCGGTCTGCAGATGGATAACGACTCCATCAACAGCTGGACCACCGGCGTGGCACGTGTGCTCAAACGTTACGTCCCCGGTGCCGTCATCGAAGAGGAAGCTGAGAACTAAGCACTGAACACTAAAAAAAATAGAGACCGAATAGGCCTCTATTTTTTCTTACTTTTCTGCAACAAATCGCGTTTCTAACATACCGAGGGACTGGTTCTCTATCACCTTCACTCCGTACTTGCGATGCCATTGGTGGGCGAGGCTCTTTAGCCACCCGCGCGTGACGTACGCGTAAATAAATGGGTGTAGATGCAATTGCATTCCTCGTCCGTGTTGTTCGTACTCGTGCGCTATCTCTTCCTCGATCTGGTCGGTGAACAGGATAGACGCTTGGATCTTACCTTTGCCGCCACATGTCGGACAGGTCTCTTCGACTTGCATCTCCACCGCCGGACGAACACGTTGACGGGTGATCTGCATCAGACCGAACTTACTGAGAGGCAACACATTGTGCTTCGCGCGATCGCGATCCATGAGTTTGCGTACGTAGTTATACAGCTGATCCTGATGCTCTTTGGTATTCATGTCGATGAAATCGACGATGATGATACCGCCTATATCGCGCAGACGCAGTTGGTGAACCAACTCATCCGCGGCCAGCATGTTGAACTGGAACGCATTCTCCTCCTGGTCCTCGTAGATCTTCTTACTGCCTGAATTGACATCTATGGAGAACAGTGCTTCGGTCTTGTCGATGATGAGGTAACCTCCGTGCTTAAAACCGACCGTCCTGCCGAGTCCCGTCTTCATCTGACGGGTGATGTCGAAATGGTCAAAGATGGGTTGCGTACCCTTGTAATGCTTTACGATCTTCGCGCTCTCCGGTGCTATCAACTCTAAGTAATGACGAACGTCATCATAGATAGCCTGATCATTGA
Source organism: uncultured Bacteroidales bacterium (assembly GCA_902769535.1). Lineage (GTDB taxonomy): Bacteria > Bacteroidota > Bacteroidia > Bacteroidales > Paludibacteraceae > Colicola. The sequence continues at coordinate 42,859 of CACXPH010000001.1, forward strand.
TCTGAATAGACGCGAAGTCCGGACTGAGCACATCCCGGATGATACCGAGCGTACGTCCCATCTCTTCACTGACCAGACTCACCGGTTCTTTCTGCTGCAGCGACTTGATCGTCTGCTGCCAGCGCTCTACTAACAGTCGTAACTCATTGTCTAACTCCGCGACGCGTTTGTCTTCTGCGACCGTCCGCACGATGATGCCGAAGCCGGCAGGCTTGATAGAAAGCATCAACTGCTTGAGGCGCTGACGTTCCGCTTCGCGTTTAATCTTCTGCGATACCATCACGCCGTCTGAGAAGGGCATGAGGACGATATTACGTCCCGCAATCGATATCTCGGCGGTCAGGCGCGGACCCTTCGTGTTGATCGGTTCCTTGGATACTTGAACCAAGATCGGGTCGCCCACCTTGAGCACGTCGGCTATCTGACCTTCTTTGCCCACCTCCGGCTGACGAGGCGTCTTCGTGATAACAGGAATACGACGCCGGTCAGAAACGGCTTTGGTAACATACGTCTGCAGCGTACGAAACTGAGAACCTAAATCCAAATAGTGCAGAAAAGCTTCTTTCTCATGACCTACATCCACAAACACCGCATTAAGCGCCGGCATGACCTTTTTGACGCGACCGTAATAGATATTACCTACCGCAAAATTGTCCTGGTCTCGCTTCTCGCGAGCCACCTCTTGTAATCGGTCATCCTCCGTCAGCGCAATCGCGATCTCTGTCGGCTGTACGTCAACAATCAATTCGCTCTTCATAACTGAATTAGGATTAAAATAAATAAAAAATAAGCCTTGTGGCTACTTGCCCTCGCTTGAGCAAGTATATGCCACAAAGCTAAGTCAACCGTCAATTACTTATGCTTATGACGATTCTTACGCAGGCGTTTTTTACGCTTGTGCGTCGACATCTTGTGTCTCTTATGCTTCTTTCCGTTTGGCATAATGAATTGTGATTAATTAGTTGTTGTATATATTATTTTTTCGTTGCTTTCTTGTTCTTCGGCTGGTTCACACAGTCCTTGAACTCCTGAGCCGGTTTAAAAACAGGCACGGTATGAGCCGGTACATAAACCGATGTGCGCGCCGTGATGTTACGTGCGATGCGCTCCTTGCGATCCTTCATCGTGAAACTACCGAAACCGCGAATATAGACCGGTTTACCCTTGCCCATATTTTGCTTGATCGCCAATAAGAAACGCTCTGCAATCTTGCTAACCGTCTTTTTATCATATCCCGTGTAAAGCGCAACTTCGCTTATCAATTCAGCCTTTGTCATAATAATTCTTTCGTTTGATTGTTTGTTCAAATATCCGAAAAAGCGTGCAAAGGTACTATAAAATAATGAAATATGAAAATATTTTGCCAAAAAAATTGCAAATTTGTGGTTTTTTTTGTACTTTTGCACGATTTTTTGAAAAAAAAGCACGCTTTTTATGCCCAATTCACTGCTATATAGCCATTTATATGCTTGGTATGAAGCTAACCGTCGCGTCCTGCCTTGGCGGGAGACAAGCGACCCGTATGCTATATGGCTCAGTGAGATCATTCTGCAGCAGACGCGTGTGGCACAAGGCATGGAGTACTATATGCGTTTCATTGCCCGTTGGCCGCGTGTAGAAGACCTGGCTGCAGCCGATGAAGCAGAGGTACTGCGCGAATGGCAGGGACTCGGTTATTACAGCCGCGCACGTAACCTGCATAAGGCGGCGCAGACGGTAGTAACCAACGGCTGGAGTCCGTTCCCTGCCCGTTTTGAAGACATCCGTTCCCTGCCCGGCATCGGCGATTATACAGCAGGCGCTATCGCGTCCTTTGCTTATAACCAACCCTATCCTGCTATGGACGGAAACGTCTATCGCGTCGTGGCACGACTACTTGATATCGACGAACCTTTCGACACTTCCGCCGGCAAGAAACATTTCCATCAAGCCATAGACACCCTCCTCGACCGTGAGAACCCCCGACTCTTCAACTCCGCCATCATGGAGTTCGGAGCCTTGCAATGTACGCCCTCCTTAGGCGATGCCTGCCTCACCTGTCCGCTTCAAGCGCAGTGCCTCGCCTATGCACACGGCACGGCCGAACTGCTGCCCGTGCGCAAACCCCGCCCCAAAGTGCGTGACCGATGGTTCACCTACCATATTTATACGAAAGGAGACGAAACGCTCATCCGCAGACGGGAGAACCCGAAAGATATTTGGTATCATCTCTACGAGTTTCCCTGCGAGGAATCGCCAGAAGAGCCATTAGCCATTAGCCCTTCGCCATTAGCCTTTACGCACGTTCTCTCGCATCAACGCCTCCATGCGCGTTTTATTGTGCATCGCGTACAAAAAATGCCGGACATTGCCGGCACTATTCGCATTCGTTGGGAAGAACTCAATGATTTTGCCCTTTCTCGATTAACGCTGCGAGCACTCGATACACTTCGCCGTAAGGCGTAGATGCCAGCACTGCCTCGTGATGGGCCATCACCGCTTGGTCTCCACGCTGTGCGGGACCGGTCTGTGCGTCCTTTGGTGCCATCACATGCACTTTCTCCGCCGTGCGGTCTATGAGCGGCAACAAAGCCTCAAAGGGAATCTGCGTGTCCTTGAGTACCTCTGCCGCGATGCGGTACATGAGGTTCGTGTAGTTATTAGCGAACACCCCCGCTATATGCAGCCGCTCGCGGTCGTGCCCGTTCGCCTCATAGATACGGCTCGTCAGACACTGCGCCAGCGAGTAAATAGCCGCGATGTCGTCTATATTGCGGCCCTCAATGAAACACGGGATGTTCGACCAGTCGTCTATCAACTGAATCCGGCTGAAACTCTGGAAGAAATACAGCACGCCGGCGTGCGGTTTGTCCGCACCAAACACTTCTATCGGCATCGAACCGGACGTGTGCACATGCAGCGCTTGCGGTGCATCTACCTTCGCCACCACCGTCTCTAAGGCCTGATCCGCCACCGTGTAGATATAGCAGTCTGCCTTCGGCAACTCGCTGATTGCTTGCTGCTGAACACTTCCTCCCGCCGTCAGCGGACGAGCGTGCACCAGTTCCGCACGAATTCCTTTCAGTTCAAACGCATGGTGCAGGTTCGTGCCTACACTTCCCGCTCCGATAATGGCAATTCTCATATCGGGTCAGTCCTTATTTGCCGCCGAAGGCACTGAGGAGCGAACTGATCGCACCGGCATATTGGGATGCAGTGTTGGCATAGGATGCAGCGGTAGAAGCGGTGCTCTGCGCCTGGGTTGCAGCTGTCTGAACGGCCTCACTGTTCTTAACCATATCGACCAGACTGTTCGTTACCGTTTCTACGTTCGACTGCGTCACCAGGCCTAACGAACTGGCAATCAGACCCTTACCGAATTCTTTGAGATAAGTCTTGTCCTGATAGTTGGATTTCAGTCCTTCGCAGTTAGCCAACAGCGTGACGGTATTCAAAACATTCTGCATGTTCTTGTAGTCATATTTGTTGCCGTCCGCTTTGTACTGGGTGTACAGGGCTTGGAGAGCGTTACCTGCTCCCTGACCGCTTTGCAGGGCGCTGGTACTAACCGTCTGAGTGGACTGAGTTGCCGTTGATGACTGTTTAGAAGAACTACCGTTCAGCATGCCGCATGCATTAAAAAGCATCGCTGCAGCTAAAAAGATAAAGATTTTTTTCATATGCCTTGTTTATATTTTATTTGCGACTGCAAAGGTACTACAAAAAAATGACATATGCAAGCATATGCCATTCTTTTTTACGAAATTTCTTTCGATTTACTTTTGCAGCGTGAAGGTGTGACCGGAATACAAGAGCTTGTCGCCATCGAGTGTGGCGGTCTTCTCATATTTGTCCAGATCAGCTTTCATCTCCTCTACGTTAGAGTCTGTAAAGGAGAATGTGAGGGTATTACCTTTCAACGTATAGGTTCCACCTATCCATGCGTCAATCGTCGATCCCAGCGCTTGCCCTACCTCATGAAATTTAACGGAGTTACCACTGAACTCAAAGTACATGTATCCGTTTGCATTCAATTGGCACACCCAGGTTCCACTGGCCAGTTGAGCGGTTTGCCCGTTTCCCGGTTCGTTGGAATTGTTACCATTTTTCTCACAAGCGGTAAATGCCAGTACGCCGGCTACCAGCGCGATGGCGAAAAATAAGAATTTACGCATAATTTCTTTCGATTTTAGTCATTTACTATCTCGCCGTCGAAGATACCCATAGTGGAACCGTCAATGTGGTAGTCGAAGCTGCAACTGGTGGCATCGCACCAACCGTCGATGTCGAACGACTCCCATTTGTCGAATGGTTTGCCGTCCGGCAGTTGGGGCAGCGCATCGCAGTGGATATGATATCCCTCGGTTGCATTACCCTCCCATATGCCGTCATAGAGATAGAGGTTTACAGGCTCAGCATCTTCCGATGTTTTGACGCCTACCCACTTCATGGTCATCTTGTGGTTGTCTTCCAGCGCGATATACACATCATGCTCGTATTCGAAATCGGCCCAGGAGATACCTCTGTAATGATACACTGTGCCTTTCAATTCGGGCTCGTTCTTCTCGCAAGAAGTGAAAGCCAATACACTTGCTACACATGCAAAGGCGAAGATAAAAAGTTTTTTCATATTCGTTGATTATTTATCGATTATTTTACTCGTACGAAATACCACTGATAATAGGTCGTACCGTCGCCGCGAACGAAGCCCATCCAGTTTTTGGTGAGCGGTTGTACGGTGATGCGGTCGTTCTCGTCCACGAGATGACTCTGTGCCGGGTTGTTGACCATCTGCATACCGAATTCGTAACTCCATGCACCATTCTGGGTCTCGCCGGTGAAGGTGCTGTGGTAGGTAGCCGAGCCGTCTGCGCGGAGTTCCCAGGTCTCAACGCCGGGGTTGGTGCCCATGGTGTACCATGCGCCCTCCAGGGTGTGCGCATCCATGCTGTAATACGCCAGTTTCCAAGTACCTACAAAGTCTTCGGTCTTCGGCTCGAAGATCTGGCTCTCGTAGTCAAACGCAGGCAGTTTACATACGTATATCTCCGTAACACCCTGGGTATCTTTCAGCTTGGCCGTCTCGCCATAGAAAGCAGCTACTTCGAAATCCATGTTGCGACTATCCACTATGAGGTGGTTGCTGTCGAAGTGGTACGTTACGGTGTCACCGTTCAGTACGGCTTTGTCGGCTGCGATGATGTCCACGATGAAGTGGGGTCCCGGACTCTTCTCTCCATCCATGAATACGCTGTCGGTGCGCCACATAGTACCGATGAGCTCAGCGGGCTTAAGTTCCTGCTCTTCTTGAGGGTTGTTCGGGTTGTTCGGATCACAAGATGTGAATGCCAGTGCGCCGGCTACCAGCGCAAAGGCGAAAAATAAGATTTTCTTCATAAATTTCAGCTTATTTGAGCATGGCATTAAAGACGAGATAAACCTGGGTGTCTTGCTCGTTATCGTTGCCAAAATGCATGTTGAACATCGTCCGATTGGCATCCATCGCAGCGTAAGCATACGATTTCGGGAAGTGTTTATAGGCCGAACCATCTGCCAGCACGAGATTGATGTGTACCATGTGGCCTTCCTCGGTACTAATCGGCATATCGTAGATATAGATATCCTGCGGAGTCTCCTCGTCGGAAGCGATGCGTGCCTGTACAAACTTCACATCCACGGTATTCTTAGTGGGGTGCAGTGTGATTACTGCCTCTTGCTGTGTGTTATACACATCAAACATCACGCCACGCAACTCTCCGGTTACATTGAAAACAACAGCATCCGGATCCGGTTCGTTTTGGTTTTTCTTTTCACAAGAGGTGAATGCCAGTACGCTTGCTACCAGCGCAAAGGCGAAAAATAAATATTTTTTCATGATTATTTATTGTTTGGTATAGTCTGCATCCCAGGAATAATCGGTACCGTAGTCGCGTGTGATATGCATGATGTTACCATTAATGCTGAACTTCAGCTTCTCGTCTTGCGGTTGCCATTCGTCATCGTATTCTTCTGTACCATCCGCTTTCGCCATGCCGTATTTGTCCTTGTGGATAGTAATGATGTCATCGTTGATTTCATATGGGCCTCTCCATACGAAACCGTCATACGGCTTGCTCAGATCGGCACCCGGTCCATAGGCATAGTCATAGAGGGCGAATGTGCCATCGCCATTGAAGGTGAAGATGTACACGCCGAACCAACCGGAATCTTCTGCTGGTGGTGTCTGATAGCGCCATGTACCTACGATAGGGCTGTCCACTTTGTTCTTGTCACAACTTGTGAATGCCAATACGCCGACTACCAGCGCCATGGCGAAAAATAGAATCTTTTTCATAACATATGATTTTTAATTTTTAATTTCTGCACCAACGGCATTGTATGTCTTGCCGTTACGGAGGATGAGGATCTGACCGTCACGGATGATTTTTGTACTTTGTGCTTTGTCATTCTGCACATTCTCCACGCCTTCGGTACTCGGGATATGCGCACGAATCATGAATACAAAAGGAGATGACCACTGACCTTGCAGATTCATCCACTCTGTGCCAAAACCAATCCATTGTGCGTTTGGATTACCTGCCGTGTAGTCCATGGCTGCCGGTTGTTCATCTGTTCCTTCTGAGAAATAAATCCACAGATTTTTGGTTGGATCTATAACGATTGGATTCTCAAAGGCGATAATATGGAAGCCGTTTCCTTCAGGCATGAACGACTCGGTATGCAGCAATTGTCCCGAGGCCGGTGTCTCTCCGCCGGATACGACAGACAGGGTTATCTCCGAGCTATTATACCTTGTCTCAAACAACGCCACTTGCGTCAGTTTGTTGCCACGAATGGAATCCGTCGGAATCATGATACCCCAATTAAACGTTTCTCCCGACATTCCGCAGGAGTTATCAAAATGGGCGTTGTCGTATTTGGTCCAACCCGCAAACGCAGCTTCTTCCTCTTCACCATAGATGGGCCAAATGAGGTAAAAGTTCTTCCATACATCGGCCGCCTTATAAGCCTCCAGGCTCTGTTTGGGCACTCGCAAGGAATGCATCGATCCATAGGCAAAGGCATCCTCATGAATCCGAGGCGGTGTGATCGCTTTGCATATGAGACTACTTGCAGAACGCTTGAAGACATATTGACCGATTGTATCAAGCGAAGCAGGAAGTTCTATCTCTTTCAGGGCAGGACATTCGGAAAACGCATCTTGCCGGATGGACTTAAGTCCTTCTGGCAATTCAACGTGCGTTAACGCGCTACACGCCATGAAAGCGTATTGATCGATAGTTTTCACCCCTTGCGGGACAACCACTGAGTCCAAACTCGCGCAACCTATAAATATGCCTTCAGGCAAGGTGTCCATTGGACAATGCAGCGTGATAGAAGTGAGATTTAAATCGTATTCAAAGGCATTGTTACCTAGATAGGTCACCGTACTTGGCACTTCCATATGAGTGAAAGCGGCGCAACCGGAGAAAGCTTGCACGCCAATATACGTCAGACCTTCCGGCAGAACGACCGATGGCAAAACTTTACATAATTGGAAAGCATGGCTTCCTATATATTTCACGCCAGCCGGGATATTGACAGATTGCAACTTTTCACATTCCTGAAAGGCTTCATTACCGATGAAACTGACAGAATCCGGAATCACGATGGACGTCATTGAATTACAATATACAAAGGCCCTGTTACCTATCCATCGTGTATTGGGCTGAATGGTATAAGTTGTTTGCGACTTGTCTGTCGCCTGCACCAGGTAATCACCTGCATAGCGGATACCATCCACCACGGGCAGACTGGTACAGTACTTAAACAGGTCTACGCCAAACATAGGATCGCATTTTCCGAACGTGACCGAACTCAGGGCATCGCACTCATAGAATGCTCCAGCGCCTATATACTCCACGCTGTCACCAATCACAATGGTTGTCAATCCGTAGCATTTATAGAAAGCATTACTGCCAATGGTCTTGACGCTATTAGGAATCACAAACGATTTCACGGATTGACACCCGCGAAAAGCACCCTCGCCAATGGTTTGCACCTTATTACCGATAACAAATTGCGTGATTCCTTCATTGTACGTGTAGCCGAACGCACTGTTTGCTATGGCTGTCACGTCGAATGTTTGTTCGTTGTAAACAACCGTGTCGGGCATAACGATGGATGTAAGCGACTTATAGGCCTCTTTGTTATTCACCAGTGTGGCAGTAAGAGTTTCGTCATCGAGGTCATAACACAGACCGTCAATCAATACACTTGTGTAGATAGTTGCCGAAGCGAACGTGATACTTGCCGCGAGAGCAAAAAACAGAGTAAGAAGTTTCTTCATAATATATATCCTTTCTTTTTTAAAAAATTTTCTTATCTCGTTTTACTTGAACGATTGTTTCCATTTGAATACAACGCACAAAAGTACTGCTTTTTTGTTAAAAAGCATTCACAAATCGTACAAATCCATTCTCAAATCGTACAAAAGTGCAGATTAGTGAGATTTTCGGTACTGGAGAGGAGTCTGACCGGTGAGGTCTTTGAAGACGCGGTAGAAATTCTGGTCGGAAGAGAAGCCGCTCAGCGCGACTGCATCGGCAACAGCCTCATGGTCGTTTTCGTACCGCGTGTCACGCAGAATAATTTGTGCATACTCTACGCGATAGCGGGAGATATATTGCGAGAAGCTTAGCCCTGTGCGGCGGTTGATACAACTGCTGACATAGGTGCGGTTGCTGCCAACGGCGGTGGCCAGGTCCTGAATGGTCAGTCGCGGGTTGGCGAACAGTTGCTGCTCACGCATGACCGTGGCGATCTTATAAAGCAGCTCATCCGTCTCCTCGGTAGTAGCTTGGTCTTTCTCGTCTTCCTCTTCTTCGCGGGCAACCGTCTCCTGCGGGAGAGTAGTATGGGAGGCGATATATCCGAGGCTATAGAGGAGCACGGACATCACGACAGCGGGAATAAGCACCAATTCGCTGCCGGAGAAGGTATCGCGTCCGAGCACATTGAGTAACGATGAGAAGGCGGCTGTGATTCCGATAAACACCAGCAGCGTGTGCGTCGGTTGCAAGAGTTGGCTTCGGTAGTCGGAATATGTAGTATCCATCCGCTGCTGGGTGGCGCGAATCAGTTGCCAACCGCGAATCCAGACCCATATGACAAGGAGAGCAAAGCAGCCGCGTGTAATCATCATGAAGCGGTCGTCGCTCATCCATCCCAGATAGTGACAGAGCGGATAGAAGACACCCGCCAATGCGGCCGGAACAAACAGAATAGCCGTCTCATAACTCCTTTTAGCGCGTGTGAGGGCGCGCAAGTACGCATAATAAAGAGGATATACGCTGAGGTTCGTGATGATATAACTCCACGCCGCCGGCACGTTATCCCGCGAACCCAAGAAATACAGCCAATGGTCGAAATAGAGGATGGTAGCCGCGGTGTAGAAGAGTGTCAGCAATAACGCTACAAGACGCTCATTATCTCTCCGGAACAGACGAATACAAAAGAACACACCCCAAAAGAGGCATACCATCATCGGAAGCGATATAAGCAAATGTTGTAGCATCATTTCCGCGACAAAGGTACTACTTTTATTTGGAATATGCAAATGTTTGGTGCAAAAAGTACTAATATCCTCCTAAAAACCTATCAATTACCTATGCGTTCCCAATGATCGCCCAATGATCGCCCAAGGATCACCCAAGGATGAATTGATTTTTTTGACAAAAGTGTGCTTTATATGTATATATACATAGTATATATACAGTTTTTGTGATAAATTTTAAATTTGCATATGTCATTTTTTTGTTGTACCTTTGTGCCCGATTTTATTTTGGCTAATTGTGTACGTATGATTGAATATATAAAAGGATTATTAACGGAGTTGACTCCGACGACGGCAATTGTAGAGGCGGCAGGCGTGGGTTACACGATCGAAATCACCTTGCCGACGTATAGTGCGCTGGTGGGGAAAGAGGTTACGGGTGACGGGTTACCGGTTACGGGTGACGGGTTACCGGTTACGGGTGAGCCAGTGAAGCTCTTCACGACGGAGATCATTCGCGAGGACACACATGAGTTATACGGTTTTGCGGTGAAGGCCGAACGGCAGTTGTTTGAGTTGCTAATGACGGTCAGCGGTGTAGGTGCTGCGACCGCGCGCATGATCCTCTCGGCGTTCACGGCAGAGGAGTTGCGTATGCTCATTGCGACGGGTAACACAAAGGCGATGTCGAAGGTAAAGGGTCTGGGCACGAAGACGGCACAGCGTATCATCGTGGACTTGAAGGACAAGGCGCTGAAGCTCGATCTGGGTGGAGATCCTACCGAGCTGCCGCTCGAAACGGTTAGCGGTGAGGGGTTAGCGGTTAGCGGTGTACGCAGTGAGGCGATCAGCGCGCTGACGATGCTCGGTTTCCCGACGAATGCCAGCGGTAAGGCCGTTGATAAGATATTAAAGAACGATCCGACAATGAAGGTAGAGGCAGTTATTCGGGAAGCGCTGAAAATGCTTTGATTTTATAAAAAGAAAAATACATAAAAAATTGATGGTTGATTTTGGTACTACGTACCTACATGGCTTATTTTGCTAACGTCCATTCACAAATAAATTTGCAATGTACCTTATCCAAATAACCCATATCTCTATCGAGATTCAAAATCAACCATCACAAAAATACCAAAAATATTTTTTTGAGGAATAGACTCCTATACATATTACTGTTGATATTGTTGCCATCTATGATGGTAGCACAGGCGCCGGCGGCGGGGACGAAGCCGAAGACACTGAAGGAGCTCGTGGCGGAAGAGAAGGCACGGAAGGAGGCGGAGAAGGCTGCTAAGGCAGCCAATGATGCGAACAAGTCGCCTAATGATGGAATGAGCGCGACTTCGTCGCTCAATGATGGAAAGACTCCGGAAGAGGCAGCGGATATCGTAACGGAGACGGACAGTGCGATCTGGGCACCGACGAGAGTGAAGCAGTTGGGTGTGCAGAACTACGGTGAGTTGACGCAGCCAAGCAGTAGTTTGGATTTGCGTGACCCGGGAAACATCACGACGAGCGTGGAGTACCAACCGGAGACGGGCATGTACATCATCCGCACGAAGATAGGCGACACGGAGATCACGACGCCATACCTGCTGACGCAGGACGAGTATAACCACTACGCCGAGCGGCAGATCATGCACAGTTACTGGCAGAAGAAGATCAGCGAGGTGGAACATAATAACGAGAGTAAGTTCGACATCACCGATATGAAGTTCAACATCGGTCCAGCTGATAAGGTCTTCGGTCCGGGTGGTGTACAACTGAAGATGCAGGGAAGCGCCGAGTTGCTCTTCGGCTTCAAGCACCAGTATATCGATAACCCGAGCCTTACTGTACGCGCGCGCAATAATAACATCTTCGATTTCGACGAGAAGATCCAGGCGAGCATTCAAGGTAAGGTAGGTACCAAACTTAATTTTAACCTCAGTTATAACACCGAGGCGTCGTTCTCGTTCGACCAGCAGAATTTGAAGTTGAACTACAAAGGCGAGGAGGACGATATCATCCAGAGTATCGAGGCGGGTAACGTGACGATGGACCTACCCTCTTCGCTGATCCGAGGCAGTCAGGCCTTGTTCGGTATCAAGACGAACCTGAAGTTCGGTAAGTTCCGTATCCAGGCACTCGTGAGTCAGCAGAACAGCGAGGCGCAGACGGTGAGCAGTAAAGGCGGTGCGCAGATGACGAAGTTCGATATATCGGGTGACAACTACGACGAGAACCGCCATTTCTTCCTGAGTCATTTCTTCCGCGACCGGTACGAGCAGGCGATGAGCAGTGTGCCGTATATCGCGAGCGGTATCCAGATCAACAAGATCGAGGTTTGGATCACCAATAAACGGGCTAACTACGAGCAAGCGCGTAACGTAGTGGCGTTTGTCGATCTTGGTGAACAGAAACAGCACCTGCAGAACACGAGCTGGGCTGCCAATGACATCGCCGCGCCGGAGAACGTAGCGAACGACTTGTATGCGCAAATCAAGACGACCGATTTCCGTAATATCCAGCAGACCAGTTCGGCGCTGGAGGGCTTCAACGGCATGGAAGGCGGCGTGGACTACGAGAAGATCGAGTCGGCACGTCTGCTGACGAGCAGCGAATATACGCTCAACAGTGCGTTAGGATATATATCGCTCAAGAGTGCGCTTAACCAAGACGAAGTCTTGGCTGTCGCGTACGAATACACGTATAACGGCAAGGTTTATCAGGTAGGTGAGTTCAGTACGGACGGAAGTGAAGACCTGCGTGCACCGAACGCCTTAGCGCTGAAAATGCTGAAAGCAGGTGCTAACGCGCCGGATAAGAAAGGTCGCGGTACGTGGGACCTCATGATGAAGAATATCTACTCGCTCGGTGCGACGAGTATCCAGTCGGATAAGTTCGAGTTGTACGTGACGTACCGCAATGACTCCGTGGGCACCGACATGCAGTACTTGAACGAAGGCCCGATCAGTGGCAAACAACTCATCCGTGTGATGGACCTCGACCGCTTGGATCAGAAGAACAACCCGAGTCCGGACGGACGGTTCGACTTTGTCGAAGGACTGACGATATACGCTTCGAACGGTAAGATCATCTTCCCGGTACTAGAGCCTTTCGGTAGTCACTTGGCGTCTGCGCTGGGCAACGACGAGCGACTCACGAAGAAATACTGCTACCAGGAACTGTACGACTCCACGCTGGTGATCGCGCAGGAGTTGAGCGAGAAGAATAAGTTCCACCTGACCGGTAAGTACAAAGGCACGAACGGCAGTGAGATTCGCCTGGGTGCGATGAACGTGCCGCGTGGATCGGTGACCGTGACGGCCGGTGGTGCGACACTCATCGAGAACGTCGATTATACGGTCGATTACACGATGGGAACGGTGACGATCCTCAACACGAGTATTCTGGAGTCCGGCACGAACGTAGATGTGAAGCTCGAGAACCAAAGCACGTTCTCTATGCAGCGAAAGAGCCTTTTCGGTGCACACCTCGAGTATGAGTTCAACAAAGATCTGACTATCGGCGGAACGATCATGCACCTACGTGAGCGGCCGTTGACAACGAAGGTAAACACAGGTAGTGAACCGCTCGCGAACACCATCTGGGGAGTTAACGGGTCATGGAAGACGGAGATGCAATGGTTGACGAACGCGATTGATAAGATTCCATGGATCACCGCGACAGCGCCGTCCACGTTCTCTATCAATGCCGAGTTCGCGCACCTCATACCGGGTCACACGAATGACGTAGGATCGATCGGCACGGCGTATATAGACGATTTCGAGAACACGACGACGAATATCGACGTGCACTACCCCAGTTACTGGTTCTTAGCGTCCACGCCGTATCCGTTCAGCGAGTCGCGTGACATCAATAAGATCAGTTACAACCAGAACCGTGCGTTGCTGGCATGGTACGCGGTCGATCCTATCTTCGGTTACCCGCAGACCAACACGCCTGAGCATATACGTAACGACCTGACGGTGCTGAGTGACCACCGCACGCGTATCGTCTATCAAGACGAGATCTATCCGAATAAACAAGAGGCCACGAATGTCGACACCAAGTTATCGGTGCTGAACCTATCGTATTACCCGCAAGAACGCGGTCCGTATAACGTGTCGGCAAGCGAGATCAATAACCGCGGTGAGTTGACCAACCCCAAGAAACGCTGGGGAGGTATCATGCGGCGTTTGGACAACACGGACTTTGAGAAAGCGAATATCGAGTATATCCAATTCTGGCTCATGGATCCGGCGCTGACGAACCCTGATGGGTACGACGGCGAGTTGTATATCAACCTCGGTGATATCAGCGAGGATATATTGCGTGACGGCAAGAAAGCCTTCGAGCACGGTCTGCCTATCTCTGCGGAAGACAAAGGACGTATCGACTCGACCATCTGGGGTTATGTACCGAAGACCACCAGTACCGTCGTGGCGTTCAGTAACGAGAGCGGAGCACGTCCCAAACAAGACGTAGGTCTGAACGGTTTGAGTTCTGCACAGGAGCAGAAATGGCCGATATACATGCAGTACGTCAACGACCTGCAGGCGAAAGTCGATGCCGATGTGCTGAGTCAGTGGCGTAACGACGCGTTCTCTCCACTCAATGACCCTGCCGGTGATAATTTCCATTACTACCGCGGAACGGATTACGACCAGCAAGAGGTGCCGGTTTTGAAGCGCTACAAACATTTCAACGGTACCGAAGGGAACAGTCCGGACACGGAGAGTCAGACCGAGAGTTACGGAACGGCCTCGACGCTCACGCCGGATATCGAAGATATCAACCAGGACAACACGCTCAACGAGTACGAGAAATACTATCAATACAAGGTCATCTTACGACCGGACATGATGGAGGTCGGTCGTCAGCACATCTCCGAGAAGAAAGTAGCGAAAGTGACGCTGCGTAACGGAGAGACGCAAGACGTGACCTGGTATCAGTTCAAGATACCTCTCAAAGGTGACAGTTCGGACGTGAAGACCGTCGGTTCGATCCGTAACTGGAAATCCGTTCGTTTCATGCGTATGTACATGACGGGCTTTGATCACGAGACGCACCTGCGTTTCGCGACGATGGACTTAGTTCGTGGTGAATGGCGTCAGTACACACGCGACCTCTATCCTATCGGCACACCGGTGAACAGCGGTGCTGCGATTGATGTGCAGACCGTCAATATCGAGGAGAACAGTACCCGTACGCCGGTTAACTACGTGCTTCCGCCGGGAGTGAGTCGTCAGACCGACCCGGGTCAGGCGCAACTCATTGCGCAGAACGAACAAGCCATGGTACTGCGCGTGATGAACCTCAGTCCGAAAGATGCCCGGGCGATGTACAAGAACACCCATTACGACATGCGGCAGTACAAGAACCTGCAGATGTTTGTCCATGCAGAAATGATGGAAGCGCTCGACCCAACCTTGCAGGACGGCGACATGAGTTGCTTCATTCGTATCGGTTCGGACTTGCGTAATAACTACTACGAATATGAGATCCCGCTGCATCTCACTCCGGCAGGACAGTACAATAACAACAGCGAAAAAGACCGTATGGTTGTATGGCCGGAGGAGAATATGTTCGACTTTGAGTTGAAGACTCTCACAGCCGCCAAGATTGCGCGCAACAAAGCCAAACGATCCGGGAACGAGGGGGTAAGCAACACCATTCCATACGTTATCTATGACGACGCGAACGGTAAGCCGCAGAACAAGATCACCGTGCTCGGTAACCCGACGCTGGAGGACGTAGAGACCATCATGATCGGTGTGCGCAACACGGGTCGGACCGACCACACGGCGGAGATCTGGGTGAATGAGTTACGTCTGAGCCAGTTCAACGAACAAGGCGGTGTAGCCGCCATGGCGAACATGTCACTGGCTATCAGCGATATCGCACAAGTCAACGTAGCCGGTCGGTTAGAGACCGCAGGATACGGTTCGATAGAATCCAACGTGCTCGACCGCAACCTCGATAACTTCTATCAGTTAAGCGTGAGTGCGGCCCTCGAGGCAGGTCGTCTGTTCCCGGAGAAAGCGAAGATCCAGATGCCGTTGTACGTATCGTACAGCAATGAGACGACGAGTCCTGATTATGACCCGCTTGATACGGATGTCAAACTCAAAGAGACACTCGAGACCTTCGATACAAAGGCAGAACGCGACTCGATCAAACAGATGTCCAACACGGTGCACGAGAGCACCTCGTTCAGCGTAAGTAACCTCAAGGTCAATATCCACTCCAAGAAGAAAGATATGTTCTACGACCCGGCTAACTTCTCTATCTCGGCGTCGTACAACAAGCAGTCCGAGCATTCACCGGAGATGGAAGCGAACATGACGACCGACCAGAAAGGATCGTTCACCTACGCCTACAGTTTCAACCCAAAACCGTGGGAACCGTTCGCCAAGGTGGAGAAAGTGAGCAAGGTGAAGTTCCTCAAAGAGATGAATTTCTACTACCTGCCGCAGAGTTGGTCGTTTAACACGAACATGCACCGCACCTTCAGTCACATGAAGATGCGCGACTTGACCAATTCCGGTTTTGACGCCAAGGATCTGACGTTCAGTAAGGACTTCACATGGGATCGGCACGTGGATATCAAGTACGACTTCACGAAGAACATGAAGTTCAGTTTCCAGAGCGCGATGAACGCAATCATCGACGAGGGTACCTACACGCCGGAGATATTGAAGGGTCAGTATTTCGATGCGGAGTTCAACCATGACCAGTACGAGGCATGGAAAGATACGATCCAGCATTCACTGGCTAAATGGGGTTCGCCATACACCTATCAGCAGGTGTTCACCGCTTCATGGAACGTGCCGTTTAACCGTATTCCGGGTCTGGACGCACTGACCGGTAACGCATCGTATAATGCCAATTATAACTGGACACGCACAGCTTCGACAAAAGCTGATACGGATCTGGGCAACACTGTGAGTTCGTTGCAGAGCTGGCAGGTGGACGGAGGTATTAATTTCGAGACTTGGTACGGTAAGTCCAAGTACTGGAAGACCATGACCCAGCGGTACGGCGGTGGTCGAAGCGGAGGTCGTGCAGGAGGCCGGGCGTTTAAGCCCAAGACCTATACGCAGACCGTGCAACTCAAGAAAGGCGAAGCGATCGAGATCACGCACCGACTCAACAGCGAGAACGTGAACGTGACTGTGGCGGACTCGACGGGTAAGGTGATAGCCGTGACGGTCAAGCCGGACGGCAACACGAAGGTGACCCTGACGCCGAAGAGTGACTGTGCACAGGCCACCGTGACCGTCACGACGCGTGACCCGAATGAGCGCACACCCAAGCAGGTGGCGGCAGACATGTTCGCATATGTAGGAACAATGTTCCGTAAGTTGAATATCACCTACCGCGAGACGAACTCCATGACCGTACCGGGCTTCAGTCCGGAGGCCGGTTTCATGGGTCAGCGTAAGGTCAACGGCGCTTACGCGCCGGGCTTTGATTTCGCGTTCGGATTTATTCCGAATGACTTCGTAGAGAAAGCCAAAGAGCGTGGCTGGTTGTCAGGCGATACGAGTGTGGTACAACCTGCTGCACGCGCCATGACGAGTGATCTGGATATCAAGTTAACCCTCGAACCGCTGCCCGGTCTGAAAGTGCAGTTGAGCGGTAAACGCTACCTGGCACAATCGACCTCGATCATCTATAGTTACGACCGTCTGCAGGAGAACATGACGGGTTCGTTCAATATCACGTCTTGCGCTATCGGAACGATGTTCAGTCGTGTTGGCACGCAGGAAGAGAATTTCGCTAATAGCGCGTATGACCAGTTCCTCGCGAACCGTGACGTGCTGCGTGACCGCGTGGAGGCGCAGTACGAAGGAGCGGTCTATCCGGACGCAGGCTTCCTGCAAGGAAGTATCTTTGCCGGTAAGACCTTCGACGCCAGCAAAGGTCATGTATCCAATAACTCCGCCGATGTACTCGTGCCGGCCTTCTTAGCGGCTTACACGGGTCGCGACGCGCATAAGATGGACATGAACCCGCTGTTAGGTATCCTGCGGATCTTGCCGAACTGGTCTGTGACCTACGACGGACTCGGTAAGTTACCGTGGATGAAAGATCATTTCAAGGCCGTGACGCTCACGCACGCCTATACGTGTAAGTACGCCATCGGTTCGTTTGGGTCTTACTCGACTTGGGTACCGGCGCAAGGTGAGAGCGGTAAGATGATCGGTTTCGTGCGCGACGTGACAACCGACCAACCGATCCCGAGTTCGGCATACGATATCTCGAACGTGACGATCACCGAGGCCTTCAGTCCGCTCATCGGTCTGAACCTGACGATGAAGAACAGTCTGAGTCTCAAGGCAGAGTACCGCAAGCAACGTAACTTAGCGCTCAACGTGACCAGCGTCCAACTGACCGAAGGTCATACGTCCGAGTTTGTAGTGGGTGCCGGCTATACAGTCAAGAACCTCAATTTCATCACCAAGAAGAAAGACGGCGGACAGAAGAAAGTGAGCAACGACCTCAAGTTGCAAGTCGATGTGTCGTACAAGGACGTGAAGATGTTACTCCGTAAGATCGACGAAGGTATCACGCAGGCTTCGAGCGGAAACAAGGTGCTGGCTATCAAGATCAGTGCGGATTACGTGCTGAGTCAGAAGATCAACCTGCAACTCTTCTACGACCACCAAGGCACGACACCGCTCATCTCCAGCAGTTACCCCGTTAAGGCGGACAATATAGGACTGAATATCAAACTCATGCTGACGCGATGATGCGTATCGGAATCATAGGACCGGAGAGCACAGGGAAGACGACCCTAGCCAAAGAGTTAGCCGAGCGCTATCAGGGGATCTATGTGCCGGAGTACGCGCGGGAGTTTGTAGAGAAAAAAGGCTCGACGGAGGTAACATGGGATGAGCTCTGCGAGATAGCGAAGAAGCAAATTGAACGGTTAGCGATTAGGGATGAGGGATTAGTGGTTTTTGACACGGAGCTGATCATTACGAAAGTATGGTTTGACTACGCGTTCGGACGCTGGCCTGAGTGGTTAGACGAGGCGATAAAGCAGTACCCCATGGACGTCTATGTCATTCTCTATCCGGATCTACCATGGGAGCCCGACCCTGCGCGCAGTAACGGTTCGGACGAGATTCGAATGGAACTGTTCGAGCGCTACAAGCAAGAGGTGGAAGCATTAGGAATCGAGCATTATTTGGTGAAACATAACTAACACAATATTAACTTATTTTTTAACGACCATGACTACATTTAGTGCACAAGACTTAGAGCAATTACAAGCTCGAGGCATTTCTGTGGAAAAGGCGGAAGCGCAGTTGGAGTGTTTCCGTAATGGTTTTCCCGAGTTAGACATCGTAGCTCCTGCATCGACGAAGAAGGGCATTCTCGCTCCGAAACGCGCCGAGCAGGAAGCGTACATCGCTGCATGGCAACAGTACCTGAAAGAGGGTCATAAGATCCTTAAGTTCGTTCCGGCTTCGGGTGCAGCCAGCCGTATGTTCAAGAACCTATTCCAGTACCTGGAGGACGGTATTGAGACGCCGTTCATTCAGGAGTTTCTGGCTAACAAAGACAAGTTCGCTTTCGGTCCGCAACTCGCAGGCAAAGAAGGTCAAGAGGCGGTTCGTTACCTGCTTAACGACATGAAGTACGGCGAACTGCCGAAGGGTTTGCTGCTCTTCCATAAGTACCGTGACGGTGCGCGCACACCGGCGTTGGAGCACCTCGTAGAAGGCGCACAATACTGCATAGCTCCTGCTAAAGAAGGCGAGAAGCCGACCGTTTATCTGCATTTTACCGTCAGCCATGACCACCTGCCGCTCTTCCGTCAGCACATCGCAGAGAACCTACCTAAGTTCGAGGACAAATACGGCGTGAAGTATGACGTGACGTTCAGTGAGCAGCTGCCGAGTACGGATACGATAGCAGCCAATCCGGACGGTACGCCGTTCAGGACGAAGGACGGTAAGTTGCTCTTCCGTCCGGGTGGACACGGAGCGCTCATCGAGAACCTCAACCAGCAGGACGCAGATATCGTCTTCATCAAGAATATTGACAACGTCGTGCCTGATCGCCTCAAGAAAGATACGATCCGTTACAAACAGATCCTCGCGGGTGTGCTCGTGACCGAGCAGAAACGCGTGTTTGAAGCGCTGAAGGATCCGAACCTGAGTGATGAAGAGCGTGCTAAACTGAACCGTCCTATCCGTGTATGCGGCGTGGTGAAGAACACGGGCGAACCCGGTGGTGGTCCGTTCCTCGTTCGTGACGAAGACGGTTCGATTAGTTGCCAGATCCTCGAGTCCACGCAAATCAGCGACCCGGAGTTGATGAAGCAGAGTACGCACTTCAATCCGGTGGATCTCGTATGCGCTATTCGCGATTATGAAGGCAAGCCGTTTGACCTGCCCAAGTACGTCGATCCGAAGACCGGCTTCATCTCCAATAAGAGTAAGGACGGTAAGGAACTGTTAGCACTCGAGTTACCGGGTCTGTGGAACGGCGCGATGGCAAAATGGAACACCATCTTCGTAGAAGTGCCGGTAAGCACCTTCAATCCGGTGAAGACCGTGAACGACTTGCTCCGCGAGCAGCACCAGTAAAGTTTAAAGTTGAAAGTTTAAAGTTTAAAGAAATAAGCGCCTCGAAAGGGGCGCTTATTGTTTAGTCAAACGTCCATTTGATGCCCAGGCAGGGGTTACACATGAAACCGTTACCGGTGAAGTTATAACTAAACTCGATCTCGGTGCCGATATGGAGGTTCGGACATTTGAACCAACGACCCACGTTGTACCACAACTGCGGTTCGCTGATCATCACGAAGGATTGACCTTCTGCATTACGCTGTCCCCATATATCGAGGAAACCCGAGAAACGCAGACCGGGTGCCGTACAGAAATCATCACAACCCCACACGAACGTGAACTGCAGCGGTACTTGGTTCGCGAGCTTATTGTAGTCATCTACAATATATTTGTATAGCAACTCGAGGTTGAAGATATTCTTATAATCGGGGGTATGCAGGCAATAGTTGAGACCGACGAGTGCGGCATGATTGATGCCGTATCCGCGAATATCTCCTACCGCGTCCTTATAGAGCCCTAACCCACCGTTGTACTCCACCTGAACACTCAGGTCTTTGGCCTTCGTGTTGCCCCAGAAATTAAGACAACGCGCGATCTCAAAATACCCTTGGAACGGAGTGTTCTTGGGGTCGTTGGGGTTGATGTTATAATCCAGATCGATGAACGCAAAGGTATTCCCCCAGTTATCCGGATAGAACAACTCCAAGGTGGTCGTCACGCGGTTCGTTCGCTGGTTCGCGCAGGCCGTGCCCAGAGACCCGAAATCGTAGTAGATCTGCAGGTTAGTGCCTGCCTGCGCACTGAGCGCAAGCAAGCACATTCCTACTATAAGCGTTAACCTATAACCTTTCACCTTTACTCTTCAGCCTCAGCCGTCTCCGGTTCGTTAACGAGGATATTCTTGATTTCCCAAGTCGAGCAGGTCTGATCGGGCAGACTCTTGTAACGGAAACCGATATAGATGATCTGGTCTTTCCAAGCGCTCAGGTCAAGACGACCGGTGTTGAAGAAGTTCCAACTGTTAGCGTCCGGGAAGCCGGTCTTACCGTCGAACGTATTCCACGGCAGTTGGGTCCACGTAGCGGTACGTACATCGCCTGCATAATCGGTCGAAACCCAAACGGTAGCTTGCTCATAACGGCCGTCTTCAGGCAGCGGACCGTAGTTCATTGCCATATCGAAACTGAGGGCTGGTGCAACAGCTTTCTTCAGTTTGATCTTCGGCGTTACGACCCATCCTTCGCCATAGTGCGGACCGCTCTTATAAGCCGTTCCCTTCATTCCATAGAGGTTGTCGAACATCCAGATATAAGTAATACCTTCCTGCAGATCGAAATCCTGGACGGTCAGTTTGCCCATGTTTCCGTCACCGGCAACAGCCTGCTGGTAGTAGGTCGAGAGGTTAGCAGCCCAGCCTTTCTTCGCGTCCAGCAGGAACGACATAGACTCCTCTACAACGCCGGTATTCACGATCCAAGTCTCGCCGTCGAAGGTGTACTCATAGGCGATGTAGTGCTTGGCTGTCTCGTCGTACCACACCATGACTTCCACTTGGTCGATCTCGGCATACGGGAAGTTAACAAGGAGCCATTTAACGACCTGTCCGTTCGCCTCAGCGGGCAATAGATGGAATTTAGCAGGCAAATCCAGCTTGGTCCATACATAGCCGTCAGCAGACTCGTAGAAGACCTCCTTGTCGGTGTCGTAAATGACGCCGATGATCAGGCCTTCGTCCGGTTGTGGCAGTTTGGCGATAATCTGCGACTCGTCGGTCACGTCGAGCGTCACGCGTGTAGCGGCGTTATACGGACGCAGGTACGGAGGCAGACCGTCATCCGTGAGGTAGGTCAGGTTGAAGATCGAACCCGGATCCACCTGCGGGTATTTATTATATATGAACGCGGGCGCGTACATGTCGGCGGTGGCGTTATTGTTGAAATAGCCATTCTTACCTACGTTGACCAGCGCGTTTTGATAGCGGTTCTTCAGACCCTTGATGGAGTCCATCTCGTAAGCCTTCGCCTTGTTGGTGGAGTTATTGGCAATGGTGGCGTAATCCGCTTCGGTCAAGGTATATTCGTAGGTCTTAACGACTTTAATATACGGATCACCGTTGTCCAGATATTTGTCATCGAAATAGTTCTCGCAGGCCGTCAAACCCAGCGTCAATGCAACTATTGAAAATATATATTTCGTTTTCATATGCTTTTAGAATTGAAGTTTAAGACGAATGTTCCATTGACGTCCCTTGTTGTAGAAGAAATAGATATTATCCTTCGTATTCTCGGAGACGGTTTGCGTAGCGGTGTTAGCCGACCATGCTTTCTCGATGTAGTACTGATTGAGCACGTTCGTCACGTTTCCGGCAATAGTAGCGCGGATCGGTCCCATCTCAAACTGGTAGCTGGCGCGGATGTCCAAAGCTCCACCGAGCGGGCAACGATATGGTTCTACGATATTCATCACCTTACCCGGTGTCAGGTTCGAACCCGAGAAGGAGTAGTAACTGTAGTTGCGGTCGTACAGCGTGTACTCACCGCCGATACGGAAGCCCTTGAACGGTTTGAAGGTCACGCCGAAGTTAGCCGTCGTCTGTGCCTGGCCGCCTACGTGGATACCCTTCATATTGATGATAGCCCAGTAGTGGTCATCCGCACCGATCTCGGTCACCTTCGCATCCGCCGTCATGGCAAAGCCGTGCTCGTCATACGCACGACCGATGACGGAATCGCTATCCCATTTCCAGTCACCTACAGAAACCATGGCGCTCAACTCGAGCCACTTGGTCGGACGAGCCTTTGCCTCGAACTCCAGACCCATGTGCCGCGCGTTGACACCCGTCATGTTCATGTAAAACTGCGTCTGATCCGGATCGCTGAGGTTTCCGTACTTGGTCATCGACTTATCCATCCACTCGGTGAAGTAACCGTTCACATGGATCGAAGCGTACTGGTTCTCAAAGCCGTAACCCAATTCTACGCTGGCGATCTTCTCGTTCTTCGCCTCGTTATTGATGGCGTTGGACGTGCTCACGGACATGTAGATAGCCTGGTATTTCGGTGCACGACTGATGAAGCCGGCGTTCAAGAAGACATTGTGGTACTTGGCGAACTTATAGTTGATACCACCCTTAATCGTACCGCCTATGCGGGCAATCGAGTCACGCGCAGTCACGTTGTCATAATAGAAGCGGTCGGTACGCCAGTTATGATTGAAGCTCACCGATCCGTTGATGAAGGCGGAGAGGTTATCCTTGCTATACTCGAGGCTACCGAACAGACCTTCCTGTACGATCGTACCGGTGTAGTCACGATAGGCGATATCGCCTACGCCGAGGTGCTCGTTGATCCATGCGTCGTCTGCTGCTTTCGGGTTGTTGGCTACCAGCACTTTCGAGCGGGTAGCATCTACATAGTAACTGCCGCCGAACAGGTCGCTTACTACTGCCTGGTGAATACCTTGATACCAGCGGATATCCACACCGGCGGTCAGCTCGAGGCAGTCAAACCATTTCTTGTCATAGGTCGAAACGAGTCCTACCCAGTTATGATAGTTTCTGTTCTCGCAGAGCACGAGGCAGGAGCCGTATTCCGATGCAGCGTTCATCTCCTGAACGGCTGCGTAGTCGAACATACCGGTCACCTGGTCGCGGAATTTCGTGGTGATCACACCGCCGCTTGCACCGTAGGTCAGGTCGCTATAACTACCTGCGTAGTTCAGACCATTCTCCGCCGTACCACCGAATCCACGACCGATAGAGGTATAGACGGTCGTCGAGAGACTGCTGTTATCGTCGATCTGCCATATATGGTTGAGACTGATCTGCGGCTTGTGGTACTGGTTGTAGTTCGTACCGGTCTGCTTACCGTCTTTACCAAGACCGTAAGACGGGTTGTACTGACGACGGTCCATACCGCTCGGCATGTACTGCGCCACTCTATTCCACTCTGCCAAAGTCAGTGCGCCATTCGATCCTGCCGGACGTGTCCAGTGCCACTGCGGTGCACCGAAGCCGGTGAGGCTCAACTGGTGGTTCTCATTGATACGCTTCGAGATATTGGCGAAATAGCTGTAACCCTCAAAGCCTGTACCCTGAATATAACCGTTACCCCAGGTGCGGCTACCGAGCACCGTGATAGCCCAGCCATTCTTCATCAGACCCGTCGAAACAGTGAATGCCACTTTATTATAGCCGTCATTACCCATCGAATAGCTAATAAAGCCACCTTTCTTCGCGTCGATACCACGAGTGACGATATTGATGGTACCGCCGACCGAAGGTGAAGCGAGTTTGGACGCACCCATACCACGTTGCGTCTGCATGACGGATGTCACGTCGCTCAGACCCTGCCAGTTGGACCAATAGACCGTACCACCCTCCATGTCGTTCATCGGCACACCGTTGATCATCGTCGCTACGTTCGTGTTGTCGAAACCGCGCATCCAGATCTCCGAGTCACCCCAGCCGCCACCTTGGCCGTTGGCGTGCACACCCGGCGTGTTCTTGAGCACCTCCGGGAACTCCTGTCCGGCGAGACGCTCTTCGATCTCCAGCGCCGTCACTTGGCTCACTGCCACCGGCGTCTGCTGCGTGCGCGCCAACTGGCCGGTGATCGTGACGTCCTCTAAGGCGATAGCCTCCGGCTCCAAACGGATGATACCCATGTCGCCTTTCTTGGCCTTCACGGTCTGCGTCTGGTAACCGACGTACGAGAGTTGCAACTTAGCACCTTCTTGAACGCTAATCGCGAAGTTACCGTCCAGATCGGTGATGATTCCGTTGGTAGTGCCTTCCTCCAAGATCGACACGCCTATCAGCGCCTCGCCGGTCTTAGCATCAATCACACTACCACTCACTTTCTGTGCTTGCGCGAACAGACTAATCGCTGCGAATAAGCACAGGCTCAAAGTAATGATCTTTCTCATAAGATGATTGTTTGTTATTTAAATAGTCGATTGAGTACCTGGGCTAAACGAAGGCTGGCAATATACAACTGCTTCTCCATAGGTTCACGCCACGTGTAGATGTACTGATACGTGTTGCCATTCCAGATCTCCTGATACTGGTAGATGGATTGCGTCAAGTGATAGCTCTCGACGAGCAGCTGTTCATCGGTCTTCTGCTCGATCTCACGCCGCATGTACTTGTACTCGCGTTGTATCATCGCCGCATATTCGGTATAACTATAGCCTTGCGACTCAATCAGTCTCGTGTCCCAAACATTATGCAGGTTCGTGTCCTTGCCGAACCATTTCATCTTCACCAGGTTTCCGCCTTTGTCATCCTTGTGCGCCATGTGCATCGGACAATAACGATCGGCATGCAGGTGGGTCAAGAATCGGAGTACATGCACCGCATTGATTGTCGAAGCACGCTCAGCCGCCATCTCGAGCTCTAACGAGTCCAAAGCGCGGTACAGGTTACCGCCTTCCTTCGGATAATGCGTCAACGCGTCCGCTACCAGACTGTCACTCATACCCGGATCTAAATCCTGGAAATGCCAGCCGTCCGAGATACTCTGCGGATAGATATTGTCACTCTTGATCTCATCACCCCAATTGGCCCAATAAATCAAACCATGGTCTCCTAACAATTTATCCACCTGTTTACGGGCTTTGCGGGTCAGATTGTCATACGCGATCTGAGCCACGATTCGATGACCTTCTTGCCCCCAACCAAAAGCAGGGACAGCATAAACAACTGTCAAAACGGAAAGTAAAAGAATAGAGATTGTGCGTTTCATAGAATAACTTACGTTAAATTTGCCGCAAAGATACAACTTTTTTTTTATATATGCAAGCGCGCACGTATTTTTTCCTTCTTTTCTACCTAATCGTATGTTTATCCTATGTTTAACCTATGTTTATGCTATCTTTATCCTATGATTATGCTATTAGACTCTAAAAAATCGACATTTTCTTGCGTATGTCAAAAAAAAGCAGTAATTTTGCAGCGCAAAATTGTTTTGAGTATGAAAAAATATCTATTTATCAGCCTGTTTGCCCTGGTGGCAATAATGTTCACCGGGTGCGAGAAGAATGATGCTGTAAGTCGTAAGATGACCATAGACTTCCGAGTACCGCAGAGTGTATGGACGTACAATGAAGACTACGGAGGGTTCTGTGCTATTTATGATGCACCGCAATTGACTGCCAACGTATATGACTACGGCACATGGACGATGAGTCACGAATACGGTGTAGATTCCAAGGATCCGTTCCTGGTACAACTGCCGGAGATCGTTTATCTGTACGACGAGGGTACAAATACGTATTACAGCCAACGCATCGACTACGAAGTGCATATAGGGTATGTGCGCGTAGTAGTCACCAACTCCGACTACGCATATCTGGATAACTGGAAGCCGGAGGAAATGTATTTCCACTTACAGATCGTTTATTAAAGATTATCAGTTAGGGGTTATCGGTTATCAGTTATGGGTAACAGGAAATACCTGGTGCTTGGTCCGTGCGCGGCGGAGAGTCGTGAACAGGTGATGGAGACCGCGTCTCTTGTTTGTGATTTGAGATTTCAAATTTCAAATTTGATTTTCCGTGCGGGCGTATGGAAACCGCGTACGCGTCCGGACACGTTCCAAGGCATAGGCGAAGAAGGCTTGGGTTGGTTGCAGGAGGTCAAGGAACGCTTCGGCATCCCAGTTGCGACCGAAGTAGCCACGCCGGAACACGTAGAGGCGGCATTAAAGGCCGGTATCGACTACCTATGGATAGGCGCACGAAGCTCTGCAAATCCGATTGTTGTACAATCGATTTGCTCCGCTATTTTAGATTTAAGATTGAAGATTGAAGATTTTAGATTGAAGGGCGTATTGATAAAGAATCCGGTGAATGCGGACGCAGCATTATGGTTAGGGAATATAGAGAGGCTGGAAGCAACAGGAATACCTGTTGCAGCAGTACACAGAGGTTGCAATCACCAGCCGTGTTGGGCAATGGCGCATAAGGTGCGTTTGGCACGACCGGACATACCTATGCTGCTCGATCCGAGTCATATGAGCGGAGACGCGAAGGTGGTGCCGATGTTGATGGGCAAAGTGGCTGAGTTGGGATTGGATGGCGCGATGGTAGAAGTGCACGCTCATCCGGAGCAAGCGCTTTCCGACAGAAAGCAGCAGATAAGGCCGGATGGCTTAATGAGCGCACTGAAAGTGCTCAATGATGCGACAAAGTCGCCTAATGATGAGCCTACGGCTCCTAATGACACCGAACTCAACTGGTTACGGGCAGAGATAGATGAGTTGGATGAGACCTTATGGGACACTATCGCCGCGCGTATGGAGGTGAGCAAGCGGATAGGCGAATGGAAGAAAGCGCATGGCGTGGCTCCGCTCCAACCGGAACGAGTAAAGGTTATAGGTGAGAGGTTAAAGGTTATAGGAGAAAGATTGCATCTTTCTGAACAATTTATGCAGAAGATGTGGGAAATCATACATGAACAAAGTTTGAATGAGCAATATTAAGAAATATTTAGTCTGTTTATTACTGTGCTTCGCCGGGATGGCGACGGCGCAGGAGGTGACGTCGATATCGGGAATAGTAGTGGACGGCGACACGGGTGAGACCTTGCCGTTCGTGCAGATATACTTCCTCAAATCGACGACGAACAAGGGAATGATTGCCTCGGAGGTAGGTACAACCTCGGATATAGACGGTAACTTCACGATCAGTAACAGTTCGGGATATATCACGCTTAACTTCCAGATGATCGGTTATAAGACGGAGATGTTAACGCTCCGTAAGGGTCAGAGTCGTAAGAACGTGCGTGTCAAATTGACGCCGGACGTGTACGGTCTGCAAGATATCGTGGTGACGCCGAAGAACCGCAAGCGCGACTACAAGCGCAAGGGCAATCCGGCGGTGGAGCTGATCAAGAACGTCATCGCGCATAAGGACTCGTTCTGCGTAGGAGCCGAACCTCAATACACGGCGCAGACCTACAGCCGTATGTCCTTCGCGCTGGACAACCTGAAGATGAACTTCAACAAGGGTTTCTGGAAAAACTTCGCGTTCGTGCAGAAATACATCGACTCGACAGGAGTCTATCCCAACGTGACGATCTCTATCCGCGAGCACATCGGCGAAGAGTACTACCAGCGCAAGCCGCACCGCGAGAAGAAAGTGCTGCAGAAGAAACGTGTGTTCGGCGTAGAGGATATCCTCAGTTCGCAGAACTTCAAGCAGAACGTGGACGCTATCTTCAAGGACGTTGATATCAACGAGAACAGCCTCAACCTGCTGTTTAACCGCTTTGTATCGCCGCTGTCTTCGACCATCGCCACCACTTTCTACCAGTACTACATCATGGACACGATCATGGTGGACGGCTATCCGTGTATCGACCTGGCTTTCGTGCCGGTTAACTCAGAGAGTTACGGTTTCACGGGCCACCTGTATATCGTCAATGACAGCACGTACCGACTCAAGAAATACGCGATCAACATCCCGCCGGATATCAACATGAACTTCGTGAGCAACTATTCGGTGGAGCATAGTTACAAGCAGTTGGAGAACGGCGTTTGGGCTCCTGATCGGACGAGCACGTACGCTAAGTTCTACGTATTCAACAACAAACGCGGCATCTTGGCGCGGCAGACGAAGATCTACACGGGTTGGGATTTAGAGACGCCTATACCGAAAGAGACCTTCTCGGGTTTTGCAGAGGACGGCATAGACGTGAACGACTCGACGGCCGTTCGTCTGGTAGGTTCGGAGTGGGACGCGTTACGTCCGGAACCGCTGACGAAATACGAGAGTTCAGTGGTGGATTTGGTGAACGAGTTCACCTCGACACCTAAGTTCAACAGTCTGGCGCTGTTAGTCAACTCGATGACGACGGAGTTCATCCCAACGACCCCTTCGCGTATCATGGACGAGAGCAAGTTCGATTTCGGACCGATCTATAACTTCGTGAGTTGGAACAAGCTCGAAGGCGTACGTCTGCGTTTAGGCGGTGCGAGCACGGCGAACCTGCACCCGCAACTCTTCTTCCGCGGGTACGTGGCGTTCGGTACGTGTGACCTTCGGCCGAAATACAACGCGACGTTCATGTACACCTTCGACAAGCATAAGTACCAACCGTACGACGGTCTGCGTCACCACCTGTTAGTCAGCGCGCAGTACGACGTGGAGGAACCGGGTATGCGCACGGACGTGATCAGTCGCGACCATATATTGATGTCCATCCCGACGAGCACACCGACCGATCCGTTTGCACAGTACGTATTCCACGCCAAGCTCGAGTACATGAAGGAATGGAAGAACAAGTTCTCCATCAAGGCGGGCTTTGACTTCACCAATAACGAGGCGGCGGGTGCGCTAAGGTACAACAAGCAAAACTGGAGTATGAACCCCGACTCCACGTGGAGTCTGACGCAGACGAATATCGGTTCCTACCGTAACTACGAAGGATTCCTGGAGTTTCAGTACTCGCCGGGTAGCCGCATCGTGATTGACCGTCTGGGACAACCGACAGCCTTTGCAATCGAGAAAGATGCGCCGACCATCAAGCTCACGCACTACGTAGGCTACCTGGATGACCGTCATAACGGAGGCGACGGTTTTGTCTATAACCGCACAGAGGTGCTGTTCGACAAGCGTTTCTGGTTCAGTGCGTTCGGTCACCTCGATCTGCGCGTGCAGACCGGTATGGTTTGGCAGCAAGCACCGTTCACCAAACTCTTCATCCCGGAGAGCAGTACGAGTATTCTGCTGGCACAGCGTGCGTTCAACCTCATGAAGCCCATGGAGTTCATCACGGACGAGTACGTAGCGCTGTATGCGACGTATTTCTTCAAGGGCTGGATATTGAACCGTATTCCGGGTATCAACAAGCTCAAGCTGCGCGGCGTGGTTAGCTTCTCGGGAATCTACGGCGGTCTGAGCAAGAAGAACAACCCGTACCTGGAGACCGGCTCGGGTCTGTATGAGTTCCCGCACACTCCGTGGGAAGACGGAGATATCAGCAAGGCCTTCGACAACGACGCGTATATCAAAGATGTGTACCGTACCGCGTCACCGCTGAGCAATAAGTTACCGTACATGGAGCTCACGGCAGGTATCGAGAATATCTTCAAGTTCATCCGCATCGATTATATCCGTCGTCTGACGTATAACGACTACGAATTGCCGTATATGGTACCGAAGATGATTCCGAACCCGGACGGTAGTCCGGACTACGTGCAGGCCACCAATCCGGACGGCTCGCTTCAGATGGTTCCCGGTCGTCGTAAGTTAGGCGGATGGGGTCGTAATGGTGTTAAATTAACCATTCGGTTTGCTTTGTAATATGAAACGATTATTGATAACAGCGTGTGCGACGGCGTTGACAATAGGCTTGGTCGCACAGACAAAAGACGAAGTGCTTCAAGAGAAGTTAGATGACGTCAAGCAAAAATTGGTGGATTTCGACACGGAGCACACCTTAGATTCCTTGGATCAGGAGAAGTTGCCACGTTTGGTGTCCGGTGGTGTGTTCGGCGGAGCGAACATAAGTAACTTCATCATCACCCGTGACCATCACACGATGGCGTCGCATATGCGTGTAGGAGGTGAGTTAGGCGGATTCCTGGATTTCACGCTCACCAAGCATTTTATCATCGAACCGCAGGTGATCTTCACGGCACACCAGAACTATTTCAAGGAGCAGAACGATACAACGAACCACTTATGGTCTTTCGGCGCCGAGATACCGATTTATTTCTTAGGTCGTTTCGGCAGTCTGACGAGGGGTTATGTACAGTTCGGTGGCGGTATCTTCACCCACTTCACGTTTGCATCGAACATACAGAACAAGTTCACCAGCAAGGACGAGACTGTAGTGACGCCTGTTACTCCCACAGATCCCGGTACGATTAACCCTTCTGATTACAACCGCTTGTACACGCTGCACGACAACCATTTCGGTATCTGCCTGCTGGTAGGTTATGAATGTCCGTTCGGTATGTTCATCAATGCGCAGTACAAAGTGAGCGTATCGGATATAGCCGGTTTCTACAGCGAGATGAAAGGCAAGCCGGAAGCCGACGCCCTACTCTACCCGCAATCCGTTAGTTTGTGTATCGGATACAGGTGGCGTTAATACGACCATTTAAGATTTATGATTTCAGATTTATGATTTCAGATTTATGATTTCAGATTTATGATTTCAGATTTATGATTTAAGATTTAAGATTTTAGATTTTAGATTTACATAAAAAATCCCGGGCAGATTGCTCGGGATTTTTCGTATCGGTACTTGCCTTACTGGCAAATGATCTTACCGGACTTCAGCTTCTTGGCGGTATCACCCTTAAACATCTGGATGATGGTCTTATCGCCGTACAAGAAAGTGTAGAAGTAGAGTTGACCCGGGTTCACATCAATCACCAGTCCGGAACGGCTGTCGGTAATATCGTTCAGACGTGCACCGAGTTCGAGATCATCCACTATCCGGGCATCGTTCGGATCAGCCGTCGGGATGAGTTCATAGACGAGGTTGCGTCCGTTCTCATCCATGAGCAGGAAGTACACATCCTTACGGATCGTACCGACGAACAGTTGGTTCGTACCCGGCAGGCGCTTGATCACGACGTCATTGCCGGTCGGCTCGATTGACTCATTGATCGAGGAGATAGCGAAGTAAACGTAATAACGCATTACCGAGCCGTCTGCGGCCGTACAGATGATCATACAGGTGTCACCGGCCGAAACCTCACGGATAGATACCTCTGCATTCTCCGATTCGGGGATCGCATCTACCACAGGCGTGGTTGTCGCGCCCTCGCGCAGATAATAGGTATAGAAGGTCACATTGCTGTCGAAGCCTTCGATCGTATCACCGTCCAGGGTAATGAGGCTCAGCAGGCAGTTGCTATCCTTACCGATGATCTGCATGATGATATACGTGATCTCGGTCTTACCGTCTTGCGCTACGACACGGATGAAGAGCGTTCCTTCTTCGTTCTGCGTGATGGTATAGGTAGCCAACTTATCGCTAAGCAGCACCTCTACATCGGCCGCAGTGAAGAAGTCCGTAACGTCCGAACCGTACGGATGCACGTAGGTATATTCGGTCTGTGACGGCAGGAAGCCGGCCAATTCTTCGTCCTTGAGGAGGATATTCACCAGCGTAGCATCCGTCGGCTTGAGGAAATGGAAGATGAGCGAATAGACAGCCTGGTCTTCACCGTTCGGAGCCGTAACCGTGATATCTACGCGCACATCACCGTTATCCAAGAGGTAGTACGTTGTATCGGTCTTTTGCAGCGCATCGTACTTAACGGTCTCTATGGTAGGCAGTTGCTCGCTGATCGTCATCGTAGCGGAGTACGACAGATTGATCGTATAACTGAACTCCTCCGGACGGAACGGGAACTGAGTTGCAGGCAGCACCTCTCCGTTCGCGTCGGTCAGCACAATATCACGCAGTGTGGTGATAGCGGACAAGAGACGTACGAAGGTGAGCGTATAGGTTTGATGCGAGCCATCCTCTGCGGTCACTACAATCGTCACGACGTCACTGTCAATGCTGATCTCAACAACCTGAATATCTTCTTTCTTGAGCACCGTGATAACCGGGACGGAAGCCTCCGCATCGATTTCCACCTTATAGACGAAGCGCTCTGCATCGTAGTTAGCCAGCGGCTTACCGGCCAGGTAGATCATGTTGAGCGTAGCCTCGGAAGATTTCTGAACCGGATAGTGGATCGTGTAGGTACGCGAAGCGCCGGTGGCAGCTGTGACAGTCACGATAGACTTGTAACCCAGCGACTTGCCGGAAATCGAGTCACGTACCTGCGAAACGAGAACGGTCTGGTACTCATCACCGCTGATATACTCTACCAACGGTACTTGACCATCGAGTTCAGCGGCATACGCAGCGGTGAGCTCGTAGTAGTACTCAAGCGTGTTGGCATTGAAGCCGGCGAGCTGTTTTTGATCCACGAAGATCATCTGGAGCGTATCAATAGCCGACTTGAGAATCGTGTACGAAACGGTGTAGAAATTCTTCTTGCCGCTCTCCGAAGTAACAACAATCTGACGGATGAGTTTATCTGCTGCGAACTCAACAGTATCCATTGTTACGGTCTGCCATTCATCGGCTTCCTCCCAACTAATGTCAGGGAAGGCCGCAGTACCTACCGGCAACGAGAGCGCGTAGTACTTATGGGTCGGTTGGTAGCCCTCCAGCGGCTTACCATCCTGGTAGATCATCGCAAGCGTATCGGCATCGGACTGCGTAAAGCGGAATACTACTACATAGGTATTCTCACGCACACTCTTGTCTTCAGCTTGTACCTTGATCGTTGCCTGCAGTTTATTGAGGTCCATTTCGATCGGCAGGATCGTCTGAACTTCTTCGTCTTTCTGTGCCACTACTTCCGGCAGGGAGTGCGTGCCAACCGGCAGGGTTACCTGGTAGAAGTAATAGTTCGGGTCGAAGCTTGCCAACGGTTCACCGTCCAGGAAGATCATCGACAGGTTAGCGTTCTTCGACAGAGGCACTACGAAATGGAGCACGTACTGGTTAGTAGAGTTATCCATTGCGTGTACGGTGAGCAGAACAGAGTCACCGACCTGCTTGATATCCACGGTCTGACCGTCCATTTTCAGTTGTGCACTTACTTCCGGCAGAACAGTCGTTCCCGACGGCAGGTAGATCACATAGGAGTTCTGACCCGGGTCAAACGCAAGGTCCTTGTTGATAGCACGCTCGAAATCAACGAATTTCTGACCATCCAATAGGATATTCGCCAAGGTAGCGTCGTTGGACTGGTTCTCAATATAGATATCCACGATATAATCGGAGGACGAACCGTCTTCAGCCGTCACACGTAAGGTATCACTATACTGGTGACCTGCCTTGATCACACCGATGATCTTCTGTACCGTCTGGAAACGGTCGTTGGATGTATAATCGATCTCGATACCGTCGGTCTTAAGCGAAATCGAGTAATAGTGACGTCCCGACTCAAAGTGATCCAACGCTTCTCCGTTGACAATAATACCGGAGAGGTCGGAGCAGTGACTCTTCTCGGAGGTAATGGTCAAGTCATAGTACTTGGTATCCGTCTTATCTTCGCTTACCACAGTGATATTCGTCGGATTGCCCAGCGTACCCGGTTCCACAGTGACGGTCTGTCCCTGATGACCGGCGATATAGGTAACGTTCGGTAATTGCGGTTCAGTACGCTTCACACCGTCAGCCGGTAACGGCAGGGTAACGGTATACGACGTAGTAGCCGGATCGAAACCGTCGATAAGTACGTCGTCGAGCAAGATACCTGCGAGCTGTGCACTGCTGTTCTTCGGACGCAGCACACGTACGTTGTAACTCTTCTTGGTCGTACCGTCTTCGGCTGTTACCTCAAACGTATATTCGACACCCTCTATGACACCTTCGTGAACCTCGGTCTGCGTGGTCTTAATCTGCTGCGCAGCCTCCGCACCGATGGCATCAATGAGCAGCGTGGTATCCGAATAAATGATATACGGTTCATCGCTGTAGTTCGGATCGAAGTCGTCGTAGTTCGCACCGTCCAGGAGGATCTGTGCGAGTTTAGCGTTGTGAGACGCCTCGGTCTGGAAGGTCCACGTATAGGTCTTACCGGAACCCGGAACAGTCCAAGTCATGTTTGTCTCGGTCTGCACGAAGATGACGGAGTCGGCATCCTGCTGACGCGTGAACAAGATAGCCTCAGCGGGCTTGCTCTCAGTCTTGGTGTAGTTGGTGTTACCGAAGCCGGTAATGACGTTATCGCCTTGCGCGAACTCCTTGATCAGTCCGTTCGGAGTGATGGTCGGGTTAACACGAGTGATGGTGTATGTGCCGACTGTTCCGTCTTCTGCCTTAACAGTGATGACGCCGTTATTGAGCGTTACCTCCTGCAGGTCAGATTTCTTGACGAACGAGATAAGCGGCCACTGTTCAGCCTCGATCTGATAACTGTGCTGATCCGGATTGTAGGTCAGTGCGCCATCGTCAGTCGTGATACTCGTGAGGGTTGCATCGGAGCTAACCGTCGTTTTGAACTTCACGGTATAAACAGTTGCACTACCCTTCTCCGGCGTTACGGTGATGGTCATCGTGGAGTCGGCGAAAGAGGTAGTGATATTCTGCAAGGGAGTGGAAGCGACCGGCATGAGGTCTTTCAGACGGTTAGCGGTAGCAGGCAGATGCACGATATAATCGGTACTGTCAGCACGGAAACCGGTGATCGTTACGCCATCCAACTGTAAGTCTTTGAGTACATTATTCGTATCCAACGGACGTTTTACGGTCAGCGTGTAATCGGTATAATCCGTTCCGTTCTCTGCGAAGTTACGGATGGTCGCGGTGCGGGTCTCGTAGTTCGCATCCTTGGTCGGTGCTTTCCACGTTACAGTCTGCGCCTGGTCAGCCACCTCACCGGTGAAGGAGAGAACCGGCAACTCGATACGCTCCGGATCGGTCAGCGTAGCAGAGAAAGCATTTCCGGTCATGGTTGCATTAATAGCATCTACCTTTAGACCGGTCAGCGTGTGGTTGTACGTGAAGTGTACATAATCCACCGTCATTTCGGCAGCATTGTAATCGGTCAGCGTACCGACTGCTTCTTTAGCGAAGGAGTTGAGGATAATATTCAACTGAGTCGGAGCAGTAACCAGATTGTTTGCTTCAGAAAGGTCGAATGTATAATCTTTATAGTTCGTATTTGCATCTGTATGGAATTCCAAGGTCTTGCTTGCATTACCGGACAACTGATATATAACCCGGTTACTACCGCTGACATCTCCTGTCTTGGCACGAACCACCATCACATCTGGGCTGTTACGGAACCGGATACCACCATCAGTACCAAAGGTACTACCGGCTGCAACCTGCAGACTACCGGTAATAGTACCCAAGGTGATCCATGCAGGAAGGATACCTCCCAATGCACCACCATAAATACCGGAGTAGAAATTACCTGCACTCTTCTTCGAATTCAGCTGCACACCTTTGTTGCTTCCGCTGATGGTCACTTGAACGATTTCATCATTACTACCGAAGGTATGTGTACCGGAAGCGGGACCATCGAACTTGTCAAAATAGTCCGCCAGACAGTTCCAACCGGTCGGTTTCGGAGCCCCGTTATTAGCCGCCGTAGTCCAACTGGTAAAGTCGGCATTAGGCACCGCATCCTTGGTGTAGTAGAACCACAAGTCGTAAGTATTGGTAAATCCGTTCTTGCTTACCATAACCTGATAATGTTTATGGTTAACAATAGTCGGAGTAGCGACTGCGCCGTTCAAACCCTTAGGCAGCACAATCGGCGAAGCCGTGGAAGTAGCATCGGACAATACCACATATGAGAAGCGGTTCATATCAAAGCCCTCAAGCGGTTCGCCGTTAATAGTGATGCTTTCCAGTACGGCAGGGTTTTGTGTGCTGACAACCGGGGTAAGGGTATACACCTCATCCGCCACATTGCCGTTGTTGGCCTTAACGGTAATAACCGTCGGGTTATTCACACCGCCCGGTTGAACGAATACGGTCTGTTGCGGATAGGATTTCTCGTACTCAATCGTGAACGAGCGAGAACCGTAAGGCATCTGGATGGTGAAGTCTCTTTGCTCCTTGTCCTCAAATTTCAGGACGGTATCTTTCTCGACGATGCGGATCTTGGAGAGCAAGTTACGCGTCTTCAATTCCTCACGTTTGAAGAGAATCGAATAGGTCTTACTGTTTCCATTCTCCGCATAAACGATGACTTGCGTCGTTTCGCCAAGCGGACGAGAGATGACGTCTATACGCTGTTCGGGTTCCGCTTTCTCATAGATAACCGCCGGGCAAGCAGTAGCTTCATACGGCAAGACAACCTCATAATCGAACTTATTCGCCTTGAAGTTAAACTCGATATTATCGTCACCGAGGTAGAGGTCACCCAACATTGCATTCTTGGACTTACGTACGGGGAAGGCGATGAAGTAATCCTGAGTCGTAACACCGTCTTGTGCCACCACATGAATCTTCGTCACGCCGTTCGGGCGACAGAAATAGGTGGTGATGGTCTGATTAGCCAGCTGACCTATCGGGAACACATTCGGTACGAACTTGCTACGCCATGCGATCGTATCGGTGTACTCCGTCTTGTTCGGGTCAAAACCGGCGATACCAACGCCGTCAATAAGGATGTTAGCTAGCAGGGCATTACTACTCAGCTTACGGTTGTAGGTCACTACGTACGTGTTGGTCGCACCACTCTCGGCATAGACGATCACTTGTTGGTGACTGTCGTCCGTATTATTGATGACCACGGTCTGACCTTCGCGGGTCGTTACCGTCAATTGGGGCAGCGAAGCACCCTCGTCGATAGTGAGGGCATAGTTGTACTTGGTCGGTGCAAAACCGGCGATGGTTGTACCGTCCAACTTCAGGTCAGCAAGCGTCGCGTCGTTGTATTTCTCGATTGTGAACGTTACCATGTAGGTGTCGATCGTGCCATCTTCTGCGGCCACAGTGATACCCCATTTGCCTTCGGCAAGTTGACCGAAGAAGATCACCTGCGCGTTGTCGTTGGGGATATAACTTACCTCGGGATAGGTGCTACCTGCAGGCAACGTACGAGTGTAATTCAGTTGCGTTGCAACGAACTCGGACATAGCGACACCATCAATCAGAATCGCCTTGAGCGTCTTGTTGCTCAGGTATTGGCGCGTGAAGGTAACGGTATAAACCGCCTTGTTGCCTTCTGCATCGGAGACGTGCAGCGAAGCTACCTCACCTTTCCAGAGCACCTCAACGGTCTGGCTCGGGTCAGCTACGACACCTGCTACGACAGGCAGTGAACCGGTGTAGTTAGCGGTATAAGCGAGCGTGGTCGGTGCAAAACCGTCGATAGCCACGCCGTCAATCGTGATACCTTGCAGACGAACTGAAGCCGCAGCGCCGGTAGTGAACGTGATCTCGTAGGTATTCGCCGTTCCTTGCTCAGGTTGCACTTGGATCTGTGCCGTTCCGGCTGCGTACGGCGCGGTGATGGTTACCTGTTGACCGGGAGCCTTGTCCACGGTGATCTGCGGACAGGTAGCAGTCTCGAGTTGTACGCTGTAGGTCAGATTAGTCTTCACGAAACCAGCCAACGGAACGCTGTCCAGATAGATCATATCGAGGAAGGCGTTCTCGGAAACAGTCACGATGAAGGTGACGGTATAGGTCTGCGTTGCGCCACTCTGCGCCGTCACGGTGATGGTCTGAACCTTGCCGTCCAGTACGCTCAGTACGCGTTGCGAAGCCTCAGCCTTGTCAAAAGTGACAGCAGGGATCTTGCTCACACCTTCCGGCAGGGTAATGGTATAATTCAACTTATTGGCAGCAAAGCCCTCAAGCGCCGTGCCTCCCACATAGATCATGGCGAGGTTCACATTGCTGGAAGTAGCCACCGAAAAATGGATGACATACGTACGGCTGGCACCGCTCTGCGGACGAACGGTGATCTTATAATCGCCTGTGAGACCGCTGATTGTACGAACCGAAGCCGTCTGGAAATTAGCGTCCACGAGTGTGTAAGTCACCTCCGGCAGTACAGTTGTTCCCTGCGGCAGGTTCACCCAATATTCGTTCGTCTCCGCATCGAAGCCATCGATGAGTTGTCCGTCGAGATAGATAGCCTGGAGCGTGTTCTCGCTGAAGGTCTGCACGGAGAATGCGATGAGGTAGATACTCGTGCTTCCGTCACCGGCAGTTACCGTAATACGGGTCTTACCGTTCAGACCGGCCGTCGTGATCGTTATCTTTTGGAACTCATCACCCGGGATGGCTACGATCTCAGGCAGTACCGTAGTACCTACCGGCAGATTGTACGAATAGTTATAAGTGTTCGGGTCGAAGCCTTCAAGCGCTACGCCACCGATCGTAATGCCGTTCAGCGACGAGTTATCGGACTTCTCCGTGGAGAACACCAGTTTATAAACTGATTGGTCACCGTTGCCGGCCGTAACCGTCACACGAACCGTTCCGTCCAGTACGCCTTCACCCAATTGGGAAACAGCCACCGTCTGGTACTCATCGCCCTTCTCATAGGTAATCGCCGGAATAGCCGTTGTACCGAGCGGGAGGTTGATATAATAGGTGAAGTTATCGGGCTGGTAGTTCTTGATATACCCACCGGCTACCTGCAGGTTCTTCAAATAGGTGTAGGAAGAAGCCTCGAGTTTGAAATTGAGTTTATAGACCTTGGCGATCTGATTGCCCGGCGTGGTAACGCTGACGGTATATTGTCCGCCATCGATCGTGGCAGGCGGGTTATAAGCTATCGTCTGCTCTCCATCAGGGTATTTCGAGACAGCCTTAACGGTCGGCATGGTCGTTGTTCCGACCGGCAGCGACACTTTATACACGGTCTGCGAAGGCGTGAAGCCCGGCACGGACTTGCCGTTGACGAGGATGTCCTGCAATTCGTTATCAGCCAGCAGTCCTACCTTGAATTGGAGGGTATAGGTTGCTTTGGAGCTTCCGTTGGCAGCCGTCACATTGATAGTCGCCTTGCCGTTAACAGAGCTCGGCTGTGTGATAGCAATCGTCTGCTTGTCCTCCTGACCTTCCGCGGTAACAACCGGAGCAGCGGTTGTGCCGTACGGCAGATCAACGTTGTAGTTATACTTGGTCGGACTGAAGCCGCTGAGCGGTTCGCCGTTAATGTTGATGCCTGCCAATTTGGCGTTGGAACTGGCGGCTCTCTGGAACTGGATCAGATAAACCGTAGTCGATTTGCCGTCTTCTGACTTAACGGTGATTTTCGTCGGCTTGTCGGTCAGGTTTCCATTCTCAATAGTGATTTCACTACCGGACAGCTTACGACCGGCGAAACTGACAGTAGTACCGTGTGCGTTGGTCAACGAGCCTGCACCACGAATCGCCTCGATCTTCGACGGGATAGCCGTCGCATTCTCACCCATAGCGTAGTACTGAACCGCTGTGCTGTTCGGATCAAAGCCCTTCCACTCTACATCGTCGATATAGAGTTTCTGGATCTTCGACGAATAGATCAACTCGACGTCATCTACGTACAGCGAGTTGCCTGTGTACAGACCGTCGTTGGCACGGAAGTTCGGGTAGTTAGATGCCGAGAAGATAATATTCATCTTCTGCGGTGTACTGTTGTTCATGTAGTAGATCGGCACGCGGATATTCGTCCACTGGCCGTACTGCGCGCGCTCACGCCACATACCTTCGGCTACCTGCGTTGCTTTCTGGTTCGTTCCGCACTCGTTTCCATCGAGCGCCTGACGAACGTCTGACTCCTCGTCGGTAAAGGTGTCGGTCGTCGAGCAACTACCGTTCTTACCTTTGTACCTGTTGCTCTTAGCCGTTCCCGTCCAGGAATAATAGAGGAGGTAGAAATCCTCCTTGCTCCAGTTCGAACCGGTACGCTTGATCCACACCGACATAGAGTCCGGACGATAGGTCCAAGAGATACCACCGAAAGTTCCGGCAGAGGCTTGGCTGATCTGCGCGATACTCGGCAGATACACCCAGGCGTGACCGAGAGAGAAATAACCCGGCGAGGTCTCGGTGATACCCATAGCGCCGACGTCTTGGTCTTGGACCATGAGACAGTAACCTTTGTTGCCGTGTCCGGTCTCTTTGTGGGCAAAGTTAAACTTCATTCCCACCTGCTCGACGTTCGAGGCATTCCAGCCTTTGGGCTGTGCTTCTCCGTCGAAAGTCGTACCTGACCAATCCTCGAAATCCGAGTTCGACACCTGCTGTGCCACCATGGTCATCGGAAGCAAAATCAATGCTCCGCAGACTAATACACGTTGTAAAAATTTACTCATATTAATTATTTTATTAAATTTATTACGTTTTTGGGCCTTAAAAAGGCGCAATTTTTATCGGGTGCAAAATTACTGCTTTTTTGTCAAGTACACAAGTACATTATTTATGAAAAGATATACGATTATTAAGCCACACTCTAAAGAGTGTTGTTAAATAGAGTTAGCAAAATGCACTGTTTTCAAGAACACTCAGAAGACAAGTGTGCTAACGATAGGAACATGACCTAATCGTATGTTTATGCTATGTATGTCCTATGTTTGTGCTTATTCGAACAAAAAAATGTAACTTTTTTGTCAAAATATTTGCATATTCCAAAAAAATGTTGTACCTTTGCAACGCAAAGGTGTAGACTTCGCAAAACACAAACAACTATACTATTAACCAAAAATCGATTTCTTATGAGAAAATTTACTCAATTATTAGGTTTAGCGCTTGTGGCGCTCCTTCTCTTGCCGCAGTCGATAATGGCAGAGCAACGCGTAACGATGTATTTCGTGGACGGCAGTGGTAACCGTGTTCGTCAAGTGACGGCTACTATAGGTGAAGAATTTATAGAACCGACACTGGTGGTTGAGCCTGCTAATACAGGAGGAAGAGTGGTATATGAGTCCACGGACTATAACGTAGCGAATGTAGATATGATGAGCGGCGATGTGACGTTGGGAACAACAGGAAGAGCAACTATTACCGCTACCTTCGGAGGAACGGAGGAGTATGGCGTCAATAGCGCTTCGTACCAACTCATCGTAGAGGCGGCACAAGATACGACTCCGGTCGTACCACCTACACCGACTTGTCCTGAGGCACGTTGGAACTTACCGGCAGATAACGTGCTGACGCTGCATGTAGGTGACATAGTAAGCGTGCCCGAATTGATGGGTGGTGCAGGCAGCCTACTGTATCTGAGCATGAAATATATTGACAATATCCGCGTAGCGGAGTTGACGGAGAGTGATATGATTTGGGCTCGCGGCGTAGGTACAACCACTTTCACCGGTACGGTTTTACAGGGAGGTGCAGATGGTTCGGGTCAAACGCTCCAGTGCGATTACATTTTCACTATCGTAGTAGAAGAAGCGGCTCCGCAGAAAGCAGACCCGCAGTTGTCCTTCAGCGCAACAGAAGTGAATGTAGAGCTCGGCGAGACTTTCGTAGCTCCGACGCTTCTCAACCCGCATAATATTGAGTTCACGGCTATGAACAGCAAGTGGTACACCAACTGGGATAGCAAGATTGCTTCTGTCAACGAGATGACGGGCGCAGTAACGTTGCTTGGCGGTGTTGGTAAAGAGACGATCACCTTCGAGTTCACAGGTAACGATACGTACAAAGGCGGCATGGCAAGTTATGTGATCAACGTGACGACTAGCGGACTGGTTGTAGGCGGTGTGCTGGTGAACAACGGCAATGCAGGCGATGTGCTAAACGATGGTTCGATTGTTTGGGATCCAATCACCCACACGCTGACAATGACCAATGCTGCTATCAGTGGCGCGAACATCAACCTGACAGGTACAACCACGCAAGTGATCAATGCAGCTATCTATTATGCAGACAAATATCCATTGACCGTTGTGCTCAATGGTGGCAATACAATCGCCAATACCGATGCCGGCATTTATACCGAGAATGCTCCGGTTGTGATGAGGGGTGGCAAAGATGGTGGCAGCATTCGTATCAGCGCTTCGACGGTAGGCGTCAAAGCTGAGGCATTCAAGATCTACCGCTGCTACGTGACGACTTATGGTAACGCAGCCGGTGTTGCTGTCAACGAACTGGCCGTTGCGACAGGTGGAAACCTGGTAGCACAAGGTGGCATAGCCGCCCAGGCCAACAGCCTCGTGCTGGCCGAAGACAACGACGGTGAAGGTATTTCTATCCTGACGGCAGGAGTAGTCTTTAAGAAAGGTACCGGTTTTGTAAATGTAACAGACGGCAAGCAGGTTGCATTCGTAGAGATTGGTAAAGTAGTTGTTGTGCCGACTACAACCGAGGTGACGACCATAGACTTCACGCAGACCGATCCGGAGGGCGATGAGACAGTGATCTTCAGTACGTCCGTCAATGATACGTACAACGAGGAGACCGGTCAGCTCGAGATCTCGACCAGTTTGACCGATGAGCAAGTAGCAACTGCTATGGAAACCCTCATTCCTGGTTCGAGCGAGTGGATAGACATGCTTCCGGGTTCGCTGGTATTCGATATCCCGGCCGGCGAAGGAACGGTTCGTATCCAGTGTATGACGCTTCCGGGCTATACGCTCCAAGTGAAGATGGAAGGCAAAGCTGCCGTTTCGCTTACCCAGGTATCGCTGGGCTGGGCTGAAGTGTCGTACAACGTGGTGGAACCGATCCACGTAGTGATCTATCTGCACGTCGCTTCCGGTTCTGCGCCTGCTCGCATCGCTGCTAATATGGAGGATACGGATCCGACCGTTGGCGCCTATATCCAGGCTGTGAAGATTGCTCCGAAGAACGCTCCGGATCCTAACCCGACAACGGCTATCGAGATCATCGAGGCTAACCAGGGCGAGAACGGCAAGATTCTGATGAA
Organism: uncultured Bacteroidales bacterium; assembly: GCA_902769535.1. Classification (GTDB taxonomy): domain Bacteria; phylum Bacteroidota; class Bacteroidia; order Bacteroidales; family Paludibacteraceae; genus Colicola. Next base: position 86,301 of record CACXPH010000001.1, read on the forward strand.
CGGACAACTGTTTATCATCCGTGAGGGCCGCGTATTTACCGCGACAGGTGCACAGGTGAAATAAACACGATTTCATCATCAATTAGCAAAAGGGACTCCGTGGGGTCTCTTTTTTTCGCAAATAAGTATGTTTTGGCACAGTTTTTGCATACAATAAATCGGAAAATTATAATATACATTATACTATGCAAAATCCAGTGGATATTCGGGAACTCCAGGAGCGGGTAGAACGCGAGAGTTCGTTTGTAGATGCCTTGACATTAGGCATGAATCAGGTCATTGTCGGCCAGAAACATTTGGTTGAGAGTTTGTTGATCGGTCTGTTGAGCGACGGACACATCTTATTGGAAGGTGTGCCGGGTTTGGCTAAGACCTTAGCTATCAAGACTTTAAGCGATTTAATCAAGGCTGATTTTAGTCGTATTCAGTTTACTCCGGACTTGCTACCGGCAGATGTTATCGGTACACAGATTTACAGCCAGAAAAGCGAAGAGTTCACGGTGAAACGTGGTCCTATCTTCGCTAATTTTGTGTTAGCCGATGAGATTAACCGTGCGCCGGCGAAGGTACAGAGTGCGTTGCTCGAGGCGATGCAGGAGCGTCAAGTGACGATCGGAGAGAAGACGTTTAAGTTGGATGATCCGTTCCTGGTACTGGCGACGCAGAACCCGATCGAGCAGGAAGGTACGTATCCGCTGCCTGAGGCACAGACCGACCGTTTTATGCTGAAGGTAGTGATCGGTTATCCGAAGAAAGAAGAGGAGCAGGCGATCATCCGTCAGAATATCGCAAGCGAGAAGAAGACCGTACTGCCGATCTTGAGTACGGCAGATATCATCAAGGCACGTAAGATCGTAGAAGAGGTGTACTTGGACGAGAAGATCGAGAAGTACATCGTAGATATCGTGTTTGCGACGCGTAATCCGGAAGAGTACGGGCTGAAGGACCTCAAGCAGATGATTGCGTTCGGTGGAAGTCCGCGTGCAAGTATTAACCTCGCCAAGGCTGCTCGTGCGTACGCGTTCATTCATAGAAGAGGATACGTAACGCCGGAAGATGTACGTGCCGTTTGCTTCGACGTGCTGCGTCACAGAATTGGGTTGACGTACGAGGCAGAGGCTAATAACGTCACGACCGAAGATATCATCACGGAAGTGCTGAATGCGGTTCAAGTGCCTTAAGCGCTCACTACCCTCGTACACGCGCCAAAACTCCGTTTTAGCGATAGGTACTCGGGTGTGCTCGCTTTCCCCATCGCAAACACTGCGTTGGTTTACGCTGGGGGCCCCAATAAATCGATGATTTATGACAAGTGAAGAGTTATTACAAAAGGTTCGGAAGATAGAGATCAAGACTCGCGGGTTGAGTCGTAATATCTTCGCAGGCGAGTACCACAGCCAGTTCAAAGGTCGTGGTATGGCGTTCAGCGAGGTGCGCGAATATCAGCCGGGCGATGATGTACGTGCGATAGACTGGAACGTCACGGCGCGCATGAATCGTCCGTACGTGAAGATCTATGAAGAGGAGCGAGAGTTGACGGTAATGTTGCTCGTCGATGTCAGCGGAAGTAGGAATTTTGGAACGGTTAGTCAGATGAAACGTGACACGATGGCCGAAGTAGCTGCGACTCTTGCTTTCTCTACGATAGAGAACAACGACAAAGTGGGTGTGATCTTCTTCTCCGATCAGATAGAGAAATTTATCCCGCCTAAGAAAGGTAAGAGCCACGTGCTGCATATTATCCGCGAGTTGTTGAGTTTCGAACCGGAACACACGGGCACGGATATCAATGCGGCGCTGCAGTTCCTGACGAACGCACAGAAGAGAAGGTGTACGGCGTTCTTGATTAGCGATTTGATGGATCGGAAGTTAGGCGAAAGGCTAGAGGCTAGAGGCGAAGTGGCGCCGGTAGTTATTGCGAGCCGGAAGCACGACCTGAGTGCGATTCAGATTTATGATAGACGTGACGCGGAGATGCCGAACGTAGGCCTTATTAAGCTGCGCGACGCGGAGACGGGTGCACGCGTGTGGGCAGACACGAGTCTGAGTTCGGTGCGCAACGCGTACTGGAAAGCCTGGCGCGAGCAGCAAGAGGCACTCGAGACGATGTACACCAAGACGGGAATGAACCATGTAAGTATTCGTACCGACGAAGATTATGTGAAAGCTTTAATGCGATTATTTAAACAATGATAAACTTATTAGTAGCGATAATAGTTTCTGCGAGCATTGACAGCACGATGTTGATGATCGGCGACCAGACGGCGATGCACTTGAGCGTGACGCAGGAAGCGAGCGAGCGGGTACAAATGCCGGTTTTTGGTGAGACGCTGCAAGACGGGATAGAGATCGTAGATCGGTCCGTTGTTGACAGCACTACCCTACCCGACGGACGGGTGCAGTTGAGTCAAGAGTTGATGTTGACGTCGTTCAAGGACTCGCTGTTTGCCATTGAACCGATAGCTTTCGTGAGTGGCGAAGACACGTTCTGGACGGAGGCGCTGGCGCTCAATGTGATTCAGCCGTTTGAGGTAGATAGCAGTCTGGCCATCACCGATATCAAGGACATCGAGAAAGCACCAATCTGGTGGTGGGGCATCATCCGTTGGATCCTGTTGGCAGTAGGTATCTTGCTGTTGATAGATCTGGGATTCTGGCTCTGGCGCAAGTACGACAAGTACCGCAAGCAGACCGAAGAACCGATTAATCCGGAACTGTTACGCCCGGCGGATGAGGTTGCGCTTGAGAAACTCGACGCGATCAAGGCGCAGAAGATCTGGAAGGACGGTAAGGTGAAGGAATACCAGACGGAGTTGACGGATGTCGTGCGCGAGTATATCGGTCGTCGGTTCGAAGTGCACAGCACGGAAAAAACGAGTGACGAGACGCTGCGCGAGATGAAACCGCTCATCGATAAGGATCTGTACGGACGGTTGAGCAAGATGCTGCAACTGGCGGATCTGGTGAAGTTTGCGAAATGGCACACGACACCCGACGAGAACGAGAGCGCCCTTACTACTGCCTATGACTTCGTTAATGAAACTAAATTATCGGAGGTATCCGAAACTATCGGAGACAATCCGAATCAATCCGAATAATTATGACTTTTGCTAATCCGGGATATTTATTTCTACTGCTCCTGCTGATTCCGATCATCGGCTGGTACCTGTACGAGTTGCGCAAATCGGACGCGAGCGTACAGTTGAGTGACACGAGCACGATGGCGGCTCAGCCGAAGAGTGTACGTATCTGGTTGTTACACGTGCCGTTTGTGTTGCGCGTGGCGGCTGTCTCCTTATTAAGTATCGCGCTTGCGCGCCCGCAATTGACAAACCGTTGGTCGAGTGAGAGTACCGAAGGTATCGACATAATGATGGCGCTGGATATATCCGGCACGATGCTTGCGGAAGATCTGAAACCGAACCGTCTGGAGGCCGCAAAGCAGGTGGCAAGCGATTTCGTTATTGCCCGTCCGAATGACCAGATAGGCTTGGTGGTTTTTGCGGGTGAGAGTTTCACACAATGCCCATTGACGACCGACCACGCGGTGCTTGTTAACCTCTTTAAGTCCGTTGAGTACGGTATGATTGAGGACGGTACGGCGATTGGTTTGGGTCTGGCTAACGCGGTGAACCGCATGAAAGACAGCGAGACGAAGAGTAAGGTGATCATTCTGTTGACGGATGGTAGTAATAACCGCGGAGATATTGATCCGCAGACGGCTGCCGAGATCGCCAAGACGTTTGGTATAAGGGTTTACACGGTAGGTGTCGGCAGTTACGGTCAGACACGTGTTCCGGTCAACACGCCTATGGGACGTCAGTACGTGACCATGGACTCGGAGTTTGACGAAGGTACACTTCGTCGCATCGCCGAGACGACAGGTGGTCAGTATTTCCGCGCAACGGACAACGGTAGTCTGAAGCGCATCTACGAACAGATTGACCAGTTGGAGAAGACCAAGATGCGTGTACGCGAGTACAGCAAACACACGGAGAACTTCGCACCGTTTCTGTTCGCCGCGCTGGCGTGTCTGCTGTTGGAAGTGATAATACGGTATTTTGTAATTAGAACTATAGCGAATTAATATGTTTCGATTTGCACATATAGAAGTTTTGTGGCTGCTGGTGACCATACCGGTTTTTGTAGCAGCTTATTGGGCTTATTCGCATCGGAAGCGTCGTCAGTTGGAGTTGTTCGGTGACGCGGAGTTGATGGAACAACTGATGCCGAATGCGAGTCGGGTACGTCCGACCGTTAAGTTCAGTATCGTGCTGGTAGCTTTGGCGCTGCTGATCATCGCCGCCGCACGGCCGCAGTTTGGGCAGAGTGAGCGCACGGAGAAACGGCAAGGTATCGAAGCCATCGTAGCGCTGGATATATCGAACTCGATGTTGGCAGAGGATGTCGCACCGAATCGTTTGGATCGTGCGAAACAGATGCTGAGTAAGTTGATGGACAACATGGTGAACGACAAAGTGGGTCTGGTAGTTTTTGCCGGAGACGCTTTTGTGCAGTTACCTATTACCTGTGACTACGTGTCCGCGAAGATGTTTCTCAGTTCGATTAAGCCGGACTTGATCAAGACCCAAGGTACGGCGATCGGTCAGGCGCTGAATACGAGTATCCGTTGTTTCGGCGCGGTCAGTGACCGAGACAGCCAACCCGTTGCGGATGTAAACCGCGCGATCATCCTGATCACCGATGGTGAGAACCACGAGGACGATGCGGTAGCCGTTGCCAAGCGCGCCAAAGAGATGGGTATTCAGGTGCTGGTAGTCGGTATCGGCAAACCCGAAGGTAGTCCTATTCCCGTGCCTGGCACGAATAACTTCATGAAAGACCGTCAGGGTAATGTCGTTGTGAGTCGATTGAACGAGGAGATGTGTCGCGAGATAGCACAGGCCGGAGGAGGTATCTACGTGCGCTGCGACAACACGAATACAGCCACTAAAGCGATCCAGAAAGAGTTGGATAAGTTAGCAACTCAAGAGATCGAGACGCAGGTGTTTACGGACTACAATGAGCAGTTCCAAGGCTTTGCCTTGATTGCGTTACTGCTGCTCGTGATTGATTTCTTTATTTTCAATCGTAAGAACAAGATGCTTACTAAGTTGGATATTTTCGGAACCTCGAGACCTCGTGATCTCGTGGTCACGATACTACTGCTCTGCAGTGTGAGTGCTTTTGGTCAGCGCGAGGCAGGAGATGTGCGTCGTGGTAATAGCGAGTACAAAAAGCAGGATTACACGGCCGCAGAGGTGGACTACCGTCGTGCGTTGGAGACGAATAAGGACAGTTACGAAGCGCATTATAACTTAGGTGACGCGCTGTTCAAGCAAGACAAGTACGCCGATGCGCAGGCTGAGTTTGAGACGGCGGCGAAGATGTTAGACAAGAAGTCCGACAAGGAGCGTTACGCCAAAGTGATGCATAATATCGGAAACTGTAACTTCGCGCAACAGCAGTACGACAAGGCGGTAGCGGCTTATCAGGAGTCGCTGCGCGCGAACCCGAAAGATAATGACACGCGCTATAACTTGGTGAAAGCCATGGAGATGTTGCAGCAACAGCAACAGCAACAGCAACAGCAACAGAACCAAGACCAGAATCAGGACAAGCAAGATCAGCAGCAGCAACAACAGCAGCAACAACAGCAGCAACAGGAAGAACAACAAGATCAGCAGCAAGAACAAGAGCAACAACCGCAGAACGAAGATCAGATGGATAAAGAGACGGCGGAGCAGATCCTGCAGGCGCTGGAACAAGACGAACAGGACACTCAGGAAAAGATGCAACGCCAGCAAGGTAAAAAACGCAGAGTTGAGAAGGAATGGTGATTATGAAGCGATATTTATCAATAATTTTACTTATCGGCATCGCACTCAGTGCGCTTGCCGATGAGGTTGTTTTTAAGGCACAAGCCCCGAAACAGGTAGTGGTGGGACGTCCGTTCCAGATCACGTACACCGTTAACCAGCGCAGTAGGGATCTGCGTGCGCCGGAGTTCACGGATTTTGATGTCCTGAGCGGACCGTACACGAGTACGAGCAGTAGTACGTCTTTTGTGAACGGCAAACGGACGTCATCTTTCGAGCAGACCTACACCTACATGCTCATGGCACAAAAGGTTGGTACGTTCACTATCGCTCCGGCGACGGTGAAGGTGGATGGCGAAAACGTGCAGTCTAACGGAGTGCGGATCGAGGTGCTACCGGAAGACCAGACAACAACTAGTCAACCTAGTAGTTCTAGTCAGCCTAGTCAGTCTAGGCAGTCAAGTTCGTCTAGTCAAGCCTCTTCGGAGAATATTTTCGTGCGGACGATAGCGAGCAAGACCAAGGTGCACGAGCAAGAGGCGTTGATGATCACGTACAAGCTTTATTTCGCGAACGTGGATGTGACGCAGTTGACGAATAACACCAAACTGCCGGAGTTCACGGGCTTTTTGAAGCAGGACTTGGAGAATGGCGAGATACAAACGGAGTTGGAGCATTATAACGGTCGTAATTACCAGACGGCAGTGCTCTACCGCACGATCCTTTATCCGCAGCACTCAGGTGATATCACGATTGATCCGGCGAAGTTCGAAGCGGTGCTTCGCGTGCAGACCCAACAACGGGCACGTAGTATTTTCGATGATTTCTTCGGCAGTTACACGAACGTGACGAAGATGTTAACGGCGCCGGGTGTGACGATTCATGTGAGTGCGCTGCCGAGCGGTAAACCGGCCGGTTTCTCAGGAGGTGTGGGTAAGTTCACACTTACGCCTTCTATCTCGCAGACCGAGTTGCAGACGAATGATGCCGTGACCATTAAGTTGGACATCTCGGGTGCAGGTAATATGAAGCTGATCAAGACCCCGGCTATCGACTGGCCGGAAGGATTTGAACCCTACGATCCGAAGGTGACCAATAATTTCAAGACGACGACAGCCGGTGTGAGTGGCACGAAGTCCATTGAATATCTGGCTATCCCGCGTAGTGCCGGTGAATACACGATTCCGGCAGTTCAGTTCAGTTATTTCGACATCGATGAAAAGGCCTATAAGACGCTCCGCACACCGGAATACACGATCCGTGTGAAACGCGGAACGTCCTCCCGACAAACGGGAGGAGTGGCTTCCGCCGAGGAGGGCAGCGAAGCGGTCTATTACACGCAGAAAGAGGACATCAAGCAACTCGGTACGGATATCCGGTACATCGATACGAAGCAGCCAGTCACGAGATCACGAGATCACGTGATCACGACAACTCGGTTTATCTGGCTCTGGTACGTTATTCCTCTGCTTATTGCGATCATTCTGCTGATCGTTCTGCGCAAGCAGATCAAGGAAGCGGCAGATATCAACCGTGTACGGTATAAACGTGCGAACAAAGTGGCACAGAAACGTCTGAAAGCCGCAGCGGTCGCACTCAAGGCGAATGATCAAAACACGTTCTACGCCGCTATAGAAACGGCTGCATGGAGTTATTTGAGTGACCGTCTGTCTATTCCGACGGCGGATCTCAATAAGGAAAATATCACTACGTTGCTGGCACAGAAAGGCGTGAGTGAGGCATTGATTAACGAGGTGAAGAACGTACTCTCAACGGCTGAGTTTGCGCGCTACGCTCCGAGTACGGACCACGCGATGGATGACCTGTACAAGGCAACTACGAATTTGATTAACAATCTGGAGGAAGAAAAGTTATGATGATAAAGTTGAAAGTTGAAAGTTTAAAGTTGAAAGGGTTCTGCTTTGCGGCAGTACTGCTTTTCAGTACGCTGAGTTTTGCGCAAAGCGAGTTTGACTTGGCGAATGCGGCTTATGCAGATGGTCGGTATGAAGAGGCGGCTGCAGGGTATGAGGCTTTGCTGGCAGAAGGACCGAATGCGACGCTGTATTATAACTTAGGCAACGCGCGCTTCAAGCAAGGCGAGTTGGCGCAAGCTATCTTGAACTACGAGCGTGCATTGCGTCTGGAGCCGAATCACAAGGACGCGAAATATAATCTGGCCTTTGCACAAAGCAAGATCACGGATAACATCGTGGAGCAGGATTTCTTCTTATTGTCCTGGGTGCGTGCGGTGCGTAACACGCTCAACGAACGCACGTGGCTCATTCTCTCTATCAGCCTGTTTATCTTTGCGCTGATGGGTTTACTGCTCTTCCTCTTAGGTCGCGAACCGTGGCTGCGTAAGACGGCTTTCCACACGGCATGGATTGCCCTACTCTTCTCGCTCATTGCGGGACTGAACGCCGGTTCGCTGCATCAAAGAGACACCCTGCGCAATGAAGCTATCATCACACAGGGTGTCGTGAATGCGAAATCATCGCCTGACCGTTCAGGCACGGACCTCTTCACTGTTCACGAAGGCACGAAAGTGACCATCCGTGAAACGCTCGGCGAATGGTCTAACGTACGCGTTGGCCAGAACGAGGGTTGGATTCGGTCTTCGTGCCTTGAGAGGATCTAGTCGAGGTTCCCGTAGAACGCGTTGAACTCGTAGAACTCGAACGCGTGGACGTAGAGCTCTCACGCCTTACAGTCTGTGTACGACCTGACTCATCGGTGGTCTTCACCGTGGTTCGGGTCGTACCGCTTTTCTGTACACGCGTATCAACAGACGTCGAAGGTTGACGAGTTGTCGTAGTCGGCGTAGTGGTACGAGAGGAACTAGAGGATCTAGAAGTGCTAGAAGTGCTTGAACTTCTAGACGAACCAGCGGTACCAGAACTCCTAGTTGAACTTGAGGGTGTAGCCGTACTAGTACTTGTGGTACCCGTGCTTCGGGTGCTCTTCTCTACCTCGGTACGCAGTTGAGCTGCATTACGAACGGACTTACCGGAAGCACTGGCCGCACTCGTCACGCGGCGCTCAAACGAGTTATCCGGATGTGCTACCGCATAATCGTTTCTGCGATGCGATTGCGTCATCTCCGTATAACCGCTGTAATGCGGCTGTTGCGGATAGTCACAACGATGGCAGTACGGACAATTGGTCATGTACGTACTGACATAAGCCTGGTAGTGGTTCAAATAGATGGGAGCCGGTTTCGTGTAATACGAAGGGTAGTAACCGTAGTAATACGGCGACGACCAAACGGCATAACTCGAATGACCGAAGATATCCCACAACGGCGGACGTTTAACGAAGACCGGACGAACGATGTAGTTATATCCGTACAAGTACGGATCACCGATCACCTCTACGAACAACGCACTCGCCTGACGCTCTGCCACCAAGGTAGCTACGTCCTGGAACATTCCCGGAGCCAAGCAAGCCTGGATAAGGAAGGTGTGGTAATAACCACGATGCGTCTCGATCACGCGCAGGTAGTCAACCCAACCGTCGCGGTTCAGATCGAGGTTATTGATCATGTACCGGCTGGAGTTGAGGATCTGCTCAAACTCACGTACTGAACGGCTGTCTGCGAAGGCAGCAGCCACGGCATTGAGGTCGAGGTAGAAGCACGGATCGGTGTTGTAGTTCGTTACGACGAAGGTTGTCACCGTAGTTACCTTCGGAGAAGGGGTCGTTACTTGCGTCGTATAGACCGTCTGAGCCGGAACAACCGGCTTTGTGGTTGGCACTTCGGTATAGATCCGAGCAATCCAACAACTCGTCATGCTAAAAGCTACGAGAGCTAATAAACTAAGTTTTTTCATAACTTATAATGTTTTTGCCACTTCGATTTCTTCAAATGCCTCGAGGATATCACCTTCTTTGAGGTCGTCGTATGCCTTGAGGCTCAAACCGCACTCGGTGTTCACACCGGCCTCCTTGATATCATCCTTGACGTGCTTGAGCGAAGCCAGTTCCGCGGTCTTGATCACGATACCGTCACGGATGACGCGTACCTTGTTACCGCGTTTGATCTTACCCTCACGCACAATACATCCGGCAATCGTACCCACTTTGGAGATGTGGAAAGTCTGCATTACCTCGAGGGTAGCCGTCACTTCTTCCTTCACCTCCGGTGCCAACATACCGGCCATTGCGTCCTTGACCTCGTTGATCGCATCGTAGATGATTGAGTAGATACGAATATCCACTTCTTCGGTCTCTGCCATACGACGAGCCGTACCGGTAGGACGTACGTTGAAACCCACGATGATCGCATCGGAAGCCGCAGCGAGCATCACATCCGAGTCGCTGATAGCACCGACTGCACCGTGAATGACGTTGACTTGGATATTCTCCGTCGAGAGCTTGATGAGCGAGTCCTTGATAGCCTCTACCGAACCGTCCACATCGGCCTTGACGATGATGTTGAGTTCCTTGAAGTCACCGATAGCCAGACGACGACCGATCTCTTCGAGGCCGACGTGTTTCTTCGTGCGGATCGACTGCTCACGCTGTAACTGCTCACGTTTATTCGCAATCTCACGTGCCTCTTGTTCGGTCGGCAGTACGTTAAACTCATCACCGGCCTGCGGTGCACCGTTCAGACCTAAGATCGAACAGGGTTCACCCGGACGAACCTCGGTGATCTTTTGTCCGCGCTCGTTAAACATGGCTTTGATACGTCCGTGGAAAGTTCCTGCGAGAACTATATCACCCATATGGAGTGTTCCGTCTTGAACGAGGAGCGTAGCTACATAGCCACGTCCTTTGTCAAGCGAAGACTCGATGACTGAACCTTTCGCACGACGTTTGGGGTTCGCCTTGAGGTCGAGCAATTCCGCCTCGAGCAGCACTTTCTCGAGCAGTTCATAGACACCCGTTCCTTTCTTCGCGGAGATCTCCTGACACTGGTATTTACCACCCCAATCCTCTACGAGTATGTTCATGTTCGACAGTTGCTCGCGGATCTTATCGGGGTTAGCGCCCGGCTTATCGACCTTGTTGATAGCAAACACCATCGGTACGCCGGCTGCCTGAGCGTGGTTGATAGCCTCGATCGTCTGCGGCATGACGGCATCGTCGGCAGCAATGATGATGATCGCTATATCCGTCACTTTCGCACCACGCGCACGCATAGCGGTGAACGCTGCGTGACCCGGGGTATCCAGGAACGTGATGTGTTGACCGTTCTTGAGCTTGACGTTATAGGCACCGATGTGTTGAGTGATACCACCTGCCTCTCCGGCAATCACATTCGCGTTACGGATGTGGTCGAGCAAGGATGTTTTACCGTGATCGACGTGTCCCATGACTGTGATGATCGGGCAGCGCGGCTCGATATCTTCGTCGTTAATCACCTCGTCCGCATTAATCTCATCTGCCACGTGTGCAGACACATACTCGGTCGTGAAACCGAACTCTTCGGCTACGAGGTTGATGGTCTCTGCGTCGAGACGCTGGTTGATGGAAACGAACAAGCCGAGGGACATACAGGTTCCAATGATCTTGTTCACCGGCACGTTCATCATGACAGCCAAGTCGTTAGCGGTTACGAACTCCGTCAGTTTGAGCACTTTGGATTGCTCCTGTGCCTCCATGATCTCGAGTTCGTGCTTCTCACGCTCCTGTTCACGACGCTCGCGTTTGTATTTCGAGGTGTTCGACTGACCTTTCTTCTGCTGGAGACGACTCAGCGTCTCTTTGAGTGCGCGATCTACCTCTTCCTGCGTCGCCTCACGCGGTTTGTTATTCTTGTTCTTCTTACCGATCTGGTTACGTTTGTCGTTCGGATCTACCTTTGCCGCATTCGCTTTGATACGCTCGCGCTTGCGCTTCTCGGCTGCAGCCTGCTGTTGTGCCTGCTGCGCAGCCTGACGCTCCTCACGCTCTTTGCGTTTCTGCTCTTTGGTCTTCTTGGCAGGACGCGTGGAGGTATCAATGGAGTCGAGGTCGATCTTACCGATCACTTTCGGACCTTTGACCTCTGCCGCTTTGGTTTCAGCCGGTTTTGCTGCCGGAGCAGGAGTCTCTTTGACATCTGCTGCTTTAGCAGCCTCTTGTGCTGCTTTAGCGGCCTTAGCGGCTTTCTCTGCTTCCTCTGCCGCCTTACGTGCTGCCTCACGTTGCGCAGCTTCTTCGGCTGCTCGCCTAGCGGCCTCTTCGGCTGCAGCCTTCTTAGCCGCTTCTTCTGCAGCCTTGGCGGCTTTCTCCGCTTCGTCACGGGCTGCGCGTTCAGCTGCTTGACGGTCTGCCTCTAACTTAACGGCTACGTCCTTGCTGAACTCTTTTGCCAAGAGCAGATAGAGATCATCCTCGATACGTACGTTCGGGTCTGAAGCGATGGGATGGCCGTTCTTCTCGCACCATGCGGTGAGCGTTGCCATTCCTATGTTTAATTCTTTACAAGCCTTAATTAACTTTATTGCCATACGCATTCGGCGTTCTTTATTTCTCGCGCCGTGCGAGGGGTTTAGTTAATATTAGTCATTTTCAAATTCTGCTGCCAGAATGCGGAGTACCTCATCGATAGTCTCCTCCTCGAGGTCCGTACGGCGGAGCAGGTCTTCCTTGCTGGTACCGAGCACCTCTTTGGCGGTGTCCAGACCGATTGCCTTGAAGGCATCAATAACCCACTGATCGATCTCGTCGTTGAACTCATCGAGATAGATATCATCGAGGTCTTCCTCGTCGAGGTCACGGTAAACGTCGATCTCGTAGCCGGTCAGCATCGAAGCCAACTTCACGTTGTAACCACCCTTACCGATAGCGAGGCTCACCTCATCCGGCGACAGATATACTTTTGCTTTCTTGTTCTCCTCGTCGATCTCCATGGAGTTGATCTTCGCGGGAGCGAGAGCACGCTGGATATAGAGGTTGACGTTCGAGGTGTAGTTGATGACGTCGATGTTCTCATTGCGCAACTCACGCACGATGCCGTGGATACGCGCACCTTTCACACCGACGCAAGCGCCTACCGGATCAATGCGATCGTCGAAGGTCTCTACAGCTACTTTCGCACGCTCACCCGGGATACGGGCAATATTCTTGATAGCGATCAAGCCTTCTTTGACTTCCGGAACCTCCTGCTCGAACATACGCTGCAGGAAGAGCGGAGCGGTACGGCTAAGGATGATCTTCGGGTTCTGGTTCTTGTTATCCACCTGAACAACCACGGCGCGAACCATCTCACCCTTACGGTAGTAATCCGTCGGGATCTGGTTCTGCTTCGGCAAATAGAGTTCGTTGCCCTCTTCGTCGAGCAACAGCATCTCTTTCTTCCAAACCTGGTAGAGTTCGCCGGTCACGATCTGGCCGATCATCTCTTTGTATTTCTGATAAAGCACCTCCTTCTGGAGCTCCAGGATCTTCGATGCCAAGGTCTGGCGGAGGTTGAGGATCATACGACGACCGAACGAAGCCAGTTCCACTTTATCCGTCACCTCCTCACCGATCTCCGCCTCGTCGTCGAGCAGCAAAGCGTCGCTGAGCGAGATCTGGGTATCCGGGTTCGCTACGTCGCCGTCCTCCATGATCAGACGGTTACGATAGATCTCCAGATCACCCTTGTCCGGGTTTACAATCACGGTGTAGTCTGCCGACGGGCCGTACATCTTAGCGATCACGCTCTTGAACGACTCCTCCAGCACAGTAATAAGCGTCTGTTTGTCGATACGCTTGAAGTCTTTAAACTCCGAAAAAATGTCAATCAGATTGATTGCGTCTTGATTTTTAACTGCCATTTGTATATTAAAATTTTAAATCATATTTCACATATTTGGGTTCGCTGTAGCGCCAGGTGTGGGTGACTATCTGCGTCTCTTTGCGCTTCTTGCCCTCTACCGCCACTTTCTCCTCGATGTCCACGGAGAAGGTGTCTTCGTCAACGGATACGAGTTGGCCGCGTAACTTCTTGCCTTCTACAAGCACTTCGACGTCGTGACCGAGGTTCTTCTCGTACTGCATCTTGGTCTTGAACGGATCGGTCAGGCTGACAGAACCCACTTCGAGGGAATAGTCTTCATCACCGAGTTTGTCCACGAGGAAACGGTTGAGTTCCGCGCAGAAATCGACGTCCACTCCCGCGAGGCGATCTACCTCTATGAGGATGTCGTTCCCCGCTGAAACGTTCAGCGTGATCAGTTCATACTCGGTACCCTGAAGGTACTCGTTAATCCAGTTTTGCAGTTCTAATTTTGAAATCATAAATCTTAAATCTCAAATCACAAATACGGTCTCATTTTCAAAACGAAGAGGAGACCGTTTCGGTCCCCTCGTTCATTTCACGGTGCAAAAGTACTGCTTTTTTTTGAATTGAGCAAATTTTTGTGCATTTTTTTGATAAAAAAATAGCACTTGCGGTCTTTTTGAGCCCTACGGCATCATTTCCAAGGCCTGTTGCACCTGCCGGAACTGCCCTGCTACGTCCGGATAGTTCGTATCCATCCAGCTGACCATCTTACCCACGAGTGTCTTCGCCATCGCGATCGGGTTTCCCGCCACTTCTATCGTCGCGTCCATCACGTGCTGGTAAGCCGGTGTGGAGGTAACGCTGTTCAATAATTGCATGTCGTCCAGCGTCATGGTCTTGCTCATCAGCAACATAATCACGGTCGGGACGTTACGCTGCGCATAGGCGATGAGGTTGCTGACCATCTCCTCGGCATTCTTCACTCCCGCCGAACGAAGCGAAGATGTGAGCATTGGTGTCATGTTGCGGAACGAAGCCATCGTCGCTTCCTCTACACGCGCTTGCTGGTAATACTGTTGAAATGCCTGCACGTACTGCTCGGAAATGGTATCCGGTATCGGCAGGTCTTGGGGTAGTCCTTGTCCTGTAGCCATGGCCATCAGCGAGCTCTGGAACTGACGGATGAAGGCCATATACTCTGTGCTCTGCGCCATATTGGCTATCACCGCCGCCGAACGCTTTGTGATGTCGGCAAAGCGCGGATCGGAATACATCTGCTCCAGTTGCTGCAGATCCTCTATCGACACATACTTGCGAAACGACGGCTCATAGAAGTCCGCCAAGTCCACTACCATCTGCGTGGACATGTATTCTGTCAGCGCCTTGGCACTCCGGCTGGCCGAGTCGGAGGCTATGTGAGAAGCGACGGCATTGAGCATCTCTTTCTGCTCGTTCGAATTGAACTGCAGATACTTCATCAGCGCGTCTCGATACGCGTCTGCCCATAGGGAGGTGGTTAATGCTGCCACACACACCAAAGTCAAGATTTTTTTCATACTCAATACGGTTTTACGCTGCAAAGGTACAACTTTTTTTCGATATATGCAAATACAAAAAAATCAACAAAAACTGTATATATACTAGGTATATATACATATAAAGCGTGTTCGTGTCAAAAAACGCGATCCATCTTTGGGCAATCCTTGGGTGATCTTTGGGCGATCCTTGGGCAAGCCTCAATGTTTGATAGGTAATTGGTAGGATTTAGGTAGGTGATAGGTACGCTTTGGAACCGTAACCTAAGCGTATGTTTAAGGTATGTTTGTCCTATGTTTGTGCTATGTTTGTGCTTATCAGAACACGACCATCACGGGATCATGTTCTAAGGAGAAGCTAAGGAAGATATTAGCAGAGCCAGAAATACAGACATCTATAAAACGAGAAACGGGTACTAAAAGTACCCATAACTCTAAAATCCATATTATTCTAGAATAACCTATTTTATTTCTTGGCCGGTGAGGGTATAAACCTTATCGCCACGGAGGATGAGGATTAGTATTTATCTATTTCTTTCATTAGGCGGGATGTTTCGCAGAGGACGGAAATAATTTTGCGGTAGTGCTCTACGTCATCGTAAGAGAGTGTGCGTCCTTTGCGGTCTTTGAGCCATTTCTGTGCCGGTTGGTAGCCTCCGATATACATATTCCATGCCTCGGTAGGGATACAATCAAAACATTGCTCATCGTTAATCCAGACGTTACCTGAATAACCATCGTCCTTATTACATTCCCAGCGTAAATATTCTACAGTTCCACTGCCGGCATTCTCAAAATGCGCAGGACTTTCAGGCACGTTGCGCATCAAATGGAGTTCGCGGAGACGGTTGCCGAAAGAACGGAAATGCTCGAATTCATCGGCATTCTTCGGGTACGGAATACGAGGAAAGTCCACTTTGAGGAACTCCTTATATTTTGCGCGATATGCGGGCGAGTGTAGCACACCGTAGATATAATCGAAGACGTCTTCAGGAGTTGTGTCGTGGCCGATAGCAGCATTTATTTGTACCCAAATGGTTTCGTCCAAATTAGGTCTGCGCTCCGTTTCAAAAGAGCCTTCTTCCGGATAGAGATAGAGAGGGAAGACATAAGTTTGATCAGAAACAGAATGTAAATCTGATATTTCATTCGAAACTAATACATGGCGAAAACAATCGCTACTTGTATAACTTCTCGTAACTAATATCCCAATATTGCTATTCAAGAAATGGCGCATTAATTTCTGTCTCGAATCCCCGCGCACAATTATTTGGCTTATACGCTCTAATGGATAATAGGCATAGCGAATATCAAATGGTCGATAATTAACCTTTAGGATATTCTCAATGTCTGTCTTGAATAATTGTCTTTTTTCTTGTATTGTCCAATCTGCAGTCTCATTAAAGTCGTATTTTGATGTAATATCTATAGGAAGCATAGTTTGCATGTCTTGCAACATTGCTGCCGTTTCCTTTTGGGAGAAATGAACAAGCAAATTATCTTTTCTAAATTTAATTCCGCTTCCATTAATTGTCATCAACTCATCAACACTAAACCCTTTGTCATATTCCTCTTGTAGCGAGAAATCTTTTGGCACAAAGAAATAAGATGGTGTTTGCGGTGTTAGTTTTTGCCATTCTACATTAGTAAAATCATGCTCATGCAAGAAAGCGTATTTGTTTTCGCGCGTACCGTATAAATCACAGTGATACA
Organism: uncultured Bacteroidales bacterium; assembly: GCA_902769535.1. Taxonomy (GTDB): domain Bacteria; phylum Bacteroidota; class Bacteroidia; order Bacteroidales; family Paludibacteraceae; genus Colicola. Next base: position 103,067 of record CACXPH010000001.1, read on the forward strand.
CCTCAGCTGGTTGTTTGCTCGCTGTCTTTTTTTTGACGAAGATGTTGATGCTTACGCCTTGCATAATATCGAAGACATTTTCGTCTTTGTTACCGTCTGGACAAGTCTCATTCTTACGTGAGTTGCCGTGTAGATCAAGGATATAGATCTTATCAAAGACGCGCATCAGTTCGCTACGCATTTGGCGGTGTATAAGACCATCTATGAAACTATTATTGCTGATATAGGCCATGACACCTTCACCGTTTCGCTCCACGTAATATTGAGCTAAGCGGATGAATTTAATGTAGTCATCCGAAAGTGGTTGTATATTACGCTCGTTGAGGTTTTTCTTATAATCGTCAAGGAGTTTGTTTATCCACTCTCCCTTGTTATTGCTGCTGACGCTATACGGCGGGTTGCCCATAACAATCATCACAGGTGCGTCGCGTTTGATGTCAGAGGCGGCATTGGCTTCTTGGGCAAGGTAGTTACCGAACAGGGTGTGCGCGTCCTTGTTGTATTCTTCGAGTGAGTTAGTCAAATAGACACGCAGGCGTTGTTGGGCAGGAATACCGATTTCCATGTCGAGCTTGAGGTGAGCGATCGTATAAGGCGCCATCATTAACTCGAAGCCGTGCAGACGCGGTAAAAGGTGCTCTGGTACATACTGAGGCCACGCGCCCATTTGCCCTGTAAGGTCTCGTTTGATTTGTCGAACCGCTTCGGCAAGGAAAGTACCTGTACCGGTTGCAGGGTCAAGTACTTGCACGCGATGCACATGCACTTTTTCTTTACGGTGCTTTAAGTCTTGCGGTATCTCACGTTCTATTTCTACTTTACTGGTATCCGCCAAGCCCATAGGAAGATTAAACTCCTGTTTGAGAATATCATCTACTGCCCGAACAATAAAATTGACAACCGGTTGTGGAGTATAATAGACACCGCATTGCTTCTTTGCAGCAGGGTCGTATTGGAACAAGAAGTCCTCATAGAAATGGAGCATCGGGTCGGTCTGTTCGGTGTTTTTACCAAAACCCTGCATGATTTTCTCCATGTCGGTGGCAGCAAATGCACTAACCAGATCGTCCACTATCCATGCAATACGTTCATCGAGATCGTAGCCTGCTATTTGTTGGAAAATCTTGCGCAAGAAGGGATTCGACTTAGGAATGAGGTTGGCAGCCTCCGCACGTGTAAAATCATCCGGTGTGCTATCATGCAGACGCGCGGCAAACATACCATAGGCGATAGTCTGCGCATAAATATCAGCGAACTTCTTCGGCGTAATATCATGAATAAGCACATTGCGAAAATCTTCCATGTAACTGCGTAATTCGGTAGGTGTATCGCCATCTTGGATGAGCGCTTGTTCGATGATGTCACGCAACATACGGGCTTTTCCCGCCATTAGTTGAGCGAGTTTTGGGGCAGTGGTAATACGTTGAGCTTTAGCGGATTTTACATGCTCCATCAACGCGACAAATCGCTCTATATCGGACAGACGAATCTTATTGCCCTGAATTTCCGCCAGACGCACCGACTGCTGCCACTCGCCATGTTCGTACAGGTGGAAATCAAGGTAGTCGGTGAAGATGATAGTATCAAGAGAAGCTTTGTACCGATCGAACTGCTCTTTGTTCTTCTTGCGTCCGTCGAGGTCACCATCTTCAAGGTCTTTCGCTTCGATATAGGCAACAGGTAACTGCTTATTCAACAGCGTCAGGTCGGGAGCACCGCAGTCAATATGCGTTTGCTCATTAACAACGGTACAACCGGTACAATCGCGTAAAAGTTGTGCCAAAGCAGGACGGAAAGAATGCTCAGTTGTGAGCCCCGTCTGATACAGTTTGTCAATCTCCTTGACATAAGCGGAGATAAATTCCTTCATGGTAGCGTACGTTATGTTCGCTACCTATCTCGTTATACGAGGACGACAAATACCAATAGAAAATGGGCTTCCCTTAAGCCCTCTAGGTATTTGCCGACACCCGTATCGCATAAGTTCCGCCCACAAAGTGGACGTTCACTGAACTTATTCGTGCGATACATTCTTCAATCGGCAAATTTTAGAGGTATCTCGAATAAATAGCAAACGCTAAATAGTTTCTAATATGTCACCGCTTTTTTACGCTGTCGGAGCCAGCGGCGCGAAAACCTCGCGGCGGGGTTATTTCAGTTTTGCTTTTATAGTTTTTGCCCACTCGGGGATAGAATCCATATATTGCTTAACCAGTTTACCGTCAGTTGTGCGGAATAAGATTCGCGCCTCTTGATTATCTATTGAGTTATCATAAAAATATGCACGATCTGCAAATGTAGCAACTCTTGTAACGTTAGCAATCGCCTTCAGATACCTCGAAATGATTTTTTGGATAGGCACATCATGGCCTCCTTCCATGACACGTTTTGCGATACGCGCAGCGTTAATAGAAGGTGTCTCGGTACAAATAAAAAATATACGAATAAAATATCCTTCGGCTTTAGCGCGTTTTAGAAAATCCACCTTTGCGTCAGAAGACAACACCGTTTCAAAGATAAAATCTTTGTGGTCCTTGAGAAGTTGTTCGCGCCATTCTTCGCAATATTCCACAGCTTGGCGCACGGCGTCAGGATTATTCCAATCGCCGAACTTGGTTTGCGCTATCTCATCGGGATTGATATAGACACACTGCTCAGCCCACTCGTGCTTGATAACCAAGCGCGTAGTAGATGTCTTTCCTGAACCATTCGGACCAGCAAAAACTATTAGAACCGGCTTTCTCATAAGGCCATGATCATTTGGTTAAGTTGTGCGAAATAGGCTGTGCGCGCTTTGTCCCAGCGCTCTTTTGCCTCTTCTGCCACCTCACGCATTAATTGAGATAATTGCTCGTCCGTCGGCTCTTGGTCAATGTTTGTAAAACGATAGTCATCCATAGCATATAAACCTTTGCGGCTGCAAAGGTACAGAAAATTTTTGACATATGCAAATAAAAAAGCAAAAAACGTAATTACCTGCTGACGTGATTACGTACTTACGAAGGGAAACTACTTTAACAAACAAAAGAGGAAAGTATGGCATAGTTCTTGTAGGGAAGTTAACGTAAAATCCCGCAAACGAAAGGAGGACGTATGAAACGGTTTGGATTGTTAGTAGGAATGGTGATGATGGTCTGCACGGGGATGCAGGCGCAGTACGTGTACAACAGTAATTATCGGGTATGGTTCGAGGGCACAGATAACGAGATAACCACGCGCAAGACGGTATGGTGTGAAGAGGATTACCAGGATCTCTGGAACGGTTGTTACGTGCGGAATAACGGCAGTACCGTTTATGTGAAAGAGGGTAGCAGCACCGTGGTGTACGGCGATGAAATCGGTCTGCTGTATAATGGTTATTACGTCGTTCAGTTTGGCAGCACATGGTATCTATATGACCCGGACGGGGACAAGGTAGGCGGCGTGTACGGCGAGGAGATATTATATTATCCGTTTAACTATGTGGCGTGCAAGAAAGGCAGCAACTTGTGGTACGTCTATCGCTGCAACGGGGAAAAACTCAGTTTCTATTCGGATGTCAGTCCGTGGATCTGCTCCAACGAATGTTGGATCGTTCAGCAAGGCAGCAAGCAGTACGGCATCGGTCGGGACGGACATAAAGTGGGTGGTGTCTATGGCGATGACGTAAGTATGCAGAACGGCCGGTGGAAATGCGTCAACGGCAGTAACGTACGGTACATCGACGCCGAATAAACGAAAAGGGTGCCTAAGGCACTCTTTTTTTTTGCATTTTTATTTGCACAATTCAAAAAAAAGCAGTACTTTTGCAGACGATTTTAGTTTGCGGTAGTGTGCGCGTGGGCATAGAGGAGTTGGAGATACTGTTTGCACAACATCCTGAAATAGGTTTGCTTAATAAGGAGTTGCGAAAAGGAAAGGGCACGCATGTGCTCTTGAGTTGTTTGCACGCGAGCGCGAGAGCGCTGACGCTTGCGCAAGTAAAGCGGCCACAGTTTGTGATCTTTGACAATGAAGAGTCAGCGCGGTATATGTATAGCGACCTCAAGTCGCTAATGAGCGCGGCAAAGCCGCTCAATGATGAGCCAACAGCTCCGAATGAGCGCAACAAGTTGCTCAATGATGTATTGTTCTTTCCGCACAGCCAGAAACGGCGTGCAGTGGACGAGGCAGCGCAGATACAACGGACGGAGTGCTTAACAGCACTGAGTAATCAGCAGTCAGTTGTCAGCAGTCAGATCATCGTGACGTATCCGGAGGCGGTAGCTGAACCGGTACCGGCGAAGGAGGATCTGGAGAGGCGGAGCTTGAAGCTGCGGGTGAATGATAGCGTTCAGTTGTCAGTTATCAGTGGTCAGTTGGCGGATTTAGGTTTCGAGCGCGTGGATTTTGTGTTCCAGCCAGGCCAGTACGCCATCCGCGGAGGTATCTTGGATATCTACAGCTACAGCCACGATAATCCGTATCGTCTGGATTTCTTCGGCGACGAGATTGACTCCATTCGCGAGTTCGACATCGAAGATCAGCTATCCAAATCTCGCGTTGAGAACGCCGAGATTGTGGGGAAGCCTAACCCCGACAATGTTCTATGGACGGCCACCGGCAGTCCAATCGGGCAGAGCCCTTCACCCATAAAAGGAAGGGAGAATGTCTCCACTATTGTGGAATATCTGTCGGATGAGACGGTGTGGGTGTCGAACGATTGGCAAATTGTGCGGTTTAAACTAGACGGTCTGGGAGTCCTAGGAAACCTAGGTAGCATAGAGGAGCGCACGACGATAGAGATTAACGAGAAGAGTTCGTTCGCAACGCATAGTAAGATTACTTTCGAGACGCAGCCTCAGCCGGTATTCCATAAGCAGTTTGACATCTTGACGGATGATTTGAAGCGGCACGTAGAAGAGGGGTACAAGGTTTATATTCTTGCAGAGCAGCAAAAGCAGCTTGATCGCCTCGCGGCGATAATGAGCGCTACGCTCAATGATGAAATGAGCGAGCCTACGGCTCTCAATGATGGAATGTTTATCGGCATCAACGCGACACTGCATGAGGGGTTTGTGGATAAGGGTCTGAAGATCTGCTGCTACACGGACCACCAGATCTTCGAGCGGTACCACCGTGTGACGATGGCGAGCGAGAATGCGCGGCGCGGCAAGGCGATCATCACACTGCGCGAGATCAACCAGTTGCAGATAGGCGATTACGTCGTACACAGCGATCACGGTATAGCTAAGTTCGGTGGGTTGGTGACCACGCCGGTGAACGGCAAGCCGCAGGAGATGATCAAGCTCAACTACCGCGACGGCGCGAATGTGTTTGTGAGCATTCACAACCTGCATAGGATCAGTAAGTATAAGGGTCGTGAGGGCTCCGAGCCGACCATCGCACGGCTTGGCAGCGGACAGTGGGAACGACTCAAGGAGCGAACGAAGGACAAGGTGAAGGATATCGCACGCGATCTGATTCGATTGTATGCGACGCGCAAGCAGCAGAAAGGTTTTGCCTACTCTCCGGACGGATACATGCAGCACGAGTTGGAAGCGTCGTTCTTGTACGAAGACACACCCGACCAAGCCAAGGCAACGGCGGACGTGAAGCGTGACCTGGAGAGTCCGATGCCGATGGATCGACTGGTGTGCGGTGATGTAGGTTTCGGTAAGACGGAAGTGGCAATGCGTGCGGCGTTCAAGGTGGCCACCGATGGCAAGCAGGTAGCGGTGTTAGTTCCGACAACCGTACTGGCGCTGCAACACTACAACACCTTCCGCGAGCGAATGGCAAATATGCCGGTTCGGATTGAGTACTTGAGTCGTTTGAAGAGCGCCAAAGAGACGAAGGAGATATTGGAGGATCTGGCAGCAGGCAAGATAGATATCTTGATCGGCACGCATAAGTTAGTCGGCAAGAGTGTCAAATGGCACGACTTGGGACTGCTGATCATCGACGAGGAACAGAAATTCGGTGTGGCGGTGAAGGAAAAGTTGAAGAGTCTTCGCGCGAACGTGGATGTACTGACGCTGACGGCAACACCGATACCAAGAACGTTACAGTTCAGCCTGTTAGGTGCACGAGACTTGAGCATCATGACCACTCCGCCGCCGAATAGGTATCCGGTACAGACGGAATTGATCACGTCGGACGACGAGGACATCATCAAAGAGGCGATTGAACTGGAGATGGGTCGAAACGGCCAGGTGTTCATCGTCAATAACCGCATCGAGATGCTGCCGCGTATCGAGCATAAGATCCATAAGTTGGTTCCGGAGGCACGAATCATCATCGCGCACGGACAACTGCCGGCAGGCGAGATGGAAGAGCGACTGGAGGCGTTTATCAATTACGATTACGACATCCTGCTGTCAACGACGATCATTGAAAGCGGTGTAGATATACCGAACGTGAACACGATACTCATCTTCGGCGCGAACCACTACGGCCTGGCAGACTTGCATCAATTACGCGGACGCGTGGGACGGTCGAATCGGAAAGCGTACTGCTACCTGATTGCGCCGGAGAAGGAGTTATTGACAGACGATGCGAGAAGACGATTAGAGGCTTTGAGTACGTTTGCTGAGTTAGGTGCAGGATTTAATCTTGCGATGCAAGATCTGGATATCCGCGGCGCCGGCAACCTGTTAGGTAGCGAACAGAGCGGTTTTATTGCCGACTTGGGTTACGAGACGTATCAGCGGATACTGAACGAGGCAGTGGAGGAGTTACGCGAGGAAATGGGAGCCTACCCCAACCCCTCCCTGGAAGGAGGGGCTCAAGACACATCCTTCCCTTTAGGGGAGGAACGAGGAGAGGCTCACCTCTGGTGCCAGGACGCACAGTTAGAGACGGATATCGCGGTGTGCTTCCCGACGGATTATATCGAGAATATATCCGAGCGGATCACGCTGTACCGGGAACTGGACACGCTGCGCAGCGAAGAGCAGTTGCTGGACTTCCGCAAGAAACTCATCGACCGTTTCGGTGTGTTGCCGGAACCGGCAGAGGAGTTGTTAGACGTTGTACGGTTGCGGTGGATCTGCTGCCGTTTGGGTGTGGAGAAGATACTGCTCAAAGGCGAGCGAATGACGATGTATTTCGTGCAACACAAAGATGCGTACTGGCAATCGGAGATGTTCGGAAACTTGGTTCAATACGCCGTGACACGACCCGAGCGTTGCTCGTTGCACGAAGAGCGAGACAAGAAAGGCATACCGACCGGAAGGCGGTATATCACGATAACGAATGTGCGTTCGATAGGAGGAGCTATCACACTCCTGTCGAAAGTTGAGAGTGGAAAGTTTATAGTTTAGAGAATATGAAATTTATTGGAATCATACCGGCGCGGTACGCGTCCACCCGTTTCCCGGGCAAACCGCTCGCGGAGATAGGCGGCAAGACCGTCATTCGTCGAGTGTATGAGCAGGCGAACAAAGCCTTAGACACCATTGTGGTGGCTACCGACGACGAGCGTATCTACGATGACGTGGAGTCCTTTAGCGGTAAGGTGGTCATGACGCGTCCGGATCATAAGTGCGGTACGGACCGTTGTCTGGAGGCCTACGAGGCCATCACCACACCGTACTGGCGCGAGCAGAACGATACCGACACGGTGATCATCAATATCCAAGGCGACGAACCGTTCATCCAGCCTGAGCAGATAGAAGCGCTCATGAAATGCTTTGACAACGAGCAGACACAGATCGCTACGCTTGTTCGGCCGTTCACCCCGGAGGAGGATATTGAGAATCCCAACAGTCCGAAAGTGAATTGGGACACCGTGACCGGAGAGGCGAAGCTCTTCTCCCGCAAGGCGATTAAGGCATCGGACGGTAAGTACTACCATCACATCGGCATCTATGCGTATCGCGCAGACGTGCTGGCACAGATCACGAAGTTACCGCAGTCGCCGCTGGAGATCAAAGAGCGGCTCGAGCAGTTGAGGTGGTTAGAGAACGGTTATCGGATCTTCGTAGGCTTGACAGATACCCAGACGATCGGTATCGACACGCCGGAGGACCTGGAGAAAGCTATTGAGTGGTACAAGCACTCGTAATAACGAAATAACGAAAAAAAAAATAATAATAACCTTTTAAAAACACAAACATTATGGCAAAAGAGAATTGTCCGACTCCGCACATTGGTGCGCAGTATGGAGAGATTGCAAAGACGATGATTATGGCAGGTGACCCGCTGCGTGCCAAACTAATGGCAGAGCGTTTCCTGGAGAACCCGAAACAGGTGAACAACGTACGCGGTATGTTGGCATTCACAGGTACCTATAAAGGCAAAGAAGTGACGGTAATGGGTCACGGTATGGGTATCCCGTCGATCGGTATCTACACCTACGAGTTGTTTAATTTCTACGATGTAGAGACAATCATTCGCGTAGGTTCGTGCGGTGCACGTCAGATGTACGTGAACCTCGGTGACCTCGTAATCGCACAGGGTAGTTGCACCGATAGCAACTGGGATGCGCAATACAACCTGCCGGGTCGTTACTGCCCGATAGCTGACTTCGATCTCTGCCGCAAGGCTGTTGAGGCTGCAGAGAAACGCGGTTACAAGTACCACGTAGGTAATGTCTTCTCGGCGGACATCTTCTACTGCGAGGACGAGCGCAAGGCTAACTGGACGAAGATGGGTGTGCTGGCAGACGAGATGGAAGCTCCGTCGCTGTACATGAATGCCGCTCGTGCAGGAAAGAAAGCACTGGTGATCTGCACCGTTAGCGATCACATCCTGACCGGTGAGGCTACGACAGCTGAACAACGTCAGAACTCGTTCACGAACATGATGGACGTTGCTTTTGACATCATCAGCGAATGAGCATAGAAACAAATTAAAAACAATAAATGGATAAAAACACTTGGATCGGCTTCATTTTGATAGCCGCAATTTTCGTTGGGTTCATGTTTATCCAGCGTCCGTCGAAAGCGGAACTGGCAGAACGCCAACGTGTACAGGACTCGATTGCTCTCGTTCAGGCAGCACAGGCCGAGGCACAACGCGTCTCGGATTCGATTAGTGCTGCGCTGGCGACTGAAGAGGCAGAGATTGCTACGGTTGAGGAGTCTAAACCCGAAGAGCAATGGATTACCCTGCAAAACGAGAAAGTACGTCTGACGCTCTCTACCTATGGAGGAACTATCCAGCGCGCAGAGTTGCTTGAGTACCACGCATCGGGAGACAGCGTGAATCCACTCTGCCTGTTCCGTGCCGATGAGGCATCGTTCGGTCTGACGCTCATCACGATCAACAACCGTATTCTGCAGACGTCTAACCTCATTTTCGAACCGGTAACGTGTGACGAGCCTAACAAGGCCATCCTGCGTCTGCCGTCACAGACAGAAGATGCATGGTTGGATTTCGTGTACGAGTTGTCGGACGATTACATGGTACATCTGACACTTGTGCCGCATAACCTGCAGAACGTACTGGCGCAGAATATCAACTCGCTCGAACTCCAATGGCGTCAACTCATCCCGCAACAGGAACAGGGACGTAAGTTCGAAGAGCGCTACGCGCAGTTGCAATATATGCTCGTAGGCGGCGAGATGGAGAAGCTCAGCGAGAGCAAGGACGACAGTCAGAAAGAGAACACGCGTGTCAAATGGATCGGTTACAAAGACCAGTTCTTCTCAACCGTGCTGATCGCGGACGATGCGTTCTCCGGTTCGCAGTTCAGTTCCACCGTACAAAGCAAACACTCGGGGTATATCAAAGAGTACAGCACCCATACATCGGTGCCGTTTGACTTGACGGGTAAGACCGAGACGGGTTTCCGTTTCTATTTCGGTCCGAACCATTACCACACGCTTAAGGCGTACGACGAGGGAGTGGACAAAGAAGACCGTCTGCATCTGAACAAACTCGTGCCGCTGGGATGGAAGATCGTGAGCTGGATCAACGTGATATTGGTTATTCCGATGTTCGACCTGTTCTCCAGTTGGGGACTGCACATCGGTATCGTGATCTTGCTCATGACGCTGGTCATCAAACTTATCATCCTGCCGTTCGTCTTCGTATCGTATAAATCGAGCGCGAAGATGAAAGCACTCAAGCCGCAGATCGATGAGATCAATGCGAAATTCCCGGCAGAAAAGATGCAGGAACGTCAGCAGGCGACCATGCAACTGTACCAGCAGGCGGGTGTCAATCCGATGAGCGGTTGCTTACCGATGTTGTTCCAGTTCCCGGTATTGATGGCTATGTTCTGGTTCTTGCCGACAGCTATTGAGTTACGTGGCAAATCGCTGCTTTGGGCACCGGACTTATCGACCTACGATGCGATCTTCCATTGGGGCTTTAATATTCCGCTGTTAGGCGACCACCTGTCCTTGTTCTGCTTGCTGATGACGATAGCTAACTTCGGTTACACCTACGTCACGATGCAGTCGCAAGCGACGGATCCGAACATGAAGTTCATGAAGTACATGATGTACGCGATGCCGTTGATGTTCCTCTTTATCTTCAACGACTACGCAGCCGGTCTGAGTTATTACTACCTCCTGTCACTGTTCATCACCATTCTCCAGACGATGATTTTCCGTTGGACGCTGGATGAGAAGAAACTGCTGGCAGAGATGGAAGCCAATAAAAAGAAAAAAGCCGGCAAACCTAAGTCCGGCTTCATGCAACGCTTGGAAAATATGCAGCGTGAGCAGCAACGCTTAGCTCGCGAGCAAGCCAAAGCGGCTAACAAGCGACGCTAACTCGTTATCCACCAGCGCTTGTCCCTCTTCGGACAGCGTCACGCCGTTTTGCTCGAGGAGTTGCTCGAAATGAGCACACTCGAGCATCGGCGAGGTGATATCGATAATATGCACACATTGCGTGGCAGCAAGGCGGAAGAGTGCCAAGTTATACACGGCGTGCATATTACGCAGACGCGCCACATTGCCGCCTAACCAGTACAGGATGTTCTTTCGTTCCTGCATGGACATACCTCGCGTGATAAAGGCGAAATAGCGGTTTTCGTCTATGATAGGCAAGCTAACCAACACGGGTTCTTGTCCTTGCGCGCGTACCTGCGCGATCTTATTTATATATTGCGCCTTATAGGCAACTAAATCCATTTTGGGTTCGTGGTGATCAGCAGGATTAGAAGCAATCGCCTTCCAATCGAACTGTAAACCGCTCTCGGGTTGAATGATAATCGTCTTGTCCATAATAAGTAATGTTTAATGTTTAACGTTTAGTGTTTGGGATTATAGATGCATTACCATATAAGCTATAATAGCCGGTAATTGTAAGCAATACAGTGCGACCAACAGGTCAAATCCGATTCGTTTAACAGTTTTCATATGCGTTTGAATGAATAGGTTTTACAATGTTGTTTTATAATTCTTAAGAAAAATTCTTAACCACAAGGGTACGACTTTTTCAAAATCGATGCAAAATTACTGCTTTTAGAGAAGGTGCGCAACTAATTGTGATAAGGGACTAAAATTATTGACTAAATCAGTCGTTTTGACGACTAAAATGCAAATATAGGGATAAAATATGAATAATTCTAATTTCGTCACACGCTCGTTGGTGTCAATAACGGCACTGCTTTTGCATGTTTTCGCGATGCCTGTGTTCTTCCTGGGCTTTATATTGATATACAGCAGTCAATGGATGGCTCAGTTCCTGAACGCCGGTTTAGGAACGATCTTCAACCTGCTTATGCTCACGAGTATATTGATCGGCGTTATGGGCATCTCACGAATCGTGATGACCGTTGTCGGTAGGGCAGTAAGGCTTAGTTGGTGGCAATACGCCTTGTGGAGTTTTGGAGAGGTATTTAGTTTCTCCTGCTTTGCAGCCCTGTACATGGCACTTGTGTATGGCGATTTCGGTTATTTCCCTGCGTTAGGCGAATGTCTGTGTCTATCTTTCGCTACACTCAGTTATCCTTATATCCTCTTTGCGCTCCTGTTGGCCCTCATTCGTCCGGACGAAGCCGAAGCGAGCGAAGAGGACTTGGTTCGCTTTACCGACACAACCGGTCGTTTGAAGTTAGTGATTGCACACGATGTGATCCTCTATATCGAAGCACAAGAGAACTACGTCTCCATCCACTATATGGAAGGAGAGAAGCTCAAAGAATACTCCTTACGGCAATCGATGCGCGGTATCGAAGAGTTAATGGACAAGCACGGTATCATCCGCTGTCAGCGCTCGTATTTCGTCAATCCGAGACACGTGACGGTGCTGCGCCGTGATAAAGAAGGGTTTATTCAAGCCGAGCTCGATGTACATAACAGCAAGCCCGTTCCCGTTTCACCGAAATATTACGAGCACCTGAGTCAATTGCTATAATGGACGTATTATTAGGAAAGACATTGGAGGAACTGCAAGCAGTGGCCCTTTCGGTTGGTTTGCAGAAATTCGCTGGTAAGCAACTGGCGGAATGGCTCTATGTACGTCGGGTGACTTCGTTTGACGAGATGACGAATATCTCCTTGAAAGGTCGTGAAGCGCTCAAGGCGGCTTACACTATCGGTCGGCACGATCCGGTACGCGAAGCAGTCAGTGTGGACGGTACCCGTAAATACCTGTTTGCAATAGGAGATCAGTTCATCGAATCGGTCTATATCCCGGAAGACGACCGTGCGACGCTATGCGTATCTACACAGATGGGATGTAAGATGGGTTGTCGGTTCTGCATGACCGGCACCTTAGGTTTTCACGGCCAGTTACCGGCAGCAGAGATACTGAACCAGATCTTCTATTTCGACGACCTGAGTAATATCGTTTATATGGGAGAAGGCGAACCGATGGATAACCTGGATAACGTTCTTCGTTCCTTAGAGATCATGACAGCTCCTTACGGATGCGCATGGTCGCCTAAACGCATTACGGTCTCGACGGTAGGTATCCCTGCCATGAAACGATTCCTGGACGAGAGCGAATGTCACTTGGCCGTCTCGATGCACAACCCCTTTGCGGTAGAGCGAGCCGCTATCATGCCGGCAGAGAAGATGCTGTCTATCACCGAAGTGGTACAACTGATCAAACAGTACGACTGGAGTCACCAGCGCCGCGTGAGTTTCGAATATATCTGCTGGGGCGGGTCGAATGACTCACCGCGCCACGCCAAGGAGTTGCTGCGTCTGCTCAAAGGTCTGAACTGCCGTATCAACTTAATCCGTTTCCACGAAGGTGTCGATCGTCAGTTCCCGGCATCTAACGAAAAACAAATGGAGTGGTTCCGCGATTATCTTACCGATAACGGCATCACCACTACCATTCGTCGTTCTCGAGGAGAAGATATCCTTGCTGCCTGCGGAATGCTTGTCAACGCACTATCTCAATGTGCGGATAAGCAAACGTAAAGCCTTGCGGCGGCAGTTCGGTATAGAAACGTTCCTGGAGTGCGAAGAACACATCCCAATAATCATCCGCACGCACCCAAGCCCGCACGACGAACGTTATATCACTCGCGTTAAGTTTCTGAAGCGCTACGAACGGTGCCGGTATAGCATCCATACGGTAGTTAACCGTGGAGAGTTGGAAGGACGATATATTGAGTTCTTTATAGAGTTTCTCCATATCCGTATCGGCCTGCAGGATACGTTCGTCGCTGTTGAGAATCGCTAAGATGGCTTGTTTACATTTCGCTGCATCCACACCGTAGGAGACACTCACCAGCCACTCCACGCGGCGCAACGGACGACCGTTGTAATTATTGATTACGCCGTTCGAGAGTGCGCCGTTCGGCAGGATCACTACCCTATTGTCAAGCGTCAGGATCTTCGTTGACGTAATATGCACTTCCACCACCTTTCCTGTAACGCCTTGCGCTTCAATCAGATCTCCGGCTTTGAACGGTTTGAACGCCAGCAGCATCAATCCACCGGCGAAGTTCTGCACCGTTCCGGACAGCGCCATACCGATGGCCAAACCACCGGCAGCAAGTAAAGCCGCCAAAGAGGTTGTATCCACTCCGAGCGTGCTGACAGAGACGACCACTAAAAGGACAGTCATTGAGATGGAGGTGAACGAGGTCACGAACGAAGCAATCGTCGGTTCGGTATTACGACGGTCAAACATCCGCTTGAGCAGATGCTTCACCCACCGAATTAGGAAAATACCGATGATGAAGATAAGCAATGCCGCCAGCACTTTGAGTCCGAACTGCGTCACTTTGTCCACGAAGATCTGCCAAAAGCCTTCCGGATCTTCCTTGGCCAATTCAATCATTTGTTTTGCTCCTTGTCGAACGGAGTCGGCAGGAATAATGGGAATTTCTTGAAGTAAAATCATAGTTATCGAATTCTATCCGCCGCGCGAACGAGTGCCTCATCCTTGAGGATGCGCCGCGTAGCCATCATGGTTAATACTAAACAAAGGAGCGGGAATGAAGCCCACGGCAGGATGTGCCATTCCACACCCATACTCATCTTAGCCAGCCAAATATAAATAGCCAGCACGCCGTAATAACCGAGGCAGAGCATGACCGTGAAGATATTAAGCCGCGCCTGCACCAGACGTTTCTTATAGAGGAAGATGTCGATGAGTGCCAGCAGCGGAATAAGTGCGGTTGTTACCGTCAAGCCCCAAAGGCCTTGCAGCGGTGCACCACCGAGTGCACTCAGTTCCCATACTTGCAGCGCCTCGGTCTCCGGTGTGACCAGTTGTACGACGGGTAACCAGATGAGCGCTATTCCCAAGGCCACTACGGCCAATAAATACAATGTTTGAATACGTTGAATCATGTTTACTTCATTTTTAGTAATTTCGTAATTACGTAATTACGTAATTTTAATTTTTCATCGCTTCTTCGAGCGAAGCTACTTTATCGCCGTGGGCATTGACCCATCCTATCTGACGAGCCGGGTTGCCGACCATGAGGGCATAAGCCGGTACATCTTTCGTGACCACCGAACCGGCACCGATCAGACAGTACTCTCCTAACTCATGCCCGCACACGATGGTGGCATTCGCACCGACCGACACACCACGGTGCAGGATTGTCGGACGGTATTCATCTTTACGGCTAACCGCTGCGCGGGGGTTAATGACGTTGGTAAAGACCATAGACGGACCCAGGAACACATCGTCCTCACAGCGCACTCCCGTATAGACCGAGACGTTATTCTGGATCTTACAGTTCCGACCGAGCACTACGTCCGGCGAGATAACCACGTTCTGGCCGATATTACAATCTTCGCCAATCGTGCAGCCACTCATTATATGGCTAAAATGCCAAATCTTAGTGCCTTTGCCTATCCGGCAACCCTCGTCCACATAGGACGACTCATGTACAAAATAATCTGCCATATTACGTATTATTGCGTTACTGTTTTAACATTATATTTTACGATCTTGTAGCGTGAGCAGGCGGCAAAAATGCCGTATCCGTTCGCAACATTCGAATAGATCTGAACATCTTCTTCCTGACCGAATATGTCGCTCATTTCCGCTCCGAGATCAAAATCGCTGTCATTATAGTCGTTACGCGCCTTATACATCGAACGACGGTAGAGATACGAAGCGTCGCTGTGCGCATTGAAACTGACGGTCATCGAATCAATCGTCACATCTAAGATTTCCACATTCGGCAGATATGACATATTCGAGTACGGAATCTCGAGGTTCAAGAAATAGGCGTTTGAATAACCGGGATGGAAGAACAACTCGTACCGTGAACCGATACTGGTTTGACCGGCAGTTGTATTGTCCGAATTGGCAATGAGTTGGTCATACGAACGAATGTACGTTACCGTTTCACGTTGATGGTCCATACGTGACCCGCTTTTATACCTGATATCCAGCGCGCAGGAGACACTCACTCCCAGAATCGCATCCTCATAAGGATAGTTCTGCAGGAGAAGGGACAGTTCCACATAACTCAGGTTCTTAACTCGAAATAAGGTATTCGCCTGTCCGTTGAAATCCCATACCTGACACCAAGGTTTATGCACGATCGTCTGCTCGGCTGTAATCGTATCATAGTTCTGGTGCGAAGCCCGAATACGAATGGTCTCACCGGCACGCAAAGCAGAGTCTAAACTAATAGTGAAGTACTGATCTACCTGGCGCCCTTTATTCATTATTGTACGCGTGTGCATCTTTTGCCATGCTTGCCCACCACGTTGTATCTCCACTGTGGCAGAAGGCATTCTGTAGTCTGTAAACGTGAAATACGAACTGTCGTTAAGGAAGAACCGCGAGCGCGAGACATAGGCCTTGACGATCGTATCGCCTTCACTCACTTCAGCCTGCAGTACCAATTTAGGCTCCGTTATCTCGCCTTCATACTCAATTGGCCGCTCGCAAGAGGAAAGGACGAAAAGCAGGGTTAGTATGTATAAAAACGCTCGTTTCATCAGAACTTAAAGGTATAGCTCACGCTGGGTATAATCGGGAACAGGCTTAGTTTGTATAAGTTATGTCCACTTACATAGACCAGGAAGGGGTTAAAATTACAATAGGCATTATAGACGGACATATTCACCACGTGCTCAAACTCCGGGTGTTTTTTGCCATGCAAGTGACAGGTTGCGCCCAAGTCCAAACGGTGATAGTCCGGCATCTTGTAGTTGTTACGTTCCTCAATGATAGGCACTTCCGTACCATTTACCTGATCATTAAACAAATAATCCGTTGTGCGTTGCAAGGCAAGCGTTCCGCGCGTGCCCGTACCGTAAATAAAGGTAGCGGCAATCTCCCACTTTTTGTTGATCTGATACTGGAGCGTGACGCTCAGGTCATGCTCTCGGTCGTACTTGGCATGGAAGGGTTTGCCGAAGTTGATCTCTTGTCCCTCGCGGTTGAACTGCCTCATCGTGCGCGACCAGGTGTAACCGATCCATCCGGTTACCGGTCCCACTTTGCGCTGGAGCAGCATTTCCACACCATAACTCCATCCGTCACCTACGCTGACCAGTTCTTCCCAGTTACGCGCAGACAGGTACGACGCGCCGTCTTTATATTCAATGAGGTTAACCATTCGCTTATAGTAGCCTTCGACGGACAGTTCCACTTGGTTGCAGATATTATACGTAATACCTACGGCAGCCTGCATGGCACGCATCGGCGGTATGTTTTTCGTCACCGGCACCCAGAGGTCTGTAGGCAGCGAAACCGAACTGTTCGACAGCATATGCACGTACTGCGACATATAAGCGTACGACAGTTTGAGTGCCAGATCCTTGTAGGGCAAGAACCGCATTCCCACACGCGGTTCAAGCGACGGATAGGTCTTGCCGTTAATATGATACAGACCGGCATGCAGGCCATAGTTGAGACGATACCATTTACAGGGCGTATAGGTGTGCTCGAAATAGATATTGGCTTCGTGCGCACGCAGCATTTGTCCGGCCACTAAAGTCGTGTCGTATGAGAGAGCATCCATATTAGCCGACAGCGACTGTACCTGCGGACGGAACATATGATAGGTATAGTTCGCACCGAAATGAATCTCATGCTTGTTCGTCGGTCGCCATTCGAAATTGGTCTGCGCCAAGAGATCCATGATATACGAGTTATAACGCATCGTCATCTCACTTTCGGTCGTTTTACTTTCTGCGGTCTCGCTCTCATTCATTCCCACAGACAAGTTGTATTTATAACGAGTAAAACTCACCTGCGTGGTGTTGTAGATACGGCCGTTGAAGCGGTGTTCGTAGTTGACGGCGCCAAAGAGGTTTCCCCAGTTATAGCGCATCTTCATACGTGCCGAGTAGCCATTTCCTAAGTCATTTTCCCGTATTCGGGCATAGACTACGTCATCCCCCCAGTACAGTGAACCGCTTAACTTATCGTTCTCCGAGAAGATATGCGTCAGTTTGGCATTCAGGTCATAGAAATAATAACCTCCTGTCGTTGTTTCTTGTCCATTCGATTCGGAGGCTGTTACCGCCGCCGCGATAGGTGCCATAAAGAGGTCATAGAGCGTCCGGCGCGCAGAGATATTAAAGGTTGTCTGGCCCTTGATGCCTTCGTTGTTCTTATAGCTCTGCCAATCTTTTTTATTCCAGTATATCGGGCCTTCCACACTCAGTTTGGTAGAGATTAGACCTACGGTCAGGTTGCCATGGTAACCATACGCATCACCGTCTTTCTGCCTTACATCAATGATAGACGAGAGACGTCCGCCATACCTCGCAGGGAAATTACCCTTGTATAAGGTCACGTTCTTCACTGCGTCCGCATTAAAGACCGAGAAGAAGCCTAACATATGGTTCACCGAATAGAGGGGCACGCCGTCTAACATGATCAGGTTCTCGTCCGGTCCACCACCTCGTACGTACATTCCCGCCGAACCTTCGGTTCCGGACTGCACGCCAGGCAGTAACTGTATTGCCTTGAGGATATCCACCTCGCCGCCAATGGCCGGGATACCTTTGATGGTGTTTATTGGCACTTCGACCGCGGACATCTGCACAGCATGCACACCGCTTACGGCAGAATGCGCCTCGACAGTCACTTCCTGCAGTTCCGTATTGGTCGTCAGTACCGCCTGTATGACCGTATCCTGATTGAGCAGAAACGGCTCGAGGCGTAGGGGCTCATAGCCCACATAACTGATAAACAGTTGCACGGAGTCTTCCTTGATCGTGAGCGAATAGAAACCACTGTTATTCGTCGTTGTTCCTTGTTGAGTAGGCATCGCAATGACGGCTGCGCCGATTAGACGCTCGCCGGTCTGCTTGTCCGTCACATAACCGTTAATCGTATAGTTCTTCGCGAGAAGAACCAAGGGCAGACTAAGTAATATACCTACTAAACAACGCTTCAAGTGCTTAGAAGAACAGTTTTAGTATATCATTTCCGTTCGCCAGGATGAGCAAGGCGATGAGGATCCAGAAACCGATGGTATTGGCTTTCTCGAGGAACTTATCGCTGGGTTTACGACGCGTGATCATCTCCACGAGCAGGAAGAGGATATATCCGCCGTCCAATGCCGGGATCGGCAGGAAGTTCATGAAGGCTAAGATGATACTCAAGAAGCCGGTCATGTGCCAGAAGGCGTACCAACTCCAGTAAGCCGGGAACATCGAACCAATCGCACCGAAGCCGCCGAGCGACTGCGCTCCTTCTTTGGTGAAGACGAGGCGGAACTGCTTGACGTACATCGCCAGGATATCCCATCCGTATTTGATTCCGGCCGGAATCGATTGGAAGAAGTTATAATCGGTGTGTTCGAACTCGAAGATATTCCATCGGATCGAGACACCCATTAGGGCTTGGTCTCCGATGAACATATGCGCAGTCTGCAGTTCACCTGCACGGTAGTAGTCGACCGTCACGGAATCGCACGCATGGCGCTGTAACTCTTCGGTCATGAGGACGTTACACGGCGTGGGCACACCGCCTACGGCTACGATGCTATCACCTTTCTGCAGGCCGGCATAGTAGGCAGCATTATCCGGGAAGACCGAATCAATGACGCAGGGGATCCATTCGGATACAAGCACAAAACGTTTCTTCTTGTAGGTCTTATCTGCCCTACCCTTCTCGCGCTCGGCCTTGTCAAAGGCGTTCTGCTGCGCCAGATAGCGCGTACCGAGGTCTTCGGACATCACTAACTGCACGGTGTCGTTTCCGCGCAGCACCGTCACGTTGCGCTTGCCCTCGATGATGATGGACTGAACGGCGTCACTTAAGGTCTCAGGTTCCTGCCCGTCGATGAACAGGATCTTATCTTGCTGCGCAAAACCTTCGTCCACCATGATCTGCGAGTAGTACAGACCGGTGTTCACGTTACGCAGCGGCAGGGTGTCCTGACCCCAGTGCCAGAGGAGCATCATGAAGATGATGAGGGCACCGATGAAGTTGACGAGGATACCACCGAGGATGATGAGCATGCGTTGCCAAGCGGGCTTGGAGCGGAACTCCCAGGCTTGCGGTTCGGACGCCAAGTCATCGGTCGAATGCGTCTCATCGACCATACCGGCAATCGCACAGTAACCGCCGAGCGGCAACCATCCGAGACCCCAAGTTGTGGACTCCGGGTGCTTGGACCATTCGTCATCCTCTTCGTCGTTCTTACAGAAGAACTTAAAATGCCATTTGCCGTCGAATTTCTTCATCTGCGCGAGGCTGAACCAAGGGTTGAAGAACAAGTAGAACTTCTCCACACGCACATGGAAAATCTTGGCGAACGTGAAATGTCCGAGCTCGTGAATGAACACGAGGAAGGACAATGCTAATATCAATTGTATTGCTTGAATCATAAATCTTTTTCGTTATTACGTAATTACGTTATTACGACAGTTGTTGTTCCGCGAGGCGGCGAGCCGCAGTATCCGTCGCCACGTAATCTTCGTAGGTCGGTTTGGCGATGAAGGCGGCTTTGACCATCGTCTGAGCGATGACGTCACTCATCTGCAGGAAGCCGCAGCGTCCTTCGCGGAAGGCGAGGTTCACCACTTCATTCGCCGCATTGAGTACACACGGTATATTGCCTCCGCGCCGCATCGCTTCGTAGGCCAGGCCTAAGTTCGGGAAGCGGTTGAGGTCCGGTTGCTCGAAGGTCAGGTCCTTGAGTGCGAACAGATCCGCACGCGGGAAATCGGATGCCAGACGTTCCGGGAAAGAGAGGGCGTATTGGATAGGCAGCCGCATGTCCGGTGCACCGAGTTG
The DNA here is from genome assembly GCA_902769535.1 of uncultured Bacteroidales bacterium. Taxonomy (GTDB): domain Bacteria; phylum Bacteroidota; class Bacteroidia; order Bacteroidales; family Paludibacteraceae; genus Colicola. Next base: position 123,617 of record CACXPH010000001.1, read on the forward strand.
GGCCTTGATAGCGCCGTCCGTGAACTGCACGGCCGAATGGACGATCGACTGCGGGTGCACCAGCACCTGTATCTTCTCCACGGGCACGCCGAAGAGCCACTTGGCTTCGATCACCTCGAAGCCTTTGTTCATCATCGAGGCGGAGTCAATCGTGATCTTCGCCCCCATCTCCCAGTTCGGGTGCTTGAGGGCATCTGCGGCGGTGACAGTTTTCATCTGCTCGAGGCTGAAGGTGCGGAACGGTCCTCCGCTGGCGGTCAGCAATATCTTCTCTATCTCGCTGCGGTCTTCGCCTACGAGGGATTGGAAGATCGCACTGTGCTCGCTGTCCACCGGCAGTATCGGCGCATGGTGCTGCAGCGCTAGGTCACAGATGATCTCACCCGCTACGACCAGCGTCTCTTTGTTCGCGAGCGCGATAGTCTTACCGGCTTTGATAGCTTCGATAGTCGGTCGCAGTCCGGCGTAGCCCACCATAGCGGCCACCACCACATCGACAGACGGCATCGTCACCACTTCGGCTATCGAATCCGCACCGGCCCATACTTTTCCCTGATAACTGATAGCTGACAACTGATCACTCAATGCCCCATACAGGCTCTCGTCGGCGATGCAGACCACCTCAGGTTTGAACTCCTTCGCCTGTTCCACCAGTTTGTCGATGCTCCTGTGCGCGCACAGCGCATATACACTATATCTATCCGGGTACGCACGCACAATATCGAGCGTCTGCGTACCTATCGAACCGGTGCTCCCTAAGATCGCTAACTCTTTCACTCGTTCATTCGTTAACTCGTTACTTACCATGCCATCACCTCTTCGAAATTCATGAACTGTCCGGATTCCCATAACTCGAATACCAAGTCATGCTCGCCGTCCATCATCGCGATGGATTCTCCGGCTTCTACGAGAGCACCTTGTGCCTTAAGCGGTTTCGTTACGTGACGGTAGATAGCCGTCAGCGTACCGGCCTGCAGGACGATGCAGAACGTGTTATCTTCCAATCGCTCTGAACTCACGAGCGTTCCGCGTGCGACAGCCAGTACGTTCTCGTTCTTGGCGGTACGGATGGTCGTTCCATACACACGCAGATCGGGCCGAGCGGCACTCATCACGGCACCGCGTACCGGTCGGCATAGTTGCCGTACCGAACGTGTGGATGCGTTATCGAAGAGCAACAAACGGTCGCGTTCCCGCTGCTCGTATTGGGACATGAAGGTCTCGGTAGCTTCGCTGGGTTCTGCCACGAGTTGCGCTTGCGTCACACGCTGCAGGCTATCCAGATTCTGCACGCTGTCCAGATCAATCGTTCCGGCTGTGACTTGCTTGATCACGTCCAGGTACTGACGTTGGAGTATCAGGCTGGTCTGCAGTGAATCGACACGCGCAGACTCCTGAATGAGTTGCTGGCGCAGACTGGCGCTGTAACCCGGTAGGATATTACGAATAGGCGTATAGACGATGAGCACGGACAGCAAGACGATGAGTGCCACGATGGTGATCGTGATCACGCTAATCGCGCCCAACAGACTCACGCGGAAATGAAACACCTCGCGCAGCGTCAGGTCGTCCAGCATCGCCAAACGATATTTATGTCTTTTTTCTGCCATTTTCTTTCTTTTCGAGATCGCGTGGTCACGAGATCACGATAGTATCGTGCACCCCTCGCAGGGTTTGAGTTGTTTAAAGAAATCGTTACCCTTGTCGTCCACGAGGATGAAGGCCGGGAAGTTCTCTACTTCGATCTTCCAGATAGCCTCCATGCCCAGTTCCGGATACTCGACGCACTCGATGGACTTGATATTGTTCTGCGCCAGGATAGCTGCCGGACCACCAATCGAACCGAGGTAGAAACCACCGTGTTTCTGGCAGGCGTTGGTGACGTCGATCGAGCGGTTACCCTTGGCGAGCATGATCATCGAACCGCCGTGATCCTGGAACTCATCTACGTACGGATCCATGCGGCCGGCCGTCGTCGGACCCATCGAACCGCACGCCATGCCTGCCGGGGTCTTCGCCGGACCGGCATAGTAGATCGGATGGTTCTTGAGGTACTCCGGCATGGCCTCGCCCGCATCCAGGCGAGCCTTAATCTTCGCGTGCGCGATATCACGGCCGACGATGATCGTGCCGTTGAGAGACAGACGGGTACCGATCGGATACTTGGTTAGGATCGCACATACGTCCTTCATCGGTTGGTTGAGGTCGATACGTACGGCATCGCCTTCGCCTGCCTGACGGAGCTCTTCCGGAATGAGGGAAGCAGGGTTATTATCGAGTTTCTCAATCCATATACCGTCCTTGTTGATCTTACACTTGATGTTACGATCCGCAGAGCAGCTCACGCCGAGACCGATAGGACAACTTGCACCGTGACGCGGCAGACGGATGACGCGTACGTCGTGCGCCATATACTTACCGCCGAACTGTGCACCCAGACCGATCTTGTATGCCTCTTGCAGCAGTTGTTTCTCCAGCTCGATATCGCGGAAGGCACGACCGGTCTCGTCGCCTGTAGTAGGCAGACTGTCGTAGTAATGGGTCGAAGCCAACTTAACGGTCAGCAGGTTCTTCTCCGCACTCGTGCCACCGATGACGATCGCGATGTGATACGGCGGACAAGCCGCTGTACCGAGGCTCTTCATCTTCTCCACGAGGAACGGGATGAGCGTACCCGGGTTCTGGATACGCGCCTTGGTCTCCTGATAGAGATAGGTCTTGTTGGCCGAACCACCACCTTTGGTCACGCACAGGAAACGATACTCCATGCCGTGGGTTGCCTCCAGGTCAATCTGTGCCGGCAGGTTACACTTGGTGTTGACCTCGTCGTACATGTTCAGCGGTGCGTTCTGCGAATAACGCAGGTTGCACTGGGTGTAGGTGTTGAACACACCTTTGCTGAGGGCTTCTTCATCCTCAAAGCCCGTCCAGACTTGCTGACCTTTCTCGCCGTGGATGATAGCGGTTCCGGTATCCTGACAGAGCGGCAGTTGTCCCTTGCATGCCACTTCGGCATTTCGCAGGAAGGTGAGCGCTACGTACTTATCGTTGGCGGAAGCCTCCGGGTCACGCAGGATCTTCGCCACTTGCTCGTTATGGCTACGACGGAGCATGAAGCTCACGTCATGAAAAGCCTGCTGCGCCATGAGCGTCAACGCCTCCGGCTCCACTTTCAAAATTGGCTGTCCTTCGAACTGGCTAACCGACACGTAGTCCTTGGTCAGCAGATAATATTCAGTCTCGTCCTTACCGAGCTGAAACATCGGTGCATACTTAAATTCCATATATGTGATATTATTTAATTACTTGTTTGGTTTTGTTGCGAATGATGATTTGTCCGGGTGCGGGGTTGGTCACCGGGCGACCGAGGACGTCATATGCTGTCTGAGGGTTCTCCGCTTCCACCGTCTCGATCGCCTCGTTCGGTATCTCTTGCGGCGCAATGAGTCTCAATACGGGAGACAGGTCGTCCGTACGGTTTGTATAGTCCGGGTCCACGCCGGTCGTGATATCTTCGGTCATCGATGTGATGGATGCGTCGACCATATTCATCGCCATTTCCACCATGTACGAACCCAGCGGATTCTCCAGCAGATCTTCGCCCAATATCTCCACCATGAAATTGGTCAGGTTGTCATAGAACGCATCCACAATCGTATCTTTCTCCGGACGGGTGTTCTCATTGGCGTCCGAGTGGAGGATATACAGATCCACCATCGACTGGCCCATGTACTGTTCGAACATCGCCACGCGCGTACTGTCGTCTTGCGGGATACGCGCTTTAAGCGCAGCCACAAACAGCTTTAGGGTGATACTTGAGTTATTCCCCATCTGCGCCAAGTACGCATCCACTTTTCTCCATGCGCGTCGCGCAGCGTCCGGCGCCATATTCGCCGTGTGCTCTTGTTGCCATGCACGGCTGAAGGTTTGCATGTCCGGATGCTCCGGCAGCGCCATGATAAGGTCGGTGTTTACCTTGACAGTCGAACGATCGGCACTGATCTCCAGCCACCGATACGGACAGGGATAGGCTACCGGCGAACCCGTCGTCACTTCGACGATACTGTCGTTGAGCGTACCGTAATACTTGGTGGTCACGCCGTTGATATGAAAATGTCCGGTCAACGCCAGACGAACTTGATGCTTGGTCAGCAGCTCTGCTATCGAGTCGCCGTGAGCCAGTTGGCTCGAAGAGAGAATCATCGTCTGATTGTCCACATGCTCGATCAGTTGCCAGTGACACATGGCGATGACCAAGTTGCCTTTCGCTACCGCCTCATCGGCTCGTGCTAACAGCCAGTTGAGCGTATTGTCCGAGAGCGAACCGGTACCGGCATTGCCGTGCGTACCGTCGATAGCCAGCACCGTCACGCCGCGCAGCGGTTCGGTTACATAGCTATGCGATTCGGTATCACGTGCCGTGGATGCCTGAGGCATATAGGCGGCATAGATAGCATCGAACTCCGCATCGGTGATATTCGCCACTTTGGTCTTCTGGTCGCCATTATAGGCGTACGACGCAGGATTGGATATATCGTGATTACCCGGGATAACCAGCACCTGAATACCGGCGTCTGTCAAGCGCTTGAGCTGCGCAGCCACCAGTTCGTGACTCACTTTCTCTCCGTCTTTGGTCAGGTCACCGGGAAGCAGCACCAACTCGGGCTGGTGTACCAAGGCGGTATCTATGAGCGCCTTGAAAGCCGGTTCACTCAGATCCAGCATCTTACGTCCGGACGCTAACATCTCGTCGGCAGCCGCGCCGGGTTGCAGGATGGATGAAGCTATCACGTGCGGGTCAGAAATCACCATAACGCGCTCTGCCTGAGCCATACCCAAGCTCAGCATCAAGCCGCAAACCAGAAATACAATACGTTTCTTCATTTTGTAAGGATTGTTTTTTTCTTATATACCGTATAAATTAAATACACTAATGCCAACAGCAGCAAGATCCACGGCTCGCCTACGGGTGGTTGGGTTACAGTACCGACTTCTTCTCCTTCGGGGTCTCCCAAACCTTTTCGTATACTACCCCCCATCTTCCCGGGAAGAGTCGCAAACGGAGCGCTGACTACCGGCGCGTAAGTAGAACCGCTCTCCACATAAGTAGAGGTCGATTGGAACTCATAGGTCGGTGCAGAGCTCGCTGGAACCGAGGCATATGCACTGCGGTAGGTCGTCGATATACCTTTATAGAGTGTACCGTACTGCTGTCCGTAAACAACGGTAAGTAAGCATCCCATTATCAAAAACCAGGCTGTGATCAGCCATCTATGTCTATTTTGTCTCTTCATGATTCTCACCTCACTTTCTGACCGACTACCGAGTAGATATGGCCATTTCGCATTATAAACACTTGTCCGTTCTGGATAAACTTAACGGCTTGTTCTTCTTCCGCACCAATGATACCCAAGCCCGTTGGTGTATCATCACCGGTGGACGATGTGTAGCCGCGACGGCGGATATAGTAACGAGCTAAGTTATTTTGTTGCGGCGTCTCGATACGGATACAAACGCCGTCCATGATCGGGCGTTCGGTATCGGTCAGCGCATCGTAGAGCACAAGCGGCTCGCTGATGTTATTCACGCCGGAGAACCATAAGTTGGTGATCGGCTCGAATGCCGAGATCAGGTTCTCCGTCATACAGAACGATATCGGTACGTTCACAATCGAATCCAACAAATCGATGCTCAAACCGGACTGTCCTTCCAACGCGTAAATATTAAACGGCGTAGCCGGTGCACCGGTGACGGTGTATTTCTCAATGTTGATGGTCGTCAACAGCGCATCCTCGCCCGCGCGTACCTCTTTATGATATCCTTGACCAAGCAGCAAATGGGTCGTACAACGCTCATCCACATCATTGGTTGCCGTGATACGCATGATACCTTTACTCAGCACGGGTGCGCCGCTTCTACGTATCGGAGACGCTGCAGGCGCATCAGGAACCGTATCCGTCACGATACGCGTCGAATCAAGCTTGAGGGTCAAGGTGGTAACGGGAGCGCCCGTAATAGTCAAGGCTATCGCATGCATCGGCGGCAGATAGCGATCGGTATTGCTAAGCCTGTTAGGCTCTGCTAATACCGAAGCTCTCGTCACCGGCCACAAAGAAGCGTCTTTCTCATTGATCGTCTTAAACTGTTGTACGAGCTTTGCTCTGTTATCATCCAAGAAGCCCCAGATGTCAATATAGCCCATCGTCGGGTTTCCGAAGATGAAGATCGTGTCCGCTGTGGTATTGGTGAGCGTGTAACTCTGACCTTCCGATGGATCGGGATTAAAGAGCAACTTACCGGCTCCTACACCACCCGCTACAGTAGCACGTAAATCTTGCAGATTCGGCTCGTACAAATCGTACATCTTATCGCCATACTGGTTGTAGTAATAATAGATATCATCGTTCTTCGGCAGACGAACGGTTGCATTATTATTCTTCGGCGTACGCGTATAGACAGCCCAACCGAGTCCTGCCGGAAGCGGCTGCGTCAAGCCATTCGTTACCTGCGACCAATTCTCTTGATTGATGTGTGTCGTATCGGTCATACTTCCGCTGCCTTGATGGATAACGGATTGATTAAACATCGACAGCCAGAACGAGCCCGTACCTGTCCTGTAATTACGTCCATTGGCATCGAAAGCACCTACCTCCCATGGCGAGGTCTCCCAGTTAATATCGGCTTGCGCCATAAACAGGTCACCACTGATCATACCGGCTACCGGCGAGGTACGGAATGCCCATTTGTCGTGCGGCAAACTCAGATCCACAATCGCCTGCTCATATCGCATTCGTTGCTGCTGATTCATCGCTGCACCTGCTATGAAGCGGATATAACTACACTTATTGTACATAAATCCAACCTCCTGAATAGAATCAGCAGGAGCTACAGGCAGTTTCGGCAACGTCGGATACGGCAAGGTATCTGCCAGCGGCGGAATAACTACATACGTACTGGCCAGCGGAGCAAAACGTGCTTCGTCATGTATCGGCGTGTTCGACTGCGTGATACCGATCCAGTTATCCGGGTTATTCCACTGGTTACTTTCCTTACTCTGCGGATCCCAACGTAAGTAGGACGGCACTACGCCTATCGTGAAAGGCACCTTGCCGAAAGAACATCCGCCGGCATCTACTCTTGGTCCATCGCCCGAACGAGAACGGAGGGTTATAACAAAGGTGTACCGGTATCCGCCACGCATTTGGTAGTTCGTGGACGGCGCAGGGCGTAAGCGGATGGAGTCGTTCTTGACGTAATATCCGGTGTTGTCTCCACCCGTGTAACTATACTCCCTATCCGGCACGAATTCCAACTTGTGCACTCCCGGACGGAATTCCGGATCATTGCACGAGTATAGACAGATCGAATCGATCGCTACACCTCCGGCCAACGGATCCGTCATGATGGAATCGATCTTGACAAATATCGAATCGCTGTTTGCCTGCATCTCGTCCATCAGCAATACAACCGGCATATCGGCATCAGTCGGTTTACGCGTAATACCGTCACCGCCCAGAATGAGAGGCACTTTGGTGTCTGCTTTCGGGGTCAACTTAACATAAATAGGTACGGTACAAACGTCCACGTGCGTGTTGTGCAAAGCATCCGTTCCTGTTCCTGAGATCGGGAAGATGACATACTCCACGGAATCATTCGCCTGAACGTTCACCGTCATTGTGGACTTGTAGAGGATAAGGAATCCGTTCTCAACCAGATGCTTGAGTATATCGTAGGGACTATCCGTAGTATCCAGTTTCACTTTTGATTCGTTTTCTTGAATACGATCCATTTCTTTACGGCTCACTGCGGAGAAACTGGTCGCAAACTGGTTGCGGTTCTTAGTACCCGCCGGTTCATAGCGCAAGATGTCCTTAATTACCTTCACTATGTCGCTGTACTTATACCCGTAAAGTGCCTTGCTTCCGGCCTCCGTCGTATCGCCGTAGAGCAACCAGTCGTTATAGCACGTTCCGGTCAACTCGATCGGCGCAACACTGTCCACATACATCGAACCCTTCACATGCAGACCCAGTTCGTAGGTGGCATTGGCACACATACCCGACACTTCCATCTTCGGTTGCTCTTCTCCGTCTATCGCCAACACCATTCGGTCCGTTACGCTCAGACGACTGGTCATACCGCAAATACTGCTCAGCAGACCGGAGTAATTAAGGGACATATGTACCGTATATTCGTTCTCAACCGGCATGTCAGCATTGTGTATGATGTACTTCACCGGACGAATCGATCCTTCCAAGATCTCATAAATATAGCCTACTTGAACCGTATCACCCGAAGCCGATGTCGAATCATAGCGCACAATGAATTCGCTCAAGTTGGCATATATCGAGTCCTCATCCACCGGTTCGTAATCCTTGGCGGGTATAAATATCTTTCCGCAAATCGTGTCCGCAGTTAACGCATCTTTGCCTTTATGAATCTCCTGCTCCAGGTAACCGCCTCCTGACATCGGCAAGAAGGTCGTTTCTTTCTTCGTGTCCACCTGCTTAACGGTATAATAGACCTTTCTTCCATTATATCCGTCGCCGGTGATACCTTGGTAGTCCAAACGCAGTATGACGTGCGTATCCGAACTTTCATCACCGTGCTCCTTACATACGGTACTTGCCTGATAAGCAAGCAACGGGGGCTTGGTTGCAAAGATACACATATCGTCGATGATGAAGTCGTTGCCATCCCAGTTGGACGCCATGTTAAAGATCTTTATACGGAACTGCGTATATTCCATTCCTTCTTCCACATCAATGATTGGGAAGTATATCTGATACCATTTGTCCGAGGGCTCTAAATCGCCCGTCATGTAAGAGGTGATATCTGCCCATTCGGATCTATCGTCTATCCTGCCCTGTACGGAGAAGGTGAAGTTCGGCCTTGCATACTTTGTTTCCTTACTGATATAGGGGTTTGCAACATATGCAGAGAAGAACATCTTCTGTCCGTCGCAGAGTGTCGTATCAAGGTGGAGCGCTGCCACCTGACCGGCAGAAGACATACCGTCGCAGTAAATCATGTATCCGTTCTCGGCACCGCCGTGTTGCTCCATTGGATGCCAGTAGGTTGTACCCGAACTCCAATGAGATGCCTCCGGGATGCGGTTAATTAATCCGTACTCTCCAAAGTTCGGAAAATCCGTTTGATCGTGCAGACGGTTATGCGGTAGAGCAGAGGTCTCCGGATAGGTATAACCATACGAAGCGTCTGCCCAATGCAGCGGGTGCGGATAGACCACATAGGCACGACCGGGTTGGTTATAGTCGAAATTCAGTTTCTCCAATATCTCATACCGTTGCTCTATCTCTTCATTGGTAATGAGCGCCTTATTGACATCTTTCTTCTTCGTCTCCGGAAGCGGACCATACTTGCTGTTGTCGTGATAAATGATCTTGTAACGACAGATATTGAACATATATGCACCGGAGTCGGTTCTCTCTGTATTCTTTGCCGGATCCGGATCCGGTGTTCCGGTAGTGGACCAACTGCGCGCACGCAGACAGTAATATACCGTATCGAACTCGTTTCCTTCAGAGATAGAGCCCTTCGCCGGCACATTCAAGAAATCATCGCTCTGGGTGACCTTATGCGTACATTCCGTATATTTTTGAGTTGTGGGATTGTAAGTGTACCATACACAATCGGCATCCCATCCGCCACACCAGATCATCGAGTCCTGACGACTCCATCCGTCTTCATCCTTCTTTGCACTCATCGAACTCCAGTTATCATCGTGCATATAATAGCCCAGCAAAGACTCTGAATGACCCTGACTCGTAACGTTCGTTACGTTATAGCGCTGTTCTGTTTTCAGCAGCAGACGGTTGCTGATAGGCGCCATCACCACATGATCCTCCATATACTTATCGCTCGGATACTTGCCATCAAGCGGGATCGCCGTCTTATAATGATCCATAGTATCTGCCATCTCTGTCCATGGACGCAGTTCAAATACCTCGCGCAGGGACAACGTCGGTTCAGGAATCGCTCTCATCGTATCCATGCAGGCGGTATCCACTTGGTTCTTTTGCGACAAAGACATCGGCAGGTTATCATAGTAGTTACTGATATCGACCGCATACGTCAGCGTGGCAGGTTTGCCTCTGTTAACTCCTGTATGCATCGTATCGGGTGGAGCCACCATCACTTTACTAAGCGGTGGGGATAGTCTGACATTCGGATAGTCTTTGGACCGATAGTGGAACACCGTATAACGACCCATCGTCACGAGTATCGAGTCTTCTCCGGGATCTTCCGGATTTACCGGTACTTTATTACCAATACGACGGAACGGATAGTTATACTTACCGCTGGTATTGGTCGGCATTTTACGCCACAACGAATCCGGGACATCCTGATCTCCCACATCTGTGCCATACTCATCCGTTCCCTCACGATACCAACGCCACCAGCCGAAGAAATGAACTTCACGAACAGGCAACTCCACATCTTGATCCGGATAATAATACAGGATACGTTTGTTTTCGTGTACCTGCTGCATACCGTCTTTGATGGAGTCACCGGAAGCACCCTTGCTGTGAACAAGGTACTGGTTATCCGCATAGACGAAATAACTCGGCTGTCTGATCGTCATACGGTAATTAACAAAGCGCATTACGTCTGGTGTCTCAGCATTACCATCATCATCGATCATCAGGACATACGCCAGATAGATATATGCCGAGCGCGGTGAACGGATACCGTCTTTCAAGCACCGTACAGTAATGGTCGTTGCTGTTTTGCCCGTTATAGCACACCAGTCGGGGGTATTACCGTATTCATCTACCAATCGGATTTCCGTTTTGGCCGGGCTGCTTAAGTCCATACCGCCGGAAGTGGTCACATCCGTACTAGTCGGACTGACTACTGCCGCCACTTCATTGTCCACATTCAATACATGCGCTCCCGTGCGCCATTCAGAAGATAAGGTAAAGGTATGAGTAACCGTACCTTCTATCTTACTCGGGAAAGTATACGTTCCCTCATCATTCGCTACCAGGCAGACAATCGAGTCATACGGGTCGGTATGATAGGTCTTGCGGATCAACGGCAACTTCAGTTCCGCATCATCAAGCGACTTCATCCAGTTCCACTTGCCGAAGAAACGGTACTCCGGAGCACCTTCCTGCAGCGAAATCTTAAAGTGCAGCGTATCGACAATATTCACGTACTTACCGCCTATTGTCACATTCAACGGACTGGTTGCACTCGTTGGTCTGATAGTTGTTTGGAGGGTCGTCTTATTGCGCCCGGAAATGTACAATCCGCTCGATGCAGTAGCATCAAACGTGCGACGATCCGGAATGATTTCAATCAGTGTGTCAGTCTTCCACTCTTTGTCCGGGTCCACCAAGTTAGCAATAACATCCTCCGTCTCGCGAGCAAGGTAAGTCTGCTGGTTGCCTAACAACGTGGAGAAACGCTTGAGAGCCTTATAACGAGTCTGGAACGTTACCGCACTTCCGGAGTTATACCCGAAGGTGGCTTCGTTACGGCTCGGATACGTTCCGGCATCGGTCAAATCATACTCGCGCTGCAGATAGGTCCAAGAGAAGACTGAGCCTTCCAACGAGTCTGCCACCAAAGTAAGATGACCTACGCCGCCGGTTATACTGAACTTCAACCATTTGTCATTGAGGTACTTCAAGCGAACCACTTCTTCTTCGTTCGCATTCGCATTCACATGCACATCCACATAACGATAGGTAAAGAAACACGAGCCTTCTTCCCTAACGCCGGCTTCTGTACCGACTTCATCACTGCTAAAATAGAGATATCTATTGATGCCGTATTCCGCCTCGAGCGACAACTGCGTCGAATCCTTCTCGTTATAGGTGTACTTCCACGGGGTAAGATACTTACCGTCGCTGTTGTCACCGGCATCAGAGCCTATTACCAAATGTACATTCTTGTTGTTGAGCTTGTACAGCGTCTGGTCATCCGAATTATAGGTATACCGGCGGAAGATCAATCCACCGGGACCCGCCATAATGAAATAGCGTTGATTATTATACTCTACCGACCAAATCAACTCATCAGCCTCCAATGGGGTCTGAACCAACGGCACACGCACCGTAACATCGTTATAGGTCTTGCCACCAACAGTTACGTTCGTCGTCACAACCAGCGTATCACGATTCTCGCCGGTTTTATTCTCAGTTGTGGTCTGAAGGGTGACATGATCCAATAACGTGCCGTCATTGACAACAGCGAATTTACCGGTAGTAGCAGTACCAAAGCCACAACTACTCGGGCCTAAAGACAGACTCGACGTCACATCTTCGATGGATACCGTATCCAAACGCACAAAATTACCTTCTACATCCACCAAACGCTGCGTCGTCACTTTGGTCAATGTAAAATTCAACTGATGACTATTTCCCCGCAACGGGTTGAATACGTACAAATCCTGCGTCGGTGTCAGAATCAGATAACTCTCTTCCGGCTCGTAGTGATACGTCTTCGTGCGAACGATAATATCGCGGACACGACTTGTGCCGCTGAAATGCATTCCCGGAGCATCGTCTGCCCAACGACCGTAGTATTTCTTAATCTTACTGATATTGCCCTGGCTGAGGACGATGCGGAAGGTATCCACAACATCTACATAGTTTCCTCTCGCATCCTTGATATCAATCGGGGAGGACAGACCGCTGATGATGTTATAATGCCAGTAGTTACTCGTCGCTTCCATCGAAACCTGATCATCGGCAGGAATCGATGTAACACGCGAATCGCGAATAAAATTGAATAGCTGCGTCACGCGGAAGTCCTGAGACAGGTACAACTCGTTCGGGTCATTGATGATCTTATTGCGGTTCGGGTGGAAATAAATCGTATCGTCACCCACCTTCATCTGCGCCAACAACTGCTTACCGATCAATTTCGACCACACATCTTCGCGCGTTTTCACGCCTTCATGGAAACCAAACTCGATCGTGTCACGCCATACTGCCGAGGTATCAGGCAGGATGATGTAATGCTCATCTACTACACCTACACCGGAGATCATGAAATCGGTTCCGTCACCGGTTACAGCATCAAACACACTGCTTGCCGAATTATACTGAATATGGGCCGGTAGAAGTTCTGCCTCTTCATCTTTTGGGGTCACCGTTCGTGTATACCTTGTAATCACACCCCCACCATTTCTTTCCAAATAAGAGTCTGAGGCGAGTTGAGTGGGTGACACACAAGCTCTGGCGGGCGTCGGCCAACCGGCAGAAGAAGTGAACAAACCCGCCCATGTATTGTTGGCAACAATATAAGATGGACTGGTGTAGTACAAACCGATATACTCTTCATTATCGGGGTGGAAGTTCTCATAGAATACCAGCGAATCAACAGCACCCTTCATCGTCTCACTGTGAGGATCCAAGACGTACTCATCGGGCTCACACTCTGCACAAACAGACTCTTTGCCAATGATTTTGTATGTACTGATGTAATTAGGGTCGCTGTTGTTAATATCCGCCATTCCCTGCCTTACATTCACCCAATTCTCAAAATGACGGATGCTGGCATAACGGGGTGCAACACCCGGCTGAGTCAGGAAATAACGCTGGCCGTCTTTCATAAACGAGATAGCCACATGGATACTACCCGTGTATGTCGCTTGCGCAAATAGCGTCACCGGGCCACCGGACAAGTCTACCGAATCGCCTTCGTTGTACGGAGTACCGCTACCATTTGCTTCGGTGTTCCAACCGGTAAAATTATACCCTTGTATCAGACGGGGAGCCAGAGCCGCCACTTTCGTCTTACCATACTCCGGGTGCTGGTCAGGAATAGTTGCACCGAAGTGACCGTTGTTGTCATAATGAACATATTTGATTTGATCAGCCACTACAAACTCCATGCCGCCGTTTTGAGCAGCTCGATTGGTGTGAATACGTGCCCAGCCGTACTTACCGCTTGCGGTTCCGGTACTGCCCACGACAGGGATGTCCCTGGCATCCACATACACACTCCAGCCTTCTATCGCCGCACCCGCATCGGACGCATTGAACTCCGCACCCGTATAGAGCATTATTCGGGCTTGGAGTTTCATATATGTCGTATCAATATACCACATTTCATCGACCATCCACGTGCTGTCATCCACTTGACGCATATTCACATTCATGCGGCTGTTCGTCTGGAAGAAATAACCCTTCGGCTCAAAAGCCACATCGAGGTTCTGCTTCGTCGAAGTGGTATCTACTACCATCCGTCCGTACGCACCCTCCGGAGCAATAAACGGCTTACCGTTCGGTTGCAATGAATCTTTCAATGCAAAAATACGCAACGAGTCGATGTACTTGAACTGCGAAACGGCTGTACCGGTAGGATCCAAGTAGCCCGCGCGCTTATTGAATTCGTTCACATACGTGTCGTTCTTGCCGACGTAGTAGAACGTACTGTCATCTTTACTGGTGGCACCTGCAGGCACATTCATGTAACCGGATTTGTAAATCTTCGACGATGCATCACCCACATGCTCCATACAGTACAAGTGATCCCAAGTGTAGATCTTCCGAACCGTCGTACTATCCGTCCACTTTAAATTATCTTTTCCGCCAGGTCCCGAGCGATACTTCTTGTTTTTATTCTGCACATCGGTCGCGAAGTAATAACTGCCGCAACTGTTAATCGGGTCATCTAACATATAGATGCGGAAAATAGTACGCGTCGTCGCATCATACTTGCTATCCGCAAAGGCAAACGCAGCCTTACCCTTGTTAATCGTTCCGGCAGACCACGACTTATTCGAAAGGGTCGTATTAAAGGTCACCAAAGCGGCGTTCGTGTAGGATACCGGCAAATTTTCTCGAGGGATCTCCAACCAATAAACCTCACGATAAGTCATGTCTAAGAAACCCGTCCCGGTCTTACCATTGAAACGTCCATTGATACTCTTATCTGCATTGGTTTCTTGATCTGCACGATTCATGGTCTTGTTCGGGTCAAAAGAAATAATTCCCGTCCGATCCGTCGGAATTACAAACGCCGCATCACATGCATTTTTATAACTATAATCGCCTGTCAAGTAGCCATAAAACTGCCAATTACTTTCATTATTATCAGTTCCCGTTTTAAGTGTCTTACCGTCGTTCCAAATCGTATAAACGATACCGCCCAGAGAAGCGTCCTTTTTATCATAAGTACGTACCAAAGGTGCACCTACCTGCCAGATAGACATCTCCGAAGGCTCCGTCGCATCCGCAGCCTGTGGTAGGAGTTTCAGGTACGAACCTTCCGAGTAGCCAAAATATCCGCCTGTATAACGGTTATAGTTGTTAACGAAAAACTCTTCGCCCGGATCTTCGACTCCATCACCATCCACATCAATCCATACAGACAGCAAGAATCGGTCACCTTGTTCCAGGTTCAATACCAATCCGCCATCGGTCGGTGTAAAACCGAGCGCCACCATACGCATCGGTGTGAGTAACATAAAAGCGAGTAAATAAACAATATATAAATACTTCTTCATAAGTAAGTTTTTGAATAAATTCACAAAAAATCGCGCAAAATTACAACATTTTTTTGGAATATGCAAATAAATTGTATATTTTTTCTTAAAAAAATACAAAAAAAGAGCACTTTTGTGCCATTTTCTCAAATTTTCGATATGAGTTTTTAGAAAATTATAAAGATTATAAATTTTGAAATACGACTTGCGTCGCTCGTTCTTGAAATAGCCTTTTCACATCCATAAATAAATTTCCGCTGAGAAAATTCTATTTCAATAATCGTGGCATTTCTTAGCACAAATGCACGATTATTTCAAAATTCAATTATATTAAAAATAAATTCTCAACCGCTAATACCCGCTAATAGTAATGTTTATTTTTTTCTAACAAAAAGAGCGACCCAAAAGGATCGCTCTCCCGCAAGCTACGCTTGTGTGATTAGCCGTTTTGCTGGTCGTACGCATCACCGCAAACCTTCCACAGGTAAGCCGTCATGGTCTTCTTGCCGTTCGGCTGATCCTTCTGTGCATTGAACGCTTGCAGATCCTGCGCCATGTGGCTCAGGTCTTTGCGACGAGCCTTCACCGCTGCCGATACAGCGCCGAAACGGGTACGTGCGTTGATGGAGTCCTCGGTCATCGAGATGTTGTTACCGTAGGTGTTCTCCTTGCGGATGTACAGACGCGTGCAGTTCGGGTTGGTGGTTGCTGCCGTACGGTGGGTACCGATCAGGTAGTC
>CACXPH010000002.1 GCA_902769535.1 uncultured Bacteroidales bacterium
AAGAACGGCATCAAATACAATGCCCAAGGACAAGTGCTGAAATAACGAATTATAATAACCTTGTTTTTTATGTTTATGTCCTCAATTGTTTGTAACTCGTAGAGTGTGGTTTTGGTCGAGTAACCGGCTTGGAAGCTTGCTTACGGAGACGGTTAGGCGAGCAAAGACACAGAGCACGACCGTGCTACAAACAATTGAGGGGTTTTAAAGGTTTTTGTTTAATTTAAATATAAAAAGAAGCAATGAAAAAATCATATATATATCCTCATACAGAGGTGTTTAGCATTTCAGGAACAGCGGTGATGTTAGGTGCCAGCGGTGACATCCACACTGGCAACATCGTAGAAGGCTCTCAAGAACTCAACTTCGCTCCGGCGAAAGTGTTCTAAGGCATAGCGTCTATTAGCTCGGCATATTATGCCGCATATCATCTTCGTTAAGTGCGCGGGACTTCAGTTCCGCGCCTTTTCTTTCTTCTTTTCCTGGCAGATTTAATCTGCCGCTTCCCTTCGTCTATTATCAGGGCAATTCCATTGCCCGCTCTCTTCTAAACCGGCTCGCTCAATAGCGGGCTGGTTTTTCTCTTTCTTCTTTTCCTGGCAGATTTAATCTGCCGCTTTAATATTTTCTTCTATTGCTCCGCCTAGTAGGCGGTTTTCTTTTTCTTTTATCAAAAAACTTAACTTTTCCCGTTACAAAATTTGCAAATCTCGAAAAAATTTTGTATCTTTGCATCGAAATTAGACCAGGAAGGGATCAATCTCCTACGTTTGTTTGACCATTTCTAGACTTTACAAAATTTATAAACGTATAAATAACTGCAAATAAGCCACTTACAAACAGCATTTCGTCTATGGGAAAATACTTAAAAACTCGTGTTATAGAGCGTTTGTCTGCCACCTGTGCGACGTTTGTCTCACTGCCGGCAACTCGCCGCATGGATGGCTGCCTCCGGAGGCGCTCCGGTTCTCCCTCCTCCAAGGGCGTGCGCTATTTTACGACCGTAGACGGCATCAAAACCCTTCGTGGCGCCATGGATCTCATCCGAGAGGGACGTAAGTACCATAAACGCATCGTTGTTCGTCCCTCGCGTCACCGCAAAGGTTACCACGAGCTCTACACCTACCATATACCCAAAGTATGGTCTAAGGCCTGCCAAGACAACCGTGCACTCATGCACGAAGCCCGCCTCCAAGCCCACGCCATCGAGCGTGACCACTCCCTCGCAGCCCTTGAATGGCGCGTGCAGCACCTTGCCAACTACTACAACCCAAAAGATGGCATCAAACCTTATGCTCGTCTCTTTCATTACGTCTATTTCGTACTCCAACGCGACATGCGAGCTGCCGCTCAAAACCAGCCCACTAGCCTTTGTACCGCTCAGACCGAGCCTTCTATAGTACCAACCGAGACCTCTGAACCGTCCTCTTCGTCCTCTGCGCAGAACGTAAGAGCTGCGGTTTCATCCCCTACCGAAGTATCCTTCGAACCGATCATTACGATCCCGTTCGGCCACTACAAATATCGTCACTTACACCCTTCTCATGCAAAAAATGCAAATAATTTGCATAAAATCTTGCAAATTTGAAAAATTTGTAGTAATTTTGCAGCGCAAAATGTGTAAACGAATATGAGTACAAAAGCTAAAGTGATTACATGGACGTCAGTAATAGCAGCGTTGGTGCTGGCGGGGTTCATTTTCTTTAAGTTCTGCTTTGTGTATGCGGAGGGTGTGAACGAAGGAGACATTAACTACTTCCAGAAGGAAGGGTTTATCTTCAAGACCTACGAGGGAAAGATGATCCAGACGGGTCTGAAGAATAGTAAAGTGCAGGGCTCTATTCAATCGAATGAGTTTAAGTTCTCCGTAGTCAAAGAGAGTGTGGCGCAGCAACTCAACGAGGGCACGAACACGGGAGTTAAGTTACATTGGAAGCGCTATTTAGGTACTTTACCTTGGCGTGGTAACAGTCAGTTCATCGTGGACTCTGTCTATGTTGCCCGGCCGGCTGCCACGACACAAACCGTTAAACACTAACCGTTAAACTGTTAAATCGTTAAACTGTTATGATGACAGGTGATCAATATAATTTCGTCAAGCTGTACGAGCGCTCCTTCAAGGACAACTGGGAGCTTCCGGCCGTGTCGGACTACGGTACAGACGTGACGTTGACCTATGGTCAATTGGCTATCAACATCGAGAAGCTGCACATCCTTTTCAAGGAATGCGGTATCAAGAAGAACGATAAGATAGCCCTTATGGGTAAAAACAACAGTAACTGGGTGGCTGTTTATCTGGCAGCTATCACGTATGGCGCTATCATCGTGCCGATCCTGCAGGATTTCCGCGCGAACGACGCCATTCACATCATCAACCACTCGGAGAGTAAGTTGCTCTTTATCAGTGATATCAACTGGGAAGGTATCGACCTGGAGCAGATTCCGAAGATCAAAGCGGCTGTGAGCTTGAACGACTGGCATCCGATCTCGTTGGCTTTGGATCCGAAGAAGATCAACTACGAGGCGATTGCAAATAAGTTCAAAGAGAAACACCCGGACGGTTATTGGCCGAAAGATCTGCATTTCGACGAGCGCGGTAATGACTGCATTGGTAGTATCAATTATACGAGTGGAACGACGGGCTTCAGCAAAGGTGTTATCATGCCGCTGAACGGTTTGGCGGGAAACATCCGCTACGCGTTGGAGCAAAACCTCGTGAGTCGCGAGTCGCGTCACGTGACCTTCCTACCGTTGGCGCACGCTTACGGATGCGCGTTCGATTTCTTGGCATGCCTGGCTGCCGGTGGTCATACGTACCTGATCGGTCGTACACCGTCACCGAAGATCCTGCTCAAGGCCTTCGCGGAGATCAAACCGACCATTATCTTGTCCGTGCCTCTGATTTTGGAGAAGATCTACAAGAAGATGATCGTGCCGCAGATCCAGAAAGCGCCGGTGAGCTGGGTGCTCAAAGTGCCGTTCCTGGACTCGGTTGTTTGCTCGAAGATACGCGAACAACTCATGCAGGCTTTCGGAGGCGAGTTCCGTCAGATGATCATCGGTGGTGCACCGCTCAACCCCGAAGTAGAGGCGTTCCTGTACCGTATTAAGTTTCCGATGAGTGTGGGTTACGGTATGACCGAGTGTGCGCCGCTGATCACCTTTACGCCGTATGACCAGGGTTCTAAACCGCTCTCGTGCGGTAAACCGTTGACCGGCATCATGGAGGTGAAGATAGATAATCCGAACGAAGAAGGCATCGGTGAGGTGGTCGTTCGCGGAGAGAACACGATGACCGGTTACTTTAAGAACGCACAGGCTACCAAAGAGAGCTTCACCAAGGACGGCTGGTTGCGTACCGGTGACCTCGGTATCCTCGATGAGGACGGATTCTTGTATATCAAGGGTCGTTGCAAGACGATGTTACTCGGTGCTTCCGGACAGAATATCTATCCGGAGGAGATCGAGGCGAAGATCAATAACATGCCGTATGTGCTCGAGTCGCTCGTGCTGCAGCAGGAAGACGGTCGTCTGGTGGCACTCATCTGCCCGGACTACAACGAGGTGGATGCCAGTGGTCTGACGACAGAGCAGTTCAATGAAGTGATGGAAGACTCCCGTAAGCAGGTCAACTCGGAGTTGGCTTCCTACGAGCAGATATCGATCGTCAAACTCTATCCGCATGAGTTCGAGAAAACCCCGAAGAAATCCATCAAGCGTTTCTTGTACACGAATATGGTTTAAATCATAAATCATCAATTTGCAATCATAAATGAATTTATGTATTGACCAAGGAAATAGTCGCACGAAAGTGGCGTTGATGACGGACGAGGGTAAGATGATCAATCATTTTATCTACAAGTCGTTCAGTTCGGCGGACGTAGAGCGTCTGTTTGAGTTGTACGACATCACGGACTCGATCATCTCGTCGGTAGTCAATATAGAGGCGGCCGTGGTCAATACCTTATCGCGTAACTCACAGCATTTTGTGCTGTTTGATCATAACACCCCCGTGCCGATCGTCAATCGCTACGAGACACCACAAACGCTTGGTCAAGACCGTTTGGCAGCGGCAGTAGGAGCGAAGAGCTTATGCCCGAACGAGAACTTGCTGATTATTGATGCAGGTTCGGCGATTACCTATGATTTTGTGACGGCAGAAGGGGAATACATGGGAGGAAATATAGCGCCGGGACTGAAGATGCGCTTCACGATGCTTCATCGCATGACCAAGAAACTACCGCTCGTGGAGGCGGAGGAGAAAGAACTGATTCCGCTGTTCGGCAAGAACACCCGCGATGCTATCGCTGCCGGAGTCATCCGAGGTGTGGCATACGAAGTGAAAGGTTATATGCGTACCTTACATGAGAAAATGCCGCATTTCCGTACGTACCTCACCGGTGGACACGCATCGTATGTGCTCAATAACGTACGTAGTTCGCACAGCGAACAACGCGAGATACATTATGAGAAAAACTTAGTCCTCATCGGACTGAACGAGATTTTGATATTTAATAAAAAGTGAAGAGAAGAAGTATAATTTGGATAGCTGCGCTGCTGCTGAGTATGGGGCTGAGTGCGCAGAATATGACCAGTTCGCCGTTTTCCCGTTACGGGTACGGCGATCTGAACGAGAACGTGCCGACAGGTTACCGGGCGATGGGTGGAGTAGGTTTTGGTATGCGTAACAACCGTGCCATCAATCCCTCACAACCCGCTTCGTATACGTCTTGTGACTCCTTGACATTTATGATGGATATCGCAGCAAGCGCCAATTGGAGTCGTTATCGTGACGCGTCCGGCATGCGTAACAAAGCGAACGGTAACCTCGAGTATTTGACCATCCAGATACCGCTCTATAAGCGCTGGATAGCGATGAGTGTGGGTTTGTTGCCTTATAGCTCGGTGGGTTATAACGTCTCGATGAGTGACTCGATCAATTCCGACTACCATTTCACGAAGTCCTATTACGGCGAAGGTAATATTAGCGAAGTGTACGGTGGTTTGAGTTTTAATGTGTGCAACTGGCTCGCGTTGGGTGCCAACATCTATTATATGTGGGGTGACTTAGGGCACATGCGCGCACTCTCCTTCACCGAAACGAATGTGAATACGACCATTCAAGCCGTTGTGCTCTCTGTCAGTTCGGTTCGTTTCCGTGCAGGAGCACAGTTCTTCCATACGTTCGGAGACCATACGTTCAACGTAGGTGCTATCTACGAGCACAAGATGAAACTCCATAACGATTATTATGCCATCGAGACCCAGACGGAAGACACGATCCAGACGTACGACGGTGGGTTTGAACTGCCGATGGTTTGGGGTGTCGGAGGTAGTTATACTTGGGCTAACCGCCTGACCTTGGCTTTTGACTACGAGCGTCAGTGTATGTCGAGTGTCCTGTATGACAGTATTCCGGGCGACGTGTACGGATTCAGAGATCATAACCGTTATGCGTTTGGCGTGGAGTACCGCCACAACCCGAATGGTCGTAAGTATGCCGAGCGCATGATCTGGCGTGCCGGAGTGAGCGTGCAAGACGAGTACTTGAGCGTTATCAAGGACAAGAAGATAACGGCGTCTATCGGAATTGGCTTCCCGCTCTGGAGTGTCGGAACGGTCATCAATACCACCATCGAATACTCGCACCGCGGTGGCTCTGCCACCGGTCTGGTGGATAACAGCTTGCGTTTTACCATTGGGGCGTCTATTGCGGAGAACTGGTTCTTCAAACGTAAACTGTAGTTTGGCACAGAAATTGATGTTAAACTGTTAAATTGTTAAATCGTTAACACTAAAAATATATCATTATGAAACTGAAAACATTACTTGTATTGGCCTTGGTAGTAGCCGTTCCGGCTCTGGCATGCGCTAAGAAACCGAAAAAAGTGGAGGAGGCTCCCGCACAGCAAGCGGCTCCTGCTCCGGAAGAGGATCCGGTGATCACGGAAGAGTGCGTGATGAACGTATCGCTGTTCCATGAGGCAGTAAAGAACAAGATGTATGCTGACGCATACGAGCCTTGGCTTGAGGTGTACACCACTTGCCCGAATGCGAACAAGTCCATCTATTCGGACGGTACAAAGATCATTGAGGCGCTGTTCCAGGCCGCTTCCGATCCTGCAGAGAAAGAGCGTCTGGCTAAACTGGCTATCGAGATGCAAGACAAACGTATCCGCTTCTTCGGCAATGACCCCAAATATCCGAAGGCATATATCTTAGGCGAGAAGGGTCTGGCTTATCTGGATTTCTACGGAGATGCAAAGGTAGCTGAGGCACGTGAGTGCCTCCGTCAATCGGTTGAAGGCATGGGTGCTGCCAGCAAGATCATGGTACTCGTTAAACTCGTGGACGCTTCGTACGCTGTGTACAAGCAAGATCCGAATGGTAAGGCAGAGCAGTTCATCGCGGACTATGAGTTGGCAAGCAACGCACTGGCAGAGCAAGCAGCTAACACCAACAACAAGAACGCAGAGATCGCCGGCAAGCAGAAAGATTATGTGGATAACATCTTCGCTATCTCCGGCGCAGCTGACTGCTCGAAGTTGGATGAGATATACGCTGCAGCAGTGAAGGAGAACCTGACGAACCTCGACATGCTCACCAAGATCGCGAAACTCTACAAACGTGTACGTTGCACGGAGTCTGAGGTGTATTTCGCAGCTTGTGAGGCAGCGCATAAACTCCAG
This sequence comes from uncultured Bacteroidales bacterium, assembly GCA_902769535.1. GTDB lineage: Bacteria > Bacteroidota > Bacteroidia > Bacteroidales > Paludibacteraceae > Colicola. Next base: position 6,690 of record CACXPH010000002.1, read on the forward strand.
CCGACCCAAGAGTCTGCAGCAGGATGTGCTTCCATGGCTGCTAAGAAAGGCGACTACGAGGCTGCTATCGCATACTACGACCAGGCGATCAAATTGGCGATGGTAGAGGACGAGCTCGAGGATGTAGCGGATTATCAGTACAACGCTGCTTTCTACTGCTATAACAACCTCAAACGTTATGCAGATGCACGTAAGTATGCGCAGGCTTCAATCGCTACGCTGAGTGGCCTGGGTCTGAACAAAGGTCAGGGTCGTTGCTACATCATCATCGGTATGTGCTACGCTTCGACGCAGCTCTATCCGCAGGATGCCAAGGGACGTATCCTCAACAAGACCGTTTACTGGGCAGCCGTTGATAAGTTCGCAAAGGCTAAACAGGTAGATCCGTCGGTAGAGGCGCAGGCTTCGGAGTTCATCTCCACCTACAGCCGTTATTTCCCGACCAAGGAAGAGCGTTTTGACCTGCCGAACGAGTTCTCTGGTTCGACCTATTACGTAGGAGGCTGGATTGGTGAGACCACGGCTATCCGTTAACAGTTCATGCATAGCGAGTGTTATCTTGACGCTCGCTATGTTTTTCTGTGCCTGCCACCGCAGTGAGGTGCAGCAGGCGCAGGCTTCGCAGCCGCGTGAACAGGTGGCTGCGCTCATAACGGATACTGTCAGCACCCTCATCTCCGACTCCGGCATCACTCGTTATCGTATAGAAGCGCCGAAATGGTTACTCTACGACAAGACCGATCCGCCTTACCAGGAGTTTCCAAATGGCATCTACCTTGAGCAGTTCGACGAACTCTTAGCGGTACAAGCCTCGCTTGAGGCCGATTATGCCTATTATAACGAGACCGAACAGCGTTGGACGCTCAAAGGGAATGTACATGCGTTGAACCGCAAAGGTGAGCAGTTCGACACGCCGGAACTTATCTGGGATCAGCAGACCCACCGCGTCTATTCCGACTCCTCTATTCATATCACACGTGAGAAGAGCATTATCGAAGGTGTAGGCTTCGAGTCCAACGAAGAGATGAGTAAATACACAATTTTAAACCCGACGGGAGTATTCCCCATAGAAGAGGAATAATGTTTAATGTTTAAAGTTTAATGTTTAATGCTTTTAGAGAATAAAACCGCCATCATCACGGGCGCGGCTCGTGGTATCGGCAAACAGATAGCTTTGGCTTATGCGCGTGAAGGAGCGAACATCGCCTTTACGGACTTGGAACTCAATGAGGCCGCACAACAGACCCGCGACGAGATAGCCGCTTTAGGTGTGAAGGTGCAGTTCTATGCATCGAATGCAGCGGATTTCGAGGCTGCGCACAAGGTAGTAGAGCAGGTGGTGACTGATTTCGGCCGCGTGGATATATTGGTCAATAACGCCGGTATTACGCGTGACACACTGCTCATGCGCATGACCGAACAACAGTGGGATCAAGTCATCCAAGTCAACCTCAAATCGGCCTTTAACTTCACCCACGCCGTGACGCCTGTCATGATGCGTCAGCGCAGCGGTTCGATTATCAGCCTCAGTTCGGTCGTAGGCATCAACGGTAATGCCGGACAAGCTAACTACGCGGCTTCAAAAGCCGGTATTATCGCGCTTACCAAGTCGGTAGCTAAAGAGCTGGGAAGCCGTGGAGTCCGCGTTAATGCAATCGCACCGGGCTTTATTTTGACCGATATGACCAAGGTATTGAGCGAAGAGACGCTTAAGCAGTTCGTATCGCTCATCCCGATGCGTAGAGGAGGGGAACCTGAAGAAGTAGCAAAGGTCGCTCTCTTCTTAGCGAGCGACCTTGCTTCATACGTCTCCGGACAAGTCATTCAAGTCAACGGAGCGATGTCTTAGTTTTCAATTATCTCATAGCCCCAAGGCTCCAATTCAAACGTCTCGCCGGTTTCCAGCGTGACGTTTTGTTTTGTATCTGACATATTGAAAACGCCGATAACCGTGTTGGTATGCCAGCGGCCTTCTTTGCTACGTTGGCAAGCAAAGATAGCCTCGTTGTCACACGCGATGCGAACCATCGGTGCGCCTACCTCCGGACTGAACAGCGCTTTGTTGCGCTCACGCAGGTCGTTGAGTTTCTTATACAGCTCTGCTTCGGCATAGGCCTCGTCGGTGTCAATCAGGTCTTTCTCAAAGAACTCCAGACGGTGATGATTACCGCTCAACTGACCGCAGTAGATCAACGGCATGCCCGGTACGATGTACGTGAAGGCCGCGAACAGATTAACGGCATCACCCATGCGCTCGAACTCTGTACCGTTCCAACTGTTCTCATCGTGATTGCTGATAAAATTCATGCGAATAGCCTCCGGACGAATGGTGCTGTCGGCCTTGGCGAAGTATGCCCACAGATCCTCTACACCTTTCTTGCCCTGCGCCACCTGGTTCATGATGTGATGCAGCGTCCAGCCGTAGTACATGTCGAAGGCGCTCTCGGTCAACTCCTGCGCTTTGTCCTCATCCTCTGCGAGGGTGAACATATCGGGGTGCGTCTGACGCAATTCACCCATCGCGTCATTCCAGAAATCTGTCGGCACTTCACCGGCTACATCGCAACGGAAACCGTCAATACCAATGCTGTCCATCCACCAGTGCATGGCTTTCTTCATCTCGGCACGCATGGCCTCACTATGGTAGTCCAGTTTGGAGATATCCGTCCAGTCATATTGAACCATGAGATTACCCAAACTGTCGCGGTAGTGCCAGCCCTCGTTTTTTGTCCACTCGCTGTCCGGCGCGGTGTGGTTGGCAACCCAGTCTAAGATCACCTTAAAGCCCATCTTATGCGCCTCTTTGAGGAAATGCTCAAAGTCCGCACGCGTACCGAACTCGGGGTTGATGGCGCAGTAGTCGATGATAGAGTAGTAGCTACCTAGCGTCCCCTTACGGGTGATCACGCCGATCGGTTGACACGGCATCACCCAGATAATATCGATGCCGTTCTGCTTGAGCGTCGGCAGCAAGGCTTCAGCGGCTTGGAACGTACCTTCCGGCGTCGCCTGACGGGTGTTTAACTCATAGATAGTAGCGTCATAAGCCCATTTCGGGTGACGTAACTCGGTTTGCTGTGCGCAACTAACCAATGCCAGGCAAGTCAGCGCGATAAACAAGGTTTTTTTCATTCTTGGGATATTTTATAGGTTAATTCTTTGCTGTTAATGGTTACTGTCACTTTCTTGCCTAAATAAACACGCTCATAACTGATCTCGTCAGCCGTGCTCTCCAGTACAATCAGATCGCCGTAGAGCAGTGGCATCGAGTTACGGCGCAAATGGATCAGTTCGGATACCTCTCTACGCATTGTTTTCTCGTCCGGGTTCAGCGTTTCAAAGCGCATCATGTGACGATTGTCCGGGTCGTTACCACCCACCTCGGCGTACTCGTCGCCTTGGTAGATACACGGCACACCGGGCAGCGTCATGTTCAGTACTTCCAGCAGGATGGCACGGTCATAAGCCGTTTCGGCATCACCGATACCGATCTCTTGCGTCCAGCCTTCTTCTTTACCTTGGCTGTGAATATCGATAGCACCGCCTGCAATCGAGGCAAAACGGATCTGGTCGTGGTTGCCGCTGATATTACCCATCGTATGGTGCGCTCCGTAGGTGCTCAGTGAGGTCAGTTCGTTGTTCAGAACTTCGTCCAATCCCTTCAGCCCGCACAGTGCTTCACGCGCCGTGAAATAGACGTTAAAATCAAATTGTGCGTTCAGCATGCCCGTCTTTACATAACTGCCGATGAGCTCAGGACTGCCATACGTCTCACCGATCATCCAGATAGGACGTCCCGGCCAGCGGGTGGCAATCTTCTGACCTAACATGCGCCAGTAACCTTCGGGAATGTGCTTGCATGCATCGTGACGGAAACCGTCCAACTCATAGTTAGCGAGCCAGTACAGCGCACTGTCTGTCATCTGTTCGCATACCTCTTCGCGTTCCAGATCCAGCGTCGGGATGTGCTTGTCGAACCAGGTCGTCAGACGCGCCTCGTCCCATAACTCGAAATTACGGCGTCCGTCCGGCAGGAGAGAGTCGGTATGCCAGTCCGGGTGCTCCTTGAGCGTAGGCGAGTTGATGTGCATGTGATTCGCCACGTAGTCCAGCACCACGTTAATCCCATGCGCGTGCGCGCTATCTAATAAGGTGCGCAACTCGTCCGGCGTACCGAAACGGTCATCCAGCTTGGTCGCGTATATCGGCCAGTAACCGTGATAGCCGCTGAACTTGGTATAGGTCTTCGTGCTGTCGTATTTATTGCCGTGCTCGAAGGTGTAGCAACCCCACGCATCCCATGGGTTTTGTGTGATCGGACTGATCCACAACGTGTTCACACCGAGTTGGTCGAAATAACCGTCTGCTATCTTGGCTGTGATACCCGCCAAGTCACCGCCTTGGTAGTCGACAATATCGAGCACTTCCGGGCTGTTCATCTTCCAGTCGTTGGCGGTGTTCCCGTTGTAGAAACGGTCAACCATCAGCGAATAGAGTATCTGTGCTTGTTGGTCATGACGGTCTAACTGCGCCGCGTCCGTGATGATCTCGCCGTTCTCCATCGGCAGCAACAGGTCATTGTACAGATAGGTGTCATCCTCCGCGTAGATACGGATGAACGTACGTCCCCGTAACCCATCACCGGTAACCGGTAACCCCTTCAGATCCAATGTCCAGGTGCCATCCTCATTGGCGCTCCATAGGTCATGGTCGATCAGGATATTCTGGATATACGCATCAAAACTCGGATTTACCACTTCTCCTACAAAGCCTACTTGCAGCAAGCCGTTCTCGTAGCCCAGCGAAACAAACGCCTGACGAACAGGTTTGTTCGGCAAGATCGGAATAGCCAGACTACCGCTCTTGTCGGTCAGCGTGAGAGCGTGTATCGACTTGTCGCGGTTCACCAGATCCATCTCGCGAACGACCTGCGGTGTGCCCACGAGGTTCAGACACTCAACAGCCTCTCCGGCTGTCCATTGCAGGCCTTGCCATAAACTCGTGTCGCCATAAAGCATGGGCACGTAGTCGGTCAATACCACGTGCATCGTGTCGCTCGTCATACGAATAGGCATGATCGGGTTAGCCATTCCTAACTCTTGAGCCACATAATGTCTCCGTTGACACCCTACTAAACAAAGGATAATTGCTAAACTTACAAGAATTTTTCTCATGGTCATCATATTTTGCGCTGCAAAGGTAATATATTTTTTGCATATATGCAAATTATTCTGCATTTTTACAAATAAATTTGCATAAGTCATTTTTTTTCTGTACCTTTGCAGCCGCAAAGGTTTAAGCATATGGATATTTCGATTATAGTGCCTCTGTTCAATGAGGCAGAATCGCTGCCGAAACTCTATGAGTGGATAGCACGCGTGATGAAGGAGAACAGGTTCTCCTATGAGGTTATTTTTGTCAACGACGGTAGTACGGACGAGTCGTGGAAGGTCGTCAACGACCTCAAGGATGCGCACGTACACGGCATATGTTTCCGTCGTAACTACGGTAAGTCTGCAGCGCTGTACTGCGGTTTCAAGGCTGCACAAGGCGACGTAGTTATCACCATGGATGCCGACCTGCAGGACAGCCCGGACGAGATACCGGAACTCTATCGCATGATCACCGAAGAAGGCTATGATCTCGTGAGCGGATGGAAGCAGAAACGCTATGACAACAAGCTCACGAAGAACCTGCCGTCTAAACTCTTCAATGCTACCGCACGCAAAGTGACCGGCATTCAACTGCACGACATGAACTGCGGTCTGAAGGCGTACCGCAATGAGGTGGTGAAGAATATTGAGGTCTTCTCGGAGATGCACCGTTACATCCCTTACCTTGCGAAGAACGCAGGATTTACCAAGATCGGCGAGAAGGTCGTGCAGCACCGCAAACGTGAGTTCGGTACGTCTAAATTCGGTCTGAACCGCTTCGTGAACGGTTACCTTGACCTTATGACGCTGTGGTTCCTCAATAAGTTCGGAAAACAACCGATGCACTTCTTCGGACTCGTCGGCAGTCTTATGTTCTTCATCGGTTTCATCGCGGTCATCATCGTCGGCAGCATGAAGCTCTATGCCCTCTCTAACGGCGTTCGAGCCATGCTCGTAGGTGTGAACCCGTATTTCCACATTGCCATACTTATGATGATCCTCGGATGTATGCTCTTCCTTGCCGGCTTCCTCGCCGAACTGATCATCCGTAACAGTCCGAGTCGCAACGACTACCTGATCAAAGAAGAGATCTAATTGTGCAAACTTTAGATGAACAAATAGCGGTTATTGAGCGCGCTTTAGGTGAATGCATGATTGACACGGCGCTGGTCGTTGTGCGCTCATGGCTCAATGAGATAGGGGAGAACAACCCCTATGAGGAGGCCTTTGTGTCGCTTCAGACGCGGTACCGCGACTTGTTCACCAAGTGGCTGAATATAGACGATCCGGCGGCCGATGAGGAGTTGAACAAACTCACAGGCGATGCCTACCAGCTGGTCGATGCCGTCTATGCTGAGGTACGTATCAAACGTGGTTTGTCTCCGGAGATGCACGGCTTCAATCCCGAGTCGATCCCGTCGGTTATGCAGTATTTCCAGAACTGCGTGCGTTTTCGTCCGGAAGACTTGGAGTGGATACATGAGGTGGTGAACGACGAACAGCGAGCGGAGATAGGACTTGTGGCCGTTATGTCGATGGCGTATAACCTGCGTACGTGCTTTAATGTGGACTCGTTCTTAGCCCTCATTGACGGCATGAACGCAAACGAGGAGATGGTGGCCGGTATGTGTGCCGCGCAAGCCATGATGCTCATCATACAGTATGACGTGCGCATCGATTTCTTCCCGCAGATACAAGATAGTTTTGCTAATATAATTGCCGAGAACGACCTGAGCGAACACATGTTCGATCTCCTTTGTGCGCTCATTCGCAACGAGATGGTCATTAAAGTACTGCCCGGCACACAGGATCATTACATAGCGCAACTCATACCGATCATCCCCAATACCTGGTTGTACGCCTTGCTCATAGAGGGCTCTACCGACCGCGAGCGTAAGTTCGCTTTCCATTGCATGAAAGCCGGCTATCGGGATCAGCTTTGGGACTTCCCGGATATCGCGGAGAAAGTGTATCTGGAGATCCTGCGCGAGGGTTCGGACAAACCGATGGATTATATCAATTATGCCCATAGTTTGCTCCTGCAGGGCGACCGAATGATGGCGTTTGAGAACTACAAGCAGGCGCGACAACTATGCGGATCGTCGAAAGAGTTCTTTAATCTCTTCCGTCCCGATAGAAAACAACTGGTGGATAGGGGCATTCCTATTGAGCATGTTTATATGCTCGAGGACCAACTCGTCAGGGCTTAGAACGCGACACCTAAACCGGCATCAATAAACTCAGCTCGCACACCGTGGGTCTTTAGACCCAACTGAACAAACAGATGGTCAAGTACATGATACTTGAGCACGAACTGCATATAGCACCAACCGTCCTGATAATTGCTGGCTTTCGTGAAATCGTAGTTATAGAAAACACCTCTGTCAAAAGGATCATCTCCTGGATGCAGAGCATTAGGATCGTAATCTTTTGAACTTTTGTCAGTAACTGTGCTGTATGGCTCAAGGTTCTTGATCGGATCGTACACATAGAACCCGACGTGCAGACCGGCTGTTAACTTACCGATAATAAACTCCGGCTGGATACTTACACCGACGCGGAAACAATTCTTCACCTCACTCGTCTTCAGATAGGTCTTACCGAAATAAGTGATTGCCGTTCCTTCGGGATTAAGCGCCTTGAACTCATCGTTCACTGCCGCGTAATAACCGTCGTAGAACGCATCGACACCCGCTCCGATACGGAAGATAGCCACCGGTACCCAGTATGCCGCGGCTTTGAGCGTTGCAGCGCCATAAAACTGCATGCCGTTCATATTATCGCGGTAGTAATTCTGCTTTACGCCACCCGTCGCACTGATCTCTACAGCCCACGGTTTCTCCACCTCTTCTACCAGCTGCCTGGTCGTCATCCGCTCACCGCTCACCGCTGACCGCTCTCCGCTCATCGGATGATACCGCAACCCGATCTCGCCTCCAAGCATATTATAGCCTGCATTCGGGTGCATGATAGAACCGTTACTAATATGGTGCCAACCGCCGTTCAGCGTGATCTCAAAACCGTCCTTAATCGGAAAATCCATGTACAACTCCAGCGCCAGATAGGCATTGAGAATCGAACCCACAGACCAGTTAGCGATATACTTACCTGTGGCATCCTTGGCCATAGAGTAGGGTGCTATATCGTCCGGTAAAGTATTCTTGTACGTCTTCGTGACTGCCGCTAATCCCACGGTCGGACGGGCTCCGATACGGAAATGAGTCCCATTATAAAACGGCATGTTCATGTACCCGTACGCCGTAAAAGCCGAGCCCAAGAACTTATCATTACCGAGATTCAGATAACTCGCTCCGACGCCTATAGACGCGTTGTTCCATTGCTGTAGGCAATGCCAGCGACCTGTCGGCAGAAACTCCACGGCGAACGAACCTCCTAACACGGGACGTTGAATGAATTGATCTACCTTGCCGTCCTCGATCATCATGGACGCGTTGCCGCTCAGACGGTAGGCCAACTCATAATGAGGCAGCGCATATGCCTGCAAGCAGGCAAAGAGCATTATGAAAGATGCGAATTTTCTCATTTCCGGCCACAAAATTACAAAAATATTTTGATATATGCAATTTTTTTTGTAACTTTGCGCGGTTTTTGAGTACTATTCATACATGAGCGCACAACGCGACATACAAAACATCTTTTTCTTAGGTATCGGAGGCATCGGCATGAGTGCCCTTGCACGTTATTTCTATCATCGCGGCTATACCGTTTCCGGCTATGACCGCACACCTTCTGCCTTAACCCACGAACTCGAATCCGAAGGAATCGCTATCACCTATACCGACGATCCCCAAATATTAAATCATAAATTTGACATCACCAATCCGCACAACTCACTTGTTGTGCGTACCCCTGCAGTGCCGGAGGATAGCGCTATCTACACCTATCTGCGTGAGCAGGGTTTTGACATCCGTAAACGTGCGGAGGTCTTGGGTCTCGTTACGCAGCAGATGAAGGCGCTCTGCGTGGCTGGTACGCATGGCAAGACCACGACTAGCACGATGCTCGCACATCTGCTTAATCCCGTCAATGCGTTCCTCGGTGGTATCAGTATGAACTACCATACGAACCTCTTGCTGGACAAACAGAGTGAGTATGTGGTTGTGGAGGCGGATGAGTACGACCGTTCCTTCCACCATCTGACGCCCTATATATCGGTGGTGACGGCTGTCGATGCGGACCATCTGGATATATACGGTACGCCGGAGGCTTATCGTGAGGCCTTTGCCCATTACACAAGTCTCATCACCGGTGCGCTCGTCATGAAGCATGGTATTGACTTGCAGCCGCGCCTGCAGCCGGGGGTTAAACTGTACACCTACGGCGTAGAACAAGGTGATTTTCATGCCGCTAATATTCGCATTTCAGAAGGGCAGATACGTTTTGATCTGGTGACGCCGGCAACTACAATAACGGACCTCCAACTCGGTGTGCCAGTCTGGGTCAATATAGAAAATGCCGTGGCGGCGATGGCGGTGGCGTTAACGATAGGAACGCCTATCGAGCAGGTACGGGAACGTGTTGCGTCTTTCCAAGGCGTATGGCGTCGTTTTAATATCCACGTGAACACGCCGAAAGTGGCGTACATAGACGATTACGCGCACCATCCCGAAGAGATCGCGACGGCCATTAACTCGATCCGTAAACTCTTCCCGGAACGTAAACTGATAGGTGTCTTCCAGCCGCACTTGTACACCCGCACGCGGGATTTCGCACAAGGTTTTAAGCAGGTGCTCCATACGATGGACGAGCTGATCCTGCTGCCTATCTATCCGGCGCGCGAAGAGCCTATCCCCGGTGTGAGCAGTGAGATGCTCGAAGGGCAGGTGGTCGAGAAAAGCGAACTGGTGAAGGTGCTCGTAGATAAGGTGAAGAATTCTACCGAACCGCTTGTCATCTTAACCGTTGGTGCAGGAGATATAGATCGTCTCGTGCCGGACATAACAAACGCTTTACATGAGTAACACGACTGCTGTCATATGGAAAACAATCGGCGTATGCCTGGCTGCAGCACTGCTGATAACGGCGGTGGTCTTGGGTTATCGCATGCGTCCGACGGCATCGACCTGTCCCGCCTTGACGTATATCATCGAGGATCAGAAAGAGCGCATGTACTTCACGCCGTCCGAATTGGATGCCATGCTCCGTGCGGAGAATAGTTACCCTGTCGGTCGCACCTTGGATATAGGTCTGCTTCACCGCATCGAGACCGCTGTACGACAGCACCCGATGATACGCACGGCCGAGTGTTACGCCACGCCGCGTAACGAGGTACGCATCCGTATCACGCAGCGTGTGCCGTTACTCATGGTGGCTATGCCGAACGAGGCGTATTTCATTGACACCGACCGAAAAGTCATGCCCGTTCGTGCGTCCGTCAAAGACAAAGTGCTGGTCGTAACCGGTGCGGTAGGTGTGCAGATGGCTGCTCATTCTTTGGCGGAGTTCGCGTTATGGCTGCAGGACGAGCCCTACTGGCATGAACGTATCCACCACTTGCATGTGCGCAACCCGCAGATGGTCTATATCTACCTGCGTGGCGAGAACCAGCCGCGTATCGTGTTGGGTAACATGAAGCGCTACGAACAGAAATTAGATAAGTTGCAGACCTTCTTCGAGAAAGGGAAGGAGGCACTCAAGGATAAGAACTATCAAGAACTTGACCTGCGTTTCAAAGGTCAGGTGATAGGAAGGTATTAAACGTTAAACTTTAACTATTTACAACAATGGCAAGAAAACAAGCAAAAAAAGCGGACACACTTCCTCTGGTGGCAATTGACCTGGGCAGTGACAGCGTCCGTGCCATGGCGGCCAAGCGTATCGCGCCGGATCTTTTTCAGATCCTCGGTGTCGAAGAGCGTCCGCAGAAACTCGGTAATGTGTGTGTCGAGCAGGGCATTATCACACAATCTAGCAACGCCGGTTACGTCATCGCAGAGGTACTCAAACTGTTAGCCAACCGCATCGGCGAAAACGAACTGCCTACGGCTTTTATATCTGTTGGTGGGCAGTCCATGCAGATTGTAGCGGTACATTCGAAGCGTGACCAAGCGCGTAAAAAAGAGATCAGTCAAGCCTTGCTCGATGAGATGGAGCAGGAGTGTAAAGAGAAGATCGAACGACGCAACCCTGAGGTGGCGGTCTTAGGCCTCGTGCCTTCTTTCTTCAAACTCGACGGCTTAGAGCAGGATGAAGTGCCTTCGCCCGAACAACGTGCGGCCTTAGTCGAGACCCATTACATCGCTTTCTACGGTCGTAAGACCATCGATACCCAATTACAAAAATCGTTCTCACAAGCCGGCCGAAGCATCGAGCACGCGTTCGTGCGTCCGGAGTGTCTGCTCTCAGCTTTCGCTACCTGCGACGGCAATCATGTGTTGCAAAACGGTTGTGCGGTGCTCGATTTGGGTGCGCAGACAACCAGCCTGACTGTCTATAAAGGCGGGCAGTATCTGCTCAATAAGGTTGTTCCGAAAGGCGGTTACCATATAACCCGTATGCTTGAGCAGCAGGGCATGAGTTTTACGACGGCAGAGGTGCTCAAGAAGCAGTTCGGTTGTGCGGCACCTGCCTACCTGACGAAGAACGTGCGTCTGCGTGTTCCGGCAGCCCCTGAGATAGGCGGCGAGATGATCATCGCTTCGCAGGAGTTGGCGGAGGCTATCGAACTCAAGCTACACGAGATACTCGCGCCGCTCATGGACGAACTCAAGAAAGTGGAGAGCCGCATCCAGACGCTCTATATAACGGGCGGAGGATCGATGATGGCGGGCATAGCGGAGTATATCCAATCGCTCACGCCGATACGTGTGCAGTACGGTGCGCATAACTTACTGCTGCATCGCGACACGGATGAGAAATTCCTCTCTCCCCAGTACACCTCGCTCGTCGGTACGATCTTGTTGGGACAAGACTATCGGGACAATCATAAGAACCAACTGGTGCGCCAGCCGGGTTTCTTTGATCGCATGAAAGAGAGCACACTCGAGATGTTTATAGACCAGAATTAATCATAAATTTGCAATCATAAATCAACAATATAACTATGGAAGATTTAATCACGCTGCCTTTGGAAGGCTTAACGGAAGATAGTATCATCAAGGTCATCGGTGTCGGTGGCGGTGGCTGTAATGCCGTCAACTACATGCATCGTCAGGGACTCAAAGACGTCTCTTTCCTTGTTTGTAACACCGATCGTCAGGTACTTATCAAGTCCTCTGTACCGAGCAAACTGCAACTGGGACCAGGTCTGGGTGCCGGTGGTGATCCTGAGACTGCTCGTCAGTATGCAGAGGAGAGTCGCGATCATATACGTGAGGCGCTGAACGACGGCACGCAGATGCTCTTCATCACGGCCGGCATGGGTGGCGGTACCGGAACCGGTGCTTCGTCCGTCGTAGCCGAGGTGGCACAGGAAATGGGTATCCTCACTGTAGGTATCGTCACGATCCCGTTCGCGTTCGAGGGCAAGAAGAAAATTGAAAAAGCCATGACCGGTGTGGCGCGTCTGGCCAAGCATGTAGATGCTCTGCTCATTATCAATAATGAGAAACTCAAACAGATCTATCCGGAACTGAACCTGCTTAATGCCTTCAGCAAGTCCGATGACGTCGTATCGAATGCCGCACGTGCAATCGCTGAGATCATCACTATCCCGGGATATATCAACACGGACTTTGCCGACGTGCGTAACACGCTCCGTAAGGGTGGTGTGGCCATCATGAATATCGGCCGCGCGTCCGGAGAGAAACGTATTACCAACGCCATCAATGATGCCCTCAACTCGCCGCTCGTGAACACGAACGATGTACACGGCGCCGAGCGTATCTTGCTGCAGTTCTACTGCTCGACTGAGCACGCTATCGTCATGGAGGAGATTGACCAGATCAATGACTTCGTGCAGGAGGTAGGCGATGATATCGAGGTACAGTGGGGCGCTTCTATCGACGAGAGTCTCGGTGAAGAAGTGCGTGTGACGGTTATTGCAACGGGTTATAAAGTGGACGGTCTGCCTTCTGAGGACGCTGAGGAAGGAAAGAAGACTATCGACGAGGCTATCATCGATAACTATCCTCCGCAGATGCCCAAACCGATGGAGGACGAGAAGACCCAACTCATCGACCTGAGTGAGACGCTCTTTGCGGAAGGTTTCGATCAGCCCCAACAACCCAAGGAGCGCACCGCTTCTACCTCTGCCGATGACGTAGTCATCACAGTGGAGGAGGATACAAAAGTAGAAGAACCGGCCAAAGAAGAGGCGCACCGTCCCTTCGCATGGATTCGCCGCAAATGATGTGTAGTGTTTAATGTGTAATGTTTAATGTTAAAAGAAATGGATAGAGAAATGAATTTCTGGGACCTTTGTGTCGCTTGTTGGAATGCCTTAGGTCGTCTGTGTTCCGCTTGTTGGTGTGTGATAGCGCATATGCTGCGTCTCACCTATCGTTACTGGTACATCGTTATCACGCTGATCATACTGGCGCTTGCCGGAGGGTATTATATCAGCCGTTATGAGAACACGACCTTCCGTGTCAACGCCATCGCCTTGCTGAACGGTCCTACCATTCAGCAGTTCGAGCAGGTGTATGCGCCTATGCGTTCACAACAGTTACTGCCGCCGTGTGCACCTATAGGACCGTTCTTGTATGATAAGGATGCTTTCGCTTTTGATACCTATCGTGTCATCGATGCCTTACATGACGAAACGGCGGATTATATTGATTTCAAGAAAAAATCCTCTCCGAAGGACACTACCATGGTGCAGATGCAGGATCGTTTGTGTCTGCAGTTCCGTATCAAAGTGCGTGACATGGGTAAGTTGCCGCAAATAGAAGACGCTTTGTTAGCGACGCTCAATGCCGATCCGGCCATGCAGGGTTCGTATCAGACCTATCTGGCTAACCTGCGTGAAGAGGTGGCGTTTAACCATCGTCAGGCCGCTAAACTCGACAGCCTTACGAGCGCCTATTACTTCAACAACCCCGCTATCAGCATGGCGGATGCCAAGGCGCATAACAGCGGCGTTGCTTTCTATGGTGACCGTCGTATCCGTCTCTTCCTCAATGAGATATACAAGCAGCAGGCGCATATGCAACGCATGGACTACCGCTTGCAGTTAGCGACTGCACCCGTGGTACTCGAGAACCATTTTGCGGTGGATCCGAAACCTGTGCACAGTCGCCGACAGATTATGGTATGTTTCTTCCTACTTGCTTGGATAGGCGGTTGCCTTATCGCAGAGTTCATAGAGAAGCGAAAAGCTATTTACGAGTGGCTAAAACAATAATTTGTTTTACCGCAAAGTAGAGAATTACTACTCCAACGAGTACGAGTATGGCCACGCTTAGTTCGTGGCTATATTCTTTTATGAGGTCCATCTGACCGGCTGCTACGTAACCTATGGTCGCTAAGATGCAGTTCCATATGAACGCGCCTAAGAACGTCCACCACAGGAACGCACCGAAATGCATGCGACTCAGACCTGCCGGAATGCTGATCAATTGACGGATACCCGGAATGAAACGACCGATGAACGTGGATACATTCCCTTTCTCGCGGAAATACGCCTCCGCTTTTTCGATTTTCTCGCTCGACAGCAGACACAGATGACCGAGCTTGCTATCCGCGAACTTATAGATGATGATACGTCCGAGCCAAACACTCAGACCGTAGTTAATGATCGCACCTATCATGGCACCTAAGGTACCGAAAAGCACGATAAAAAGTACGTCTAACAGGTAATTACCTGTTACGCATAGCACACTCTCCGGTTGACCGGCTACAAAGGCAGCTGGCGGAATAACGACCTCACTCGGAAACGGAATAAACGATGACTCTACAGCCATCAACGCAGTAATCGACGCATAACTCATATGCGCCGAATACCACGTGATAAGTTTATCAATCAGACTCATTAGATGAAGAGGAGTTGAACGATGATATAAACCGGCAACAGGATGATCAAGCTGAACTTAATCATGTAGCCGAAGAACGACGGCATATCGATGCCTTCTTGCTCTGCGATGGATTTCACCATGAAGTTAGGTCCGTTGCCGATATAGGTCAGGGCACCAAAGAAGACTGCACCCATCGAGATAGCCTTCATGAACTCCGGAGCGATGCCGGCAACAGCGTCAACACCAGCAGGCAGGGTAGTGGCCGTCGCATGGAAGACCATCGCTGTAGGCGCATTATCGAGGAACGCACTCAGTGCACCCGTGCAATACACGAACTGCCACGGCGCCGTTACAGGCAGCGGGTTTTGCTGCAAGTACATAAGCGCAGGTGTCATCGTAGCGAAGATACCGAGGAAGACGCAAGCCACCTCCAAAATCGGAGTCCAGGAGTAGTTGTTGTTCACGCGAACCTCTTTCTTGGTCGTAACCCACGATCCGAGGATGATAAGTATGAACGCCCACTCGCGCAGGAGTTTCAGGAACCACGGTGCGTCATGTGCTCCCATCGCAGGAATATAGGTCGAGTTGATGAACATCGTGCTCATGATTACGCAGAGCAACCAGAAGATGTTGATGAGACCCGTAGCCGTCAGTTTCTTCGCCTCGCGTACATCCGCCATGAGGTGCTCAATCGGCTCTTTCTTGTAGAAATAGGTGTCGATTACGAAATAGATAGCCAGCAGCAAAATGCCCGTAACCGCCCATTCCGGCAGCATGTTCTGCATCCACCACATGAACGGAGTGCCTTTCTGGAACAATAGGAACAAAGGAGGATCACCGAGCGGTGAAAGCAAACCACCGCAGTTAGCTACGATCGCAATGAAGAACAGCACCGTGTGTACGCGGTACTTACGTTGCTGGATGGTAGCCAATAGCAGACGGATCAGCAACATGGCCGCTCCCGTCGTTCCCATAAACGACGCTAACACCCAGCCGATAGCCAAGATGATGGTGTTGGTGGTCGGAGTTGCCTTCAGGTCTCCGCGGATACAGATACCGCCGGTGGTCACAAACAGCGCCATCAGCAGCAAGATGAAAGGCACGTAGTCGTATATCATCTGGTGCTCCAACTCATGGCTCATGCCGTTCATGCACAGCCAGATACCTACCGGTACGCCGAGGATCAGCGATACATACAACTTGTGCAAATTCTCTTCCCACCACTCACCTACATGCGGGATGAGCGGCAGCACTGCGATGCATAATAGCATCACTACAAACGGGATTAACATCCACGCCGGAATTAAATGCTCAAGCATATTAGTTTTAAGTTTTTAATATTAATCTGAAATTGCTTGCAAATTTACAAAATTATTCTGATATAACCAAATATAATTTTATTTTTCACACTTATCGGCATTTTGTGTCCCTATCCCCTTATGAAATAACATGCCCTGGCAGTCGGCGGAGATTATATTGGGACGCCATGGTCTCGCCGTACGCGCCAGCACTGCGCATGACGAGAAGGTCTCCTCGTTGTACGGCGGCTATGTGATAGTTCTCCACAAATACATCGCTTGATTCGCAGACAGGCCCGACGATATCGTATAACTGTTCTTCTTTATCCGGATGGGAGATGTTTTCCACGCGGTGGAAAGCCCCATACATTGCCGGACGAATCAGATCGTTCATGCCTGCATCAACGATAGCAAACTGTTTGTTCTCTCCTTTTTTGATATATAGCACGCGAGTAACGAGGTTACCGCATTGCGCCACGATCGAACGTCCCAACTCGCAATGCGCTTGTTGGTCTGCCCGAAGCTGTAGATGGGTTCGCCAAGTATCGAAATAAGACTTAAAGTCCGGTATCGGGAAATGATTCGGGTGCTCATACAGAATACCTAAACCTCCGCCTATGTTAATATGTCGTACGACTGGGTGTACCGCTTTGCCCTCATGGTCGGTGCATGTCATTTGCTCCACTTGGGCTACCAGTTCGTTAATTCGATGCGCCAGATGTATAAAAGGCTCCATGTCGGTAATCTGCGAGCCGATATGAAAATGGAGGCCAAGGAAATCAATCTCGGGCAAACGATAGCATAGTTCCACCGCCTGATTCAGAAATCGCATCGGAATACCGAATTTATTCTCGCTAAGTCCTGTAGTAATCTTATCATACGTGTGCGCGTTTATATCAGGATTTATGCGCAGGCATACGCGCGCCCGAACTCCCATCTCTGATGCCAGCGACGAGATGACCTCCAGCTCTTCCATCGATTCTACATTGAAGCAGAAAATACCTTGCTCCAAGGCATAACGTATCTCCTTATCGCTCTTGGCTACTCCCGCAAAGACAATTTTTTCAGCCGCGAAACCGGCCTCGATGGCTGCTTTTACCTCCCCTCCGCTTACGCAATCTGCTCCTAAGCCGGCTTGGGCAATCATTTGCAAGACTGCCGGAGTAGAGCATGCTTTGATGGCATAATGGACGTTAAAAGGTGCGTTAGAACACTCAACGACAGACCGCTCTGTATTAACAGCACGGAGGGTATCTGACAGCACTTCCATGTCGTAATAATAAAATGGTGTCTCAAGCGTCTCGAAGCGTGCTATGGGAAAATGTCCGGTAATCATTGGAAAAGAGCTTTGCTAAGGGATTGTAAAGCAGGTATTTTATAATCGGAGTGAATCAGAAGGGAGATGTTATGGTCGGAACCTCCGTAACTGATCATACGGATCGGAATCTCCTTGAGTGCCTGTACAACGACGGATTCGATACCGCGGTTATCGGCACGAAGGTCACCCACAACGGAAATGATCGTCATCCCTTCCTCCACAGAGACCGTTCCTAATGTGCGCAGTTCGGCTACGATGGCATCAAGTTGGCTGTTGTTGTCCACTGACATGGAAACAGCCACCTCGGAGGTGGTGATCAGGTCAATGGATGTGCGGTATTTCTCAAAAACAGAGAACACACGGCTGAGGAATCCATAAGCCATGAGCATTCGGTCGGACTGCACTCGAACGGCGTAGATACCATCTTTCGCTGCTACTGCTTTGACCGGTTGGGCTGAGGTCTGGTTATTGATTAGCGTTCCCGGTGCATCCGGACACATGGTGTTCAGCAAACGGACTGGCACATTGTGCATCTTGGCGGGCAAAATACAAGTCGGGTGAAGTATCTTTGCGCCGAAATAAGCGAGCTCTGCTGCTTCATCGAAGCTGATATGCCGCACTGGTTGGGTTCCTTCTACGAACCGTGGGTCATTATTATGCATGCCGTCTATATCGGTCCAAATCTGAATCTCTTGTGCCTCTAATAGTGCGCCCACAACAGACGCCGTATAATCGCTCCCTCCGCGTTTGAGGTTATCTATCTGACCTTCAGCGTTGCGGCAGATGAAGCCTTGGGTGATGATATAACGATGCGTACCGTATGTCTCCAATTGTGTTTGGAGCAACTGCTCTGTAACCATCAGATCCGGTTCGCCCTCCACGTTGATACGCATATAATCAAGCGCAGGCATCAACACAACGTCCTCGCCTTGCTGAGACATATACGTAGTCATCATCGTGGTAGAGATCAACTCGCCGAATGAGACTACATCCTTATCGGTTTGCGGAGTATAGGGCTTGAGGCATATCTTACGCAGAGCGGAAAAAAGCGGTTGTAGAACCGCATAATCAATAGCCAGGCCTTCACACTCTTTGCGATATTTCGCCTCAAGGGCATCGAGCATGTCGGTAGCTCCGGAAGCATTGCCCAAACGGATATATTCGGTAGTTTGGAGGAGATGGTTGGTGGTTCCGGACATGGCGGAAAGAACGACGATCTTCTGTTCGCCGTCTGCAATCAGTTCGGCCACGGATTTCATCCGCTGCGCTGAACCCACACTGGTTCCTCCGAATTTTTGAACTAACATGATTAAGTGGGATTTTAGTCTAACTTGAGCACCGCGAGGAAGGCTTTCTGGGGCACTTCGACGTTACCGATCTGCTTCATACGCTTCTTTCCGCGTTTCTGCTTCTCCAGCAACTTACGCTTACGGCTCACGTCGCCGCCATAACATTTGGCGAGCACATCCTTGCGAACTTGTTTCACCGTCTCGCGTGCAATGATCTTCGCACCGATAGCCGCCTGTATTGCGATATCGAACTGCTGACGAGGCAAAAGCTCTTTGAGCTTCTCGCACATACGCCTACCGAAGTCTACGGCATTGTCACGGTGCGTCAACGTGCTCAGCGCATCGACCTGTTCGCCGTTCAGCAGAATATCGAGTTTGACGAGGTTGGACGGCCTGAAACCGTTCATGTGCCAGTCGAAGGACGCATAGCCTTTGGAGATGGACTTGAGCTTATCGTAGAAGTCGATGACGATCTCGCCGAGCGGCATGTCGAACAGCAGTTCCATACGATTGCCGGAGATATACTCCTGCTTGACAAGTTCGCCGCGCTTGCCCAGACAGAGGGTCATGATGGGGCCGATGAAGTCTGCCGTCGTGATGACCGATGCGCGGATATACGGCTCTTCGATGCGGTCTATCTCGGTCAGATCCGGCATGCCGGCAGGGTTGTGTACCTCCACCATGCCGCCGTCTTTCGTATAGACGTTATAGCTTACGTTCGGCACCGTGGTGATGACATCCATGTCGAACTCGCGGTCCAGACGCTCTTGCACGATCTCCATGTGCAGCAGTCCGAGGAAGCCGCAGCGGAAGCCGAAGCCCAAAGCCATCGAACTCTCCGGCTGGAAAGTAAGGCTGGCGTCGTTTAGTTGCAGTTTCTCCAGACTCGCGCGCAAATCTTCATAATCTTCACTTTCAATCGGATACACACCGGCGAAGACCATCGGCTTGGCTTCTTCGAAGCCTGCAATAGCTTTCTCGCAAGGCCTTGCTACGTGCGTGATCGTGTCACCCACCTTCACTTCCGTCGAGGTCTTGATGCCGGAGATGATATATCCTACGTTGCCGGCGCTGATACTCTTGCGCGGACTCATGTCGAGTTTCAAGATACCTATCTCGTCTGCGTCGTACTCCTTGCCCGTATTCACGAAGCGCACCAGGTCACCGGTGTGCATCGTACCGTTTACCACCTTGAAATAAGCGATGATGCCTCTAAAACTATTGAACACCGAGTCGAACACCAGACACTGCAGCGGCGCGTTCGGATCACCCTTTGGCGCAGGAATACGCTCCACGATGGCGTCGAGGATCTCCATTACGCCTTCACCCGTCTTAGCCGAGCAACGCAGGATATCCTCGCGCTTGCAGCCCAGCAGGTCGATGATCTCGTCCTCTACACGCTCGGGCATAGCGTTGTCCATGTCGCATTTATTGAGCACCGGGATGATCTCTAAATCGTGCTCAATAGCCATGTATAGGTTGCTTATCGTCTGTGCCTGCACGCCCTGCGTCGCATCAACCACCAATACCGCACCCTCGCATGCCGCGATAGACCGGCTCACTTCATAACTGAAGTCCACATGACCCGGAGTGTCGATGAGGTTGAGCGTATAGCCCTTATAATCCATCTGAATCGCGTGACTCTTGATGGTGATACCGCGCTCTTTCTCCAACTCCATGTCGTCCAGCACCTGGTTCTCCATCTGCCTAACGTCAACGGTGCCCGTCAACTCCAGCATACGATCCGCCAGCGTACTCTTCCCGTGGTCTATATGCGCAATAATACAAAAATTACGTATCTTATCCATTGATCTGTATTTTCACAGCCTTTGCGGCTGCAAAGGTACTACTTTTTTTGCATATATGCAAATTATTTTGTATTTTTTATTTTTCTGCTTGCATATGTCATTTTTTTGTAGTACCTTTGCAGTCGCAAAGGTTGTGAAGTATGAAAAAATGTGTTTACCTATTTCTCTTGGCGGTGGTGATGATGGTGTTCAGCGGCTGCGAGGGGAATAATCCGGACGGACCGAAATCGAAGCCGTTGAAGTACGCCGCTATCAATGCGTACGATAACACCAAAAGTGCGGCGGATATGCTCTTGGCTTGTTCTGACAACAGTTACATGGTGTGCGAGTTGGACCACGACGGTCATGGCGGGTATATCTATATTTCCAGTGATTATCAGAACGAGCAGCATCGCGGTGTTTATCTCTTCATTGACTCGACCGGTACGCCTACGATGCTCCGCACCTCTAAACTCGAGTATTTCTTCAAGAACGTGACGGAGACGAGTTGCGATATCGTCTCTGTTCCTGTTGACGACAAGCACGAAGAGTATTGGGATCAAGCCCACTATTACTTGGATCTTCAGTTCCCCATCGGCGCAGGCGCTGCAGGTTTTCCGCGCAAGAACCTGTCCGGCGAGAGCAATCCTTTCTCCGAGGCTTTCGGACGCTTAGTGACGGAGTGTCAGACCTTCGACAGGACTTGGGACGTACATATGCTTAAAGCTGCTATCCCGTTCCTGGCCAAAGTGACCTCGTTCGGCATCACGGCCGTGAGCATGATCTCTGCGAATCCATTGGACTGGACAAGCGGTATCACCGCACTCTATCAGGAGGCGGCTAAGTCCGGACTGGTGGACGATGATTATGTGATGTATGTGGATGGTTTTGATGTGTTCATATCCGGTGTAAGCACCACGGAAGAGTGGCGGAAATGGGTTGCTGCCGGCAAGGAAGGTAAGTTCACTCCCTCAGGCTTAGGCCTCTCTCTCTTGGCCTCGGCGCTCAATGAGTTTGCCGACTATGGCTTGACAAATGTCAATAAGTTCAATGAGCGGTCGAAGGATATGTTCAGTAACAGGGAATGTTTTATCAGCCTGAGCACCTATTGCCTCAAAGCCTCGTCGTTCGCCAAGACCTACACGGTCAAGGTGGCATCCAAGCTGGGCTGGCGGATGGATACAAATCCCGGCTGCGACTGGATGACCGTCCGACCGGATTACGATAAAAACGAGTTGGTGATTGAACTCAAAGAGAATACCTCCGACAAAGCTCGAGACGCAATTATTGTAGTCAGTCCTCCGCAAAATCACCCTGAGATACCTACCGCCATACTGACGGTGCAGCAAGAAGGCGTAGCATTGACGCTGTCGCCTACATCGATTGTCTTTGATAAGGATCATCTTCACAACGCCATCTACGTGGAGGCCGGCTCTCAGGTGAGAGAATGGCACGTTGTCGAGAGTTCCGTTCCCGAATGGCTGAGTTGGGAGAAAGGTACCACAACCGTCTTTTTGGACGTCAATAGCATCTATAGCATTGTTTCTTCTTCTCATGACGGAGAGGTGGGCATTGAGGCAACACTGGAAGACGGGTCGAAAATAATAAAGTACTGCTCCGTCTACTGGCGCGCGGAGCAGAACTCCGGCAGTTGGGACGGTACCAGTTGGATCTTCTCCGGTGTGCTTAATGGCAATGACGGCTCTAGCGGAGAAATATTTATGATGCTCGAAGTGTACAGCGTGGCGTCTCATAGTGCCTCTCTTACCCTTATGAGCACCCCGAATATCCCATGCTCGGTATCCGAGGACTCGTCGCACAATCTAACAGGTACGTTCGCGTACGGGGGTGTGATGACTGGTAGTTTCACCATCACGCGTAACGGTGATACCGCAGTATGCCAAATATTAATAACGGCAGGAAACGGTTACGGTACCGGTACGTTAACCGGCACGTTAGTACAATAATTTTAAACTATATAAGAGTGAAAAACATCGTAGTCAGATTTTGTGGAGACTCGGGCGACGGCATGCAGTTGACGGGTAACATGTTTGCCCAGTTAGGCGCTGAGTTAGGTCATGAGATCTCCACCTTGCCGGATTTTCCGGCAGAGATCAGAGCACCGCAAGGAACCTTAGGCGGTGTCAGTGGATTCCAAGTAGAGTTAGGTTCGGAAGTCTATACGCCGGGAGACAAGGCGGATGTGATCGTAGCGATGAATGCCGCTGCGCTCAAGGTCTGCACGCTCGGTAGTCATTTCAACCATCCACAGGCGCATTTCGATGAGCAGTTCGCGCTGTTCCATCGTAACGCCATTGTGATCGTGGATACGGACAGCCTGACGGACAAAGACCTCGAGAAAGCGCAGTATCACACAGACAATCCGTTCACGGAGCTCGGTATTCCTGAGTCCGTACAGATCGTGCCGGTGGCGCTGACAACGCTGACCAAAGAGGCGCTCAAGGACAGCGGCATGGACAATAAGTCCGTGCTCAAATGTCGTAACATGTTCGCGCTCGGACTGATATACTGGCTGTTCGACGAACCGATGGAGAAGGCTATTCACCTGCTGGAGGATAAGTTCAAGAAGAAACCCGCACTCATCGCGCCGAACACGAAGGTGATGGTGGACGGCTATAACTACGGCTGTAACCTGGCGCTGAATATCACCCAGTTGCATCTGGAGGGTCAACCCAAAGAGGCGCACGGCACCTATACGTCTATCGCCGGTAACCGTGCAACGGCGTTTGGTCTGATTGCCGCGGCAGAGAAGGCCGGCAAGCACCTCTTCCTCGGTTCGTATCCTATCACACCTGCCACGGATATCTTGCACGAACTCGCTGCGCGTAAAGACATGAACGTTATGGCCATTCAGGCGGAAGACGAAATAGCCGGTGTTTGTACGGCTATCGGTGCCGCTTTTGCCGGTGACTTGGCTTGTACGACGACCAGTGGACCCGGTCTGAGCCTCAAATCCGAGGCGATCGGTCTGGCGGTCATGGCAGAGTTGCCATTGGTAGTAGTGGATGTGCAACGCGGTGGTCCGAGTACGGGTCTGCCGACCAAGACCGAACAGACTGACCTGCTGCAGGCGCTGTACGGTCGTAACGGTGAGTGCCCGGCTGTCGTCTTAGCCGCTTCGAGTAGTGCTAACTGCTTCGACTTCGCGTACGAGGCATGTAAGATCGCGTTGGAGAACATGACGCCGGTCGTGCTGCTGACCGACACCTATCTGGCGAACGGAACGGCCCTCTGGCGCATTCCTAAACTCGCTGAACTGCCGACAATCCATCCGCAGAGTGTGCCCGAAGAACTGAAAGGTCAGTACAACCCTGCGCTCCGTGACGAGCGCGGTGTGCGTTACTGGGCTTACCCGGGCATGGAAGGTTATGAGCACCGTAACATCGGTTTGGAGCGCGACGCTCAGCGCGGAACGATTTCCACGAATCCGGAGAACCATGAAGTGATGGTGCAGGCGCGTAAGAAGAAGATCGAACAGATCGCCGACCGCATTCCTCAGTTGTCAGTAATCAGCAATCAGCATTCAGACACGCTCCTCGTAGGATGGGGTAGTACGGAAGGACATCTGCATGCCGCTGCCAACGAGTTAGGTTGTGACCTGGCGCAGTTCAATTATATCATGCCGTTGCCGAAGAACACCCGTGAGGTGCTCAGTCAATACAAGCGCATCATCGTATGCGAACTCAATACGGGTCAGTTCGCTGCATATCTTCGCGCACAATTCCCTGATCTGCCGATAGAGCAGTATAACGAGATTCAAGGTCAACCGTTTGCTGTTGAACGTATTGTTAAATTTGTAAAAGGTTAAAATTATGGAAGCAAGTCAATTTAAATCCGATCAATACGTTCGTTTCTGCCCGGGTTGCGGTGATCACGCGATATGCATGGCGCTGCAGAAAGCCATGGCGCAAATAGGTATCCCGACGCACGAGGTAGCTGTCATCTCCGGCATCGGTTGTTCGAGCCGAATGCCGCATTACCTCAATACCTACGGTTTCAACACGATCCACGGCCGTGGCGGTGCTGTGGCAACAGGCGTCAAGACCAGTCATCCGGAACTGACCGTTTGGCAGATGTCCGGTGACGGCGACTGCTTTGCCATCGGTGGTAACCACTTCATCCATGAGATACGTCGTAACGTGGACCTCAACGTCTGCGTCTTCAACAACCGCATCTACGGTCTGACCAAAGGTCAGTACAGCCCGACGAGTGCCAAAGGATTTGTCTCCAAATCCTCTCCGTTCGGTACGGTTGAGCGTCCGTTCATTCCTGCACAACTCGTGCTCGGAGCCCGTGGTACGTTCTTTGCTCGCACGCTGGATGTCGATATGCCGACAACCGTTGATTGCCTCGTAGCGGCGCAGCAGCATAAGGGTTGCTCCATCGTAGAGTGCCTTGTTAACTGCGTTATTTTCAATAACGGCACGCACGCCTGGATAGCTGACCGCGAGCAACGCGCCGAGCACTCGATCATCCTCAAGCATGGCGAGAAGATGATCTTCGGTGCGAACAAAGACAAAGGCTTAGCCGTCGAGATCGACCCGGTGACCTTCGTTCCGAAGATGATCGTGGTACCGGCCGATGACCCGCGTGTACTCGTGCATGACGCCCACCAACCTGACACGACGCTCCATCGTATGCTTGCCCTAATGGGTCAGAACCGTATCGAAGCCGTCAATGCCGAGGTGGATGACGACCTGCCGATAGCACTCGGCGTCATCCGTAACGTGGAGGCAGAGACCTACGACCAGGCGGTTAATGCACAGATACAAAATGTGCGCACCTCAGCTAAGGCACGCACGTTCGATGAGTTGACTGCTACACTCGAGAGCTGGACACTCTAACGGTACTTGCTCTCCGAGCAGTCCCCTAAAATTGATAGATAGGATTCATAGCGTGAGATCGCTATGGATCCTTTTATGATGGCCTCTTGCACGGCACAACCCGGTTCGTTGGTGTGCGTACAGTTACCGAAACGGCACTCGCGACCGACCTTGAAGATCTCCGGGAAGAAATGGCTTACTTCCTCCCGCTCAAAATCAATCGTACCGAAACCCTTGATGCCCGGCGTGTCGATCACCGCACCCTCATCGAGAAAATACATCTCACTGAACGTGGTGGTGTGCATGCCTTTGTCGTGGGCATCAGAGATCTTACCGGTACGCGTCATCTCGCGTCCGAAGAGCGCATTGAGTAGGGTGGATTTGCCGACTCCGGAATTGCCGGAGAGCAATGTAGTCTTACCGGCCAACAATGAGAAGATATCTGTATTCTGTACTCTGTATTCTGTACTCTGAAGACTCTTAGCGCTAATCGCCAGTGTCTCGTAACCGATCCCCTCGTACAACGCACGCAGTTCGTTCAGTTGTGCTAACTCGTCTTCGGTGAGCAGGTCGATCTTATTGAAAATAAGGAGCGCGCGCACGCGATAGGCCTCGCAGGTGGCCAGGAAGCGGTCAATGAACGTCGTACTCGTCACCGGGTGGTTAACCGTCACGATAAGCGCTACCTGGTCGATATTCGCCGCCAGAATGTGGCTCTCTTTGCTCAGGTTCGTTGAACGCCGGATAATATAGTTCTTCCGTTCCTCGATCTCTACGATCCAGTTCGTGCCATCCGCGAGCGTCTGGATCTGTACGAAATCACCGACAGCCACCGGATTGGTACTACGAATACCACGAATGCGGAAATTGCCTTTTATATGGCATTCCACACTCGTACCGTCGTCCATACGAACGATGTATGAACTACCCGTAGATCTGATTACAAGTCCTCTCACCTATCACTTTTAACCGTTACACGGTCATGATCTCCTTCTCTTTGGCAGCGTAGAGGGCATCGATCTTGGCGATATATTTGTCGTGCACCTTCTGGATGTCCTCTTCGGCGTCTTTCTCGATATCCTCGCTCAGACCGTTCTTGACGAGTTTCTTAAACTCCTCAATGGCGTCACGGCGGGCATTACGAACGGACATCTTGGCGCTTTCTGCCTCTGCCTTACACTGCTTGCACAGTTCACGACGACGCTCCTCGGTGAGTGGCGGTAAGACCAGACGAATGGTCTCTCCGTTATTCGACGGAGCAAGGCCGATATTCGAGTTAATGATCGCGCGCTCGATGTCGTTGATGAGTTTCTTCTCCCACGGCGTGATAGCGATCGTACGTGCGTCCGGCGTTACGATGGTAGCGCAGTTAGCCAGCGGCGACAGCGTGCCGTAATAATCGATCTTGATCGGGTCTAAGATACGCGGGTTCGCTTTACCTGCACGGATGTGCTGGAGGGTGTCGTCTAAGTGAGCGACAGCATTCTGCATTTGTTCTTCGGCTGCAGACTGATAGAGTTCTAATTCGTCGTTCATACTATTAGGGTTTTACAAGGGTTCCTATTTGTTCTCCGTTAATAACTTTCTCGAGGTTGCCTACCTTATCCATGTTAAAGACGTATATCGGCAGACCATTCTCTTTGGCCATGGCGGTGGCAGTAAGGTCCATGACCTTCAGTCCGCGGGCAATAACCTCGTCGTAGGTGATCTCATTGAATTTCGTGGCACTCGGGTCTTTCTCCGGGTCAGCGGTATAGATTCCGTCCACGCGTGTGCCTTTGAGCATCACGTCCGCTTTGATCTCTAGCGCACGCAGACTCGAACCGGTGTCGGTCGTGAAGTAAGGCGCACCCGTACCTCCGGCGAGAATCACTACATTACCTTTGTCCAGCAGGCGTTGTGCTTTGGCAGGGCTGTAGAAATCACCGACCGGCTCCATACGGATAGAGGTCAGTAAACGAACCGGTTGACCGATCGCTTCGAGTGCCGACTGCAACGCTAAGGCGTTGATAACCGTCGCTAACATACCCATCTGGTCACCTTTGACGCGGTCAAAACCACGCTGAGCACCACTCAAGCCGCGGAAGATATTTCCTCCTCCGATGACGATACCGATCTGCACACCGCGTTGCGCGATAGATTTGATCTGCTCGGCGTATTGAGCTAAACGCTCGGTGTCGATGCCTTGCTTGCTCTCTCCGGCAAGACTCTCACCGGAGAGTTTCAAAAGGATTCTTTTAAACATAATTTTGTGTTTTTCGTGATCACGTGATCACGTGACCTCGTGATTACATTTTGTACCAACTGGCGTACATGGCGTAGTTGTTGGCAATTTTCTTGTTAATCTCTTCGGTCTGGGCAGGATCGGCTTTCTTGATGAACTTAGCCGGTACACCTCCCCAGATCTCGTGCGGACCTATCTGTGTATCCTTAAGCACAAGTGCACCGGCAGCGACAATCGCTCCTTCGCCTACATGCGCACCGTCGAGTAGGGTAGCACCCATGCCTATCAGAGCGTAGTCATCGACGTCTGCACCGTGGATCGTGACGTTATGTCCTACGGACACGTAATCACCGAGAGTGATGGTCGATTTCTGATAGAGCGTGTGCAGCACCGCACCGTCCTGGATGTTACAGTGCTTGCCGATAGTGATCGTGTTCACATCCCCGCGCAGCACTGCATTGAACCATACGGAAGTGCCCTCACCTATCGTCACGTCCCCCACTACCGTGGCGTTCTCCATTAAGGAGACGCCATCAGCAATGCGTGGAGTAAGGATCTCACCGTTACGATTTATGGTCTTTACTAAAGCCATATTAGCGTGCAGCAATAATCGCCAGGAATTTCTCTGCTACAAGCGCAGCACCACCAATCAGGCCACCGTCGATATCCGGGCACGCGAAGAGCTCTGCAGCGTTCTTCTCGTTGCAGCTACCGCCATACAAGATCGTGGTGTCGTCTGCTGCAGCCTTGCCGTATTTCTCTGCCACGAGGCCACGGATATATGCGTGGATCTCCTGTGCTTGTGCTGGCGTAGCAGTCAGACCGGTACCGATAGCCCAAACCGGCTCGTAAGCCAGCGTGATGTTCTTCCACTCCTCAGCGCTCAGGCCGAAGACCGAACCTTCGAGTTGTGCTTTTACTACCTCGTTCTGCTTACCAGCCTCACGCTCTTCCTTTACCTCACCGATACAGAAGATAACCTTCAGACCGTTAGCCAAAGCAAGGCGCGTTTTCTCTGCCAACATCTCGTAGCTCTCAGCGTAGTACTGACGACGCTCCGAGTGACCTAGGATAACATACTCAGCACCTGTGGACTTCACCATCTCAGCGCTTACTTCACCCGTGTACGCACCCTTCTCGTGGTCTGCGCAGTTCTCTGCTGCCACCTTAATGGCGCTACCCTTGAGCAACTCAGCAACTGTTGCCAAGTGGATGAACGGCGTGCCGATAACTACAGCGCAATTCGGGTTCTTTACTGCTTCTTTCAATTCGGTAGCCAGCGCTACACCTTCCTGCAGGTTCTTGTTCATTTTCCAGTTACCTGCAACCATTCTTGTTCTCATAAGTCTTATTGAATTTTTTGTCCGAAAATACTATATTTCTCGTTATCACGAATGATAACTACTTGTCCGTTCTCGAGGATCTTTTCCGCCTTTGGTGCTACAACGGTGTTTTCAAACGCCTCGTTATTCTTGAGCGGTTTGATACCTACAAGCGCATTCTGCCACATGCTGTAACAGCCGTTTCCTCCGCCACTACCCGGATCGGAGGTCTCGAGTGCATCGAGGTCATAATAACCGTCGCACCAGTTGGTCCAACCGAAGTTAAAGTGGAAATAATTGCCGGAATCGTAGCCGTCGCAAACGAAGCTGTGTCCGTACAGGGTCTTCTCATCGTCCGGATCATCTTGACCGTAACCGGCATACATGATAGGACGTGCTGCGTCTAGTTCTACCTTCAGCATGGCAATCCACTCCTCTCTAGTCCAACTTCTCATACTATATTCTTCGTATCCTTCCCACTCCAAACCGTCTCGCTCATGGCCAACGAGAGTACTTGCGTCGTAGCCAAAGAATTGACTCAACGCAGTCTCTGTACTCATGGTGCCTTGGCTGCTAAAGTAACCATTGTCGTCGATGGTATATGCACCGCTACCGCCTTCCTCTGCTGTGCCGTACTTCATGTCGCAAGCTACACCGCAATGATACATCAGCGTTGCAACTGCTGTTGCCTCTTCGTCCGTATAACTGCCTTTTTTATAGACGTTCTTCATATGCGTCCAGTCGTAAGTCGTCTCTCCGAAGTTAGCGACATATTTTTTATAGTTGACACGGATAGAATGCATTCCTGTACCTTGAATTGGCCACTGGTGGTAGTTCATTACCTGTGCCATGGCTGTTGCTACACAACCCACATAGCATTGTTTGCCGTTTTTCTTCGGGCAGAGATTCCAGAATGGAGCGTCTTGATCCCAACCGGTCTTGATGAGCGGAGCAACTACCGGTGTAGCCGTCGTCTGCTTGGTTCCTTTGCGCAGTTGAGCCCACTCAGCCTGGATAGAAGCCGAAGCCTCCAGACCGTTTTGCTCTGCAAGCAGGATCTGACGATCGTAACCCTTCAACCAGCCCTTTATGTTCGAGGGTTGGTTGTCCGTATGGAAATGACCGGTCGGCGAGTATGCCAGGATAGGGTGCGCTATATCGTTAGCTGCAACCATTACCCAACCTTCACCACTGGCGTTCTCATACACATAATACTGGTTCTCCGTTGCAGAAGCAGCCTTCTTGAGCACCATTGGTTTAGGTGCTTTCTTTGCGGCCGTGGTAGCGGCAGGATTCATGAAGTTATTAGCCACTACCGCTGCATCTTCTACGGAAACGCGCTCCGCAAATAGTGTCATGGACACCAAGAGGACCGATAGACCTAAATAAATTTTCTTCATTGATTAGTGTTTTTATGTTATTGAATAGGTTGTCCTAATACGTTATACTTGGCGCCTTCGCGTAAGATAACCACTTGACCATTCTCAATCACCTTGACAGCCTTCGGTGCTACAACGGTGTTCTCTACGTCCGTTCCTCCACCGCATGTAGTGCTGTAGTTGCTGTAGGTAGCAGCAGAACCGCTTGCCCAGGTGAAACTGATAGAATTCATGTAGAGCGCTCCGCTGTTAGAACGCACACCTACATAAGTGTAGTCGCCGGTGATAGTAAGTTCATTACCGTTTTCTTTCTTTATAGATCCAAGTTTTGTACCCTTAGTCGAATTGTCGTATAAGTCTGAAGGAGTACTATAGGCGGAGTTCTTACCATAGATGTCCAATGTGCGGGTATTGTCTGTGTTGGAATTCCAATCTACTGTGATTTTCGTTATCTTACCACCGGTACTAGTAGTAACAATACCGGAGTTGCTGTTATTGGAACGTAATTGTATGGACTCATTTCCTCCAGCACTCTGACCGGCATAAACTGCGCTAGACGTTACCGTCTTATTGCTCCATGCACTATACGATGTACCGGTAACACCGGTTGTTGCACGGGTAAGTACATCGGTCACCTCAGCAGTACCTTGACCGCTTTGCTCAGCGAACACAGCATAGAAGATAGCACCTTCCTCTACGGCGTCACCGGCTTTGACGAACGTCGGAGCAGTCGTGGCGCTAGAGTAGTTAGCCGTAGCTGTCCAGCCTACAAACACCTTACCCTCGCATGCAGCAGGATTGGTGGTCGGCAGAACGACTGTACCTGTTGATTGCGTGGTGGTGAACTGCGCACCGTTAGCCATCCATGTGATCTCAAACGGATCTACCGGAGTGGTTGCCGGACGCAGACCGATGATGGCGTCCAAGTTACTGGAGAATTGATAACTATACGGACCTAATGCAGATAACGTATAATAGCCGTTGTCGGATCCTTCCCAACCAAAATTAATATGGAATTTATTCTCGGTATCGCGACCGTCACAAACGAATTCATGGCCTCCATACGATCCTTCACCTCCCATAACAATGGGACGACCGGCTTCAAGATCTGCATTGAAATAATCCATTATTTGATCTTTTGTTACACTAAACTCAGCCGATATATTGGGCACGCTTGATCCTTTGACGTTGTTTTCATACTTGGTTTTGGAATACATGGTGATAAACTTATCAAACGTGTAGTCAAAGTAAGTCTGTAAACCATAAGCCATATCATCTGTCCATGCGCCAGATCCGCCAATTGAATCACCGCCGTACTGCATGTTAGCAGCAACACCTACGTTAAACATGAGCGAAGCAACGGCTTTCTTCTGCGCGGGGGTAGCGTTCTTACCTATATAGGCAGGTAACATGTCATCCCATTTGAAGGTCACTGTGTCAAAATTGGCGGACATAGGAATTGTCCAATAATTAGTAGAATTCACGTCCTTCGAGTTATACCATGTATACGAATGTGTACCATGACCTTTAGCCGGGTGACGCCACTTGTACATAACCGCAGAGGTAGCGGTAGCTACACAACCGGTCAGACTGCGGGTGTTGTCAAGTTTATCAATCGGGCAGTAGTTATTGTACGGAGCTTCTTGATACCAAGTGATCTCTTTTCCTGCTGCGTTCTTCAGCAGCGGAGTGATAGCCGTTACTTTCGTTGCCTTACGCGCTTTACGTATACTGGCTAACTCACTCTCGTCCAGAGTCTGCAAACCGGTGATCTCTTCCGTATAACGACTTAACCAGAACGCGAGGTTCGGATTGATGTGATCGGCATCAAACGAACCTTTATCGGTATAACCGAGTACGTCCTCTGCGGTGCGGTCATCCGCCGAAATAATAATAAATCCATTGTTGCCCTCTTGATTGAATACATAGAAGGCTGCATCCTGCGAATTGTTCTGCAGCGCCTTGTGTGCCAGTTTTAGATTAGCAGCCTGACGCTCTGAAGCGTGCATTCGGCGTAATTGCGGCTGTTGATTGGTGAACTGAGCGGCAATCTCTGCTGCTTGTTCCGGAGTCCGTTGGCCGGCCATCACGGCGACCGCCAGAAATAGGAAAATTCCTAAAATTGATTTTCTCATGATTTGTTGAGTTTTTAAATGTTTATTTGTTTTTTAAGTTGTATTTGTCAATGATAATGCCGTTCTGTACGACGAACACACCCGGGTTGGCGCGAACTATCGTCTTGAGCGTCACCGGATCAATCGTACAGAAGGTAGCCTCAGTCGTCTCTTCATCCCATCCTAACTCTTCTCCGAACGCGTAAATCTCCTCTTCGCCCGAACCGGTCAGGAAATAAACCAGCAGGTGCTCATGTACGATCGCTTTTAACTTATCCATCTGTTTGCGGTCGGTATTGTTGAGATCGTACATCGTCACAAGCACAACGGGTTCTTCGGAACTCAATATATCATCTGTGATGTCATCGTACTCCATGGTCAGGATCTCGAAATCATGAATCGGCGCCTCATAGCCTTTTTGCACGAGCACGGATTTCTGATCCACAAACGTCCAGGTGCTGTCTCCTTTCGGGTAATTCTCCAACGTGAACTCCTGCTGCACACCGTCTTTCTCATAAATGAGCGTGGTCTCGTACACATCATGCGGTGCACCCTCCGGGATCTCCATGAGTTCGGGGATGTTATTGCCGATCTTATACGGCCTAAAATCAATTATCGGCAGGTGATTATAACTGTACAGCATGATCAGTCCGCCGGAAATCAGTGCCAGCAGGGCAATACATAACTCTGCCCACCAACTAAACAACTGTGGAATGGCCTTGCGGCAACAGAGTAGGATAATGACGAGCGTCAGAAGGATAATATTCTTCCAGAACGTCTGCCAGTTAGTCAGCACCAACGCATCACCGAAACACCCACAGTCGCTCACCGGATTCGTCAGCGCGATATACAGCGTGAGCGGCGTCATGACGAGATAGAAGAGGAGTGTTATCCAACTTGTCCAGTTTGTCTTTACATTGAGCAGCATGGCCCATCCGAGCAACCACTCAAGCAGTATCAGACACACGGCAGCCACGCCTGCCATAGGCATCAAGTCCGTGAAGAACCCACCGAAAGCCTTCAGGTAGTCTTCTATCTTATACACCGTGCCCAGCGGGTCGATCGCTTTCACAAATCCCGAGAAGAGGAAGGTGAAAGCTAACAACGTGCGGGCGATTGAACCTGTTACATGAAGTGCTTGATTAACCTGCATAATGAATCAAATCAAAGATTGCGTAGTTAATAATATCGAAATAATTGCCTTCCACGCCTTCGGAAGCAATTGTCTTACCGTCATGCTCGAGAATGGTCTTGATGCGGATGATCTTGGCCAGGATCATATCTACGATTCCTTCCTTACTCATCTCGCGCCATGCCTCGCCGTAATCGTGGTTCTTGCGCACCATGAGTTCTTTGGCCTCGTTGAGCACGTCGTCGTATAGCTTGGTCGCCTCCTCGTTACTCATATCTACCGCATCCGCATAGCCTTTACGCGACTGAATGATCGCCGTAATGCCGTAGTTGACGATAGCCCGCAGGTTGCCTTCTATATCATCGCCTACCAGACTCACGCCGGTCTCTTGGCGCTGACGGATATTACATACCTTGATATACAACTGATCCGTGATACCATGCAGGCGGAAGATGCGCCAGGAGGGTCCGTAGTCGCTCATCTTATCCACAAAGATCGTGCGGCATTTAGCCGTCACTTGGTCAAATTCTTTTACAGTATCGTGCATAACTCTTCTAAGCTTACTTGTTTCTGCTCACCCGTACTCATGTTCTTCAGCATGACGGTGTTGTTATTCATCTCATCGCTGCCAACAATAGCCACATACGGAATCTGTTTCGCATCCGCATAGCCCATCTGTTTCTTCATCTTCGTCGGTTCGGGATACACCTCCACGGCGATATTTTGTGCCCGAAGCGCTTTGGCCCATTTGAGCGCATAGTTCAATTCTTCTGCACCGAACGTCGCGAAGAGCACTTGTGTAGTCGATTGTAACTCCTTCGGGAATAAATCCAGTTCCGTCAGCACGTCATAGATACGGTCCGCACCAAATGAGATACCGACACCCGATACTCCCGGCAAACCGAAAATACCCGTCAGGTTGTCATACCGACCACCACCTGTGATCGAACCGATCTGCGCGTCCAGCGCCTTGACCTCAAAGATCGCACCCGTGTAGTAATTCAAGCCTCGAGCCAGGCAGAGATCCAACTCAATATTCAATGTACAATCTACAATGTCCAATTCGTTGAAAACGACTTCCATCTCTTCGACGCCCTTCAGACCGATCTCGCTGTTCGCGAGGATACCTTTGAGTGCCGTCAGTTTCTCGGCCGTTGTGCCGCTGAGGTTCAAGATAGGTTGCAGTGCTGCCACCTGGTCGTCGTTCAGTCCGCGTTCCACCAACTCTGCATTGACAGCCTCCACGCCTATCTTGTCGAGTTTGTCGATAGCGACGGTGATATCTACTATCTTCTCCGGCGCACCGATCACCTCGGCGATGCCGGCAAGGATCTTGCGGTTATTGATGTGCAGGCATACGTTGATACCCAAACGGCGATACACTTCCTCTACGATCTGAATCAACTCCAACTCGCCGAGCAGGCTGTCACTGCCGATCACATCCACGTCACACTGGTAGAACTCACGATAGCGTCCTTTCTGCGGACGGTCAGCACGCCAGACCGGTTGGATCTGGAAGCGCTTGAAGGGAAAACTCAACTCCTCGCGGTGCTGCACCACGTAACGTGCAAAAGGTACGGTCAGGTCATAACGCAGACCTTTCTCCGGCGCCAAAGCAGCTTTCTCGCCGCTGTTCTGAATACGGAAGAGCAGTTTATCTCCTTCCTCACCGTACTTGCCCATCAACGTACCGATATTCTCCATCGCCGGCGTCTCGATCTGCTGGAAGCCGTACAAGGCAAACACCCCTTTGATAGTGTCGAAGATATAATTGCGGCGCGCCATCTCTATCTGTCCAAAATCACGCGTGCCTTTAGGTATACTTGGTTTCGTCATAAAAATTATTTTTTTACGTTATTACGTAATTACGTAATTACGATTATTTTCAACTAAAAATTTTATTAAAGATTTTCTCTGTCGCTCCAATCTCGTCTTGGACGTAAGCTGCCGCCTTGGCGCCTAGCTCTTGGTAGTTCTCCAGCGCCGTGTCGAGCGCGTCTTCTAACTGCTTATAGTTCTTGATACTCCTTGCAGCGCCGGCATCAATCAATCCTTGTGCCTCGCGGAAATGGTGGTAGTTCGGTCCGAAAACAACCGGCAAACCATACACCGCCGCTTCGATCGTGTTATGAATACCCGCTCCAAAGCCGCCTCCGATATATGCCGCCTGACCGAATCGATATACGGACGACAGCAAACCCATGGTGTCCATAACGAGCACATTGGCATGGATCAGACTGGTTTGCGTAGCACGGCTGTACCGAACAAAACGACCTTTGAAACGCTGGAAGATGTCATGTAGATGCTTCTCGTCGATCTCGTGCGGCACGAGGATGAGTTTAGTACCACTGTATTCCGCATGTGCCATGTACTGCTCGAGCAATTCTTCATCCTCCGGCCACGTACTACCGGCTATCAGCACCCGCTGACAGTCTCTTGTGAAATCGGCAATCGGACGGATACGCGGATCGTCTATACTCAGGCCTTTCGACATGATCTCACCCACGCGGTCAAAACGGGTGTCTCCGGCAACGGAACACTCGTGCACACCGTGCTCGGCCAACAGACGACGCGAAGCCTCGTCCTGCACGAACAGGTGGGTGAAGCAATGGAGTAAATTCAGAGATACTTTGCCGTACCAGTGGAAGAAGCGCTGGGTCGGACGGAAAATAGAAGAGATACTATAGGTCTTGATACCGCGTTTCTTGAGCTCTCTCAGATAAGCCGGCCAGAATTCGTACTTGACGAAGATAGCCATTTCCGGCTGCAGCGCCTCGATGAAACGCTTGGCATTTCGGCGGGTAGCGAAGGGTAGGTACAGCACCGCATCCGCCTCTTGGTAATCCTTACGCGCCTCGTAGCCCGAAGGGCTGAAGAAAGTAACCACGATCTTACGCTTCGGCTGTTCATGACGCAGTCGCTCTATCAGCGGACGTGCTTGCTCGAACTCACCTACCGAGGCGGCATGGATCCAAACAGCGTGTTGAGGAACAGGAACACCGTTAACCTCTAACCGCTCTCCGTTCACCTTTACACTCTTGTTGCCACGCACCAGAGCGCGCGCTTTCGCGTGCCCGCACAATGCCGCAATTCGTATGAATAAAAAATACAGATACATTCCTATAACTCAAAAAGCCTGCAAAGATACAAAAATAAATTGAATTGTGCAAATAAATTTGTGTAATTCCAAAAAATGTTGTAATTTTGCAGCCGAAATGAATAAAAAGGTAGTCATATTAGCAATCGAGTCGAGTTGTGACGACACCTCTGCGGCGGTCATCGTGGATGGCATATTACGCAGTAATGTGATCGCCAGTCAGAAGGTGCATGAGGAGTTCGGAGGAGTCGTTCCGGAGTTGGCCAGTCGTGCGCATCAGCAGAATATTCTGCCGGTGGTGGACACGGCTTTGAAGCGTGCCGGAGTGACCAAAGATGAGTTGTCGGCGATTGCTTTTACCCGTGGACCCGGTCTGTTGGGCTCGTTGTTAGTGGGTACGTCGTTCGCCAAAGGACTCGCGCTTTCGTTGGGTATTCCGCTCATCGATGTGAACCATCTCCAAGGCCATGTATTGGCACATTTTGTCGAGGACGGTACAGGACTAAAACATCCTGAATTTCCGTTCCTCTGCCTGCTCGTTTCCGGTGGAAACAGCCAGATCGTTCTTGTTCGCGCGTACAATAATATGGAGATCATCGGACAGACGATCGATGATGCCGCCGGTGAGGCCTTTGACAAGTGCGCCAAAGTACTCGGTCTGCCTTATCCCGGAGGCCCGTGGATAGACAAGTTAGCCAAACTCGGAGACCCAACCAAATACCCGTTCGCCAAACCCAATATTCCGGCCTATGACTACTCCTTCTCTGGGCTCAAGACATCCTTCTTATATACCCTGCGCGACATGCTCAAAGCGCATGGCGTAGAGACGATTGACGAGTTGGCACAGAATGTTCCAAATCTCCGTGAAGATATGTGCGCCTCTTTGCAGGCCACGGTGGTGGATATTCTAATGCGCAAACTCAAGAAAGCCGCTAAGGATTTAGGAGTCAACCAAGTGGCGGTAGCCGGAGGTGTGAGTGCCAACAGTGCCCTCCGTCAGGCCTTCCTGGACTACGGTCAGAAATACCACTGGACGGTTTTCATTCCGCCTTTCTCGTTCACGACCGATAATGCCGCCATGGTCTGCCAGGCCGGTTATTTCAAATACCTCGATTCCGATTTCTGTGCTATCGATGAAGTCCCGTTCGCTAAAACAACTATTTGAGGCGCTCAAACCTTATGAAGACGTGATTATATTTGTTCTCACGTTATTGGTGGCGAACTACTTCTGGAAGTTCACTTTTTCCGGTGATGAAGACGGCGAGATGGTAACGTGGTTCGGGCTGGACGTCACGGCGCCGTTTGAGTTCATGGCCTGCCATATAGCGCAGGTCGTCTATTGGCTCGTCAGTCTCTTCCGTGACACGGTCTATATGGTCGGCGAACATACCATCCGTTTTGAGAGCGGAACCGGCACAACGATCGTTTGGGCTTGTTCGGGACTCAAGCAGAGCTTTATCTGGATGTGCCTTATCCTGACCGTCGTACCATTAAAAATGCGCAGCCTGTGGCTACGCAAATTATGGTTTATACCCGTCGGTTGGCTCTGTTGTTACGTCTTTAATATACTTCGTATATTCCTTATCGCGCTCTTCATGGAGAATCACCCGGAGTGGTTCCACCTGCTGCACGATTATATCTTCAAGTACATGTTCTACGCGATGTTGTTCGGTTTATGGGTTATCTTTGTTGAAAAGATAAGATCCACCGCTTCAACGCACTGACGATTTTCCATGTTTTGCTTGCTTGTGTTGTGTCGCCGTACATAAGGTCTGGCACGGCGTTACCTGTCTCTTGTTCGGGGTAAACAACCATGTAACTGTGGGTGTTGAAGAAGCGCGTCAGCATGTCCGGAACTTGCTCGAAGAGCGGGTTGTACGACGGCGTCGAAGGACGGGCGTTGATCATGACGATCATATCGTCCGGCGCCATCTGTTTGGCGAGCATCAGCACATCTTCCCACGCTTCCATCTCGCGGTACGAAGCCCGCAGGTACTTACCTTTACGGCGGCAGAAAGCCTGCAGCACTTTTTGCGTGTCTTCGTTCGTGAAGAACACCACTTTGGCACCTATCTGACTGCTCAAACGACGGATGATTCCGAAACAACTGATGAAATCATGCTCTTTCTCCGCATAAGGCGGCACGGCTACCAACAGACGGTTGATCGTGTTGATCGGTTGGTTAGGGTGGTAGATGATCGACGCACGGCGCTGGTTGTTGATCAGCTTCATCGCCTCCGACCAATCTTCTTCGGACGCCAGATCGGCATTGTGCAATTCGCCTAACTCACTCAACTCGCGTAACTCATAATGCCGGTTCTCGCCTACCGTCATCAACTGCCAACTGTCATCCGTCTTATCGGCCTCCAGACGTGCCTCTTCTTGCAGCGCCAGACGTTTGGCTGCGTACTCGGTTACAAACGAAGCACTCGTGCATAGTACGAGGATCATCAGTACCGCGGCATTCAGTATCTCTGCGCTGAAGATACCCGTCGAGTAACCGATGGTCACGATGGCTAAGGTTCCTGCTGCCGTTGCATGCGTCAGACCGAACATCAACTGCCGCTCTTCTGCTTGCAAACCAAAACTCTTCTGCGCTAACCATGCCGCGAACCATTTGCTCGTCAACTTCGTGGCGATCATCACAACGGCAATCAAGATGGTAGCCCATCCTTCCCACAGCAGCGATATATCGATCATCATGCCCACGCCGATCAGGAACAGCGGCACGAACAGGTTGTTTCCTACGAAGTTAATCCGTTGCATAACCGGACTCAGGTTCGGCACCAGCCTGTTCAACGCCACACCGCAGAGGAAGGCACCGAAGATGCCCTCTAACTCTGACCAGTCTGCCAACCATGCCGCCATGACCATCATCGTCATCACTACCAGGAATCCGCTCGTAGCGTCCGTCCAACGCTTGAAGAACCGCTGTGCCATCCATGGGAACAGACCTAAGATAACCACCAGCGTCGTCGCGATGCGACCCAACAGTCCTAAGGTGCTGATACTGTCCGTATAAACGAAATTATTACGTAAGATAGCTAACACGAAAAGAGATAGTGCGATGGTTAGCATCGAACCGCCTACGGCTATATTCGCCGCTGCGTTCTTCTGCACGCCGTACCTACTCACGATCGGATAGGTCATCAGCGTGTGACTGCCGTACATCGCGCCTAACAGCGTACTCGTCACCCATCCGAAACCTAACAGCCGGCTCGTCAATAAACCTAACAGGAACGGGAAGATAAACGAATACACTCCATATATCAACGCGTGTGTGCGCTGCTGGCGGAAATCATTGATGTCCACCTCAATACCGGCCTGCAGCATGATATACAGCATACCGATCTTACCTAATGTCTGGATCGTTGTGCCTCCGCTGATCAGGTTGAAAGAGTAGGGACCGACAATGATTCCCACAATGATAAATCCCACTATACTCGGGATTCGAATCTTGCGGCACACCATCGGCACCAATAAGATGCATGCCAGCACCAACGCAATAATCGCTAACGGATTTGTTATCATGATATCTTATTTTTTTATTAGTGAGGAATGTGCTCTTCTCGGAGGCGTCTGCTATATTCACATCCGCAGTAAAGCTGATTGTAAAAATTATACTCCTTGAGCAATTCATTCCTCCGCTCCTGCAGTCCGTCCTTCCGCCAATTCTGTGCCCAGAATCTGACTACTGAATCCTGACTACTGACAGCTCCTGCGGCAGCATTACCTGCCGCATTGATCTGCTCGAGATTCTTCCAACGCGAAGAGGCAAGGGTAGTGGCAAAGAACTTAATACCGAGTTCCTGCGCTTTCTTAGCCGTGGCGGCCAGCCGGTAATAGAAGCATTTCTCACATCGTTTGCCTCGTTCCGGCTCGTTCTCTAACCCGCACATGGCTTGTTGCCAGGCCGCATGTCCGTATCCGCATGGCTCTTCGTCTCCGGCGACGCGCCGGTCGTCATCTATCCATCGGATCCCCAGACTTTCCGCGTGCCGTTTGCTCTCGTTCTTGCGGATCTCGTATTCTTCCTGCGGGTAGATATTCGGGTTGAAATAATAGATGATAGGTTCGATCTCGTGCGCCAACAACCACTCCACGATCGCACTCGAGCACGGCGCGCAGCACGCATGCAGCAGCACCCGCTTACATCCCTCCGGCACAACTATCGAACTCTGTTTCTTCATCTCTCCAAACCTTTGCGACCGCAAAGGTACTACAAAAAATTTGAATGTGCAAGATTTTTACAAAAAAAATCGTGTAAGCTTGCTTATAAAGATGGATCCCCTCTCTATTTTGTTCGTTACGCCGGATGTTATCCGGCATGCTGTTTCTTGATTTGTTGTTTAGGGGTGTGCCCCCTGCCGAAATATCCTGATATATTCCGATAATTTCCGATAAATTCCGAAAAATTCCGAAAAAATCCCCAAAATCCTTGCATATATCATTTTTTTTCTGTAATTTTGCCCCGCAAAATCAAGTAGTCCAATAATTTATGGCACGTGAAGAACGAAATATGATCGGATTTACGGTGGCACTCATCAGCGAGTTCGCCGACCATTTTGGTATCCAGCCCCGACAAGCGTACGCGTATATGAAACGCTACAAAGGCATGGAGCATTTGCGTCAGCACTATGCTATTTTGCACACGCAGTCCTTTCCGGACAATGTAGATACGATGGCGCAAGTTTGTGCTAATAACGGAGGAGGTCTCAGATGATGATCTCCCTGCAAAGGCTGGTAGAGGAATTGCACTATATCAAAGGTATCACGTTTCAGTATTTCTTCGGAACTGAACGCGCGTTAAATGCATTAAAACGAATCTAATATGGCACTAACGAAAGAGCAAATACAACTGATGAAGGACGATCTCTGCACAGAGTTGGCGGGCTTTTTGGTGGATGACTATCATTACGATCCACAGGAAGCTATCGACGTGCTTTATACATCGGAGACTTTCGAACGCCTGCAAGACGATGCCACGGGCTTGTATTACCAAAGTCCTGGCTATGTCTATTCGTTTCTTCAGAATGAACTGAATACCGCAAGAGTATCGTAATAACCCCTGCCGCAGGTTTTAGCGCCGCTGGCTCCGACAGCGTAAAAAAGCGGTGACATATAGAAATATTAGCGTTTGCGATTTATTGGAAACTCCAGAATGTGAGAAGTTTTGAGATATACCAATAATAAGTCAGCAGGCGTCCATACAATTATGGGCGTGACTTATCGGTATATGGGCATTTCTCACAGCCTTGGAGTTGATAAGGAACGTCCATTTTATAAATAAATACATTATGAAAAAAATTTTTACTTTCTTCCTCGCGCTTGCTGCAAGCGTAGGAACAATTTTTGGCTACACGTGGAACTTAACCGATGGCGTCCTTACGATTGACGGTATCGTTGACGTAAGAGATTGCAATGATAGTACATGTTTTCCATGGCATTCATATAGAAGGGATATTAACAAAATAATTATTGGAGATAGCGTCACCGGAATCGGATTTTATGCTTTCGTAAATTGCACCAATCTGACGAGTGTGATTATAGGCAAAAACGTTGTAGATGATTTATTATTTTCTTTCGGTAATTGCCCCAGTTTGACTAGTGTTACATTAAATTCAAACTCTTTAGTGAACCGCTACCATCACGATGACTGTGGCTTTGATGATATATTCGGCCCACAAGTGACAGAATATATTATAGGTGATGGTGCCACAAAAATTGGTGTAAATGCTTTCAACGGTTGTACCGGTTTGACGAGTGTGACAATTCCCAACAGCGTCACGAGTATTGGAGAGGGCGCTTTCGGTAATTGCCCCGGTTTGACGAGCATCACCATTCCTAACAGTGTCACAAGCATTGGAAGATTTGCTTTCTCTGGTTGCACCAGTTTGACGAATCTCATTATTCCCGATAAAGTCACAAGCATTGGAGTTGGCGCTTTTGCACACTGCACCGGCATTACGAGTATTGAGATTCCTAACGGCGTCACACGCATTGAAGGTTCTAGTTTCCGTCATTGCAATAATCTGATAAGTATAACCATTCCAGATGGGGTTACTTCATTGGGCGGTTTTGCTTTCGAAGCTTGCACTAGTCTAACGAATATCAATATTCCATCCAGCGTCACAAGTATTGGATGGTACGCTTTCAACGGTTGTACCGGTCTAACTAGTATCACCATCCCCGATGCTGTTACTTCTTTGGCAGATTTTACTTTCCAAAACTGCACGGGATTGACGAGTGTGACAATTCCCAATAACGTCACAAGTATTGGATGGTACGCTTTCAACGGTTGTACCGGTCTGACGAGTATCACAATTGGCAATAACGTCACAACGATCGAGAGCCTGGCTTTCTATGGTTGTAATAATATAAAATCAGTTACTTGGAATGCAAAAAATGGTCCATCGGGGGATGGTAAGGGGGAAACTGATAGCCGTTCGTCATTTTTCGGAAATCAAGTGGAATCTTGGTTGTTTGGAGATAGTGTAGAAGTGATTCCTGCTTCTTCCTGTTACATGATGAATAAACTTTCCTCTATATATATTCCTAATAGCGTTAAAAGCATTGGAAAAATG
Organism: uncultured Bacteroidales bacterium; assembly: GCA_902769535.1. Classification (GTDB taxonomy): domain Bacteria; phylum Bacteroidota; class Bacteroidia; order Bacteroidales; family Paludibacteraceae; genus Colicola. Next base: position 50,145 of record CACXPH010000002.1, read on the forward strand.
GCGTTTTACGAATGCACCGGGCTGACGACTTTGACTATTGGTAATAGTGTTGATTGCATCCGGAAATTCGCTTTCATGAAATGCATAAAATTGAAATCCATATACAATTTTGCAGCTATACCACAATCAATTAGTGATAGTTCTGCGTTTGATTGTGTGGATACCACTTGTGTGTTATATGTGCCGGCTAATTCTATCGAGCTGTATAAAAAGGCTGATGTTTGGTGTGAATTCAAGGATATCTTGCCGATTTTTAAAGATGAAGTGACGGATGTAACTATAGCAGTTACAGATTCCACTGCAAATATTATTTGGCCAAAAGTTAATAATGCCCACACGTCTGAACTAATCATTCGTGACACGACTGACAATGTTATCGATTCGCTTATCTTTAACGCCGAAGGTCGTTTACTTAGTTCAACAAACAATATGCCGAGCAAAGATAACTCATTACAACAATCTCAATTAGCAGGCTTTGAGTATACAATTAACAACTTACGTGGAGGAACAACCTATCGATGCACAATTACGGTTAAGAATGAAGAAGGCGCTCCTTTGTACATTAAAACAATTACCTTTACCACTACCAGTGAACCGCAAGCCATTGAGAGCGCATCCGCCATACATGGCGAATCTACTAAAATTCTTCGCGACGGCCACCTCCTCATCCTCCGTGGTGACAAGACCTATACGGTAACCGGCCAAGAGGTCAAGTAATCGTGCCCTATGGCTAAGAAATAGCGTTTATGCTCGGCATATTATGCCGCATATCATCTTCGTTAAGTGCGCGGGACTTCAGTTCCGCGCCTTTTCTTTCTTCTTTTTCAGGCGAATTGAATTCGCCAATATTAAGGCTTTGTTTATTATCTCGGATAATATCCGAGTACTTTGTCCATTGCGTCCGAAATAATCGTACCCTTGCGGTTAAGAATTGAATTCGGACATTTTTCTCAAAAAACTTAACTTTTTCCGTTACAAAATTTGCAAATCTCGAAAAAATGCTGTACCTTTGCACTCCGTTTTACATACCTATAGTACATGATTAGTATGATTATAGTATGTAATTAGTAGGTAATTAGTAGGTGATTAGTAGGTGATTAACCTTAGCATCACGTCACCATCTGCCTACGTCAGAATTACGAAAAAACCAGCAAAAAACAATATTTATCCTCAAAATACTTCAATTATGGCACAAATTTTTTATTCTCCGGGCATCGAATACACAACAGGAGCCCTGGACAGCGCGCATCAATTGGTTACGCGCAAAAAACATCTGCATGGCACAAATGGCACACTCACCAAGGAGTGTGAGCCCGAGGTGTATCTCCAGAAACACAAACGCGACTACGAGCAGAACCCGCCGCAGGGCAACGAACTCGCTCACCTTCAGCATTTTGGCGAAGCTGCCAAACGCACGACAGCCCTCATCTATGCCTATAAGTTCCCGGATACCGCGTCCGATGAACAGCGTACCCTTTTGGAGAACTACCGCCGTCGTTTCGAATCGCAACTCAAAGGCGAGCCGGATCTGCAAGCTCCACAGGATGCACAAGGACACCGCAAACACTACTTCCGTTTTGACAATTTCATTCGTGCAATGATCTATCAAGAGTTAAAAAACAACTAAACTCTTGCATATGTCATTTTTTTGCTGTACCTTTGTGGCGAATTTTAAAAATTGCATGTTATGAAAGCCAGATTGTTGTGGGACAAGATCCTTCGGATGGGTATTAAATTGTGTATGTTAACCGGTGTTGCCTTCACTTTTGCGGCATGCTATGCGCCTGCTCATGAGCCTAATATGGAATTCGAAGCGATAGGCGATATTACGAATGAGGAAAACGAACCGATAGAAAGCATTGAGGTCGCTGCTAAGTACAGAGGCTATCCGTTGGTTACCGGTTATTCCAACGAAGACGGGGCATACCGAATCCACGAAGGCTATTTCCCGGCATTCTTTGATTCTCTCGATATTGTAGCCCGAGATACAAGCGGTATCTATGAGCCCGATTCGGTGCGCGTCAAAGTGGAGATAGACCCTACTACCAAACGAGGTAAATGGTTTGTGGGTACGTTTTCTGTGCAACATGACTTCCAACTCAAGAAAAAATAAAGTTTATCTATGAATACCAATTTTGGATTTGTACGTGTAGCGGCGGCAGTGCCTACGATGAAGGTGGCAGATTGCCGTTACAACGCCGAGCAGATACGCGCTCAGATCGATGAGGCGATCGAGGAAGGCGTGGAAGTGATCTGTTTTCCGGAACTGAGTCTGACGGGTTATACCTGTGCCGATCTGTTCTTTACGCAGACCTTGCAGCAGAGCTGCATGCGTGAGCTCGAAGCCCTGTGTGACTACACCCGCGGCAAGGCAATCATTGTCTTGGTGGGTGCGCCGCTCAAGGTGGACAACGACCTGTTCAACTGCGCGTTCGTCATGACGGACGGCGAAGTGATGGGTGTAGTGCCGAAGATCAACCTGCCGAACACCGGTGAGTTCTACGAGAAACGCTGGTTCACGTCCGGTCGTGCTGCACGTGAGTTCACACCCGGTGGAGTGGCACCGCGTATCCCGAAGATAGAGATCTGGAGCGGCGAAGTGCCCTTCGGAACCGACCTGCTCTTCTCGACGCGTAACTATACCTTTGGTATAGAGATCTGTGAGGACCTCTGGTCTCCGCTGCCGCCTTCGACCCAACTGGCTATCCAAGGCGCGGAGTTGATCTTCAACCTCTCCAGCTCGAACTGCGTCATCGGTAAGCATATCTTCCGCAAACAGATGATCAAGCAGCAGAGTGCCCGCGTGCACTGCGGCTATATATACACCTCGTCCGGCGTAGGTGAGTCCACGACCGACGTTGTCTTCTCCGGCAGTACATATATCGCGGAAAACGGAGATATATTGACGATAGGAGAGCGTTTCCAACGGGAGAGCACGATGATCATTCAGGAGATTGATGTCGAGCGTCTGCGTACCGACCGGCAACGTAACACCAACTTCACCAAGGACAAAACCGGTCATTACCGTCATATTAACGTGGCGCCTATCGAGCGTGAGGAGGAGTTTACCGAACCGGTTCACCGTACGTTCTCTCCGCTGCCGTTCTTGCCGAAGAAAGGCAAAGAAGACCAGTACTGCATGGATGTGTTCTCGATCCAGACGAGTGCGCTCGCACGTCGCTGGGAGCACACACATGCTCAGACGCTGGAGGTGGGAATCTCCGGTGGCTTGGACAGTACGCTCGCGCTCTTAGTGTGCGTACAGACTGCCGATATGTTAGGCTACGACCGCAGCCGCATCGTAGGTGTGACCATGCCGGGCTTCGGCACCAGCGACCGCACCTACCAAAATGCACTCCAACTCATGGAGGAACTCGGCGTGACGCATCGCGAGATATCTATCTGCGAGACGACCACCCAACACCTCAATGATATTTCGCATAACATGGACGTCCATGACGCGACCTACGAGAACGCGCAGGCGCGTGTCCGCACGCTTATCCTCATGGATCTGGCCAACGAACTGAACGGAATCGTGGTCGGTACGGGTGACTTGAGTGAGTTAGCCCTCGGTTGGTGCACCTACAACGGCGATCAGATGTCCATGTACGGCGTCAATGCCGGTATTCCCAAGACCCTCGTCAAGTACCTCGTCCAATATGCGGCGGAGAACATGTACAGCGAACCGCTACGTAGTATTCTGCTGGATGTCGTTGAGACACCGGTATCGCCGGAACTGCTGCCGACAGACGAGAATGGACAGATCGTACAGAAGACCGAAGATAAGGTCGGTCCGTACGAACTGCATGATTTCTTCCTCTATTACTTCCTGCGTTTCGGTTTCACCCGCGAGAAGATCAAATACATGGCTTGCCAGGCCTTTGAGGATCAGTACGACGAGGCGACTATCGACAAATGGTTATCGACCTTCATGCGCCGTTTCTGCACGCAGCAGTTCAAGCGCAGCGCCATGCCGGACGGTCCTAAAGTAGTAAGTGTTTCATTAAGCCCACGAGGCGATTGGAGAATGCCAAGCGATGCGAGTTGTATCTAATATATCTCTTCTTCCGTATAACACCTTCGGTCTCGATGCCAAGGCGAAGATTTTTGCCGAGTACTATTCGGTGGATGAACTGCGTGAACTGCTGACCAAGTACCGCGGCGAGAAGATCCTGCATATAGGCCAGGGTTCGAACCTCTTGTTCACCCAAGATTTTGACGGTGTGATACTTCACTCCGGCATGGCGCGTGCCCGTTTTCTCGATGACGAGACGGTAGAGGCGCAGAGTGGTCTGCGTTTGGATGATCTGATTGCTCAACTGACCGATATGTGTTACTGCGGCATGGAGAAACTGAGCCTCATTCCCGGCGAAGTCGGTGCGTCCGCCGTACAGAACGTCGGCGCGTACGGCGTGGAAGCCAAAGATGTCATTGTGTCCGTCAAGACCCTCAACGTAGAGACGCTCGAAGAGCGCATTTTTACCAACGCAGAGTGCCGCTTCGGTTATCGCGACAGTGCCTTCAAGCACGAACTGAAAGGCAAGTATATCGTCACGTCCGTCATTTATCACGTGAGCAAAGGTGATGCCACCAAGACCCGCGAAGAGATCATCGAGACGCGTAACGGTAAGTTACCGAAAGTAGGTGAAGTGGGTTCGGCCGGTTCGTTCTTCATGAACCCCTTTGTGCCGGAAGAGCAAGCGAATGAACTGCTCCAACGCTATCCTGAAATGCCGCATTTCCCGAGTCCGCAAGGCGTGAAGATTCCTGCTGCATGGCTTATCGAACAGTGCGGATGGAAAGGCAAAACACTCGGCGGTGCACAGGTCTGGCCGAAACAGGCGCTGGTCATCGTCAATGCGAATAACGCCAAGGCCCAAGATATTATAGATTTAGCCGCGGCAATCAGTAAGAGCGTCAAAGAGACATTTAATATAACCATTTCACCAGAGGTGAATTACATCTGAAAACTGAAAACTGAATACTGAATACTGAAATTATGGCTGCATTTATCGTAGAAGGAGGACATAAACTGCATGGTTCGATCACACCGCAGGGCGCTAAGAACGAGGCGCTGCAGGTACTCTGTGCCGTGTTGCTAACCCAAGAGACGGTGGTCATCAACAACCTGCCGAATATCTTGGACGTGAACAACCTCATTGACCTGCTGGCATCGATCGGTGTGCGGGTGGAGAAACTCAGTAAGGGCACCTATGCCTTCACGGCACGTGAACTCGACACCGCATATCTGCAGAGTAAGGACTTCCTCAAGAAATGCAATAAACTGCGTGGCTCGGTCATGCTCATCGGTCCGCTCTTGGCGCGACTTGGTGCGGTGACCTATGCCAAACCCGGAGGCGATAAGATCGGTCGCCGTCGTCTGGATACCCATTTCCAGGGCATGGTGAACCTCGGTGCAACCTTCCGCTACGACCAGGACTTACTGGCTTACCGTTTTGAAGGCAAACACCTCAAAGGCACGTACATGCTGCTTGACGAGGCATCTGTGACCGGAACGGCGAACATCATCATGGCGTCCGTCCTTGCCGAAGGTACGACTACCATCTATAACGCCGCTTGCGAACCCTACTTGCAGCAACTCTGCAAGCTCCTCAATGCCATGGGTGCGAAAATCAGCGGAGTAGGATCTAACCTGCTGACCATCGAAGGAGTCAAGACCCTGCACGGCGCACAGCACACGCTCCTGCCGGATATGATCGAGGTGGGTTCGTTCATCGGCATGGCGGCTATCACGGGTTCGGAACTGCGTATCTGCCATGTAGGTTACAAAGACCTGGGAATCATCCCGGACGCGTTCCGTCGCCTCGGTATCCGTATTGATGTCGAAGGCGATGATATCATCGTGCCGGCTCAAGATCATTACCAGATAGACTCTTTCTTAGACGGTTCGATCCTCACCGTCGCCGACGCTCCTTGGCCGGGACTGACGCCGGACTTGCTGTCTGTCATTCTGGTGGTAGCTACGCAAGCACGCGGTTCGGTGCTCATCCATCAGAAGATGTTCGAGTCCCGTCTGTTCTTCGTGGATAACTTGTTATCCATGGGTGCGCAGATTATCCTCTGCGACCCGCACAGAGCGGTGGTTATCGGTCATGACCACACGCGCCAACTCAAGCATAACAACATGACCAGCCCGGATATCCGTGCGGGTATCGCCATGCTGATTGCCGCCATGAGTGCCGAAGGAACGAGCAAGATCGATCACATCGACCAGATCGACCGTGGTTACGAAAATATAGAGGAGCGTTTGAATGCGATAGGCGCACATATAACACGAGAAGAATGAAAAGATTTTTAACGATATTATTAGTGCTCATACCGCTCTTTGCTGCAGCCGAACTGGTGCAGCCCGTCACATGGAGCGGAGAAGAAGTAGGTGATAGTGTGCGCCTGAAAGCAGCGATCGAAGAGGGCTGGCACATGACGATTATTGAGTTCGGCGAGCGGGAGTTTGACCAGGAGTTTACGGATGAGTTCACGTTGACGGTAGCCAAAACAGACTTGTCTCCTATCCGTTTCAACGCCTGCGACGATAAGATGTGTACCGCGCCGGAGATTTGGGAATACACGGTCGAGGAAGAAGACTGTGGATGTGATACGTTCTGTATGCTACCTACGTGTTGTGGAGGCATCGTGTCCTCAGAAACAGTCTTATCGCTCCTATGGATCTTCATCTTAGGCTTCCTCGGTGGCCTATTAGCCATCTTCACGCCTTGCGTTTGGCCGATTATACCGATGACGGTGTCGTTCTTCCTCAAGAAAGGCGGTGGTAAACGGGACGCCATCTTGTACGGTCTGAGCATCATTATCTTATACGTCGGTTTAGGTCTGTTAGTCACGATCCTTTTCGGTGCGTCGGCACTGAACGAACTGAGTACCAACGCGGTAGTGAATATCTTCTTCTTCCTGCTGTTGGTAGTCTTTGCGCTCTCGTTCTTTGGCCTGTTTGAAATAACCCTTCCTGATTCTTGGTCCACAGCCCTCGACAACAAAGCCCGTACCACAAGAGGCTTCTTAAGTATCCTATTCATGGCCTTCACGCTGGTCATTGTGTCCTTCTCCTGCACCGCACCGATCATCGGCACGCTGCTCGTAGAAGCAGCCGGTAAGTCGCTCTTAGCGCCGACACTCGGCATGTTGGGCTTTGCTGTTGCCTTGGCTCTGCCGTTCTCGCTGTTTGCTATGTTCCCGCAGTGGCTCAAACAGGCACCTAAGTCCGGCGACTGGATGACCTCGTTCAAAGTGGTGCTGGCTTTCCTTGAATTGGCCCTCTCGCTCAAGTTCCTGAGCGTGGCAGATCTCGCTTACGGATGGAATATACTGCCGCGCTGGCTCTTCCTTGTTATCTGGATCGCATGTTTTGCAGGAATTGGTATCTACCTCTTGTGGAACATACGGAACGTCAGCATGACGCGTAAGATCATTCGCCTAGCGGTTATCATCCCATCATTTGTCTTTGCCGGATATCTTGTTCCCGGTCTATGGGGTGCACCTGTCAAGGCTGTCTCCGCCTTTGCTCCGCCTATGCCTATTGAAGGTCGTGAGATCTTCCATGACTACGACGAAGGCCTTGCTTACGCCCGTCAGGAAGGCAAACCTGTCATTATTGACTTTACCGGTTACGGCTGTGTCAACTGCCGTAAGATGGAGGCGTATGTGCTGACGGATGATAGCGTCAAGGCACGTTTGGATAACTATGTGTTCATCGAACTCTTCGTAGATGACCGGAGAGTCTCCGGAGACGGAAATGCGCGAGGCGAGTCCACAGGCGAGAAGAACAGTCGCATCCAGCGGGAACAGTTCGGCTCGAATGCGCAGCCGTACTACGTGCAACTGGACGCGTACGGGCATCAAGTCGCTGAACCGATGGCGTTTACGACGGACCCAAATGAGTTTATTAACTGGTTACAATACTAAACTATATGAAAAAATATCTACTTTTGTTATTTTCACTTATTATTAGTGCAAATTCGCTCTTCGCTGAGATCATTAAGATTGACGGCTTGTATTATTCTTTAGGCTCGACCACGGCAACCGTAGTGGCAGATCAGAGTTCGGATAAGTCCGTCTATTCGGCTTACACCTCGGTCACTATCCCTGCGTCGGTAACGTGGAATAACTACGAATACCCTGTGACATCTATCGGATCGAATGCGTTTAAGAACTGTACCAACTTGCAGTCGGCTGTTTTGCCCAACTCGCTCACCATCATTGGAACTAGTGCGTTTGAGAGTTGCTCCAATCTACAGACGGTGAATATCCCTTCATCCGTTACGGCCATCAACACAGACGCGTTCTATTACTGCTCGAAGTTGGCCGGCATTGACCTGCCGGAAGGGCTTTTGACCATCGGTCAACGTGCTTTCTATCATTGTAACCTCACCTCCATCACCGTTCCGAGTACCGTTACCTCAGTGAGTAATGCCGCGTTCAAGGATAATCCGACTACAACGGTTGTCTGGAAACCTGTGACCTGTACGGTCGGTACGGACGATTATGCTCCGTTCTACAGCACGAGTTCCAAAGTGACCTCTTTTACATTCGGTCCGAACGTAGAGCTGGTTCCTGCATATATCTGCAAGAACATGAGCAAACTGGACACCGTTGTACTGCCTCCGTCTGTGTCTAGACTTGGTCAAAACGCCTTCCAATATTGTACTTCGCTTAAGTCGATTAACCTGCCGGTGACGCAAAAGACGCTGCCGCAGAGTTTCTTTGAGGGCTGTACATCATTGGAGTCGATCGAACTGCCGGCAACCTTGACTACTATCAGCACGGATGTGTTCTACGGTTGCTCCAAACTGGCCAATGTGAATCTGCATGAGGGAATAACAACGATTGGTCTGCGTGCTTTCTTTAATTGTAAGCTGAGTGAAGTGACGATTCCGAGTACGGTGACTTCGATTGGAAATGGCGCCTTCAAAGGCAATCCGCTGACATCGGTTGTATGGAAACCAGCAGAGTGTTCGATAGGTACGGATGACTCAGCGCCGTTCTACAGCACTAGCTCGCAGATTACCTCTTTCGTCTTTGGTGACAGCGTGCAAACGGTACCGTCCTATCTATGCAAACACATGAGCAAATTGGATACCGTTGTGCTTCCCCCATCAGTTAAGTCGCTTGGCCAATATGCGTTCCAGTACTGTACCTCGCTTAAATCCATCAACTTGCCTGTGACGCAGAAGACGTTGCCGCAAAGCTTCCTAGAGGGATGTACATCGTTGGAGACCATTGTGTTGCCAGCCACACTGACTACTATCAGCACGGATGTGTTCTATGGTTGCTCCAAACTGGCCAATGTGAATCTGCATGAGGGAATAACAACGATTGGTCTGCGTGCTTTCTATAATTGTAAGCTGAGTGAAGTGACGATTCCGAGTACGGTGACTTCGATTGGAAATGGCGCCTTCAAAGGCAATCCGCTGACATCGGTTGTATGGAAGCCAGCAGAGTGTTCGATAGGTACGGATGATTCCGCACCATTCTATAACACAAACTCGCAAATCACGTCCTTTGTGTTTGGCGATAGTGTTCGGATTATTCCGTCATATCTATGTAAATACATGAACAAACTGGATACGATTGTTATTCCCAAGACGGTAACCAGTATTGGTCAGAGTGCGTTCATGTACTGCACAAATCTAAAAGCGATGGAGTTCCCAAAAGGCATCAAGACCGTTGCTACCAGTGTGCTGGAAGGTTGTACGGCTTTACAGTCAGTTGTTATCCCAAGTACTGTCACAACTATCAATCAAGACGCGTTCTATGGCTGTTCGGGCTTGCAGTCTATTCATAACTACGCTTTCACGCCGCAGACAATAACAGAACGCGCCGTGTATAACGTGAACAAATCCACCTGTATTCTGTATGTGCCGATGGATTACATTGATTTGTATCAGGAAGCTAATGTATGGAAAGACTTTCTCAATATCATCGGTGTTGCAACGGACTTGCAATTTGAGGATCAGATCGTCAATGTAACCTATCTCAAGGCTGATAGCACGCTGCATTATATGGAAGCGCAGAATTGGGAGATCCCGCATGCGCCGCGTATCGATGGTTTCACGTTCCTCAAATGGCAAGTACAAGCAGGCGATCTGGCTGACGGCATCCTGCTGGTGGCTGTCTATGAGGCGAAACAAGGCACGGACGCACAGGAGGTCTATGTCAATCCCGCCAACAAAGCACAAAAACTCATCCGTAACGGAAATGTGTATATCCTCAGCGATGATCAGGTATATACCATCACAGGAAAAAGACTAAAATAATTGCACTATGATCAATCATAAATCACAAACTACCACTCGTAAATCCTACGACACCAAACGTCCGCCGGAGAAAGAGATGATCTTCGGTATTCGTGCGGTTATAGAAGCCATTGATGCCGGCAAAGTGCTGGACAAAGTCCTCATCCGTCGCGACATGAGTTCGGCTATCGGTCGTGAACTGCTGCTTAAACTCGAAGGCACGGGCACGCAGATACAACGTGTACCGGTGGAGAAACTCAACCAGTTCACGGACAAGAACCACCAAGGTGTCATTGCTTTCCTCAGTCCGATCGAATTTACGCCGTTGGATAGTTTAGTGGCTTCGCTGTATGATGAAGGCAAGGTACCTCTGTTAATGCTCTTGGACGGTGTGACGGATGTACGTAACTTTGGAGCGATTGCTCGTACATGCGTGTGTGCAGGCGTTCACGCGCTTATTATAGGTACGCGCGGAAGTGCCGCTATCAACGGTGATGCCGTCAAGGCTTCAGCCGGCGCACTGCACAGTCTGCCTATCTGCAAGGTGGAGAACCTGCAAAACGCGTTGACATATCTGCGTGACAGCGGTTTGCGTATCGTCGCTGCTACCGAACATACAGACCGTAACTACACCGAGGTGGATTTGACCGTACCGACTTGTATCGTCATGGGTTCGGAAGAGAAGGGTATCTACGAAGAGAACCTCAAACTCTGTACGGACCAAGTGCGCCTGCCTATGACTGGTGTCATTGAGAGTCTCAACGTGAGCGTAGCTGCCGGTGTGTTCATCTACGAAGCCGTACGGCAAAGAGGCTTATGACTGTTCTCTACGAAGACAACCATATAATTGCTGTCAACAAGACCTGCAACGAGATCGTGCAAGGCGATAAGACCGGCGACACACCTCTGAGCGAAACCGTCAAGGCGTATATCAAAGCCAAGTATAACAAGCCCGGCGAGGTGTTCTTGGGTGTGACGCACCGTCTCGATCGTCCGACGAGCGGGGTAGTGCTCTTCGCTCGAACGAGCAAAGCCCTTACGCGTCTCAATGAGATGTTTAAATCGCACGAGCAGATCAAAAAGACTTATTGGACTATCGTACAAGGTGCACCAAAAGTACCGGAAGCACGCCTTGAAAACTGGTTGATTCGTAATGAAGCGCAGAACAAATCATACATCGCAAAACCGAATGCCAATAATGCGAAGAGGGCTATTTTGGAATACCATACACTTGTTCGCGGAGAAAACTACACGCTTTTGGAAGTTAATCTGGAGACCGGACGGCACCATCAGATACGCTGTCAGTTGGCAGCTATCGGTTGTCCGGTGAAGGGCGATTTGAAATATGGCGCCAAGCGCTCGAACCCCGACGGAGGTATCTGTCTGCATGCCCGACAAATAGAATTTATTCATCCTGTAAGTAAACAACCTGTATGTATCACCGCACCCGTACCGGACGATTCCTTATGGCAGCAATTTGTTGCCTTGGTTCACTAATCCCTAATTCTCTCATCGCTAATTCCCTTGTTGCTTTTCCGGGCGCAGAGGGTTTTGGTAAGTACGCTTCGGGTGGACGAGGCGGACAGGTTGTCTATGTGACGACGCTGGAAGATGACGCAGAGGGTGCCACTGTGGGTTCGCTGCGCTGGGCTGTTAAGCAGCATGAAGGAGAACCGCTGACGGTGTGCTTTGCGGTGTCAGGCGAGATACGATTGGTCAAAGACCTGCGTATTAACCGCCAGAACTACACGATTGCCGGTCAGACGGCGCCGGGCATGGGTATCGTCATTACGCATAACAAGGTTAACTGCGGAGGTTCGAAGAACTTCATCATCCGTAACATCCGTTTTCGTATCGGTCGCAATGATGTGAACGGGAATATTATCACGCAAAATGCCTTTGGTGCCGAGAACTGCGAGAACTATATTATTGACCACTGTGAGTTCGGTTGGTCCACCGAGGAGAACATGAACACCTATGACAGTCATTTCATCACTGTGCAGTACTGCATTGTGCATGAAGGCCTGAACGACTCGGGACATCCGAAGGGTGCACGCGGGTACGGGTGTCAGTGGGGTGGTTCGCCTGCAACCTACCATCATAACTTGCTGGTCAACAACAACAAACGCTCCTGCCGTTTCAATGGCGCGCAAAGTAATGACTACGTGGTGTATCTTGATTATATCAACAACGTCGTTTATAACTACGGTGCAGGCAGTAACGGTTGTTACGGAGGAGAGAATACGGCTAAACTCGCCGAAGGCGAATACAATGGTCTAAACTCTGCGCACGAGTGTAACTTCATCAATAACTATTACAAACCCGGCGCGAATACGACCAATACTAAATTGTTTGTATCGGTGGAAAAGAACCGTTCGGGTGCAACCAGTTGGGGACCAAGTAAGTGGTATTTTAGCGGGAATGTGTTTGACGGTGTGCCTGCTGCCACAGAAGATAACTGGTCTGCCGTTAATGTGAAGGGTTATACGAAAGAGGAGAGCCGTGTGGATACCCTCATTCGTCCTGCTACGCCTTGGTGGCGCTGGACGGCCGACTCTGTCTACGGTCGTTATGATTTCGATACGTACGCCTATGCAGTAAGCGATTACGAGACAGCACAAGAGGCACTTCAGACCGTCATAGACACCGCGGGTGTCTTCCCGCGTGACCACGTAGGACTGCGACTGGTTCGTGAGACACGCGAGGGCTCATATACCTATACCGGAAGTAAGGCCAAGAAGAAAGGTATCATCGATACCGAAGAGGATGCCGAAGGGTTCTATGATTATCCGGTAGTTGCTCCTTTAATCGATACCGACCAGGACGGTATGCCTGATACATGGGAAGAAGCCAATGGCTGTGACCCGCAGGTGGCGGATAATAACACCTTGCATGAGAGCGGCTACACAATGCTCGAGATGTATCTGAACGACGCCATGAACAAGGAGCCGATGGATGACGGGTATAAGCCTTCTGAAGAAGGCGTTGAAGATGTAAGATCTGAGATTGAAGATTGTACAAAAATACTCCGCGACGGACAATTGTATATCCAACGCGAAGCAAAGATCTTTACTGTAACCGGTCAGGAATTATAAGGGCAGATAGATCAACTGTTTGGTTGTAAACCATTCCCCTTTAAACCAATCGCTGCAAGCATAGACCTCCGCCTCTTTGAAGGGACGGAGTTCTTCTTTTAAATCCCCGCCTTTGAGTACGATAAGACCGTTAGGCACGGCATTCTTATGCTTGTTGGACACGTTCTTCCGCACTAACTTAACGAGGTCGGCTAGGGGCATTACCGCACGGGAAACGACGAAGTCGAACTTCTGTTTCTCTTCTTCCGCGCGTTCTTGCTTACATACCACGTTCGTCAGACCCAGCGCTTGCGCTACCTCCGATGCCACCTTGATCTTCTTACCGATACTGTCTATCAGCAGGAACTGACACTCCGGAAAGAGGATGGCCAAAGGAATGCCCGGAAAACCGCCACCTGTGCCGACGTCCATAATGGTCGTGCCCGGTTGGAACGGAAGCCATTTGGCTATTGACAAAGAGTGGAGTACATGGTGCTCGTAGAGGTTGTCTATGTCCTTACGCGAGATGACGTTGATCTTACTGTTCCAGTCGCGATACAAACCATCAAGCTGAGCGAATTGCTCAGCCTGACGATCGGTTAATTTAAAATAATCGGAGATGATCATCCTTTAAACTTTCAACTTTAAACTTTCAACTTTACTCAGCCATATTGGTGAACACGTTCTGTACGTCTTCGTCCTCTTCGATCTTGTCGATGAGTTTCTGAACGGACTCACGTTGCTCATCGGTCAGTTCCTTGGTGTCGTTCGGAATACGAACGAACTCCATGGACTGGATCTCGAAGCCATTGTCCTCGAGGTATTTCTGCATGTTGATGGCCTCGTTGAAGTCCGAGTAGATAACGATGGTATTCTCTTCCTCGTCCACACCGAGTTCCTCTACACCGAAGTCAATGAGCTCCAACTCCAACTCGTCCAAATCAATGCCGTCTTTCATTGTTACCGTAAAGCATGCTTTACGGTCGAAGAGGAACTGCAGACTGCCTTGTGTACCGAGTGTACCACCGAACTTGGTGAAGTACGAGCGGATGTTAGCTACGGTACGCATATGGTTGTCGGTAGCGGTCTCTACGAAGATTGCTACACCGTGCGGTCCGTATCCTTCGTAATTGATCTCCTTATAGCCTTCGGACGATTTATCCGTCGCTTTCTTGATGGCGCGGTCGATGTTATCCTTCGGCATGTTCTCGCGTTTACACTGCTGGATGAGTGCACGAAGACGCGGGTTGGAGTCTGGATCCGGTCCACCCTCACGGGCAGCAATCGTGATTTCTTTTCCTAATTTGGTAAATGTACGGGACATGTGTCCCCATCTTTTCAGTTTTGTCGCTTTGCGATATTCAAACGCTCTTCCCATATATGATAATTTTTATGATTATTCACCTTCTTTTGTGTTGTTTACCCCACGCGGACAACCACGCGCATTCACCATGACTCCTGCCGGCGTGTCCGGGCAGTTATCCATGTAATCGGATACACCGTCGCCGTCAGAGTCAATCGGACAACCCAGATCATCCACGAAGCCATAGGCCTCTGCAGGCGTGCCCGGGCAATAATCGCGCGAGTCGGGTACACCGTCACCGTCGCTGTCTATATAACTGTCTTCTGAAGAAGTCTGAGCAGCAGGAGCCGACTGCGGTACCGTATAAGCAGGAGTGGTATCGATCTGATCCGAAACGGCGAGGTCTTTCTTATGGCTATTGGTACCCCAACAGATGGAGAAGCCAAGCGCGAGGTTAAACATCTTCGTCTTATCCGGCAATACATACAGGTTCGACTTACCCGGAGGCGTCATCTCTGCCGGCATCTTAGCATAACTCGTCGGGATATAATCCATTGCGAGGGTAAGGTTGATACCGTCGTACGGCATGAAGCTCAGACCGGCACCGACGTTACTGTACTTACCGTTGTTCATCAGCGAGTAGGTCGCTGCGATGTTAAACCAGTGTGCAGGACGTAAAGACAGACCGAACGTCACTTCCTCATACAGGCGGGAGTTGTACAGACGGGTTGCAGAAACGACACCTATGCCTATACGGTTTTGCCAGAAATTAACATCCAAACCTACGTTCAGGCGGGCAGAGGTCATACGCAGGAAACCTCCTTTGCCGTTGTTAGCAAAGGTCACACCGTTTAACATCTGTTTGAGATGATCCATCACGGTGTCCATCACCATCTGTGTTGAGAAATTACCATTCTCGTCTTTATACTCGCTGTATTCAATATTTTCGGCACCTTCGAACTTAACGATCGAGCTGTCCAGCGAACAGGTGTAACGTGTAGCTTGGTTCCAGTAGATGAAACCCAGGTCGGTGAGCGCAGCGCTTACCTGCAGGTTCTCGATCGGCTTCCATGCAAAACCCAGGTCAAGAGCTGCACCGTATCCCGAAGGAATGAGCAGTTTCTGCCAGTTGTTGAGGTCAATCATCTTGCTGAAGTCAATCTGCGGTGCACCGCCTTCTCCGGTGAAACTGTTATAGATCTCCATGCCGGTCTTACCGTCGATATACGGATCCAACTGCGTCATGTCAATCGGAGCGGCGATATCCAGGTTCATCGTACCGTTCATCTGCCACATTTCAGTGTTGGCGTAGAGGTTCAGTTGCTTAGCGTTCAGACCGACATAAGCCTCACCGAGCAGCACTTTGAGTTTGGCTCCGATCGTCCAATGTTCGTTGATCTTTTGACTGTAACCACCGCTAATCTCTGTATAGACAGTTGCACCTAAACCCAGACCGGTAAGACTCAAGGTGTTCCTTCCGCCGGTCAGGTCAGTCATGCCGCCTCCGAGAAGGAAGTTAAACATCGAACGCGGGGTTGTTTCGCCTACCTCAATGCGCTCGTTCACACCGATTGTCATGAAACCTTTTTCTTTCACACGGAAACCCATGTTGAGCAAACCGAGTGTGATGTCACCATTGATGTACATCATGCTTTGCATCTGGTTGAGGAAGGCTTTCTTGTCGGCATTCGGATGGAGCGGAGTGATCGTCTTTCCGGTCGTCGGATCAACGAAGAGCACGTCGCTCATCGTGAGACTGTTGTTTCCAAAACCGTACGACATCCAACCCAGCGGAGTGAAGTTGATAAATCCGTTGCTCACAGGCTGGAAGGCCGGGTTGATGGTATGACGCATAGGAGCGTTCTCCAGGAAATAGAGCGTCGTCACTTGTTGCGCACTTACGCTCAGCGTCATCATTGCCACGAGGGCTGCGAGAATAAATCTGTTCGTCTTCATAGTTCAGCCCTCCTTATTTAGTGTTAAAATCTAAATTCAAATATGCATCCGTTTTGGCCGTCAAGGCGATCTTGAACGTCAGACCGGCATCTTCGGTCAACTTGATGTTAAAGGTGCCTCTCTTCCAAACCTCCGCCAAGGAACGGTCGTCGATCTGTGCGTAATAGACGATGTGGTCCACTTCCGGCAGCAGATCCATCTTGGCTTGCGTCATCTCTGCGACAATAGCGGTCTCACCTTTCTTGGCCATCTGCCAGTTACCCATGGCGTATTCGTAGGTCGGAGCAACGAACTGAATGGTGTCTTGCGGGAAAAGCAAGAGCGGTTTGCTCGGATCAACCGGATCCATGATGAGGCGGTTGTTTTTGTCGTAGCAGCGCATGGTGGCGTATATATCCAACGGAATCTCGTTTTGCGCCTTGATGATAATCTTCACTTCCGACGCCGTGAGCGAGTCGATGACATCTACATCCTTTAAGAGCGACTCCAGCGTGTATTGACTGAGGTTCACGTTGCGGATGGTATCGCTGTAACTGAGGAAAACACCCTCGTTGAAAATCATCGGCAGGGTAGCGGCGGCATCGATACGAATACTCGTGTTCGGCGTGATACGGATCTGCGGCGTCATGTCGTAGTTGAAGTCAATGCCGAATTTATAACCGAGTTTCTGAGGCATGTTCTGGAACAACTCATCGATATGTCCGTGCTCAGGAGTCTTGTCGAAATGAAGGGTCATGTTCGACGTGGAGTCTCCGATAGTACTCGTGATCGGATCCAGATACTCGGAAGCCTGATATTGTTTATGGAAGTCGCGTTGCGTCGAACTGCCGTATTGGAAGGTCGCATAGTGCTTAACGCTGTTGACATCCTCCGCAAACAGATAATCACCGTCAATCTTCATCGCTCCCGCTACGGTGGTGACAATATTCATGTCAATCTTCGGATCGGCGAAAGGTACTTTGGATGTACTGATCCATGCAAGGTCTCCCCAACTCGAACTCAGGTCAACCACCGACTCGTCGTACATCTCTTTGGAACGCGCGAACTTACCCCAAATAGCGGAGTAGTCGATGAACTGAACACCTAACTTATAATCAAATCCCGCATCCTCCGGTACGGTCACTACGACGCCATCAGGAATGGTGAACGTGAAGTGAATGGTGAAGTTACAGGAGTCAATGACAGATCCCGGAGTCGTACCTTTCATCAAGTTAATGGTGAACTGATCCACGTTAGTCGGAATCGTCTGACCGTAACCGTAACTATCGCGATTCTTGTCATAGATGACCATCGTGTTACCGGCAGAACGACGCAACTGCGATCCTAAATCCAAGGTCACGCTATCAATCCATTCCCACTCAAGCGGTAAGTTGTTCGTTTGGATGACGGAGGTGAAGCTAGCTACCTCGATCATCGCACTGTCCAGACGCTCCTTGCCGAGCGAGTCCGGGTGGTTGATGCCGGTCAGCTTTAACGGCATGTCGAAATCCAGCGTTACAGGAACACCTATGCCCGTTATCACTTTGTTGGTACCGATCATCACAACAGACGGCAGGTGGTCGTACACATTCAACTTCAGCTGCTTCTCCGATATATATTGTGCCAGATCCAACTGGTGGAAGTCACGAGCAATCTTGAACGTATCTTTCCATGTAATCACGCCTTGGTTGTCCACTGAATCGACATAGAAACTACCAAAGCCCTTCCCGAAGAAATCACCGATCGTGGCATGAATACTACCGATAGGTAACGCTACACCCATTTCTATTTCGGCCTGCGTGTCGATGTTGTCCAGATCAATTTCCGAATGACATCCTACCAACAGACTGCTTGTCATGAGCGCAACGAACGCGTAGAGATGTTTGAATTTCATAAAATATAAATGAGTTGGTTGTTATTGCATAATTTTTCGGGCACAAAGGTACTACTTTTTTTTGAATTACGCAAATCTTTTATAATTTTTCCTAAAAAATTATCGTAATACGTATATTTTCTCCGTCGCTCGTGTCACAGCCGTGTATAACCACCGCAGGTGTTCGAGAGGGGTTATGGGGGAGACCTCTAACCTCTCACCTCTAACCTCTAACCTATCGACCCCAGGATCGATATAGACATGTTTCCACTGCCCGCCTTGCGCCTTATGGCAGGTCACGCAGTAGGCAAACCGAACCTGCAGCGCATTGTAATAAGGGCTCTCGTATATCTTTTTGATCAGTTCCTTCTTATTGCGGATCTCCGGATAGTCTTCGGCGATGCGACTGAACAAGGTCTGCTGCAGCGCGTAGTTGGCTTCCGGACTGTCGGTCTTGAGCGTGTCGAGCCAGACGAGCGTCTCGATCTCCCAATTGTAGTCAATCGAACGCAAAGCTGCCTTGGCGAACTCGAACCCGTATAACTCATGCCGGTTGGAGAGCCGTACGACCTCGAACATGTCGCCGTTCGCGATGAAGTCCAGGTCTTCGTATTCCTCTGCCCAGAAATAATTGTTCTTCGTGACCATCAGTCGGTCACCGTTCGAGAGGTCTTCCTCTTTGTATAACACCCGTGCCCGCACGCCACCGTTGTACAGGTTCGTCATCTTATTGCTGCGCGTGATGATCAGCGTCTCTTCGGCTCCCACCTCGCGCCAACTGTTCTCCAGCGTCTCGATCACCGCTTCTCCCGGCACCTTAATAATATCGCGGTTATTCGGAATAATCGAAAAATCACCAATCACCAATGACAAATCACCAATTGCTTTCCTTATCTTCGTTGCCTCCGCTAAGATGCCGCTGTCCAGCGCCTGCCGTGCAACTTCTGACAACTGATAACTGAATACCGATAACCCGTAACCCCGCATGAAATCTTCATCCAGCGCCGGACTGTTGAGACTGCCGACCGGCGGTAACTGGGCATCGTCACCGAGCAGCAGCAGACTACAGCCGGCACCGCTATAGACGTACTTAACTAAGTCGTCCAGCAGACAACCGCTACCGAAAGTCGCATTATCACGTGTACCGGAGAGCATAGAGGCCTCATCGACGATGAAAAGGGTGTTGCGATGGAGGTTGTCGGAAAGCGAAAAAGCTTCGACACCTAACTGGTTCTGGCGGTAGATCTTCTTATGAATCGTATAGGCTGGAAATCCCGAATAACGGCTCAGCACCTTGGCGGCGCGGCCGGTAGGAGCGAGTAGGATACAAGGCTGTTTCAGACCGTTCAACGCACGCACTAACGCACTCGTCACGCTCGTCTTACCGGTACCTGCATAGCCGCGTAAGATAAACGCTTTGTGCGGGTCACGGGACACGATAAACGCACCCAAAGCATCCAGCAAACCGTCCTTCTCGGCATTCGGTTCAAAGGGCAATTCGGCCTTAATTCGTCCTATAATGAAGTCCTGTAACAATGGTGTATGGTGTAAAGTGTATGGTGTAAAGTTATTTTTTTTGCAAAAAATTTGGTCAATTCAAAAAAATGTAGTACTTTTGCAGCCGATTTAGAGCAAGTCCTATACGACCAGCTCCCTCTGAATTCCCCCAGGTCTTGACCGAAGCAAGGGTAGGAGGTTGTAGCGGTGCGATGTAGTAAGCTTGCTCTTTTTTTGTGCTTATTCGATCCGCTGACCTGCCAGATTGTATATATGTCCGTGACGGATGATAAGTATCTGGTCTCCGCGCAGAATCTTCTGAACACTGAATTCTGAATACTGAATACTCTCCACTCCTAACCGTTCCCCGTTATTATAGGCCTTCCACGCATCGGGAATACCGTAACCGATGCGGTTCTGACGATCCGGATGGTCATGACGATGTGCACTGCGGATAATTCGTTCGCGGATCTGCATCGCGTTTTCGTCCGGTAGTGCCGACCAGAGTGAGCAAGCCAGACCGGCTATCAAAGGCGTCGCAAAACTGGTACCGTTACCGGTGATGATCATGTCATCAACCGGATGTACGACGGTCGCCTGTACGCCTACGGCACATACTTCAGGTTTGATACGTCCGTCCGATGAAGGACCGTAACTGGTGAAATAACCGGGCAAGCTGTCCGTATCTACAGCTCCTACCGTCAGAATACTATCCGCATCGGCGGGAGCACTGATGGTTCGCCATTCATTATTGCCCTCATTACCGGCTGCGATGCACACTAACATGCCCTTGCGCGCTGCGATGGTCGCAGCTTGACTGCAGCGGGTGGTCTTGCCGTCCAGGTCTTGGGTCTTGTCCAGCGTCCAGGCATCGTTGTCGAACTTGGCGTAGCCTAACGAAGCGGAGAACACATTGACGCCTAAGGAGTCAGCCGTCTCGAGGGCTACCACCATGTTATCCATCTCTTTCGGACTCTCCTTCGGCATCTCTTCCGAGCGCATCAGGTAGTAGTTCGCCTTCGTCGCCGCGCCGTAATAACCGCCGTACTCATCGGACAGGATGCCGGAGATCAGACTCAGACACTCCGAACCGTGGGTACCGGTCGAACCGTAGAAATCATCGGTGTCGTCCGTGAAGTCGAAATGACCGAGTTCCTGACTCTGCTGCCGAAAACAGTTCATCTTATTGGCATTGTAGAACCCACCGTCACAGACGGCCAACAGGATACCCTGTCCTTCAAAACCCGCTTCATGTAATTTCGGCAGGTTATAGAGTTCTAACTGCTGGTCTGTCCAATAATCCGAATTCAAAATATCACTCATTCCCTCATTCGTTAACTCGTTCATTCGTTTCCTCTTGGAAATGCCATGTATCGGCGCACTGTCGTCGCGCGTCATCTCTACACTCGTTACGAAACTGAGACCTCCGACTTTCTTGGCCAAGTCCTCCTTCATCTCGCAGGTCACGCCATTGAACCAGCGGCTCTTATGGTAGATTTTCACACCCATACGGCGTAAGCTGTCCATATACATCGGACTGACCGGATAATCCATCTGGTCGGTAGGAATATTCCATTTCTGGCGCTGCTCAACGGCACGCGGGGATAACTGCGGAGCAGTCTTCTCGGGTTTATCCAAGAAAGATACGAAATAAACGTAAAGGATGATTAGAAGCGTCGACATAACTGTACTACATTTTCAACATGTTGGGTATGCGGGAACATATCTACGGGTTGCACTTTGGTTACTGTGTATTTGGCATCGAGCAACGCCAGATCACGCGCTTGCGTGGCGGGGTTACAACTCACATAGACGATCCGTTTGGGTTCGGCATTCAATATCACATTCACTACATCTTCATGCATGCCGGCACGCGGCGGGTCGGTGATGATCACGTCCGGACGTCCGTGCACCGCAATGAAGTCATCATTTAAAATATCCTTCATGTCGCCTGCGAAGAAGAGTGTATTTTCGATATTGTTTATCTTCGAATTGACTTTCGCGTCCTCGATAGCTTCCGGTACGTACTCGATACCGATCACCTGCCGCGCCTGGCGACTAACGAAATTGGCAATCGTTCCCGTGCCGGTGTAGAGGTCATAGACCAGTTCGTCGCCGGTCAGTTCCGCAAAATCACGTGCCACTTTATAGAGCTCGTACGCCTGCTCGGTGTTGGTCTGGTAGAACGATTTGGGACCTACCTTGAACTGCAGTCCTTCCATCTCTTCCATGATATGGTCTTGACCGAAATAGACCTTCACCTCCTGATCACCGATCGTGTCGTTGAACTTGAGGTTCTCCACATAGAGTAGGGAGATGATCTCCGGAAACTCCGTGTGCATCCACTCCAAAAATTCTTCAATCTCCAATCTCCAATCTTCAATCTTTTCTCCAAAGGAGAAAATAACCATCAACTCTCCTTTATGGTTGTTACGCAGGATGATCGTGCGGAGCAGTCCCTCGTGCGTATGTTCGTTATAGAACGTCAGCCCGTGTGTACGTGCGTACTCGCGCACACCATTCCGGATGCGGTTATTAATCTCCGGCATGAGATGGCACTCTTCTATATCTAATACCTTGTCGAAGCAGTTGGGGATATGAAAACCGAGACCGAACGAACTATCCACTTTTTCTAATCCACCGGCTGCTTCGATTACTTCCCACGGGAACCATTTCCGGTCCGCACAGGTGAACTCGAGCTTGTTGCGGTATTCGTAGATATGCTTGCTGCCTAATATCGGACTGATTGCCGGCAGTTCAATCTTACCGATGCGTGTGAGGTTATCCACTATCTGCTGCTGCTTGTATCTGAGCTGCTCGGCATAGGGCAGGATCTGCCATTTGCAACCACCGCACACGCCGAAATGCTTGCACCGTGCTTCGCACCTTACCTCACTCGGTTTGACCACGCGCAGCACCTTTGCCTCCATGAACGAGTGTTTCTTCTTCGTAATCTGCAGATCCACTACATCCCCTGGCACGCAGTTCGGCACAAAGCACACGATATCATTAATCCTTACCAAAGCCTTTCCTTCTGCCGCCACGCCGGTAATCTCCACGTTCTCAATAATCGGTAAATTTTTCTTCTTCATTCTCAAAAACTTTTGCGGCTGCAAAAGTACAAAAAAAAAATGACATATGCAAGGATTCTCGGAATTTTTAGAAACGAAACCCTCATCACATAGCATAAAGGTAGGATAAGGGTAGGACTTTCCTAGCACTTACCTAGGACATACCTAGGACAAAGGTACGTTCAGATGCCATAAAAAAGAGCGGCCGAATGGTCGCTCTTGGGAGAATTTAACGAGATGATTATTAATCCTCATAGTCTTCGTTTTGTGCCCAACAGGAGTCTTCATCTTTCGCACCATTTTTCTTATACGAGTACGATGCCTTAGTATTGCCCGCTTGAGCTGCTTCCCACATTGCTAATTCTGCTCCAGCAACAATTTCAAACTCGGTTGTCCATACATAGCCGGTTCCATTTACGGACATTCCATATTCTGCCAGTCCGGAAGCACTAACTTCCCAGCAGCACTCGGTCTTGTTGTCATAAGACTTACCATTAACGGTACCTGCTTCACTGTCGATAGTCGGCTTCGGATCGCCCTGCGCGTAACTAGAAGAACTACCACCGCTCTTACAACTTGCCATGAACATTGTGGTAACAACCAACAATGCACCTAATAAGAATTTCTTCATAAGAAAAATAAATTTGGTTAATAAAAAAGAGTATAAATAGTTTGTCAATTATTATTTTCCGGCTGCAAAGATACAACAATTTTTGGAATTGTGCAAATAATTGTGCGTTTTTTCTTAAAAAGTGTTACTTATTCCGCAAAAAGCCATTCGATGGCATGCCGGAAAATCTTCTCAAAATCCATGACCGCTTCCAGCGGAAAACCATAGACCAAGGTGTTCGGCGTACCTACGCCGGCCGTACAGCGCATATCTTCGTAGGTGGCCATAATGGTGTAGGGTGTATCATCAACCGGTCGGAGGGCTTCGGGCGTGCAGGTGAAGAGTTGGTCTTCATTGGGCTCGAGATGCAACTGGTAGAGTCGATGCCGCGGCGTGGCGATCCGTCCGGATCGGGTAGCACGCGGTGCATGGTAGGCGGCATGCAGATAGGTCTTGGCCCATGCAGGATCAATGGCACTGAAATGATCGGTACTCAGCAGCAGTTTGCCGCCGTTGTCTAAATAATCAGCGAGAAGTGTCTGTAATTGTGCCGACAAAGGATTCCTTTGACGACCACAAATTACATCTACTAGTAAAGGTGAGAGGTTAGAGGCGAGCGGCGAGAGGAGTGTGTCGAGCATACCGGCGGTGCAACTGACATACGGGATGTGCATCTTACGGAGTACGCGACCGTGTTGTGCGGCGTAGTCATGGGTGTTGCCGACGATGAGTTGACCGGCATGGTCACGGTAGCAAGCACCAAAACCGCAGTTGTCATCGTTGATCCACTGGCTGGCACGTACGAAATCCCACTGTTCTCCGATATACGCGCAGCTGAAGCCGTCTTCGCAGGCATAACTGCCCGGCACGATACCTGCGTACGTCGAGTCCGCGAACCACTGAGGACCATACACATCATTGAAAGCATCGATGATGAGGACCGTTTCACTGACAGAAGATAGACCGTCCTTCGGACTGTTAGATGTTAGATACGCGCTGACGATAGGCGAGGGGAGACTCAGTCCTCCGTCATTGCCGGCAACGACGTAGAAATTATACTTCACATCGGGCTTCAACTCCAATCTCAGTTCGGTCTTTTGTTCCACCTGCTGCACATCCCATTCTCCGTCATTCGCCTGCACATAGACCATGTAATAAGACGGCTTCGCGGTGGGCTCAATGCTGTCTATTTGCGGGATCCATCGTAATAGCCCCTCCGCATTGATACCAAGCTCTTTGACGGGCAGGGGTTGGACGATGGCTTGCGGACCGTTGAGGTAACGCAGGATGCCCTTATAGACGGCACGGGCTGCCGCAAAACGGAACGCCGGATCGAGGCCGTATTTCATATCCGCCATGTTCTTATGACTGAGCAGTTCGAGGATGATACTCGGCACGACGGGCACGCGCGACTCGCAGTAATTGGCTTCCTTGAGTTGGCGTCGTGTCCACTCAGGCGCGAGACGACAGAGGTCCTTGGTGACCGAGGTCTGGATCCAGTCGGCGAGGTTACGGTTGGTCTTCTCGCGGTCGCGTCCGTCGCGCAAGGTCGTATGTCCGTCATCGTCCTTGGCGGTATAGATGACGAGCGTACCGACGATCGTGCTGTCATCCCCGCTGTCAAAACCGTCCGTATGCAGGGCAATACACAGATCGACGGGTGTCTCCAGGCTGTTCACCCACGTCGGCCGACATTTCATATCATCTTTATACTCGTTGCCTTCGTACAGATCCCAAACGGAACGATCGACGCCTTGGTTGATGAGTTGGTAACGTGCTCCTTCGGTCCATTGCGGCATGCCGGACGCACCGAGATCCTGTTGGTCAAGCCCTGCACGCGGTGAGAGGACGGTAGCTCCGGCGTTCTCTAACATGCGGGTGATACGACGTACGTACTCATGGCTGTAGAGGTCTTCTACGGTTGTCCAGAGCGTCGCGCGCTGCCAGATCCACTGCTGGCGGTCACGGTTGAAATAGAGGCCGTGGGAAGGGTAGAGGACGATTGACCTGTCAGTCAAATCGGATTTGTGATTTGTGATTTGTGATTTGTTATTTTCGGAGCGGGCGCAGTCGGTGATGAGATCATCGATGGAGGCAGTGCCGGTGTAGATGGTGATTTTTCCCTTCTCATGGCCGAGTGTCCAGAGACTCACTTTGCGCTTGATCTCAGCGACGTTCTCCGGCGTCCAGCGTACGTCATGAAGGGTGTTATTGGTCTTGAGCGACACGTTATCGCCGTTGATACGCATCTGTTTGACACGCACCGTAGGTGACCATGCGCGAGAGAAACCCGTCCATGTCATGAGCGAGTCACCGAGTTCACGCATGCCCGTTTGGGCATGGATGGGTGTATGGTGTATGGTGTATAGTGTAAAAAGGGCAAATACTATGTATCGATAAACTTTCATCTTTCAACTTTCAACTTTCAACATTTTATATGTTTTCTATTCACAGGACGGACGCGGTATCCGGCCGCGCGGAGGGCTTGTAACAAACCTTTCTCACCACCCAGATAGATGGCATTGAGGGTGATGAAGGCATGCCCTTCGGTGAGGTGGGGTTTGAGCCGTTTGGCCCATTCTTTATTACGCTGCGCATAGACCTGATAATCCGAATAGGAGATGGAGGTGGTGTTATTCGGTCCTTCCACCTGGTAGGCTATGTCGGTCAGTCGTCCGTTGCGGTACATATCCCGTAAGATGCGCTCTTGCTGCACCTCTTTCTCGGGGTATTCAATCACTTTCTTGAGTTCGGTACACTGCCAGTGGAACGGTTCGCGGTCGAAGAGCATAAACATGGTCTCTCCGATATTATCCAGACCCACCACCGGTATGTCTCGTTCGGCGGCTACCGCCTCGAAGAAATTCTCCATGGATTTTTGCTCGTCGTACTGCAACCATTGCTTGAACAATTCCACCCGAAACATCTCCGTGAGGTACGAAGGTTTCATGCGGCAGAGCTTGTCTAAACCCATACCTAAATTAATGCGAAGACTATTGTCTATGTATGTATAGTCGCTTTCGCTGTAGAAATTCGACAATTTAACGGAATCGGGTAGGAGGGCTGCTTGACGCAGCGCAGCGAGCGCTTCATAGTCCTGCATGGCAAATTCCGTGATGACTTTGTTGCAGCGACTGAAGCACTTGAACACGTTCGGAATCGTGTCCAAAAACTCCATATTAACCAACCGGTTTGTCGCCAGGATATACGACTTCGATTTGGCACTGTTTCCGCTCACTTCATATAGCACTTGAGCCTTTGCCGGAACAAAGAACAAGGAGCAAAGAGCAAGGACGATTATATTTTTGATTTCAAATTTCAAATTTCAAATTTATTTAAATCTTGTGATCATGTTATACGCCTGGTAGATACCGAGTTCACCGGCTTTACTGAGGTCGGATAGTCCTTTTTCATTTTCGCCGATATAGATATACGTCAGGCCGCGGTTGAAGTAGGCTTCGGCAAAGTCTGCATCGCTTTGGATGGCCTGCGTGTAGTACTTGATGGCGTCGTTGTACTCATGCTGTGCGCATAGAATATTCGCCTTGTTATAGAGGGCAAAGACGAAATCGGGTTGCAGTCGCAGCACATAGTCGTAGTCGCGTAGCATCAGTTCGTAATCCACCTCCGCGAGTCGGTATCGCCAGTTGGCACGGCAGAAAGTGAGGATAACGGTGAGCGGTGAACGGTTATCGGTTATAGTTAGTGCTTTGGTGCAGTCGTCGATAGCGCTCGCATAGTCCTTGATGATCGCGAACTCCATGGCGCGTGCGAAATAGAGTTCCGCGGTCGGGTACTCGTCCATGCGCTCGGTGAGGTGGGTGATCTGCGCGAAATGATAATCCACCATCTCTGCCGTGAGTGCCAGTTCCTGATTGGTGAACTTAAGCGTTGCCGGCAGTACTTCTCGCTTATTGAGATCATCCACAAGCGGATGGTAGTAATTAGTACTACGCAGACTCAGATCCTGGCTGTAATAAGAGAGCAGGATATTCGGTTCGTTAACCACGTCCTGATAGCGTTTCTGCACCGTTCCTCGGGTCTGGGAGTCGTATTTCTGTTCCTCATCGGGTATCTCGGTCTGGCTCTGCGCAGCGGAGGTAGAGAACTGTTTACGATGGTCCTTACTCTGCGGTTGAGCTTCAGCGATGAGCATGTCGGTATGCGGTTGAGCTGCCTGCTGCGCTTGTATCTCATCCTTACGCTGCTCGAGCTCATAGGCCTGCTGACGGTAGCGATAGGCGGCTTTGGTATCGCCTTGCTGGGTCTTGGCTTGGGCTGCCAGGTAGTAAGCCGGCAGGAAATACGGATAGCGCTCGATGAGGGCATCCATGTCGGTTACCACCGCTTTCCATTGCTTGAGTTGCATCTGAACGAGACCCCGCTGATAGCGCATCTCGGTGCGCTCGGGAGCCAGCGAAAGGGCCGTGTTGAAGTCCTCCAAGGCACGGTTGTAATCACCCACTTCCTGCCGCATGATGCCGCGGTTGTAATAACAGTCAGCTTCCCGCGGGGCATTCTTCACCGCCTGGTCATAGTCCGAGAGCGCACCGCGGTAGTTATGGCGATGATAATGAATGATGCCTCGGTTGATATAATCGCCTGCCCATTTGGAACCGAGGTTGATGGCTTGCGTCAACTGTACATACGCTTCATCTTCGTGCTCGAGCATGAGGTTCGTCACACCGAGCGCCGACCACACAGCAGGGTTACTCTTATCGTACTTAACCGCCTGTTCAAACGCCTCGAGTGCCGTCAGTGTATCCTTTTTAAGGATACATATATGTCCTTTCTCCGACCATACGGAGGCAGACTGCGGTTCGCGTTTGAGCATCTGTTCAATGTCCTCCAGCGCCAAGTCGTACTGCTTCATCGCCGCTCGGGTGTCGGCACGAAGGAGCATGTAGGTGCGGTTCTCCGGCGAGAAACGCAGTGCCTCGGTATAATCCGCTTCGGCTTTCTCAAGTTCGTTGAGTTGACGGTAGATATACCCACGCGCATAGTAGATACCCGGCGAGAAAGGATTACGCTCAATAGCGGCGTTGCAGTCGCGCAGGGCTCCTTGGTAATCCTCCAGTTGGATCTTAGCGATCGCACGGTAGAAATAGGGTTCCGCGAGGTAGGGCTTGAGCCGAATGACCTGGTTGAAATACTGGATAGAGAGCACATAGTCCTCGAAATACAGCGCATTCCTACCAATCGCGGTGATGCGGTCGGTGTTAAGCTGCGCTTGTAATGGTGTATAGTGTAAGGTGTATGGTGTAAAAAGCAGCAGCGTTATAACTATGTACTTATATACTTCTTTCAACTTTCAAATTTAAATTTATCGGCAACCTTCATTGGGGTCAAACCATTTGGGTATATCGAACTGTTCTTCCGGACTGTAACCGAGATCCGGATCGGCCAGCACTTTCTGCATGTACAGCGCACAGATAGGCAGCGCCATGGATGCTCCTTGTCCTTCAGCCATGTTATCAAAATGTATGCCACGGTCTTCACCGCCGACCCATGTACCGCTTACCAGCGAAGGTGTGAAGCACATGAACCAACCGTCGGAGTTATTGTTGGTCGTACCGGTCTTACCACCCATAGGAGCGGTTATTCCATATTTATAGCGCACGCGCACGCCTGTACCGTGATCCAGCACGGCACGTAGCATATGAATCATCTTGTAGGCCGTTGTCTCACTGATGATCTCGTGCGTCCGAGGCGTGAACGTACCAATAACATTACCGTTATTATCCTCGATGCGGGTGACGTAGAGCGGTTCGGTTCGGATACCTTTGTTCGCGAAGGTCGTGTAGGCATCTACCATTTCTTCGACGCTTACCTCACAGGGACCCAGACAGAGTGATACGACCGGATCGAGTTGACCCTTGATGCCGAAAGAACGCATCATTTTGACGAGTTGTTCCGGAGTGAAAAGCGTCATCAGATACGCGGACATCCAGTTGGAAGACTCTTTGAGTCCCCATGTGAGGGTCACGGTATCACCCCAGTATTTATCGTGCGTGTCACGCGGTACGTAGCGGTCTCCGTTCGGCAGAATAAAGACCACAGAGTCGTACACCCACGTATCGCACGGCCACATACCTTCGTCCATCGCGAGGGTATAGAGGTAAGGCTTAACGGTCGAACCGACCTGCCGACGACCTTTGGTCGTCATGTCGTACTGGAAATGCGCGAAGTTAGGACCACCTACATAGGCCTTGACGTGTCCTGTATGCGGATCCATGGACATGAAACCGCAGCGCAGGTAACTCTTGAGCCACTTGATAGAGTCGTACGGACTGAGGATGGTGTCGATCATGCCTTTGTCGTAATCGAAGATCTGCATCTCACGCGGTGTCATGAAAGCCGCGGTAATGCTGTCCATACTGGCTCCGGCACGTTTCATGTTGCGGTAGCGGTCGGTCTGACGCATGGAGCGATTCATGATACCATCTATCTCGGCTTGCGTGAGCTTGTACGAGAATGGTGCGTTCTTCTTGCGCTTGAGTTCCTTGAAGAACGCTTTCTGCTGCGCTTCCATATGTTCGCTCACCGCCTCTTCGGCATAGCGCTGCATACGGGAGTCGATCGTCGTGTAGATCTTCAGACCGTCCTGATAGAGGTCATACGGCGTCCCGTCGGCTTTCTTGTTCTTCTCGCAGAAACCGTACAACGGGTTGTTTTCCCATTCCCATTGATCCAGTTCATACTGCTGTTTGTTCCACTCGGAGTAGTCGCTCGCCTTGGGCTCTTTGGCCGTCAGCACCCCGCGCAGGTACTCCCGTAAGTACGGTGCTATTCCTTGCTTATGATCCACCGAACGGTAGTGCAACTCCAGTGGAATAGCTGCCACGGAATCGCGTGTGGCCTCGTCGATATACCCGTATTTCTCCATCTGACTGAGGACAATGTTCCGACGACCGGTAGCCCGCTCGGGATGGCGCACGGGGTTGTATAGCGACGGGTTCTTACACATACCCACAAGCATCGCTGCCTGCTCGAGTTTGAGTTCGGACGGAGTGGTCGAGAAATAGACCTGCGAGGCCGACTGAATACCTACGGCGTTATAGAGAAAATCGAACTGATTAAGGTACATGAGCAGGATCTCGTCCTTCGAATAGAGCCGCTCGAGCTTGGTAGCGATGACCCATTCGATCGGTTTCTGCATGGCACGCTCGAAGATGTTATTGGCTCGCGGCGACCAGAGCTGCTTGGCGAGTTGCTGGGTGAGGGTAGAACCACCACCGGCACGACCGAGTTTGAGAATGGCACGGAACATGGACTTGAAATCCACGCCCGTATGCTCGTAGAACCGCACGTCTTCCGTCGCTATCAGCGCGTTGATCAGGTTCGGCGATAGGTCGGTGTACTGCACACCGATGCGGTTCTCATAGCGGTAATAGCGCCCGAGCGACTGCATATCGGCCGAGATGACCTCACTGGCGAAGGTGTTCTTCGGGTTCTGTAACTCCTCCAAAGGCGGCAAGTAACCTAACGCACCTTCGGTAATCAACCAGATCACGAGGAAAGCCGTCAACAGACCTCCGAGAAAGAGGCTCCAGAACCAAATCAAAAACGGTTTGTACCAAGTCTTTGTTTTCATATCATCAAATCTTCAATTATCGTGTTTAGTATGTGTAGTCCTTGTTGTGTCGCTACGATGCGTCCACCGGTTGTCCTACGCAGGTTTCCTGCTTCCAAATGCGGCGTTATATCGCCTTGTATCTCGCTTCGTTTGACGCCTTTTCTTGTTCGCAGCCCTAACATGATACGTTCGTTGTAGCGGTCGGTGTCGGTGAGTGTCTCGCTCTCGCGTAGCAACGTACCGGCTTGTATGCCGCGTATGTAGGCGCTGAGGTTCGAGGGATTCCAACTGCGCACGTGGCCGATATAACTGTGTGCGCCGGCGCCGACACCGATATACGGCCTACCGTCCCAATAACTGCTGTTATGTTTCGCCTCGTAGCCCGGTAAGGCGAAGTTACTCACTTCATAATGCACAAATCCGGCCTTCTTGAGTTGCTCGCATAAATAGTCGTACATCGCGTTCTCCGTCTCTTCGTCAATGGCTTGCATCTCGCCGCTTTGTACCCGACGCGTCAACTCCGTGCCTTCTTCGTAGATCAAGCCGTAGGCGGATATATGCTGTACGTTCAGTGCTAAAGCCAGACCAATATCTTCTTTCCAGGACTCCCAGGTCTGTGTCGGCAGCGCGTACATGAGGTCAATGGAAATATTGTCAAATCCCATGTACTTCGCCATCTGTACCGCCTGAAACGCTTCCATGCCGTTATGCCGACGTCCGATACGTTGCAGCAGTCCGGGTTGGAAGGACTGAATACCGATGGAGAGTCGGTTGACACCTGCTTCACGAATGCCTCGCAGGAGAGGATAGGTGATATCCCCCGGATTGAGTTCCATCGTGATCTCCGTGGCGTCTTGTGTGCCGATAGCCTCCAATAGTCGCCGGATGTGCCGATGCATCAAGGTGCTCGGGGTACCACCTCCGATATAGATCGTGCGGATAGGCTCGTTTGCCTCATCCTTTCGTTGCTCTATCTCTTTGAGCACGGCTTCTACATATTCCTTTCGGCGCGCCAAAAGGGTGGTGGAGAAGAAGTCGCAGTATGCGCAGCGCTTCTTGCAAAACGGTATATGTACGTAGATGCCAGCCATCTGTGTTTAGTCTTTCTTCCAAAACGTCGTGCCGACGAGTTCGTCCGGTAAGTACTGCTGTTCCACCCAGTGACCCGGAAAATCATGCGGGTACTTATAGCCGTCGGCATAACCGAGTTCTTTCATTAAACTCGTTGGCGCGTTGCGAAGATATAAAGGAACAGGTAGATTACCCGATTCGCGCACCTTCGCCAAGGCGGCGTCAATCGCCAGGTATGCCGAGTTATCTTTCTTGCAGGTGGCCAAATAGATGGTTGTCTCCGCGAGCGGAATACGTCCTTCCGGCCAACCGATCTTATTGACTACATCGAAACATGTGTTAGCCAGTAACATCGCATTCGGGTTAGCGAGTCCTATATCTTCGCTCGCCAGGATCACCAGTCGCCGCGCGATGAACTTCGGATCTTCTCCGCCTTCAATCATACGCGCCAACCAGTAGATAGCGGCTTGCGGGTCACTGCCGCGCACGGACTTGATGAACGCCGATATAATGTCATAGTGCATTTCGCCGTCCTTATCGTACGCCACGGGATTTTGCTGTAACTGCTTGGTGACGGTCTCATTGTCAATGACCTTGGCACCACTGTTGCTGACGAGCTCGATGATATTCAGCAGTTTACGCGCATCGCCGCCGCTGTAACGGAGCAGCGCCTCAGTGTCTTTGACCTGCAGACCCAGCGACTTGATATACTCATCTCGCGTCAAAGCACGGTTCAGCAATTCCGTCAGATCGTCCTTGTCCAGCGATTTAAGCACATAGACTTGACAACGACTCAGTAACGGCGTGATGACCTCGAACGACGGGTTCTCCGTTGTGGCACCCACCAACGTGATCGTACCTTCTTCTACCGCACCGAGAAGACTGTCCTGCTGACTCTTGCTGAACCGGTGGATCTCGTCAATGAACAAGATCGGACTCCGACTGTCTGCCGGTGCAAAGAGCCCGCTGTTCAGACTCGCGTTGCGCTTGGCTTTGTCAATCACGTCCCGCACTTCCTTCACGCCACTCGTCACGGCACTCAGCGTGTAGAAAGGTCGTTGTAACTGGTGGGCAATAATCCGTGCGAGCGTCGTCTTACCGACACCCGGAGGACCCCAAAGGATGAACGAGGCGATGTTTCCGCTCTCGATCATCTGACGCAGGATGGCGCCTTGTCCCACCAGATGTTTCTGGCCTATGTAGTCGTCCAAAGTCTTCGGACGTAGTCTTTCCGCTAATGGCAACATAGTAGTTCTTTCGCTGTTTTGATAGCGGCCTCGGTGGCATTCTTACCACTGAGCATACCGGCTATTTCGGTTATTCGTTCGTCGTCTGTGAGGCGACTGATATGCGTCTCTGTGCGGGTAGCTGTGTCGGCTTTATAGACCTTGTAATGGGTCTGTCCGAGTGCGGCAATCTGCGGTAAGTGGGTGATGGCGATGATTTGTCTATGTGCACTCATCTCGCGCATAATAGAGGCCATTTGGGTCGCAATCTCTCCACTCACACCCGTATCTATCTCATCGAAAATGATCGTCGGCAGGCCTCGTGTGCTGGCAATAAGCGCCTTCACGCATAGCATGAGACGACTGATCTCACCTCCGGACGCCACCTCACTCACGTTTCTGAGACTCTGGTTGAGGTTCGCTGCAAAAAGTATCTGCACCTCGTCCTTGCCGCTCGGCAGGAAGTCCGGGGTAGGAGTGATCGGTATCTCCACTTTGGCATGCGCTACACCGAGACGTGTCAGTCCTTCAACCAAGGTCTTGGTGATCTGCGGTACCACAGCCTGACGACTCTTGCTCAATTTTTCTGCCGCCTTGGTAAGTGTGCCTTTAGCAGCCTCTACGGCTTTGCTTGCCTGCTCGATATCAAAGTCAAAACTATCCAGTCGGTTGACTTGTTCTGCCAACTCGTCCCGCATGCTAATCAACTCGTCTATACTCTCGGCACTGAACTTCCGCTTGAGTTGTTCCAACTCGCCGATACGCTCTTCCACCCACTGTAAACGCTGCGGATCCATCTCCGTGCGTTGCAGTTGCCGTTCCGCCTCATGAGAAATGTCCTGCAACTCAATGCGGGCACTGTCAATGCGTTCCTGCAACTCCGGCGCAACTTCGTTCAGACGGCAAGCTTTGAGTGCCATAATGGCACCGCCTTGTTCTCCGCTCAATGCTTCTACAGCTGTCTGCAGTGCCGCACGGATCTCTTCGGCGTGACTAAGCGTATACTGCTCTTGCTCTAAGTCCTCCAACTCGCCTTCCTGCAGACCGGCTTCGTCAAGCATCTTGTAGCGGTATTGGATATAATCGGCGTCCTGCTGACTCTTCTTGGCCAGTTCTTGCAACTTATGCAAAGCCTCCAAGGCACTCATATAGGCCTCATAATGCGTGCTATAAT
Organism: uncultured Bacteroidales bacterium; assembly: GCA_902769535.1. Lineage (GTDB taxonomy): Bacteria > Bacteroidota > Bacteroidia > Bacteroidales > Paludibacteraceae > Colicola. The sequence continues at coordinate 84,823 of CACXPH010000002.1, forward strand.
CGGCTCTGACGGCTTCGTTTTGCGAGATTGCATCAACCACCTCCAACTGGAAATCCGCATTCTCTATGAGTAGGTTCGCGTGCTGGGAATGGATATCAATCAATTGGTTCGCCAGCACCTTGAGTTCCTGCAGTGTGACCACGCTGTCATCCACAAACGAACGACTCTTGCCGTTGCTGTATAACTCACGACGGATGATACAATCCGTAAATTCCGCCTCGATGATACACTTGTCCTCACCGTCCGTGATAACTTTGCTATCCGCTCGCGCACCCAATACCAGCGCCAAGGCACCGAGGATAATACTCTTACCAGCCCCGGTTTCACCTGTCATCACCGAGAAACCATCCGCAAAATCAATATCCAGATGGCTTATCAGCGCGTAGTTCTGTATGTGTAAATGCTTTAACATTATTGGTTAATCTTATCGTATGTGTTCTGTCTGGTCGGGTCAATATCCATGAGCAGATCATACACGTCTCGCTTCTCTTTGTCCGTGCCTTTCTTGAAAATATCCACCAACTCATCCGCCTTGGCATCGAGGAAGGTGTTGATCACGTACGTCGCCGGACGGGCTCTGTAGGCTTCCTTCAGAACCGGCATACCTTCCGCGATGCGTGCCCGACCGTTCACTACGTTACCGCTCATCTCGTCCAGACCCAAACGGTGGTACTCGTAGTAGTAATTGCGGTATTTCTTAAACGCCTCATCAAGCAGGTTGTTGATGAGCGCGTAGCGGTTTCTGTTACTGTCGAATGCTAGCCATCCTTTCTGCTCACTCTGCTCCATAGATGCACTCTGACAGGCATTGACGATCTGCTCGCATGCCTCAAACGCAGGAGTGCCGCCAAGTCGCTGATAACTGTCCATGTCGTGCCCGATAATCAGGTAGCAGTAATAGGCCAGCATGGCCGTGAGGTTCGTCGTGAACGTGTTCTGCTGATACTCAATCCGGTCGAACTCCTGGTAGGTGAAGTTGAAATTCTTGTCTACGAAATTAAGCAGCGGCGTCGTGTACGTCGTACCGTACACCGGACGGCGACTCTGGAGCGTCATCTCGCATTTATACATGTTATCTGCCGCCTCTTTGACTACGATCTGCATGCTGCATTCGATCTTCTCGTGTTCGGCAAAAGTCATGTTCGTCCAGCGGTTCTGGTTCATGTACTCCTCGATGGCTGTCTTGAGTGTCTCATAGACCTGTTTGTTCGAACCTTCTATCTGGTCGGAGTTAATACTCACGCGGCAGTTGATCTCCTGCGCCGAAGCCCAGGAAACCGCACACAATGTTACTATAAATAGGAATTTTCTCATTTCGAAACAGAAACAATATTTCCGGTCTTTTCACTAAACGTTATTTTCGGCAACTCTTTGCCCGTAAACCAACTCTTCGGCAGTGAGACATCCATGCCTAACTGTGCCACAGGAATAGCCCGCTTGTCCAAACTACGGCCCTTGTAGAGCACGTTCACGGCACAGTTACCCGGCACGTTATACACGATCTGCGTTAACTGTGGACCTTTCTTCTTTTTCTTATCCTCTACAGGCTGTACGACCTGTTGCGTGCAGGCCATGCGCACTTCAATCGTGTCGGCATCAATATTATCGCCGTCCGTAAATCCGTTTTCTTCCGAGAAGAAGAGCAACTCACCATCGTTTGTCGGTTCTACGCGAACCGTCTTATGCATTGGATGCATGCATTTACGACCCGTGAACAACTCCGTGAGCGCTCGTTCCTGCTCGTTTAACTCGTTCAGAACCAACTCCATGGCCTTACCGTCAGCAGGCGCGTGCTCGACCTCGCCGTTGAGCAGGTACATACGCGTCTCACGTAAATGGAAAATCTGCTTGGCGATCTCATGTGCCTGTGCTTCAGGATTAGCTGCCGTCAACACATCCTCCGACAAAGGCACGACACGCGCTTCAGGTTTCTGACCCGGGCAAGGACGTTTAGGATCATGTTTCGGTCCTTTCTTCTCTTTCGGAACGATATTATAACCCAACAACAGACCTTTGTCGTTAATAGTCAATAATAGCGGAAAACCTGCTTCGTTAGCCACTTTATGCGGACGGTTATAGTCGGTCGTCGTGGCGGTTCCGATCCGTACATCCTTGAGCGTGCAGACCTTCTTGGTCTCCATCACCGCGTCCGTGATACCTAACATCGCCTCGGCATAGTCCGCATACAGTCCACGCTCGAAATGTTCCTCCAGATATATAAACTCCAGCGTGATTTCTGTCTTCGGACTGTAATAAACCAGTGCCGACTCATTCTCTTCCAATACCTGCGCGTGCACCGCGCTCATCATCATCGCTCCAAGGAGCAGAATACTCATTTTTTTCATATGGTGATCGTATGTTTATCGTATGTTTAACCTATGTTTATCGTATGTTTGTCCTTATCAGAATTCCAAATTTTCCAGGCCGCTTTGGCTTGACCGACCAGCATTTCCATGCCATTCTTGATCATCGCTCCCTGCGCCTTGCCTTTCTGTAAAAACAAAGTTTCTTCAGGATTATAGATACAGTCGAACAACAAATGCCGTGCCGTGATTTGTTCGTACGGAATAGGCGGAAAACTGTTGACATCCGGCGCCATGCCTAATGGCGTACAATTGATGATGATCGTGTGCGCCTCCATCACCTCCTGCGTCAACTCGTCATAACCCAACATCCCTTCTTTCGGCGTACGGCTGACGAGAGTAGGGATGATCCCTAACTTCCTCAGCCCGTAACACACCGCCTTGGACGCACCTCCGGTACCTAGCACAAGCGCTTTGCGGTCATCTTCGCGTAGCAATGGTTGCATGGACCCCATGAATCCCAGACAGTCCGTGTTATAACCCACGTGTTTATACACCACGTTCACGGCACCAATCGCCTCGGCCGTCTCGTCCAGACGCTCCAGATACGGAATAATCGCCTGTTTGTATGGCAAGGTCACGTTGAAGCCATCCAGAGATTCAAGGAATTCCTTTAACCTTTCACCTTTCATCCATTCACCTTTATCAACCGCATACAACGAGTACTCGGCATCGATGCCCGATGTTTCAAATTTCTCGTTGAAGTATTTGGCCGAAAACGAGTGATGTAATGGAAATCCTATTATACCGTAGTGACGCATAGTTTGCCTTTCTTTATCGTTGCCCGGTGTGTCTTCGAGGTAAACACTTTACCTCCTTCTCCCTTTTGCAACGCATCGTAAATCTTATCTATTTCTGCAAAATTATATATGCGAAGTTCTTCATATAATCGTACAACTCCTGCTTCGCGCGTGTCTTTGCCGTCAATCAAATCTATATATCCCTGCACGTATTCGGCCGTTTGAGCCATGTGCTCGATCTCCGCTTTGGAGTAGACTTTTAGTTGTTGCCGCACGGCGTTACGACTGATCGTCAGGTCGTTATTCGTACTGTCCGTCACCCAGTTTAAGTGCCGCTTGTCCCGCAGGTAATGTTCAATATAATCCCGTGTTGTGCAGAGTAACGGACGTACAACCGGCACACCTTCCGGTGCCATGGGGTTGGCACTGATCGGTCGCATGCCTGCCAAACCACGCAGACCCGTTCCGCGCTTGAGGTTAAGCAAGATCGTCTCGGCCTGGTCGTTTTGATGGTGTGCCACACACACCGCATGACAGCCATGCACCTGAGCTACCTGTTCAAACCACGCATACCTCAACTCCCGTGCCGCCACCTCAATGCCTACGTGCTTATCCTTGGCGTAGCCCTTTGTGTCGAAATGTTGCACCTCCAAAGGCACATTCAATTGTGCACACAACTCCCGTACGAACGCTTCGTCGCGGTCACTCTCTGCTCCGCGCAATGAAAAATTACAATGCGCTGCGACGCAGGTGTAACCGGCTTGCAGGAGCACGTCCAAGAGCGAAACGCTGTCCGCTCCGCCGCTCACCGCTACCAACACCGGCTTATTCTTATCCAACAACCCGTGTTTGCGTATATATGTACTAACTCTGCGTAGCAATTTTTAATTATTAATTCTTAATTTTTAATTCAGTCCTCTATATTTAACACGTTTCGGCTCACAAGCCTCCTCGCCTAAGCGCATTTTCTTGTTCTCCTCGTATTCCGAGTAACTGCCCTCAAACCAGAACACTTTACCGTCGCCTTCATAAGCCAGGATATGCGTGCAGATACGGTCCAAGAACCAACGGTCGTGACTAATCACTACGGCACAACCGGCAAAGTTCTCCAGACCTTCCTCCAGCGCACGCAGCGTATTCACATCTATATCGTTCGTCGGCTCGTCGAGCAGCAGCACGTTGGCTTCACTCTTCAGAGTCAGCGCTAAATGCAATCGATTTCGTTCACCACCACTCAGCACTCCGCATTTCTTCTCTTGGTCCGCACCCGTGAAATTAAAACGACTCAAGTACGCACGGGCGTTGATCTCTCTTCCCGCCACACGAATGAACTCCGTACCGCCACTAATGGTCTCAAACACACTCTTATTCGGGTCAATATCCGTATGTTGCTGATCGACATAACCGATCTTCACCGTCTCGCCGACACTAAACGTACCTTTGTCCGCTTTTTCGCTGCCGATGATCATACGGAAAAGGGTAGTCTTACCCGCTCCGTTCGGACCAATAACACCTACAATACCGTTCGGCGGTAACATGAAATTGAGGTCCTCGAACAGCAGGCGGTCACCAAAACTCTTAGCCACTCCTTCGGCGTTAATCACCTTATTACCCAAACGCGGACCGTTCGGAATAAAGATCTCGAGTTTCTCCTCTTTCGTCTTCTGTTCCTCGTTTAACATACGGTCATAAGCCTCCAGACGAGCTTTCTGCTTCGCGTGACGTGCTTTCGGTGCCATATGAATCCATTCCAACTCGCGCTCCAGAGTCTTTCTCCGCTTGCTGGCTTGTTTCTCCTCCTGAGCCATGCGGTTGGTCTTCTGCTCCAACCAACTCGAGTAGTTACCCTTCCAAGGAATACCTTCACCGCGGTCCAATTCCAGAATCCAACCTGCCACGTGATCCAGGAAATAACGGTCGTGCGTGATACAGATCACCGTACCGGCATACTGCTGCAGGTGTTGCTCCAACCAATCGATACTCTCTGCATCCAAATGGTTCGTCGGCTCGTCCAACAACAGCACATCGGGTTGTTGCAGCAACAGACGGCACAACGCCACACGTCTCCGCTCACCTCCCGAAAGGGTAGTAACACTTGCATCGTCCGGTGGGCAACGCAATGCGTCCATGGCTCTGTCGAGTTTCTGGTCTATATTCCATGCGTCAGCGGCATCTAACTTATCCTGCAACTCGGCTTGTCTTGCCAACAACTTATCGAAGTCCGCGTCCGGTTCGGCAAAAGCCATATTAATATCGTCGTACTCCTTGAGCATGTCCATGATCGGTTGTACACCTTCCTGAACGCACTCCCGCACGGTCTTGTTCGGATCGAGTTTAGGATCCTGCTCCAAGTAACCCACGGTGTATCCGGGTGCCCAAACAACCTCGCCTTGGTATTCCTTTTCAATACCGGCGATGATCTTCATTAGCGTCGATTTACCGGCACCGTTCAAACCAATGATACCGATCTTAGCTCCGTAGAAGAAACTCAGATAGATGTTATTCAACACGCGTTTCTGCGGCGGGAAAGTCTTTCCTACACCGACCATCGAAAAGATAATCTTTTTATCGTCTGCCATATATGTTTTTTTCCTTATTTTTTCTTAACGAGTATGTTCCCTCTCGGAGGCGTGTTTTGACGAATGGGTACGTCAAAACTCGTCGAGCAGGGGGCGAGTTACTCCGAAGGGAATTTACGAGTGTACTTTGCAAAAGTATAATCGTAAGGGTTATTTTCGTCTGCGCTGTGCCGCTCTGCACTCAGCTGTTTCCAAACCGCCTGGTCAATCTCCGGGAAGAACGTGTCGGCGTCTTCCCAACTATGGTGGATATGTGTGATGTACAGTTTGTCAGCTCGCGGCATCATCTGGCGGTACACCATGCCGCCGCCGATCACAAAAGCCTCCTCGTCCGGAGCCACTTTGGCCACCAACTCATCCAACGAGTACACGGCTTCAGCACCTTCAAAAGTCTTACCCTGTACGTCCGTCAGCACAATATTCCGACGGTTCGGCAGCGGATGTTTAGGCAGCGAAAAGAACGTCCGCTCTCCCATGAGCACCGTGCTACCACTCGTGATCTCCTTAAAATGCTTCAGATCGGCCGGCATGTGACACAACAGGTCGCCTTTCTTGCCGATCGCATAGTTCTCTGCTACCGCAACAATAATAGAAATCATAAATTTGAAATTTGAAATTCTAAATTAGACGGCGACCACGCCGGCTATATGTGGGTGCGGATCGTAGCCTTCCAATTGGAAGTCTTCGTACTGGAAGCTAAACAGATCCTTCACCTCGGGGTTAATAATCATTTTCGGCAGAGCTCTCGGCTCACGCGTCAATTGTAACTTCACCTGATCCAAGTGGTTCAAATAGATATGTGCGTCGCCTAAAGTGTGTACGAAATCACCGCATTGCAAACCGGTTACCTGCGCCATCATTTGAAGGAGTAGGGCATAGGACGCGATGTTAAACGGCACACCCAAGAAAATATCGGCACTGCGCTGATACAACTGCAAACTCAATTTTCCGTCCGCCACATAGAACTGGAACAGACTATGACACGGCGGCAGAGCCATCTTCTCCACTTCCGCCACGTTCCATGCACTCACGAGCATTCTTCTACTGTCCGGATTCTCCTTAATCATCTTCACGACATTCGCTATCTGGTCAATCGTACCACCGTTATAATCCGGCCAACTACGCCATTGATGCCCGTAAACCGGCCCTAGATCACCATTCTCATCGGCCCACTCGTTCCAGATACGCACGCCGTGATCCTGCAGATATTTCACATTCGTGTCGCCTTGCAAGAACCACAACAACTCGTAAATAATGGACTTCAGGTGCAGCTTCTTTGTGGTTAACAGCGGAAAACCGTCCTCCATCTTAAACCGCATCTGGTGACCAAACACGGAAATAGTGCCTGTGCCCGTCCGGTCGTGTTTCACCGTGCCTTCTTCCAGCACACGTTTGCATAAGTCTAAATACTGTTTCATTATTCGATGTATGTTTGCCTCCGGAGGCTCTCCGGTTAATACAAATTATACGTTGTTTTGAGCACCTTAAACTCGGTTCTACGGTTGATCTGGTTGCAGATCTCCTGTTGGTCTGCCGGCAAACTCAAGATAAACGCCTCGTCCAGTACCTGCTCCACCGGAATAAACGGATACTGCTTGTTAATAGCCTTATTAGCCACTACAGGCTTGGTCTTACCGTAACCCACAGGCGTCAAGCGCTCAGGCTCAATGCCGTGTTTCACCAGGAAGTCACAACAACTCTGTGCACGTTTCTGACTCAACTCGAGGTTGAACTCCTCATTACCCACCAAGTCAGTGTGCGCACTCAACTCGATGGTTATATTCGGGTTGTCTTGTAGCAACTTCACCAAGTGCAGCAACTCCGTCTCAGACGCTTGCGTGATCTCCCAGCGACCGAACTCATAGAAGATATTCTCCATCTTCACCGGCCGGCTGATCGGACTTAACGCAAAATTAATCGTGTAGGTCTTGCTGTCCTTCAGGTTCAGCGTCGTCCATTGTTCCTTGGCGTTCAGGTGTCCACGCGCAGTGGCTAACATGACGTACTTCACGTCCTTCTTCAGCTTGATCTTATAACTGCCGTCTCTCCGCGCATTGAGCTTACTGTTCGTGCCATCCGATCCCACAAGGCGTAGCACCGCGTCCGAGAGTGGATTACCTTGCTCGTCCGTCACCATACCTTCTACCAGGAACTCCATCTCCGGCAGTACAAACCGATAGATCTTATCAAAACCCTTCTTGTCGCCTCTGTTGGATGAGAAGAAACCGTCCTGCGTGTTGCCGGCAAAAGTAATACCGAAGTCATCTCCTGCGCCATTAAACGGAGCACCCATGTTATAAAGCACCCAAACCACACTGTCTTTATTCGTCGTGTCGCGCTCGGCTTTGTAGATATCCAAACCTCCGTATCCTGGGTGTCCGTTACTTGCAAAATACAACGTTCCATCGGCGTGCACATACGGATACATCTCGTCTGCCGCGGTGTTAATGCCCTTGCCAAGTGGCTGCGGATTAACCCACTCCGAACCGTCCAACTCCGCACACCAGATGTCCTTGCCACCTTCACCTCCCGGCGCATCGCTCACGAAATAGAGCGTGTCACCTGTTGCATTCAAAGCCGGATGGCCTACGGTAATCGAACTGTCCGCAAAAAGCTTCACCTCCTGCGGTTCACTCCATTCACCACTGGCGCGTTCACTCTTGTAGATCTTAGCACCCAAATCCTTACCGTTGATCGGCTTCGAATACGTGAAATACATCGTACGTCCGTCTTCTGTAAAACAGCACACACCCATCTCAGCCGTACCTGCTGCCTTACCTCCCGTCGTGTCATTCTCTTGTTGCGACTCCGGCGCATCGTACAGGCCTTCCGCCAACTCTATCTCTTCCCACTCCCCGGCGGCGTTCTTACGCGTCTGGTACAACTGGAACAACTGCTGACCGGTCACGTTACTCGGCCGTTTCATCGTCTTCTTACCGCTCTTTTGCTTCTCCTGCCGGTTACTTGTAAACATCAACGCATCAGTTTGTGAACCGATAAACATCGGCGCGAAGTTACTTGTGCGCTTTTGATTAAACTCCTTCGCTTCGGAAACCTTATACCGACTCGTCTCTTTGCGCCATTCGTCAATCTTCAGACAAGCGTACTTACCGGCCTGTGCTACGTAGTCGTCCGGATGACTCTGCAAATACAAATCGTAACTCTTGGCGGCGTCTTTGTACTTACCTTGATACTGCAGCGCAATACCGGCATGCAAGAAGATTGTCGAGTCCTGCAAATGATATTTATTTCGCAGCGCATTTTGATAGCAGTTCACCGCACGCGGGTTGTTGATCAACCGATAACACTCACCTTGCTTATACGCCACATAGCCCTTCAACTCCTTCTCTGTTTTGGAATTCAAACGGCTGTAACACGACTTATACAAATCCGCGGCGGTGTAATACTCACCAATCGCGAACTTCTTATCTGCCCGTTTAATCCGCTGCTGCACCGAGCATCCGCTCAGACACAGCACCGCTGCTAATATATAAATGATTTTTTTCAATTTATTTTTTTTCTCTCTCATGTGAGGATGTGCTCTTCTCGGAGGCGTCTCGAGCATCACTTTAGCTCATGAACAACGAGTCCGCTCCGCAGTTTCGGCTCAAACCAAGTCGTCTTCGGCGGCATAATATTGCCACTATCCGCAATATTGATGATCTGTTGCATCGTAACAGGGTAGAGTGCAAGCGCCATTTTCATCTCGCCGCTATCTACTCTCCGCTTCAACTCGCCTAAGCCGCGTATACCACCCACGAAGTCAATACGCTTGTCGCTCCGCAGATCCTTGATACCCAAGATCTTATCCAAAATCAAATTACTCGAGATCGTTACGTCCAGCACACCAATCGGATCATTATCATCGTACCGACCTTCTTTTGCCGTCAAACTATACCATTTCCCGCCTAAATACAGCGAGAAATTATGCAGCGCTTTCGGCTTGCACTCCTGTAACCCGTAACCCGTAACCGGTAACCCCTCAACAATGAAGTCCTCTTTGAGGGCATCGATAAACTCCTCCTCGCTCAACCCGTTCAGATCCTTTACTACGCGGTTATAATCAATAATATTCAACTGATTGTCCGGGAAACAAACGGCCAGGAAGAACTCGTACTCGGGTACAGCATTGAGCGGCTTAGCCGCGCTCATTTTATCATTGAGCAGCTTTGCTGCGCTCATTTTCAGCTCTGCGCCCACTCGGGCAGCAGCAGCTGACCTATGGTGTCCGTCCGCAATATACATCGCCGGAATCTGAGCAAAAATCTCTGTAATCTTTGCAATCGTTGCTTTATCGTCAATCACCCAGAAAGTGTGCCTAAATCCCTCCGGCGCCGCCACAAAATCGTACTCCGGTGTACCGGCCACCACATTGGCAATAATAGCGTCCAAGTCCTCCCGATGCGGATAAGCGAAGAATACCGGCTCCATGTTGGCATTTAAGGTCCGCACGTGTTTCATTCGGTCTTCCTCTTTGTCCCGACGTGTCAACTCGTGCTTCTTGATCCGTCCTTCCAGATAATCATCTACCCAAGCGCCAACCACCAGACCATACTGCGTCCGCTCACCGCTCACCGCTAACCGGTGACCGTTAGGAATCGTCTGTGCATAGACATAGTAATGCGGATCCTGGTCTTGCACCAACCAGCCCTTCAACTTAAACCGCTGAAACTGCTGCTTAGCCTCTGCATAAACCCGCGGATCGTGCTCATCCGTTCCAGGCGCAAAATTGATCTCCGGTTTGATGATGTGATACAGACTCATCTCGTTGCCTGCCGCTTCCTGACGCGCCTCTTCACTATTCAACACGTCGTACGGCCTGCTACTTACCTGTTCCACCAACTCCTTCGGCGGACGTATTCCTCTAAATGGCTTGATTTTCATGAGGAAAAAATTGTTTTGTGTGTTTATTTCCTTTGAAAAATTTGACTTCTTGGAAGTGAGGATTAATTTTGGAAAAGCATTGCAAATTTATTTGTGAATGATTTTCTGAAATTAAGACTCAAAATCATGAAATGATATAATTTTTCAAAGGGGTTTTTAATGTTTTTTTCTAAACAATTATTTCTTCTCTGCGGCTGCAGCAGCATTTCCCATCGCGCAAGTTCCGTTGAACAATGCACCCGGCTCCACGATCAAGGTCTTCGTGTGTACATCGCCTTGGATCTTACCGCTCGCACGCAGACTCAACTGCTGGCTGCACGTCACCTTGCCTTCCATCATACCCATGATCTCGGCGTTCTGGCAAGTAACCGTGCCTTTAATACGTCCTGCCTCACCGATAACCACCTTACCGGTACAATTCAAATCACCCTCGATCAGACCGTCGATGCGAAAATCGCTGTCTGCTGTGATGTTACCTACAATCTTACTTCCTGCGGTCAACGCATTGAACATCAAACCGCCTTGTTGTTTCTCATTTGCCATAATTCTATCGATTTTTAATTTAATTCTTCATTATTATTCGCCTGCGAAAATTCGCGTGTATCCACACGTACGCATAAAAACCGCCGCAAAATTACAATTTTTTTTTGACATATGCAAGCCTCCATGCGATTTTCTTCTTTTTTTTATGTTTTGTAACACTTATTCTTGTATATATCAGAATTATTTCGTACCTTTGCGCCCGAATAGTTTGCTAACCCTAAAATCCAATCTTACTATGCGTAAAATTTTTACTCTCTTCGCGCTCCTCTGCGCACTCGTCTTAACTGCCAAGGCAGAAATTATTAACGGAACTTGTTCCGACACAACGAATGTCGATTGGTCGTACAACACCGACACCAAGACCCTTTCCTTCATGCTCAAAGGAACAAATTCGCAGCGTTGGTTTATTCCGGATTACGGTCCGCTTAATCAGCCGTGGCATGATTTTATCAAAGATATAGAGTTCCTGGAATTCCCGGAAAATCTAAGCGGCATAGGTATTTATGCTTTCTGTGGCGCTACTTCGATTAAGGATGTTGTGCTGCCGCAAAGTATAACAAATATCAACCAATACTCTTTCTATGAATGTCATTCCATTCATACATTTGTATTAGGTCCTAATGTAACCACCATTGCCCAGCACGCCTTCAATGGATGCTACTCGCTGACCAATCTGGTTGTTCCTGAAAGTGTGAAAGAGGTTAAATACCGTGCCTTTTATATGGTACCGAATGTAGCAGGTGATTCTGCCTATATTGATGGCGCGGGAGCGCGCTCGGTTAATGGTATCGTAGAAGATCCTATGGTATATGACCCTCAAGACAAAACGCGTCTGCGTGCTTGTTCTGCTGTCGCGAAAGGTTATGTGCGCGTTCAGAAGGGCGTGAAAACTATTAACGATGATGCCTTCTTCTCTTGCTTAGACATTACAACCGTTGAACTGCCGAACAGTGTTGAAACGGTGGGAAAATACACCTTCGATGAGTGCAAGGCGATGGAAACATTAATCATCGGAAATGGCCTTAAAAATACAGGTATGTATGCCTTCTCTATCGCAGGGTTGAAGACCGTAGTATGCATGGCCGTTACGCCTCCTGCTCTAGGCGGAAACGCGTTCTATGATACAAAGACAAAAAACGCCATTCTTTATGTCCCGGACGAGAGCGTAAATGCCTATAAAGAGGCTGATCAGTGGGAAGATTTTGGTACGATTAAACCGCTTTCAGAGATGCCGGCAGGTATCGTTATTGGTGAAGGTATCGACAACATCTCAACCGCTACTCCGGCCAACAAAATCATCCGTGACGGCGTCGTCCTCATCGAGCGCAACGGCCGCACCTACACCACCTCCGGCCAAGAGATTAAATAATCTTATATTTCCTCTTTGTCCATTAGCCTGGAATTTCATTCCCCTCTTCGTTCTGTGCTCGTGACTTCAGTCGCGAGCATTTTTTTTGCTCTTGTTTAGGCTCGCCCATATGGCGGTTTAGGCCTCGCCGTCCGCCCTCTGCGTGCGAACGTGTTATCTTCGTCCGTCTCTATTCTTTGAATATTCGCCCGCCCGGACTTCGATAATAAGGCCTCTGTTTGAGTTGTTTATGAGTGATTTTTGGTGAATTATTTGCACAATTCAAATATTTTTTGTACCTTTGCACCCGCAAACTCACGCTGAGGGCAATTTTGCTTTAAGGGTTGGGTTTGTTGGCGTCAATCCTCTCGCTGTGAAGCGGCTTTAGGGCTCCCGCAAAATTTATTTTGTGGGAAGAGGAGGAAGCACAACCATTACATTTGTTGCGTAGCAACTTAATCATGGATTGCCGCTTCCGACGACAGACATATTTAATGGCGTTTACTAACGCTTGTTTTTGACCATTTGAAACCTAGGAAACTTCAAATAGTTATCATCGAAAACAAGTAGCAGTAGATGCTCATGGGTGTATAATGCACTTGCGCGTACATTGTGCGCGTATAGTTCCGTATATACACAGCGTGGGTTTCTGCATTGCTTATTCGTGATAACGGGTTTTCCTAGGACCTCAAATGGCGGATAAGCAACTAAAGAAATCCGCGTTTTATGTATAAAGGTCCGAAGTACGATTTTCTTATTGTTGGTTCCGGCTTGTTCGGAGCAACCTTTGCCTACAAAGCCAACCAGGCAGGCAAGTCATGTCTCGTCATCGACAAACGTCCGCAACTCGGCGGCAATGTCTATTGTGAGAAAACCGAAGGCATCAATGTCCACAAGTACGGTGCCCATATTTTCCACACTGCTAACAAAGCCGTGTGGGATTTCGTCAATTCCCTTGTGCCTTTCAACCGTTACACCAACTGCCCTGTCGCTAACTTTCACGGCGAACTCTACAACCTGCCCTTCAACATGAACACCTTCTATCAGATGTGGGGTGTTCATACTCCTGAAGAAGCACAAGCGAAAATCGCCGAGCAACGCGCAACTGTATCCGCCAAGCTTGACGGATCAGAACCTCGCAATCTGGAGGAACAAGCGCTTCTTTTAGTTGGCAAAGATATCTATGAGAAACTTATCAAAGAGTACACCGAGAAACAATGGGGACGACCTTGCACGGAACTTCCGGCTTTCATTATTCGTCGTCTGCCCTTGCGCTTTGTCTTCGACAATAACTATTTCAACGATCCGTACCAAGGCATCCCTATTGGCGGTTACAATCTCCTTATCAACAAACTCCTTGAAGGCGCAGAAGTTAAAACCAACTGCGACTTCTTCCGTGAATACAAAGATTCTTGGCGCGATCTTGCCGACACGCTCGTTTACACCGGACAACTCGACGAATATTTCGACTTCCGTTTAGGTCGTCTTGATTGGCGTACAGTCTCGTTCAAGACGCGCATTGAAGACACCCCAAACTACCAAGGCAACGCTGTTGTCAACTACACCTCGCACGATGTGCCTTATACCCGCGTCATCGAGCATAAGCACTTCGAGTCCTTTGGTCAAGCGGTTTATGACAATCCCAAAACAGTCATCAGCGAGGAATATTCCACCGAGTTCCAACCCGGCATGGAACCGTACTATCCTGTCAACGATGACCGCAACAACTCCCTTGCCGACCAATACCGTGCTCTCGCCGCTGCCGAACCCAACGTCCTCTTCGGAGGCCGCCTCGCCGAGTACAAATACTATGACATGGCTCCGGTGATTGAAAAAGTACTGAATATGAAGATATAAAATTGTGTTGTAAGATGAGTGTGCTATCAATATTGAAAAATCAGGTGCTATCCAGAGTGATAGCGTATAATCAGTACAAAGCTGATCATGTTTGTTGGATAAAAACAATAATATACAATGCCTTGTGGTTCGGTATACCTGGGATACGTAAACTCCCTATACTAATTTATAATGATGTAAAGGTTCTTGGAGAGGGTGTAATAAGAATAGAAGGAGAGATGGTTCATGGGATGATTCGTCTTGGAATATGGAAAGCAAAAGCACACAACCCTACGCGTCTAATGAATTATGGAACTATTGTATTTAGGGGAGAAACCATTATTCAAGGAGGTTGTATTATTGAAAATTATGGTGGCATAATAGAATTTGGTCGATATAATAAATTTGCTGAAAGTTGTAAGATTATGTGTCGCAAAAGTATTATTATACATGATTATGTCGTCGTTGGGTACGAGACCACATTTATGGATACCGACTTTCATTATACAGTAGATATAAACAATGGTAGAGTTCTTAATTGTGACGACGGAATATATATAGACGAGGGTACGTGGATATCTTCAAATTGCAAAATAATGAAAGGAAGTAAATTACCCCAAAAATCAGTAGTCTGTTCAAATTCATTATTACTCCATGATTACTCCGAACAACTAGGTTGCACCATTTTTGCAGGTATGCCGGCAAAACCAATCAAGCAAGGGAGAATGTGTATATTTAATAAATTAAAAGAGCAAGAACTATTATCAAAATTTCGTAATAGTGAGATGACTGAATTGTTTTTGAATGAATATGATTTACAATCGTTATGTTATAATAATTTTTTTTAACTATGCAAAAGAAACGTGTACTTTTATATAATTGGACTCCTATTGAACATTATAAATTAGGAGGCGGTGTTGCTGTATATATAAAAAACCTCATGCAATATGCAGCAGAGAATAGGAATGACATTGAGTTTGTTTTTTTGTCATCTGGCTTTTATTATGATAGTGATAATAAACGTACATACATCCGCAAAGAACAAGATTTTATGTCTTTTGAGAATTATACTATTGTAAATTCTCCAATTATTGCTCCCTTAGCATTTTCTATTTCAACTCTTAATAGAACACTTTCCGATAAGGTTGTAATCAATGAGATAGATACATTTATTAAGAATCATGGTCATTTTGATGTAGTTCATTTTCATTCCTTTGAGGGGCTAACTTCTTCGGTCCTGAAATTAAAAGAGAAGTATAGGAATATTAAATTCTTTCATTCCATCCATGATTATGGTATATTATGTCCTGATATAAGACTGTGGACCAAAAGAAACGAGAATTGTTTGTATAGCAAGTATAAATTTCAATGCACTAACTGTGTCAACAACAATAGTCCTTTGATTTTTCGTTTGGTCTCAGAAGCGTCTACACGTTCATATGAGTATAATGTGCCATACTATGAGTTGATATGGAATAAAATTATCAGGAAATATAGGAAAATACTGCATAAATACATTCCAGGTTCAAATAGAATTTATACAAGATATAGGAATTTTAATATTAATAATATTAATGTGTACTCAGATGGAGAACTATGCGTGTCGCAACGTGTAGCTGAGATTGTGAAAGCCAATGGTTTGAAATCAGAAAAATTGATTGTAGATTATATAGGTACTCTAGCAGCAGAGAAAGCAAACTATAAATGTTTAAACGACCCCTATAGTGAGTATTTTACTATACTGTATATGGGCTATACCAAAATTGAAAAAGGATTCTTTGAGTATCTTGAAGCCATAGAGAGAATTCCTGAATCAGAAGCAAAAAATATCAATCTTATATTCGCTTCCAAAATTGAAAATGAAAGTATTCAACGGCGAATAGAGGCATTAAAATCAAGATATCACAAGGTAATAGTTTTTGATGGATATTCTCATTCTGATTTCCCTAAGATTTTTAGTCAGGTTAACTTAGGAATATGTCCCCCCTTGTGGGAAGACAATCTGCCCCAAGTAGCGATAGAGATGGTTGCTAATGGTATCCCTGTGCTAACAAGTAAAAATGGAGGTGCACACGAACTAAACAATCATCCTGACTTTGAATATTCCCACCATCAAGAAAATAATATACTTACTATTATGCATAATCGAGATTTACTAGAAACTTATTGGGAATATGCTAAGAAATTAACAACCATGGAAGAACATATGGATAATTTGATAAAAATATGGACAAACTCTTAACCATAGTCATCCCAACGTACAACATGCAAGCGTATCTGCATCGTTGTTTGGATTCGTTAATCGTGCCTAACGAGCAAATGGCACTATTGGAAGTGCTAGTTGTCAACGATGGAAGCAAGGACAAATCTTCTGCTATTGCCCATGAATATGAAACCAAATATCCCTCCACTTTCCGTGTCATAGATAAAGAAAACGGCAATTATGGTTCTTGTATCAACCGTGGTCTCAAAGAAGCTACCGGCAAGTATATCAAAGTACTTGATGCGGATGATTGGTATGACACCAAAAACTTTGAAGCATTCATAGGGTTTCTTAAAGAGACGGACGTTGACCTTGTTGTATCAGATTTTAGCACGGTTACGGATGATGGCGTAGTGCAGAAGATACATCGCTACAACATTCCGGATGGGAAATGGAAATTGACTGATTGTGAGTCTGTTTTAGATATGTGGATGCATGCAGTTACTTATCGTACAGCGATATTCAAGGAACTTCAATATCATCAAACGGAAGGAATATCTTACACTGACCAGGAATGGATCTTTGCTCCCATGAGCAAGGTTAAGACACTTAGCGGATTTCCTTATGTAGTGTACAATTATTTAGTGGGACGCTCAGGGCAAACAGTAGATCCATTAGTTTTTGCACGTAACATTTCACAGGAAATTGCCAGTTGGAAAGCCCAACAATCTTTTTGGGGAAGAACCGATGTAAGCGGAAAAGGTGATGCGGAGAACTACATGTGGTTTCGTTTGAAATCGCGTGCAGTTTATATCGAGACCAATATGATATTAAACTATCGAAATGGTTATAAAAAGACAGAACTTATGGATTTTGATGACTATGTTCTTCGAATAAATCCTATACTTTATAAACAGATGAATGACACTATTGGACGTAAAGGATTGAATTTCAAATTTATCCGTTTTTGGAGAATAGGACACAACCGTCCATTAACATGGTTTATTTACAAAGTTGAAAGTGTATTCAAACGTAGATTTTTCAAAATATGAACAAACTATTATCAATAATCATTCCGGTATATAAGGTGGAGCCTTATATCAACAAGTGTCTGGATTCGTTACTCATTTACAAAGAGGACGGGAGTATAAATGACGAGTTGATGTCTATGCTGGATATTCTCATTATAAATGATGGGACACCGGATCAGTCTGCGGAGATGTCACGCGAGTATGTGAAACGCTATCCGAAGTATTTCCGTCAGATAGACAAAGAAAACGGAGGGCACGGCTCGGTATGGAATTTAGGTGTAATGGAGGCGAAAGGTAAGTATATTAAATTCCTTGATTCGGATGATTGGTTGCAGAATCTTGATTTGTTCATAGACAAATTGCAGCATACCAATTCGGACTTGATTCTTACATCTACTAGATGTCATTGTGAGAATAACGAAGTCTGGAAGCAGAATATCCTTGAAATGGAGTTCTATCATGCGTATGATACGGACACTTTTGATTGGCTTGGCAATCCTACGCATAATTATCTTTTGCATCATTGTAGTTGCTACAAAACATCTGTTTTCCGCCAGTATATGCCCGGATTATTTCTGGAAAAACAACCCTATGATGATGTGGTATTATGGCCGGCAGCTATGATAGGCGCAAAGACGATCGAGGCTTTTGACTTTCCATTATATAACTACCTGATGGATAGACCTGGACAAAGTATATCTCCTGAGGTTCAAGAGAGAAATTTATGGGCTCACGTAAAAACACAGAAACATACGATTGAGTTCTACGAAAAACATCCGGTTAAAGCAGGAACTAACAAAGATTTGTATATTCGTCATCGTTTACCTCGTTCTTATAATGCCTATTATAGATCCAGTGTGAGTTATCCTTATGCCGATGGTAAAAAGTTAGCAAAAGAATGGGACGAGTGGGTTAGAGAAACTAATCCGCAGATAAAAACGATTTGGATAAAGATGTATCGTTCAATGCCTTATTGTGTGTACTATCTAACAGTTAAGTGTATCCAATTATTGATTGATTTGAAGGCAAAACTAAAACCTAATAAAGGGACTTATACTGCCGATTAAATTCATGTTATTATGTTCAAATACACAAAACGACTTTTATCCGACATCCGTTTCTGGTGTCAAGAACTCAAACTCCGCAGCAAAGAAAACGCCGAGTGGGAGCGTATCGAAGACGAAGAATGGCGTCATCCCATGGCCGGATTTGCCTACTACACAACCATCAAACGCAACCGCGCTGAGCGGAAAAGGCTGCATGAGGAAGAAAGAGCGAAGATCTATTAATCTCCGATTCTAACAAAGTGCATCTTGTGGATCTTCCCGCAAGACGATCTTTGAGATAGTGGATTACCGATGTGGTCGTTCTTAAAAATGCAGCATTGTGGCGCAAAGTCGTTCTTAAAAATGTAATAAAATTGCAAAAAATAATTCAAAAAAGTGCGATTTATTTGCATATTTCATTTTTTTGTTGTACCTTTGCAGCGATTTTTAACTTTTAAAAGTAAAATTTGCTATTAATATATTACTATAGAAAGTAAGAAACTCAATATTTATTAACACATATAAAGTAAAGAATATGGAGCAATTAGTCAATTTCTTTTATCGCTTATTGGAGCGCTATTCCGGGTTCACGCAGATGCGTTATCTGTATGAGGATGTAAACTGGGATGACCAGCTTATTCTGATCCGCGGTCCGAAAGGTTCCGGTAAAACAACGATGCTAATGCAGCATATCTTGCGTACGTTTTCGGATAAAAGTAAGGTGCTGTATTGTTCTGTAGATCATTTTTGGTTTGCCTCTCACACCTTATTAGATTTGGCAGAATACGCGTACACGCACGATATAACTCATCTATTCCTTGATGAGATACACAAGTATGGAAATTGGGCGCAGGAGCTTAAGAATATCTACGATGCTTATCCACATCTTCATGTAGTTGTGACAGGAAGTAATGCTTTGGATATTATTAAGCAGACATATGACTTATCCCGGCGTTGTGGCGTATATACCATGCATGGCCTGAGTTTCCGCGAATACCTCAAAATGGAAGGTGTGGCGGATTTACCGCCAGTATCCTTGGAGGAACTGGTTTCTCGTCATGTGGAAATAAGCCGTGACATCACAATTAAGCAGAACATCAAAGTACTTTTGTATTTTGAGCGCTATATCAAAGAAGGATACTACCCGTTCTATCGTGATCAAACCATGAACTTTGGCGAGCGATTAAGCCAAGTGATTGACACCATTATCTTCAATGAGATACCGGCTGTATCTAATTTAGAATACGAATCGGTCTATAAGATCAAACCTCTGTTAGCTATCTTAGCGCAACAAAATCCATACACGCTGAATATCTCTGCTTTGGGCAAGTCTCTGAACGCTTCGCGTAATGTGCTGCTCAAACTCATCGAACTATTGGATCAGGCAGCTTTGATTCGCAGATTGTATGCTGCGACCGAAGGATGGGAGCAAGTCAATAAGCCCGAGAAGATTTTATTCAACAACACGAACCTGATGTATGCATTGTCCCCCAATGCCGATACCGGCACAATGCGTGAAACATTCTGTGCCTCGATGTTGGCGAAGGGACATAAGATAGCCATGCCGCAGAAAGGGGACATCGTTGCAGATAAAAAGTATTTGTTTGAAGTGGGTGGCAAAAGCAAAGGTTTCGGACAAATAGCCAATATCCCAAATAGTTATGTAGTAGCAGATGACATAGATATGGGCTTCGAGAACAAGATCCCTCTCTGGATGTTCGGCCTGCTCTATTAAATAAGTTATTTAATTCCCCGTGGGGGAACCAAATTTCAAGCGGTAAATCCAATATGCGGACTTACCGCTTTTTTGTTGTGCAATAAAGCGGCCAAAACTGACGACAAACAAAACAACAATAATATGGAAAAACTATTATCCATCGTAATCCAAACTGAACGTCTATCGCTACTATATCGGTCGTCCGGGACAATCGTTCAATCCCAAAGTACGTGCACTACGCGCAGCAGATGATGTCACCAAAGTGCTCACATTCCTCCTCGATTGGGTGCGCCGTAACCGTCATGTTGTACCTCCCTTTCCTCTCTACTACGCATGGTTCAAGTGCTACTACTTCTACCAACGTGTCACCCGCTTCTTGAAGCGTAAACTAAATAGAAAGTAAAATTACAAGTTCATCATTAAGCAGATTTATCTGCGTCACCATTAATCAATAGATCATTAAAATTATGTTCAAATACACAAAACGTCTTTTATCCGACATCCGTTTCTGGTGTCAGGAACTCAAACTCCGCAGTAAGGAAAACGCAGAGTGGGAGCGTATCGAAGACGAAGAATGGCGTCATCCTATGGCCGGTTTTGGCTACTATACAACCATCAAACGCAATCGTGCTGCTCGAAAAGAGCAACACCTCCAACAACGCGCCGCTATAAAATAACCTTTGTCTATTAGCCCGGAATCTAATTCCGGTTACATCGTCCATTGTCCGGAAATAATCGTGCCCTTGTGGTTAAGAATGATATTCCGGTCGTCTCATTTGGCGATATTTATCATAGCTTTGTTCATTACGTCGGAATATTATTCCGACATCCCGCCTTCGTTCGTTTCCGGAAATTGTATTCTGGATCAAAAACGTTCGTTCCTTACAGGACGATATCATCGTCCGCTCATCCATCCGAGACGCTCTCCCATAAGCGCCTCGGATTTTCTTTTTGCCCTCCCCCGCACAATATCTCCCGTTTCCTCACACTATCTTATGTCTTATTATAGTATGCGATTAGTAGGATATTAGTAGGTGATTAGTAGGTTATTAGTAGGTGATTAGTAGGTGATTATCGGGACCATCTCGGGACCACATCCCGACGTCCTTATGACGTCATCACGACGTCAACCTAAAAAAATACCCTTTTTATTTGCACAATTCATTTTTTTTTCGTACCTTTGCAGCCGGTTTATCCTACCTTTACCCAAGGATCACCCAAGGATCACCCAAGGATCACCCAAGGATTGCCCAAGGATGGATGCAAAAAAATGACAAATTTGTTAATAAACTGTATATATACTTAGTATATATACATATTTTGAAGAAATTATGGCAAAAGTAAGTTACTTTGACGGCAAACAAGTAAGCGGAAAAACGAACAAAAAAAGCAAGGAAGTGCATCGCGTCATTAATGGTAAAGAGTACACTCATACCATTGAAAATCCGTACGAAGGACCTATCTCTGACGCGCAAAAATTACAGCGAAAAGTCTTCGGAAAAACCAACGCCATCGTGAACGGCATTGTCAACGATCCGAAGCAGTACATAGAGTGGCAAGCTCGCATGGAAGAGTACAATCGCTCGGTCGTACGTCCCGACCTGCCGCCGTTCCCGAAACGCTACAAAACGGTTCGCTCCTTTGTCTATCACATTATCAGCGAGCAAGTCAACCAAAAACAAGCCACTAAGCGCCATAGAGCCAAACTGCCGCTTGCCCTTCCAAAGGGCGTCAAAGCCTATATAAAGCTCTTCTCGGAACTGACCAATGCCGAACTCTACGAACTCCTCAAAGCACGTTTTAATGTCTTTGTGTGTGAGCAGCACATCCACTACCTCGACGAGGATAACATCGACTACACCGCAACCCATTTCATGCTGCGCCGCAAAAACATCGTCATTGCCTATGCGCGCGCCTTCAAAGATACAGAAAAAGGTGTCATCTGCATCGGTCGCATGTTAACCCTTGAGCGCAACAAAGGTTTTGGAAAATATCTCGTAGAGCGAATTGCCGCCGAAGCCCGTGAAAAGGGCGCTCACACCCTCCGTCTGCATGCACAAACACAGGCTGTTCCCTTCTATGAGCACCTCGGCTTTAAAACCGTCAGCGGTGTCTTTACGGAAGCCGAAATCCCACATGTTATGATGGAGCGAAAATTGTAAAACTCTTATTATTCACCCTTTAAAAATAGTCTTTATGTTTGAAAATGTAGCAACCGAAACCATCGTCATTGATGAAAGTAGAAAAGCCGTTGTGGGCGAACTCATGCGCAACGTATACCTTTGGATGACCGGAGGATTAGCCGTCACGGGCTGTACAGCCTGGATGGTCATGAATTCGCAAGTCCTGTTAAGTCTTATCTTTGGTAACAGCTTCATCTTTTGGGGCCTCATCATCGCCGAATTGGTGTTTGTTCTCATACTCAGCGCCGCTATTAATAAACTGTCATTTACTGCCTCTTCGGCGTTGTATGTGCTGTACTGCGTGCTGAACGGCGCAACCCTCAGCTCGATCTTCATCGTGTATGAATTGGGTAGCATCGCGGAGATCTTCTTTGTCACAGCAGGTGCTTTTGCCGTGTTGGCTTTCATCGGTACGGTCACCAAAAAAGACCTTAGCGGCCTTGGAACCTTCCTGATCATCGCCTTGGTGGGCCTTATTGTTGCGTCTATCGTAGGCTTGATCTTAGGCCGTCCGGACAGCATTTGGATTACTGCGCTCGGTGTCTTAATCTTTGCAGGCCTTACTGTCTATGACGCACAAAAAATCCGTCTTATGATGCTCAATCAAGACACTGTCAACGAAGGAAATATGAAATTGGCCTTACTTGGCGCGTTGTCCTTGTACCTCGATTTCATTAACCTCTTCCTGCGCTTATTGAGCCTGTTCGGCAAACGGAAATAAGGCAAAATGGATAATTTTCTACAAAATTAATGGCATATGCTTGCATATGTCATTTTTTTTTAGTACCTTTGCGCGAAATTTGGAATGACATGAGGACGATAGGATTAGCAATAGGCGTTTTATTGGTGGCAATGGTGCTGCTTTCGGTGGGTGTCATCTTCCGAAAAGACCACTCCTTTCGCTCGCAGCACATCCATGAAAACAAGCGCATGAAGCAGGACGGCATCCACTGTGCAACCGCCGAAGACAAGCTGGCACGCCGCAAACAAAGCCGCAAAATGCGCGTAAACGAAATGTAAATAACAAATCAAAATAAATTATGAACAAGATTAGTATTATTGTAGAATCTGTATTGGCAGCAGGAATTGTTGCCTTGTTTATCCTTTTCTTTACGGTTAATCCCTGGGCTAGAAAGTCGGCAGACGTTGAGGCACAAGGCGAGTTGATGCCGATCGCTATCGTGAACACCGACTCTATCCTCAAGCACTACACGCTCGCCGTAGAGGCCTCTGACAAACTCCAAACTAAATACGAGGAGTCGATGGTTCAACTGGATACCAGAGCTAAAGCCTTCCAGAAAGAATACGAGAGCTTCCAGCAAGATGTACTTAATTTCCAACGCAAAGTAGAGGCCGGTGCATTCCTGAGCCGTGAGCGCGCGGAGAGCGAGCAGACCCGCTTGCAGAAGAAAGAGCAACAACTCATGGCAAAACAGCAAGATCTTGAGAACCTCCGCCAAAAACTGAGCAACGACTTCATGACTCAGCAAGCTGAGTTGACTCAACAACTGCAAGACTCCGTACAGGCTTACCTGCGAGAGATGAATGCAGACGGTCACTACCACCTCATTCTTAACGACGCTGTGCTCATGAACAAGACTGCCGGCTACGACATCACAGACGAAGTAATCGAGGCTCTTAATGCGCGCTACGCAAAGTAAAATAGTACTGCTGCTAAGCATTTTTCTCGCCTTCCCTTTAGGGAGGGACGGGGTAGGCTGTCTTTATGCACAGCGTATTCCGCAAGCCATCGAGTACACGGAGATCTATGATTTCCTTGAGGAACTGACCACGGATGGCGTCATTGCTTCGAATGCGGCTATCAAACCTTATACGCGCGATGTGATAGCGCGCATGTTAGCCGAGGCGCAGAGTAGGGACTCGCTCCTTAACAAGCGTCAGAAAGACGATCTGCAGTTTTACATGCAGGACTACGCACTCGAACTCGACACGTTGCCGACCTATTATTCGTACGGTCACCGTCATGTGACGCAATGGATCACACCGGTCTCGAACCTCTCCTTAGTTGATCCGTCCCTGCACATCTTGACCAAAGATAAGAACTTCAAGATGCGTATCCGTCCGATCCTCGGTATGGATCTTTCGTATAATACCAACGGTCTGCTCATGCACCGCTGGTACGGAGCGGAGATCCAGATGGATGTTGCCAAACACCTTTCCATCTGGGGCTCTATCCGTGACAACAGTTGGAGCGGACAAGGCGTGGATGGCTCTAAAATAACCAAGCCCGGGTACCTCAATAACTTAGCCGGCGTGCAGTACAAAGAGGCGAACTACGGCGGAGATTTCTCGGATTCCCGCGGCGGTATCTCGCTCTATGCTTGGTGGGGTTCTATCGGCGTTCAACGGGAACGCATTAAATGGGGTGACGCGCAGCATTGCTCGAACATCCTATCTGCCCATAACCCCGCTGTGCCGATGTTCACGATCCAACTGACGCCGTGCAAATGGTTCCAGTTTGATTATTTCCATGCGTGGTTGCCGTCGAATGTCATTGACTCGACCTATTGGTACGTGGAACAGCAGACCGCTACGACGACGCAGCGCGAGTATCGTCCTGCCAATAAGTTCATGGCGGCGAATATGTTCACGTTCATGCCGTGTAAATACGTCCAATTCTCCTTTGGTAACTCAATCGTTTACGCAGAGCGTAACGTGCAAGCGGCGTACTTCATACCAATCGCTTTCTACAAGTCGCTTGATCACCTGTTAACGAAGGGACTTGGCACGGAAAACCAGAACAGCCAAGCCTTTGCTTCGATCTCTATACGTCCGACAGACCACTTACGTCTGTACGGTTCGTTCTTCCTGGATGAGTTTAAGCTAGCCCGCCTTAAGAAAGACAACCCGCAACATAATCTGGTTTCTTATCTGGTGGGATTCAACTGGTCGGGATGGCCTGTTAAGGGCTTGGCACTACGCGGAGAGTTTGCACGTACGAACATTGCAACGTATGAGCACTCGATACCTGTGTTGGATTTTACCTCTAACAGCTACCAAATAGGCCATTACATGGGATCCAACGCACAGAGTATCTTTGTGCAATTGTCCTATCGTCCGACGCGTAGCTTGCGCCTGACGCTGGACTACACGCGTGATACTAAATATACTGCGTATGACTACATCCGCGGAGATATAAAAGAAATCATCTCGCAAACGCCGTTCGTTAACCCCATTTGGGAGAACGATGAAGTCAAGTTCCGCGCGGTCTATGAGGTCTTTAACAACTGCTACGCGCATGTTGACTTCCTTTATAACTACGCGCGGGCAGGAAAAGATGCCGACTTGCAAAAATACACACCCGCATACCTGCAAGGCAAGAAATTTACCTTTACCTGCGGGTTGAGCTTTGGATTTTAATATTCGTGATCACGAGACCACGTGACCACGAGACCACGAAATATCGACAAAAAATCTATTATAATGAAAAAAGAAATTCAATTCTCCCTTGTCTATCGTGACATGTGGCAGAGTAGCGGACGGTATGTTCCGCGCAAAGATCAATTGGCACGCGTAGCGCCGGTGATCATCGACATGGGCTGTTTTGACCGTGTGGAGACCAATGGTGGTGCTTCGGAACAAGTGAACCTCCTCTATGGTGAGAACCCGAACTTAGCGGTTCGCACGTTCTGTAAACCCTTCAACGAGGCGGGTATCAAGACCCACATGTTGGATCGTGGTCTGAACGCATTGCGTATGAACCCCGTTCCGGCAGACGTACGTCAGTTGATGTATAAAGTGAAGCACGCACAAGGCACGGATATTACCCGTATTTTCTGCGGCCTGAACGACCCGCGTAACATCATCCCGTCCATCAAATGGGCCAAAGAGGCAGGCATGACCGCACAGGCAACGATGTGTATCACCTATTCGAAGGTGCACAACGCCGAGTATTATATCAATCTCGCAGAGCAACTTATCGAAGGCGGTGCACAAGAGATCTGTCTTAAAGATATGGCAGGAATCGGCCGTCCGCACATGTTAGGTGTCATCGTGGCTGCCATCAAGGAGAAGCACCCGGATATTATCATTCAATACCACGGTCACACAGGCCCGGGCTTCAGCGTAGCTTCAATGCTTGAGATCGCCAAAGCCGGTGGTGATGTGTTCGATGTGGCTATTGAACCGCTCAGTTGGGGTAAGGTGCATCCGGATGTGATCACGATCCAGGCGATGATGAAGGATGCCGGCTTCCAAGTCAAAGATATCAACATGAAAGCCTACATGGAGGCGCGTAAACTCACGCAAGAGTTCATCGATGACTTCCTCGGTTATTGGATTGATCCGAAGAACGCACTCATGACCTCGTTGCTCGTAGGTTGCGGTCTGCCGGGCGGTATGATGGGTTCGCTCATGGCCGATCTCAAAGGTATGCATGCGGCAATCAATGCCAACCTCAAGAAGAAAGGCGAGAAAGAGCTGTCTGAAGACGAACTGCTCGTTCAACTCTTCGACGAAGTACAGCGTATATGGCCGATGCTCGGTACACCGTGTCTGGTAACACCGTTCAGCCAATATGTGAAGAATGCTGCCCTCATGAACCTCTTCAGCCGTTCGATGGGTGAGAAAGACTTCACGCGTATGGATCCGGCAATGTGGGGTATGATCCTCGGTAAGTCCGGTAAGTTACCGGGTGAGTTGGCTCCCGAGATCATTGAACTCGCCAAAGAGAAAGGCTTTGAGTTTTATACGGACGATCCGCAAAAACTCTATCCGAATGAGTTGCCGCGTTTCATCAAAGAGATGAAGGAAAACGGTTGGGATCGCGGACAAGACGATGAGGAACTCTTTGAGTTCGCTATGCACGAGAAGCAATACCGTGAGTTCAAGTCCGGTCAAGCCAAAGAGCAGTTCAATAAAGATCTCGCAGAGCGCATGCGGAAGGCCGGTAAACCGGTACCTGAGAACCTGCAGCAGTACTTACCGCAAGCCGCTCCTGCTCCTGCTGCTCCTGCAGCTAAAGCCGAGGACGAACTGGCTGCAGTAGCCTATGCACTCTATCTCGCCGGTAAGAAGCAGAAAGAAGGTACAATCGCACTTCCGACCATCAAACCGACTGCATGGAACCATAAATTTTATACATTGAAATAATATATGAAGGTTCGTGCTAGTTGAGTGTAAGCTAGCTTACACGACTCAACGAAGCCGAAGCTCCATAATTTAAAACTTTAAATTATGAAAAAGTATAATTTTAATGCTGGCCCGAGTATCCTGCCGCAAGAAGTGATCAAACAAACAGCGGAAGCTGTTATCGATTTTCAAGGTGAAGGTCTGTCCGTTTTGGAGATTTCGCACCGTGCAAAGTATTTCCAACCGGTAATGGACGAAGCCGAAGCGCTCGTTAAAGAGTTACTGAACGTGCCGGAAGGCTACCGTGTACTCTTCCTCGGTGGCGGTGCCTCGCTGCAGTTCTGTATGGTGCCGTTCAATATGCTCGAGAAGAAAGCGGCATACCTCAACACCGGTGTATGGTCCAAGAAAGCACTCAAGGAAGCCAAAGGCTTCGGTGAGGCGGTAGAGGTAGCTGCCAGCACGGATAGTATTCCGACGGATTATGAGATCCCGCAAGACGCTGACTACTTCCACATTACGACGAACAACACCATCTTCGGTACCGAGATCAACGATGACAAACTCGCTGACATCTACAAGAAAAAAGGCAATGTACCTTTGGTAGCCGATATGAGTTCGGATATTCTCAGCCGTCCGATTGACGTGAGCCAGTACGATATTATCTACGGCGGAGCGCAGAAAAACCTGGCTCCTGCCGGTGTGACCTTTGTGATTATCAAAGAGTCTTGCCTCGGTAAGGTAAGTCGTTATATCCCGACCATGCTGAACTATCAGACGCATATCGACGGTGGTTCGATGTTCAACACGCCTCCTGTACTGCCGGTTTATACCGCAGTCCTCACGCTCCGCTGGCTCAAGGCCCACGGCGGTGTGAAATGGATTGAGGAGCGCAATAAAGCGAAAGCCGAATTGCTCTATAACTGCCTCGATAACTCCAAACTGTTCATGCCGACGATCGCGAACAAAGAGGATCGCAGCCGCATGAATATCTGCTTCGTCTTCAAACCGGGCTACGAGGACTTGCAGGATGACTTCTTCAAGTTCGCTACCGAGCGTGGCATGGTAGGTATCAAGGGTCACCGTCTGGTAGGCGGTTTCCGCGCTTCCTGCTACAACGCCATGGACCTCGAAGGCGTTCAGGCGCTCGTCGATTGCATCAAAGAATACGAGGCGCTGCACTAAATTTGAAATTTGAAATTTGAAATTTGAAATTTATGAAAGTATTAGTTGCAACTGAAAAACCCTTTGCGAAAGTAGCCGTGGACGGCATTCGCGAGGTGGTAGAGGGCGCAGGTTATGAACTCGCGCTGCTCGAGAAATATACGGACAAAGCCCAACTGTTAGAGGCTGTGGCAGACGCTGACGCGCTGATCATCCGATCGGATGTCGTGGACGCTGCAGTCTTAGACGCTGCCAAGCAACTGAAGATCGTGGTACGTGCCGGCGCCGGCTACGATAACATCGATCTGGATGCCGCTACTACCCATAAGGTAGTAGCGATGAACACACCGGGTCAGAACAGTAACGCGGTGGCGGAACTTGCACTCGGTCTCATGGTTTATGCCGTGCGTAACTTGTACAACGGAACGAGCGGCACCGAACTGAAAGGCAAGAAACTCGGTATTCATGCCTTCGGTAATGTCGGCCGTAATGTAGCGCGTATCGCGCAGGGCTTCGGCATGGAGGTCTATGCGTACGATGCGTACTGCCCGGACGAGGCGATGATCGCTGCGAACGTCAAACCGCTGCATAGCGCAGAGGAGTTATACAAGACCTGCGACGTTGTCAGCCTGCACATCCCGGCTACCGCGGAGACCAAGAACTCCATCAACCACGACCTCGTGAACCTCATGCCGAAAGGCGGTATTTTGGTCAATACAGCCCGTAAGGAAGTGATTGACGAGGAAGGTCTGATTGCACTCATGCAGGAACGTACCGACCTCAAGTACATGACGGATATTATGCCGATTGCCGATGCGAAGTTCCGTACGCTCTTCGAAGGACGCTACTTCGCAACCCCGAAGAAGATGGGCGCACAAACAGCAGAGGCAAATATCAATGCCGGCATTGCGGCTGCAAAGCAGATCGTGGACTTTATCCAAAACGGTAACACCCGCTTCCAAGTAAATAAATAAATAAAGGTGAGAGCTTATAGGTTAACGGTTATAGGAATCTGTATTCTGTACTCTGTACTCTGTACTCTTGTTCACGCCTCGGTCGTCGAGTGCGTAGGTACAGCTACGCAGGTGGTGCAAGGCACAGACACGATCTTTATCTTCAAGGACGAGATCCATCTGCGCTCCACGGTTGGCGATGTAGATTGGTACAAAGCAGACGGTACGCTATATGCATCTGGCGCGGACGAGATCTATCCCGATGATGGCTGTTATCGGGTAGGGAACACCCATTTCTGCGTGTACCTCTATAAGTCCATCGACGATCTGGCCTTTACGGTCGAGACTTTCTGTGACAAGACCTTCCTGCATGTAACGGGTCTTCCGAGCGCGAGCGCGTACACGCGCACGTGTTCCTTATCCTATGATACGCTCGGATGGAATACCGAAGCATGGGTCGATGTAGAGGCCGTACAGAACGAGGATCTTAAAAACCGCATTCAACTCCCGCCGCTCTATGGCCCGACGACCATTAGTCTCTGTTACGATGCAACGGTTCGGCAGGCTTTAGGGCTCGACTCGGCTTGTATTGAAGTAGAGTTACCGCTGGATAGCATCAAGGCGGTGAAGCACATGATGACCTCATTGGCTACTACCCGCGATGCGAAGAACGAGAAGAACCGTCCGACGAGTCAGGATATTATCAAGGCCACTACGGCAACGGACTACAGTGGCCCGTTAGAGGTGGCGTTCTATAGCAATCCGACGCCCGGCGCTCGTTTCTATCGGTGGGATATATACCATTCGACAGATCACATTGTTACGCGTCTGGATCAGGACATCCGCTATATATTCTCAGAGCCTGGTAGTTATAGAGTAGTTTGCTCTGTTACGAATGGTGAGTGCACTTCGGACTCCACGGAAATGCTGGTTGCTATTTCCGAGTCGTACTTGAAGGTACCGAATGTGTTCACGCCGAATGGCGACGGCCAAAACGATGAGTTCCGCGTGGCCTACCGCTCATTACGAGAGTTCCATATTTGGGTCTATAACCGTTGGGGCAAACTCGTCTATGAGTCCACTGATCCTGCCAAAGGTTGGGATGGAAACATCAACGGTCGTCCTGCGGCTGAAGGAGCGTATTACTATGTAGTACGGGCTTTAGGAACAGACGCGGATAAGAACGCTGAGTATATGTCTAAGATTGCGTACACGAAGAAGAAACTCAAGGCAGACGAGGCCGTTATCGGTGTGTACCAACTCTCCGGAGATATCAACCTGTTGCGAGGAGGCAAGTAAATCATCCATTATTAATCATCAATCATAAATGAAAAAAATCTTTTTTTCCATGGCATTAGCCACTACCGTACTGGCAGCAACGGCTGCTACGAATCCGTTCTTTGACTACAAGAACTGGAAGACCCCCCACGGCACGTATCCGTTCAATGAGATCCATGCGGAGCATTATATGCCGGCTTTTGACGAGGCCTTCAAGCAAGGTCTGCAAGACATCGACAACATCGTCAATAACCCTGCAGCACCTACTTTCGCCAACACCATCGAGGCTTACGAGCAAGCCGGAGAGATGCTGTCGATGGTAGCCGGTTGTTTCTTTAACTTGGCTAGCGCCGAGACCAACGACACCATCCAACAACTGGAGATGGAGTTGAGTGCCAAGTGGTCTGAGTATTCGTCCACGATCCTGTTGAACGAAGGCCTGTTCAAACGTATCAAGGCCGTCTATGACCAGCGTGCTAAACTCAAACTCAACAAGGCACAAACCAAACTATTGGAGGACATCTACGAGGGTTTTGCTAATAACGGTGCGAACCTCAATGACGAGGACAAAGAGACCTATCGTCAGTTAACAGCCAAACTCAGCCAATTGACCACGCAGTACGGTCAGAACGTGCTCAAGGCGACCAATGCCTGGTCAATGCTCATCACCGACGAGGCACTCTTAGCCGGTCTTAATGACGACACAAAGGCTATCCTCCGTGCTAATGCTCAGAAGAAAGGGCAGGAGGGATGGTTGCTCAACCTCAAGCCGACGACTACGATCCCTGTCATGCAAGATCTCGATAACCGTGACATCCGTCGTGAGCTCTACATGGCTTCTGCTACCAAGTGTGTAGGCGGTGAGTTCGACAACACCGCTATCATCGTAGAGATCGCTAACACGCGTCTCGCGCTCGCTAACCTGTTTGGCAAGAAGACCTACGCAGAGAAATCGCTCTATAAGACCATGGCTGAGACGCCTCAGAACGTCTATAAACTGCTTGATCAACTCCGCGATGCCTACATGCCGGCTGCGCTGGAAGAGGTGAAGGAACTGGAGGAATACGCGCATGCGCACGGCCTGTATGCAGCCCATCTGCAACCTTGGGACTTTAGTTACTATTCCAAGAAACTCAAACAAGAGAAATACGCCATCTCTGACGATGATCTCCGTCCGTACTTCGAACTGGAGAGCGTAAAGAAAGGTGTCTTCGGCTTGGCGGAGAAACTGTATGGTTTGAAGTTCAAAGAGAACAAGAAGATCCAAGTCTATAACCCGGAGGTAACAGCTTACGAGGTCTATGACGAAAAGGGTAAGTTCCTCGCTGTGTACTACGCTGACTTCCATCCGCGGGATGGTAAGCGTGGCGGCGCGTGGATGAATGACTTCCAACCGCAGTATATCAAGAACGGCAAAGACCATCGTCCGCACATCGTGAATGTGATGAACTTCACCCGACCCACCGCAGAAAAGCCGGCCTTGTTCACCTATGACGAGGTACGCACGTTCCTGCATGAGTTCGGTCATGCACTCCACGGTATGCTTACTCGCTGCCAGTACGCTGCACAGAGCGGAACGAATGTACCGCGTGACTTCGTAGAACTGCCCTCGCAGTTCAATGAGAACTTCATCGACGAGAAAGAGTTCCTCGATACCTTCGCAAAGCACTATAAGACCGGTGAGGCACTGCCGCAGGAACTCTTAGACAAGATGCACGCTTCGCAGACCTACCACGCAGCTTATGCTTGCGTTCGTCAGTTGAGCTTCGGTTACCTCGACATGAGCTGGCACACACTCGAACAACCGTTTGAGGTGAACCAGACCATCGGTACCGTTGAGTCTGTCGTTCGCTTCAGCGACAAGGCTATGGAGCAGGTACAGGTAATGCCGACCGTTCCGGGTACCCAGATGTGCTGCGCATTCACGCACATCTTCTCCGGAGGCTACGCAGCCGGTTACTACAGCTATAAGTGGTCTGAACTGCTGGACGCAGACGCGTTCTCGGTCTTCAAAGCTGCTCAGCAGAAGAAGAACGGAACCATCTTCGACAAGAAAGCTGCGAAACGTTTCCGCGAGAACATCCTCGAGAAGGGTGGTACGGAGAAAGCGATGGATCTGTACAAACGTTTCCGTGGCGGCGAACCGACCATCAATGCCCTGCTCGAACGAGACGGCATCAAAGTCAAACAAATCAAATAACGAACCGTCGTAATAACGTAATTACGTAATAAAATCAAATCCCGTCACTCGTAAGAGTAGGCGGGATTTAATATAGTTAAGATGTTCAGTTTAATACCGTACTTTCTTTTAAGAAAGCGAAAACAGTCGTCATCGCGACGCCTGTTTTTCTAAGGTATTAGTCTGTTTATTTAAGGTACAAAAAAGATTGGTCTTGTTATTAAAGGATCTGAACTCTTTCAAATCCGGTGCAAAGGTACAACTTTTTTTTGGATTGTGCAAATATTTTTTTATGTTTTGCAGCATATTTTGCTAAATACACTTTGCAAAACCCCTATTTTCGTTCCAATTCGATCACTTCCAGGTCTTTTATCTGACTTCCGTCGATAGTAAAACGCAGTAATGTCTGGCATACTTGCCATCCTTGTTTGCCTGCAGCACCCGGGTTCATCGTCAGAAATTGGAACAGACTGTCGTACTGTACCTTCAGTATATGACTGTGTCCGCAAACGAACAGATCAATGCGTTGGTTCGGATCGTCGTAGTTCTCTCGCGCTTTGCGGAACATAGGAATGAGCCACGGGTTATAATGCCCCGGATAACCGCCTATGTGCGTCATGAGCACATTCACGTCCTCCACCCGAAAGCGATAGAACTCACTGAGCGAATATCGTACATCGCCGCTATCCATGTTGCCATAGACCGCACGGGTCGGCTTGAACTCCCGCAAACGTTGCAGCACTTCCGCGGACCCAATATCCCCGGCATGCCAGATCTCATCTACATCCTTGAAATGCTCAAAGATGCGTTTGTCCAACAGTCCGTGCGTGTCGCTTAGAATGCCTATACGGGTCATTTGCGCGTCAGTTTATCAATCACGAAGATAGACGCTATAACAGCCACTATGGCTATCGTAGCGAAGAAAAAGACGTCACGCAGATCAATCACACCGCGTGAGAGGGAAGAGTAGTGGTCTTGCAGTAGTACCCAGTACAGCACGAAACAACTTAAGGCGCCTGCAATGAAACAGACGATCTGACTCTTGCTCAACGTCGCGCAGAGCACACCGATCGCCATGAACGTACCCGATAGCAGGATCAGTCCGACGAACGAACCTAGGAACGCACCGCTATCCAGATTGCCCATCGGTTCAGCCATGTATGCCACTACGAAATAGTGCACAAAACACGGCAGTAGTCCTATAAGGACTAAGGTCCAAGCCGCGAAGTATTTGCCTAACATAATACGGCTCAGCGAGACGGGTTTGGTGCGAATTAGATCCCAAATGCCACTCTGGCGCTCTTCGGATAGCAGACGCATCGTCAGGGCTGGGCAGAGCAGCATGAACAACCATGGACTCAACTGAAACAGTCCGTCCACTTGGGCGTACCCCGAGTCAATGATGTTCCATTGACCGGGGAGCACCCAAAGGAAGAGACTGATCGCCAATTGGTACAAACCAATCACGATGTACGCAATAGGCGTCGAGAAATAATATCTAAGTTCCTTCTTATACATTACCTATAACCCGTAACCCGTAACCCGTAACCTTTCACCTTTACCCTTTCTTCACCGGTGTTTTCGGGAAGAAGATCCAGAAGGCGATAGCTACCACGAGTGCGTATGCCGCAAACGTGTACCAACTCATCTTCCAACCGTCCCACACCTGTGCGAACTCAGCGGCCTCGCCAAGCGAATAGACGTTCTTGTTCACTACCGCCTGCGCTGCCAGTGTACCGATGGTAGCACCGACACCGTTGGTCATCACCATGAACAGACCCTGTGCACTCGAGCGCATCGACGGATCGGTCTCCTGATCCACGTACAGCGCACCGGAGATGTTAAAGAAGTCAAACGCAAAGCCGTAAACAACGCAACTCAGTACGAACAGCAGTACACCCGGCATAGCAGGGTTACCGGCGCCGAAGAAGGCGAAACGGAGCACCCATGCAATCATGGCCAGGAACATAACGTTCTTGATACCGAAACGCTTGAGGAAGAAAGGAATGAGCAGGATACAAACAGCCTCGCAGATTTGACTGATCGAAACGAGCATCGTACTGTGCTGTACCGCAAAACTCTCCACGAACTCAGGCGCAGCGGCAAAACTGCCCAGGAACGGAGTCGCAAAACCATTCGTGATCTGCAGGCTCACACCCAGGAACATACAGAAGATGAAGAACAACGCCATTTTCTTCTGCTTGAACAGCGCAAACGCCTTCAATCCCAGCGCCTCTACGAGGTCCACCTTACCTTCGGTCTTCTTGATGTCACAGTTCGGCAAACTCAGCGAATAAGCGGCGAGCAGAAGGCTCAGACCACCGCTGACAACGAACTGGTGTGCTGTCGATTGGAAACCAAGCAGGTCAATCGTCCACTCCATCACAATGAAACCAACCGTACCGAACACACGGATCGGCGGAAAGTCCTTGACGGTGTCCATGCCGGCTTTTACCAGCGCATTGAACGCTACCGAGTTGGTCAACGCAATCGTCGGCATATAGAACGCTACCGACAGGGCATAGAGCGCAAAGAGCGGACCGAATGCCACCGCATCACCGGCACTCAGACCATAGATACCTGCCGCTCCCATGAACAGACCGGCCAACAGATGGCACAGACTCAGACATTTCTGCGCAGGAATCCAACGGTCGGCTACGATACCCATCAACGCGGGCATGAAGATCGACACGATACCCTGAATAGAGTAGAAAATACCGATGTGCGTACCCATGCCGTGCTCGGCCAGGTAACGACCCATACAGATCAGATACGACCCCCAAACGGCGAACTCTAAGAAGTTCATCACGATGAGGCGGAATTGAAGGGATTTGTTTTTCATAAAATATCAAATTTCAAATATCAAATTTCAAATATCCAATATCAAATATCCAATATCAAATATCCAATTAAAATTCACTTGTAAAGTGAAATTTTATATGCTTGTAATCTTGCTGCGCCATGTTAAGCACGTACGCACTGTCGGCCATGAACACGTCGCGGCCTTCTTTGTCGTAGGCCATGTACTGCGCCTTTCGCTTCTTGAACATGTCTAACTCCGCTTCGTCGTCACTCTCTATCCAGCAGGCTTTGTACATCTGCAGCGGTTGCCATTTGCATTTGGCCTGGTACTCGTGCTCGAGGCGGTATTGGATAACCTCAAACTGCAACTGTCCCACGGTACCGATGATCTTACGTCCGTTCAACTGACTGATAAACAACTGAGCCACACCTTCGTCCATCAACTGGTTAACGCCTTTCTCCAGCTGTTTCTGCTTCATCGGATCGGCATTGTCAATGTACTTGAACATCTCCGGCGAGAAAGAGGGCAGACCTTTGAAATGCAGGTGCTCACCGCTCGTCAAGGTATCGCCGATCTTGAAGTTTCCGGTATCCGGCAGACCTACTACATCGCCTGCAAAGGCCTCATCGACCGTCTCTTTCTTCTGCGCCATGAAGCAGGTAGGCGCCGCAAATCGCATCTGTTGGTCTTTGCGTACGTGATAATAATAGGTGTTTCGCAGGAACTGACCGGAACAGATCTTAAAGAACGCAATACAACTGCGATGGTTCGGATCCATGTTCGCGTGGATCTTAAAGCAGAACGCCGTGAACTTATCTTCCATGGGTTCCACCGTGCGCTCTTCCGCCGTCACAGGGAGTGGAGAAGGTGCGTTGACAATGAGGAAGTCCAACAACTCCTGCACACCGATCGTCTTATAGGCTGAACCGAAGAACACCGGCGCTAACTCTCCGCGCAGGTAGGCTTCCTTATCAAATTCCGGATACACACCGTCCACCATCTCCAGGTCTTCGGCTAACTTGCCGCTAACGTCCTTTGGACGTTGGTTGAGTGCGAAGACGGACTCAAATTTCAAACCCTGCCCGTTCGCCCAAGTAACAGGCGTTACGTGTATCTGCAACTCACGCTCTACCTCGTCCATCAAGTCGAACGGGTCTTTACCCTCGCGGTCCATCTTGTTCATGAATACCATGACGGGCGTCTTACGCATGCGGCAGACCTCCATCAAACGACGCGTCTGCGTCTCGACACCCTTAGCCGAGTCAATCACTACAATCGCCGAATCGACAGCGGTCAGCGTTCTAAACGTATCTTCCGCGAAATCCTGGTGACCCGGTGTATCCAAAATATTGATGTGATAAATGGTTCCGTCCTGCTGCGCATGGCTGTCTCCGGAGACTCTCCGGTAGTCAAAGCCCATGACGGAAGTGGCCACGGATATACCACGTTGCTTCTCGATCTCCATCCAGTCGGAAGTGGCCGTCTTGCGTATCTTGTTGGATTTGACAGCACCGGCTACGTGAATCGCTCCGCCGTAGAGAAGTAGTTTCTCGGTCAGCGTGGTCTTACCGGCATCCGGGTGCGAGATGATCGCAAACGTCCTGCGACGTAATATCTCTTGTTGTTCTGAATTGGTCAGCAAAATTCTTAATTCTTAATTTTTAATTTTTAATTAAAGTTTAACGCAGTGTAGCATGGAACTTCTCTTCAAATGTAGCCTTCAGGCGGTTCATGATATTCTCTATCTGCGTGTCCTTGAGCGTGTTCTCCGCATCTTGGAGAATGAACGAGAGGGCATAGGATTTCTTACCTGCCTCCAGGTTCTTGCCTTCATACACATCGAACAGGAACACGTTCTTGAGCAACTTCTTCTCCGTTGCAAAGGCCGCACGTGCCAGGTCTCCGAACTCCACGCTCTTATCCACGAGCAGCGCGAAGTCACGCTTCACTTCCGGATACTTCGGCAGGTCGGTAATGACGGCCTTGTATTGCTTGTTCTGCTTGAGCAGTTGCGTCCAATCGAGGTCGGCATAGAACACCTCTTGGTCGATATCGAACGCTTTGAGTTGCTTGCGAGCCACGATACCGATAAAGCCTAAGGCCTTGCCGTTAGCGGCTTTGAGCACCAGGCCGTCGGAGAACAGTTCGTTCTCCAGACGCTCGATGGTCAGTTTGTTGAGGTCAACTCCCAAGCGCAAGAAGATATTGTTCACGTACGCGTGCAACTGGTAGAAACTCGTCTTTTCCTCTTTGCGTACCCAAGTCTGCGCGGCTTTGTTTCCCGTCAACCAGAGTCCGATATGCGGTTCTTCGCTGTAAGCGGCGAGGGGATCTGCGTCGAGTCCTTTCAACTTTAAACTTTCAATTTTCAACTTGTCATAGTGATAGCAATTACCGAACTCATAGAACTTAAGGTCGCTGTTCTTACGGTTGGCGTTACGGGCTATCGACTCAAGACCACCGAAGAGTAGGGTTTGACGCATTACGCCTAGATCGCTACTCAGCGGATTCATGATCTTCACGCACGTGTCCAGCGTCAGGCTCTGCAGCGGTTCGTAGTAACTAACCTTGGTCAACGAGTTATTAAGTATCTCATTGAAGCCCTGTGCGGTCAGTTGCTCGGCGATACGGCGACGCAGTTTCTCCGGATCGGGCTTGAGACCATATGCCAAACTAGTGTTCAGCTTCTCCGGGAACTCCACGTTGTCATAGCCGTATATACGAAGTATATCTTCTACTACGTCGCACTCACGCTGTACATCCACGCGGTAACGCGGAACTTCCAATTTCCAATTTCCATTCTCCAATTTCTCAACGATCTTGATTTCAAGAGCGTTGAGAATGGTCTCTATCGTCTCCTCTCCAATCGCCTTACCGATCAGGCTGTTTACACGGTTGATATCTATCGTCACCGGCCACGGAGCAAAAGGTAATTCGTAATTTTTAATTTTTAATTCTTCATTTGCAATGACATCTGTGATGTCCATTGCCACCTCTCCGCCTGCCACTTCCTGAATCAGCAACGCCGCACGTTTGAGCACGTAGATCGTGTTGTTCGGGTCGCAACCACGCTCGTAGCGGAACGATGCATCGGTCTGCAGTTGATGACGACGGCTGGTCTTACGGATGGTCACAGGATCGAAATACGCACTCTCCAGGAACACGTTCTTCGTCTTCTCCGTCACACCGCTCTCCAGACCACCGAACACACCGGCGATACACATCGCTTCGTCGCTGTTGGCGATCATCAAGTCGCGTGCGTCCATCTCGCGCTCTACGCCGTCCAGCGTCGTGAATTTCTCACCGGCCTTGGCATAACGCACATGGATCTCGTTACCCTTAATCTTATCGGCATCGAACGCGTGCAGCGCTTGACCGCACTCGTGCAGCACGAAGTTCGTTACGTCCACCACGTTGTTGATGGGTCTCAGACCGATGGCGAGCAGGCTGTTCTTGAGCCACTCCGGGCTCTCCTTGATCGTCACACCCTTGATGCTCACGCCCGAATACCTCGGACAAGCGTCCGGCGCATCTACAACCACCTTGATTTTTAATTCTTCATTTTTAATTTTTAATTCATCAAACGCCTCTACAGAGGGCTTTTTTAATTCGTAATTTTTAATTTTTAATTCGCTACTATGCGCAGCATAGTACGCATACAGATCCCTCGCTACGCCAAAATGACTTGCCGCGTCGGAGCGGTTCGGGGTGATATCGACCTCAATGATCGTGTCGTTCTCCACGTGGTAATACTCGGCCGCGGTTATACCAACCGGTGTGTCGGCGGGCAGCACGATGATACCGGCATGGTCCGTACCTACACCGATCTCGTCCTCTGCGCAGATCATACCCCAGCTATCCTCGCCGCGCAGCTTACCTTTCTTGATGGTGAATGACTGATCGCCGTCATACAGCACCGTGCCTACGGTTGCTACGATCACTTTTTGTCCCGCTGCTACGTTCGGCGCACCGCACACGATAGGCAAGGGTTCGCCTTCACCGATATTCACTTTGGTAATGTGCAGATGGTCCGAATTAGGATGCGCCTCGCACGTCAGCACTTCGCCGACCACCAGGCCTTTCAAGCCCCCTTTGATCGTCTCTACGGTCTCTACCGTACCTACCTCCAGGCCAATAGAGGTCAAAATCTTTGCTACCGTCTCTGCATCGTCCTGCAGGTTAATGTAGCGTTTAAGCCATTTGTACGAAATATTCATGTGTCTTTAATTTATGTTCAAAACCTTTGCGGCTGCAAAATTACTACAAATTTTTCAAATTTGCAAGAATTTAGACAAAAAATATCGTCTATGCTTGCATAAGCAGTATGTCACAGACAGTGGCAGGTACGCTTGGCTGCTTTAAGCGGATCGTAGGGCGAGATGGCGTAGGAGATCTTGATACCAAGG
Organism: uncultured Bacteroidales bacterium; assembly: GCA_902769535.1. Taxonomy (GTDB): domain Bacteria; phylum Bacteroidota; class Bacteroidia; order Bacteroidales; family Paludibacteraceae; genus Colicola. The sequence continues at coordinate 125,170 of CACXPH010000002.1, forward strand.
TCGTACATTCCTACATTCGTGACTAACTTACTGCCTTGTCGATTGGCCTCAATGACCGGCGTTAGGATGCGTTGCAGCGGGAATCCGTCGCGAGTATCCGTGAGCATGATCAGGCTCTCGGTACTTGCCGTAGGAGCCGTGTAGTTCGTCAGACAATAGTCGAAATACGCACCGATGATCAGATACGAGCGGTGGTTCGTTGCCTCCGTGTGGATGGCAAAGGAGTAGTTGAGTTCTGCACTAAGCCACCATTGCACTTTCGGCAGGGTCAGTTGACCGGAATTCGTCGTGCTGAAATCCCGCGAAGCGGCTAACGGATACGACTCATAGACTGTATTCTCATACGCCGGATAAGTGACAGACAATGCCGCATGGTCCACCGTCTGTTCCCACGTTGTGCTGAGCGGGAAGACCGCTTTGGCGCCGACAAGGAAGATAAACCCGTCTTGCGCAACAGCTATTTGCAGCGGGATACCGACCGACCATGTATGGTATCGTTCACGGAGCGTGCCTATCGAATACGCAATAACCATCTGCTGGTTGTCCACATCGATAGTGGAGTAGGCGTCCTCGTAGTCGGTCTTACCAAAGCCTGAAGCATGGTGGTCAATCGTCAGACCCGTTCGCACACCGATCACACGCGGCGAGAGGTAGTTATAATAGAGGTGTGCACCTCCATGCCAACCCATCTGCGTGTGTACGTACTCCGGTTGAGCTCTCAAACCCGCCAAGCCGCCGTGCAGACCCATCTCGAAGAGGCTCTCTGCCTGTACCAACAGCGGCATTAGAAGCATCACTATGTTAACGAAGCTTCTTCTCATACCATATTCGGTCGCCTTGGCGGTAACGGATGACCGTCAGGTTATTCCAGTGATAAACGGTCTTGATAACCGGTTCCGGCGCTTGCATCTCGCCTATCTCCAAGATGTTCGACCATACATACTCTTCGCCGTTGTCCCGCGGCGTGTCTAAGCGTATCTGCAGTTGGTAGATGCCGTTCAGTTCGTTCTGCTCCGCATAATCGTCTTCGTTGGCTCCCGGAACAGCTTGTCCGTTCTTATACCACTGAAAACCTATCGCTTTCTTGTCCGGAAAGAACCGCCGGAAGGTCACGTTGTCGCATAGTAACTGCCAGTTGTACTTATTGACGATAATAGGGAAGAAACGCCAGCACTTAAACGTGTCAAGCGTCAGGGCAAAGACCGTGTCGAGGCAGTTTTTCCACTTGGCATGAGGCAACGCGATCTCCTGTACACCCGCCTTCTCGTAGCGTAACATCGTATCGCGGAAGAACCACAGGAACGGCAGTAAAGTGTCGCAAATGGCGCTATCGATAGGAATCGGATGGATCGCAGGACAGCAATGGATCGTGTCCAGTGTATAGTACATGAATATACTGTCATTATGCGTATTAATGATCGTGTCGATGACCGTACCGATCTCTGTCCATAGATGTTCGCGCCAGGTGTATGGACTCGCTAACAGCGTGTCGCAGACGAGGGTGTCTATATAAAAACTCTGGCAAAATTTCGCATCCAATAAGAACGGTTCGCTCTCCACTCGGCAGTTGATTTTCTCAATGTTGCCGGAACTGGCTATCGCCACTTTGAACCAACCCGAATCAGTTGCTTGAACAGGGTAAATCTCCGGGTGAGCACCAATCAGATCGGTTCTTTCCGTCCATGTGACGCTGTCCGAAGAATGCCACCATTTATATTCAAGAGGCTCCGTAAGCCAACCTTCATCATTGGCAAATTCAGCAGCCAGTTGTGCCCTGTTGCCTTGACACACTTCCGCATTGCCGGTAATATTGGCAGGCGGCATACGGCGTATCTCAATATCATCGATGGCAAAGTCGTTTCCAAACCCGAGCGTGCAGGCATTCTTGATGGTCAGCTTGATCGACGATTTGTCTTTGGGCACGTTGAAATGCATACCCACCAGATGCCAATGTGCCGAATGACGCCATTCGCCTTCTTCATTTGCCCAAGTCTTGTCCACCGGAATACCTCCTGTATAATAAGGATCCGTTAACGGTTCACCGGTGTCCGGATCCGACAGTACAAAACTCAACTGCGGCAAGCCGGCGTTACCTTGACTGTATGAAGCATAAGTGGATATGTTCGTTACATAGGCGGAAAAAGTCAATCTGCACCCTGTGCACAGACCGTCAATGACCGTTTCATACAAAGGAGCGTTATCACTCCGACCGTCTATCTCCAGCAAGTACCCGCGTGAGTAGTCGTTAGGGTAGGTGTGGTCGTCCATGATGAACCAGTGTGAATAGGAGTACGCCCATGCATTGCGGTATCCGATTTTTGTCAACAGGTACCGTCCGCTACCCATGCCTACACAATTGTCGTAATTTCCGTGGCATTCCGCGGTGTCATAAATCTGCGTGTAATTGCTGCTCATGCCGGGCACGGGATCTGTACCTGCCACCGGATCACTCGGATCGTTGCCTCCGAAATCCTCGCGGTAGAGAAGCGCGCCTTCCAGACACAACTCATCCGTCGGATCCGTCGGCTCCTGACTGAATACGGATAGCTGAAAGCAGAATACTACCAGCAGCGTTATTCCATATGTATATACGCTCCTACGCATAATTGGCCACAAAATTACAACATTTTTTTGAATTATGCAAATATAAAATTATGCAAAAAAACTGTATATATACTATGTATATATACATATATAGCACACTTTTGTCAAAAAATGGCATCCATCCTTGGGCGATCCTTGGGTGATCTTTGGGTGATCCTTGGGGATGCATAGGTAATTGATAGGTAAATGGAAGGTGATTGATTCGGAATAAATCGGATTTTATCGGAATAAATCGGAATTTATCGGAAAAGTCTTGCATAATTCAAAAAAATGTATTATCTTTGCACGGAATTTCGGATTAAACGAAAAAAGTCTATATTGATATAGAAAAAACACAACAAGAACACGCTAAAAAACGATTAAACTAATACATAATTTTCTTATGAAACCTACACACATTGAGCATTTAGGCATTGCCGTTACCTCTATCGAAGAGGCTGCTCCTTTCTTTGAGTTCCTTTCAGGAAACAAGTGTTATTCAATTGAAGTGGTTGAGGACCAAAAAGTTCGCACGGCCTTCTTTAAGGTGGGTGAAGTGAAGATCGAGCTCCTTGAGCCGACGAGCCCGGAGTCCACGATTGCTAAGTTCATTGAGAAGAACGGTGGTCGCGGTGGCGTGCATCACGTGGCTTTCAACGTAGAGAACGTAGCTGACGCGCTGGCTGAGTGCGAGGCAGCAGGTATCCAACTCATCGACAAGGCTCCGCGCAAAGGCGCAGAGAACCTCATGATCGCGTTCCTGCACCCGAAATCAACCAAAGGTGTCCTGACCGAATTGTGTCAACAGCCGAAATAATTCTTAATTTTTAATTCTTAATTTTTAATTTTGAACTATGGACGCTAATAAATTAAACAAGCTGTTGGAAAACCGCGCGAAGGCACAGGCCGGAGGCGGTGAGACAGCCGTTGAGAAACATCACGCAAAGGGTAGTTATACCGCCCGTGAGCGTATTAATATGCTCCTCGATGAGGGTTCGTTTGAGGAAGTGAACATGTTCCTCACCCATCGTTGCCATGATTTCGGAATGGAGAAGAAAGTGTTCCTGGGTGACGGCGTAGCCGTTGGTTCGGGTACGATTGACGGTCGTCTGGTCTTCGTCTTTGCACAGGATGCTACCGTCATCGGTGGTTCGCTGTCTGAGACGATGGCGCTCAAGATCTGTAACGTCATGGATCAAGCCATGAAGCTCGGCGCACCGATCATCGGTCTTAACGACTCGGGTGGAGCACGTATCCAGGAAGGCGCATGCGCGCTCGCAGGATACGCCGAGATCTTCGAGCGTAACATCCTCGCTTCCGGCGTGGTACCGCAGATATCGGTTATCTTCGGTCCGTGCGCGGGTGGAGCAGTATACAGCCCGGCACTGACCGACTTCATCCTCATGACCGAGCAGAACAGTTATATGTTCATCACCGGCCCGAAGGTAGTCAAAGCCGTTACCGGTGAGGACGTGACCGTAGAGCAACTCGGTGGCGCGAAGATCCACGCTTCTAAGTCCGGTGTGACCCATTTCGTGGCTGCTACCGAAGAAGAGGCGATTGCCGAAGTACGTCGTCTCGTTTCCTTCATCCCGCAGAACAACATGGAGGAAGCACCGGTTGTTGAGTGCACGGATGATATCACCCGCGTCGATGATAACCTCAACGACCTCGTACCGTCCGATCCGAACAAACCCTACGATATGCACGAGATTATCAACACCATCGTCGATAACGGTGACTTCATGGAGGTGCATAAGGACTACGCCAAGAACGTCATCTGCGGTTTCGCTCGTTTCAACGGCCGCTCAACCGGTATCATCGCTAACCAGCCTTCATGGCTCGCCGGTGTGCTCGACTGCGACGCCAGCCGTAAAGCCGCTCGTTTCGTTCGTTTCTGCGACGCCTTCAATATCCAGATCCTTACCCTCGTTGACGTTCCGGGCTTCCTCTGCGGAACCGGACAAGAGTACGCAGGTATCATCGATCATGGTGCAAAACTCATGTTCGCGTACGGCGAAGCCACTGTACCAAAAGTAACCATCACCGTTCGCAAGTCGTACGGCGGCTCGCATATTGTGATGAGTTGCAAGCAACTGCGCGGCGACATGTGCTACGCTTGGCCGAACGCAGAGATCGCAGTCATGGGTGCCAGCGGGGCTGTGGGTGTGCTCCAGGCCAAGGCCATCAAGGCTATCGAAGATCCGGAGGAACGCAAAGCCTTCATCGCAGAGAAAGAGGCAGAGTACAAAGACCTGTTCGCTTCTCCGTACCAGGCTGCTAACCGCGGATATATCGATGACGTCATCGAGCCGAAATATACGCGTAGCCGTATTATCCGTGCCTTCGAGATGCTCCAGACCAAACGTCTGACCAACCCGCTCAAGAAGCATTCGAACATCCCCCTGTAACCCATAACCCGTAACCCATAACCGTTATGACATTATTAGCAGTTACATCGGATACGTGGATCGTCACAGGACTTGGGTTCGGCATCGTGCTGGCCTTGCTGTTCTGTCTGGTGTTTATCCTGATGCTTTTCGGTTACTTGATGCAAAAGGTTACCAAGCCCGCTGCGCCAAGTGCTCAACCGAAAGCGCAGAAACCCATGGCACCCAAGACGGATGAAGCAGAGATAGCCGCTGTCGCATATGCCCTCTATCTCAACGAACAAACCCAAAGCGATCCGAACATCTCCATGATCACGCTTAACAAGCGTGAAACGGCATGGAACCCTAAATCAAATGGATTTAATAACATTGGATTCTAAATATGAAAGAATTTGCATTTAAGATCAATGGCGCAGAGTATAAATGCGCAGTAGAAGAAGCCGCAGGCAAAACCAAAGTAACCGTCAACGGCAAAGTGTACGAAGTAGAAACAGGCGCTGCTCCTAAGGCTGCTCCGAAAGCAGAGGCACCGAAAGCCGCTCCCGCTCCTGCAGCTGCTCCCGCAGCTCCGAAGGCAGAAGCTAAACCCGCTGCTGCTCCTGCTGCAGGTGGTGTACAAGTCAAGAGTCCGCTGCCGGGTTCGGTGATCAAGGTCTTGGTAAGCGAAGGACAGGCTGTCAAGAAAGGCGACACCCTTCTGACTCTCGAGTCTATGAAAATGGAAAACGCCATCATGGCAGAGGCTGACGGTACCGTTAAGCAGATCGATGTCGTGGCCGGTCAGACCGTTATGCAGGATGACCTGCTCATCGTCCTGGGCTAAAGAACAAATAACCAATCACAAATAAAAATTCATGAACATTCTTGAATTTTTTTCCGGCATGGGTTTCATGCAGATGACCTGGCAGCAAGCCGTTATGTTGCTGATCAGTTTCTTCCTGCTGTACCTGGCCATTCGTAAGAAATACGAGCCGCTCTTGCTGCTGCCTATCGCCTTCGGTATGCTGCTGACGAACCTTCCGGGCGCGGGGATGTTCCATAGTGAACTATGGTCCGCCTTCCTCGATCCGGAGAGTCCGGCTTACCATTCCTACGGCGCGATCCTCAAAGAGGGTGGTCTGCTCGACGTCCTCTATATAGGCGTCAAAGCGGGAGTCTATCCCTGCCTGATCTTCATCGGTGTGGGTGCCATGACGGATTTCGGTCCCCTAATCGCTAATCCAAAATCCCTCATCCTTGGAGCAGCCGCGCAGATAGGTATCTTCGTGACTTTCCTATGCGCGAACGCGATGGGTTTCACGCCGGCTGAAGCAGGTTCGATCGGTATCATCGGTGGTGCAGATGGTCCTACATCCATCTTCCTTACCTCCAAACTGGCTCCGCATCTCTTAGGTCCGATTGCCATCGCGGCGTACAGCTACATGGCGCTCGTACCGGTCATTCAGCCGCCTATCATGCGTGCACTCACGACTAAGAAGGAACGTGCGATCAAGATGGGACAGCTTCGTCCGGTATCGAAGACCGAGAAGATCGTCTTCCCGATCATCATTACCGCTATCGTGGCCCTCATCCTGCCGGATGCAGCACCGCTCATCGGCTGCTTGATGCTCGGAAACCTTATGAAAGAGTGTGGAGTAGTGGATCGCCTCTCAAAGACCGCACAGAACGAGTTGATGAACATCGTCGTGATCTTCCTGGGTCTCTCCGTAGGTGCTACGGCTACCGCCGGCAGTTTCCTCAACTGGCAGACGATCATGATCCTTGCGATGGGAATCGTGGCCTTCGGTCTCGGTAGCGCAGGTGGTGTGCTCCTGGCTAAGTTCATGAACCTTTTCCTAAAGGAAAAGATCAACCCGCTCATCGGTTCGGCAGGCGTCTCGGCCGTACCTATGGCCGCTCGTGTGTCGCAAACCGTCGGACAAGAAGAGAACCCCTCTAACTTCCTGCTCATGCACGCCATGGGTCCGAACGTAGCCGGTGTCATCGGTTCGGCTGTTGCTGCCGGTGTATTATTGACCATGTTAGGATAAAATTAACTCCCTTCCTTTTAGGGAAGGGGCGGGGTTAGGCTTATGAGTAATCGACAAATAGGAACAATCGTACTGGTAATAGCCATGATCATCGTGGCTATTTCCGTCTTGTTTACTAATAATCTTGCACGCGCGCTACAAGCCGAGGAACAGAAAAACATGGCCGTTTGGGCTAATGCTACCCAACAACTGATCGTCGCAGACGATGAGGCGAATATCGATTTCTATCTCTCGATCATCGAGAAGAATACTACTATTCCCGTCTATATCAGTGACGAGGCCGGAAACGTGCTCTCCAGCCGTAACGTACCGGAAGGTAAACACACGTTAGGTAAGCACGGACCGATCGAACTGAAGATCGATGAGTCCACGACCCAATATATCACCTGGGACGACAGTAGTCTGCTAACACGACTTAGGTACGTGCCTTATGCCCAATTCGCACTGATCTTCATCTTCATTGCTGTCGCCGTCATCACCATGCTCACCGGGCAGCGGAGTGAGGAAAACCGCCTGTGGGTAGGGCTCTCTAAAGAGACAGCACACCAACTGGGTACACCCATCTCCTCGCTCAATGCATGGCAACAACTACTGGCGGACAAGTATCCGACGGATGAGTACGTGCCGCAGATGAAAGGCGATATAGAGCGCTTGCAGATGATTGCAGACCGTTTCCAGAAGATTGGTTCAGAACCCGACCTGAAAGCGGAGAACCTCATACCTGTGGTGGAAAAAGCCGTGGCTTACATGCGTGCGCGCATGTCCGGGCGCGTGCAAATAAATGATAGGTGTCTGCAAGGAGTGAACAGAGTAGTGCTGCTCAATGCGCCGCTTCTACAGTGGGTCATTGAGAATATCCTCAAGAATGCCGTCGATGCCATCTCAGGCGATGGGACCATCACGTTCCAACTCCATGAGAACGAACATGACGTCATGCTGGACATCACCGATACAGGCAAAGGAATGGACGTACCCACCCAGCGTCGTATCTTCGAACCGGGCTTCACATCCAAACAACGGGGGTGGGGATTAGGACTGCCACTCGCCAAACGTATCGTCGAGCAGTATCATGGAGGCAAACTCCTCCTTAAGAGTACGCAAGTCGGTGTCGGAACAACCTTCCGGATCATTCTTAAAAAACCCGAAAACAGTTGAGCCGCTACCACTCATACTTGCATAATAAGCGCCTGCGTCCAGCAGACGCTTTTTTATGTGCGCAATAACAGGGTGCTTCGGAAAAACCGTCGCCTCGAAATCATTCCGCAGCTCTGCTGCAACATTTACATCATTGAGTTGCGCAGCAGCGCTCATTAGACGAGCTTTGCTCGTATCATTTAGCGGCCGTATGCCGCTGTAGGCTTCGCGAGTAGAAACACATTCATCCGGCTTGATCATAAGGATCCGTGTGCCCTTCAGATCGAGATCAATAGGCGTCAATACGTCACCTATGCCTTCGGCATAACAGGGTACATTATAGATGAAGAACGGACAGTCCGCTCCTAACGAACGCACTTCCTGCGCCAGTTGAACTTTGCTCAGCCCTAAGTCAAAGAGTTCATTCAACGCAATCGCCATGTGCGCAGCGTCACTACTTCCTCCACCCAGGCCTGCACCAAAAGGAATATTCTTCTTAAATCGGATAGAAACAGCACCTATCTGCGGATACTTGGCCTTCATCTGTTCATAACAGCGGATAATCAGGTTATCCTCCGGCTTACAGTCCACCGTAATACCTTCCTGCTTGAATGATACACCATTAGGCGACGTAGTCGCATCATTGAGCGGCGTAGCCGCGCTCATTTCATCATTCTTCACCACTTCCAATTCGTCATGTAAACCGTAAATAGGGACGAAGATCGTCTCTAAGTCATGGTAACCGTCCTCACGCTTACGTACCACACGCAGCCCAAGATTGATTTTGCAGTTAGGATAGAGTAACATTGCTGTTCAGAGTTTTTAGTTAAGGGTTTAAGTTCAACGGCAATAGTTACTGTATTCAACGTTTTCAAATACGGTGCAAAGGTAATACATTTTTGTGAATTATGCAAGAAAAAAATCAGAATTTTTAGCACAATAAACGTGAATATATTTAGGGTTTAGTTTATTCACAAATAATGCATTTACAAATTACAGCAAGGCAAAGAATAACAGCCATTCTATACCCTAGAGAAAAAACGGGTAGAGTAGACTGTTGATCCGAGAAATGCCCGGCATTTAATTATACATAAATACGTATATTTGCGCAACGTAACTGCTTTATTTCCAGCACTTACGCGATTTACTTAAAATAAAATAAGGTTCCATTTCGGCTATTTCATTCGAATGCCTCATAATGACCGATATTTGCGTTATTAAAGATACGTAACTTGCTTATTTTCTTCATGTTATATTCTTTAATTAAAGTAATGAATAGGCACTAAAATAGGGTATATGAAGGAAGACTGCTAAAAATGTTCCACGCTTTTTATGTTTGCAATTGTGAATTGTGAAATAGGGACCTCATATTTGCATGTGTGAAAAATATTTTGCAAAAAAGTTTGTAAACATTTGTGTATTTCACATTTATTTTGTACCTTTGCAGCCAAATTTAAATATCGTGCCTCTACGAGGCTAAGAAATTTCAAATTTATGAGTGATAAAGAACGTATAGAGAAAGTAATGGGTTCGTTAGGACTCAACGCACGGCAGTTTGCTTCGGAGATTCATGTACAGCCCGGAACGATCAGTAACATGATGTCCGGACGTAATAATCCGAGTCTGGAAGTGATGAAACGCATTATGGAGCGTTATCCTACGCTTAATCCCGAATGGCTCATTGCCGGCCGTGGAGAAATGTGGCGTACTGCCCCCGGTAATGAACCCGGTCTATTTGATGCGCAAGCGCCTGATTCGAAACAGAAGGCAGTTAAAACGCAAAAAGAAGAGCCGCAGGTTATTGCTGCAGCTCCTCTTAAACAAATCAAGAATATCGTCGTCTATTACACGGACGGCACCTATGAGGAGTTCTCCTCTAAACTGTAGGCATAGCCGTCCTGTAGCGAAGCGTCCTTTACACCAACGCTATAGAGAGCACCTCGCTGATATCATGCACGTAGTGCATGGTTAAGCCTTTGAGGTAAATCTCGTTAATCTCCGATACATCTTTACGGTTGTCCTCACAGAGGATAATATCCGTGATACCTGCTCGTTTAGCCGCGAGCAGTTTTTCTTTGACTCCACCGATAGGTAGCACCTTTCCGCGCAGCGTCATCTCGCCCGTCATGGCTATCCTTGGCTTCACTAACCGCTTCGTAAATGCACTCACGAGCGCAGTCGTCATCGTGATACCGGCACTCGGGCCATCCTTTGGGATAGCGCCTTCCGGCACATGGATATGCACGGCTGTTTTCTCGAATACTTCCGGATCGATGCCTAACTCCTGCGCATGTGCTTTCACATAGCCTAACGCCAGCGTAGCGCTTTCCTTCATCACATCGCCTAAGTTACCCGTAAGGGTAAGGGTAGGTGTCTTGGACGAAGACAGACTCGTCTCAATAAACAATATCTCACCGCCTACTTGCGTCCAAGCCAAGCCTGTTACCACGCCTACGTACTTGTTGGTCTCCCACGAATCGCGACTAAAACGCGCCTGACCGAGGTATGCACGCAGGTCTTCGAGTGTCACAGACACGTTGTATTCCTCGCCCAGCGCCAGTTTGGTATCAACCTTACGGCAGATAGTAGCTATCTGACGCTCCAGACTACGCACACCCGACTCACGCGTGTAATCCTCTATAATACGCGCGAGAATCTCCTTCTTGAACTTCAGTTGGCTGGCTTTCAGACCGTGATTAGCCAATTCCTTGGGAATCAAGTGGCGTTTGGCGATCTCTTCTTTCTCTTCCTGCAGGTAACCGGTCATCTCGATCAGCTCCATTCGGTCGAGAAGCGGACGAGGAATGGTCTCCAGACTGTTCGCTGTGGCAATAAAGAGCACGTGACTCAAGTCAAAATCGACATCGAGGTAGTTGTCATGGAACGTGCTGTTCTGTTCCGGATCAAGCACCTCGAGCAACGCCGCTGTCGGGTCTCCTTTGTAATCCGCACCGATCTTATCCACCTCATCGAGCACAAACACCGGATTGGAAGTACCGCATTTCTTAATGCTGTCGATGATGCGACCGGGCAGGGCACCTACGTATGTTCTTCTGTGTCCGCGGATCTCTGCCTCGTCATGCAATCCACCCAACGACACGCGTGCGTACTTGCGTCCGAGCGCCTCTGCCACACTCTTACCGAGACTCGTCTTTCCAACTCCCGGAGGACCGTACAAGCAGAGGATAGGGGATTTAACCGGATGATTCTCCTTGTCTTTTTTACTACGAAGAGCCAATTGACGTTGTACTGCAAGGTATTCGACAATACGTTCTTTCACTTTATCCATGCCGAAATGATCGCGGTTAAGCACCTCTTGGGCATGGTTCATATCGAAATTATCCTCCGAATAAATGCCCCAGGGTAACTCCAGCATTGTCTCCAGATACGTCAGTTGCGTAGCGTATTCCGGCGACATAACATGCATATGCTCGAGCTTTTTCAGTTCTTTCTCAAACGTTGCGCCAATAGCCTCCGACCACAATTTCTCCTTAGCCCGCTCGCGCAGTTCCTTGATCGTTTTCTCATTCTCGTCGTTGTTACCAAGGTCCCTCTTGATGGTCTCCATCTCTTGCTGCAAGAAATATTCGCGCTGCTGTTTGTCGATCTTCTCGGCCGTACGACGACGGATATCCGCCTTGATGTTTATCTGTTCCAGATCTTTCTCTAATACTCTCAAAAGCGCTTCCGCACGCTCGGAAAGGGAATGGATCTCCAACAAACCTTGCTTGGAAGCTGTCGGCATGTGATAGATCGAGCAGATATAATTGACCAGAGTAGGGGAACTGGAGATGTGTCGGAGAGAGGTCTGCAGGCCTGCCGGTGCGTCTTCCTGTTCGCTCATGATCTTCTGAACGGTATCTTTGATGGTGTCCACGGTGGCTTTGAACTGTTTGTCGCTCTTAAGCGGCATATTTTCGTCCATTTCCATGGCGTGCGCCATAAGTGTACCGTTTTCTTGTACAAAATCTACCGCCTGCACACGGATAAGGCCTTCGAAGATGGCCATTTGTGTGTCTCGTCCCATTTCCGGAACAGGAATGATCTGCACGACATTAGCAATCACACCAAGCGTATATAGGTCATTCTCCGTCGGTTCTTTGGCATCGTTGTTCTTCTGCGTGAGCAGAATCAGTTGTCGATTTTCCTTGTTGGCAGCCTTAATGAGCTTAAGACTGCTTTTCTTGGAAATGGCAATCGGAAGCATTACTCCCGGAAACACCACTTGGTTTCGAATAGGGAGTACTTCGTAATACTTGTTTTCTATTTTATATTCTTCTTCCATTATGTTATTTTACATAATCGCGATTAGGTTTGGATTCCTTATTTCCGTGCCACACTTTACCAAATAGCTTGGATGAGGGCGGTGAGCATGAGGCCGCAGGCAATGAGTTTGATGATTGTGCCGAAGAGAATGCCTACAAAACTACCCCAACCTGCGCGGAGGGCAGCAGAGAGGGTTTTGTCGGTTATTTGTCCATGCAGCGCGACAGGTATCAGTTCAAAGAGGATAGCACCTACCAGTGGGCCGAGGATGACACCAAAGGCACCGAAGAAAAGGCCTACGAAAACTCCTATCGTACTTCCCCATACGCCCCATTTTGTGCCGCCGAACTGCTTCGTGCCCCACGCAGGTACCACATAATCAAGCACGGAGATAACAATCGTGACAATTCCCCAGATAAGCAGGAACTTCCAACTGAAATCAACATACTCCGTAGCTTGCGCAACCCACAAGCCGGCATAGGCTATTGGAGTGCCCGGAAGACCGGGCACTATACAACCGACAATGCCTATGAGCATAAGGATAAACGCTATGACAAGAAGCAATATATCCATGTGTTATGCTTTTGCTGCCAAAGGCGACGGAGTCACATACACGCGTGCAGCGAGTTCCTGGTCAAGGACATAAAGCCCGTAGGAATTGCCGTCCAACATCTTCAGTTTGTTGATGATATCCACGGCATTCTCTTCTTCCTCCACCTGCTCGTCGATGAACCATTGGAGACGGCTCTGAGCGGCAAAGTCTTTCTCATCTACGGCAATCTGCATAAGATTGTTGATGAGCGAAGTGACATGTTGCTCGTGCTTGTAAGTATGTTCAAAAGCAGCAAGCGGAGATGCCCATTCCGTCTCCACCGCATCAATCGCCTTCAGCAGCACACGGCCACCACGGCTGATGAGGTAGTTGTAGAAAATCTGCGCATGGTCTTGCTCCTCCTTGAATTGGATAGCAAACCAGTTAGCCATGCCCGCTAAACCTTTGTCTTGGCAATAAGCAGACATACTGAGGTATAAATACGCCGACCACATCTCGGCATTGATTTGGGCGTTAATAGCGTCCTCTAAACGTTTGGAAATCATAA
>CACXPH010000003.1 GCA_902769535.1 uncultured Bacteroidales bacterium
ATCTGCCAGGAAAAGAAGAAAGAAAAACCAGCCCGCTATTGAGCGAGCCGGTTTAGAAGAGAGCGGGCAATGGAATTGCCCTGATAATAGACGAAGGGAAGCAGGATGGTATCCCGCACAAAAGAAGAAGGCACAAAAGCAAAACAAAGATATCAAAATGAAGAAAAATGAAGGAAAAATGCTTTTTTCTAAAGAAAAATTTGGTCATGTCAAAAAATTGTTGTACTTTTGCAGTCCATTTCGCGCGTTTTGCGCGAGTGTAACATTATTAACTAATTAAAATTAACAGTTTACTAGAATGGTAAATCATTATGAAACAGCCTTCGTTTTGACTCCCGTTTTGTCTGAACCGCAGACGAAGGAGGCTGTAGAAAAATTCGAGAATCTTCTCACGCAGAATGGCGGTACCATCCTGAACCGTGAGGAGTGGGGCTTGAAGCAACTTGCTTACCCTATCCAAGGTAAAAATTCGGGTTTCTATTTCATTCTTCAGTTTGATGCAGAGCCCGCAGTAATCGCTACCCTCGAGACCGAGTTCCGTCGTGACGAGCGCATTATCCGCTTCCTGACGACCCGTCTTGACAAGTACGCATTTGAGTACGCCGAGAAGCGTCGTAACAAAGGTAAAAAAGTAGAAGAGGAGGCTTAATCATGGCACAGAATGACGAAATCCGCTATCTGACTCCGCAAGGTTCGGATCAGAAGAAGAAAAAGTACTGCCGTTTCAAGAAGAGCGGTATTAAGTACATCGATTACAAAGATCCTGAGTTCCTCAAGAAGTTCCTGAACGAGCAAGGCAAGATCCTTCCGCGTCGTATCACCGGTACTTCGCTGAAGTTCCAACGCAAAGTTGCTCAGGCCGTTAAGAAAGCACGCCACCTGGCATTGCTGCCTTACGTAACGGATATGATGAAGTAAACCCAGTTGAAAATTGAAAAATGAAAATTGAAAGGAGAAAAGTATGGAAGTAATTTTGATACAAGACCTTGCTAATCTGGGTTTCAAGAACGACATCGTAAAAGTACGTGACGGCTACGGACGCAACTACCTGCTGCCGCAGAAGATTGCTATCATCGCAAACGAGAGCAACAAGAAACAGTTGGCTGAGAACCTGAAACAACAGGCTCACAAGGCTGCTAAGATTCTGGCAGACGCACAGGCTCTGGAGGCTAAACTCGCAGAAACCGTAATCGAGGTTAAGGTTAAAGCTAACGAGGACGGAAAGATCTTCGGTACTGTTACCACACAGAATATCTCTGACGCGCTCAAGGCACAGGAGATCATCATCGACAAGAAGGTGATCACGATTGCAGAGCCGATCAAGGAGGTTGGTGAGCATACCGCACAGGCTCGTCTGCACCGCGAGGTTAAGGCTGAGATCAAGCTGAATGTAGTAGCTGAGTGAGTAAAGTTTAAAGTTTAACGTTTAAAGTTTAAAGAAAGACTATGAAACAAGGAATTCATCCTGATAACTACCGCGTAGTAGTTTTCAAAGATATGTCTGACGGTACTCAGTTCTTCAGCCGCTCTACAGCCGCTACCAAGGACACGATTGAGATTGACGGCGTTCAGTATCCGCTTATCAAGCTGGAGATCTCGAACACGAGTCACCCGTTCTACACCGGTAAGTCCAAACTCGTGGACACCGCAGGTCGTGTGGACAAGTTTATGTCTCGCTACGGCAACCGCACTCGCAAGTAATGCGGGCAATAATAAGGGCGGGCTACTATGCTCGCCCTTATTATATTTATGATTTAAGATTTCAAATTTAGGATTTATGGAAAACACACATCTCTGGCGCGCCCTCGGCCGCAACACCATTATCTCTATTCTTTTGTTTGGAGCGCTGTTAGGGCTCCTATGGTTGGCGGAAATGATTTGGCCGTCCGTTACTTTATTGAAATGGCATGATCCCGCCTGGGTAGTCGGTATACCGGCTTCCGTCATCGGCGTAGCATATATATTGACAATTCGCGACCCGCATAATTATACGGGTTTTTACGCAGGTATTGTGATGTCTATCCTGCTTGGTGTGCAGTTTATCCTGCAAGGCGGGTACGACAGTGCGTTCCTGTTCTTCTGCGTGTTCATCCCGTTCCAGATGTTGAGTATCTACAAGTGGAGTCGCAGTCGCGAAGAAGGAGGAGCCACTTTTGAGCCGAAGTTCCTGGAGACGCCGCGCATGATCATATCGGTACTCATGATGCTGTGTATTACCGCAGGCGATTATGTGATGGCTACTTATGCCTTCCATCATGACGGATTATTCGAGAACATGCCGGTGAAGATTCTCAACGGATTGTTGATCTCGAGTTCGTTCCTCGCTAACTACTGGTTGATCTATCGCAAGACGGACAGTTGGATCTATTGGTTTATCTATAGCGCAGCCGGAATCGGGCTATTCATCCTTCTGGGAAATGTCTTCTCGATCGTACTGTTCATCTTCTTCCTTGTCATCAACTCGATGGCCGGAATCGCATGGATTAAAGGGACAACAGCCGAAAACCTCGGCTGGGTTAAATTGTTAAAACGTTAAATTGTTAAGATGATAAAGCGTAAAGCAGATACTGTATTGAAAGTGGCAGAGCCGGCGGCTTTGATGGATTTTCTCATTGCTAAGATGGGAGGCATGGCGCGTTCGTCGGTTAAGCAGTTGCTTGGTCAGCGTCGCGTGAAGGTGGGTAATGCTATTCAGACGCGGCATGATTTCGCGTTGAAGGCAGGCGATGTTGTGACCGTTTCTTCGGGAAGAGGGAACAGTCAGTTGACGCACCCGAAGTTGAAGATCGTCTATGAGGACGACGACCTGATTGTGGTGAATAAGCAGCCGGGACTGCTGACCGTTGCTGCCACGCCGGGTAGTTCAGAGACGACCGCCTACTCTATCCTACGCGCGTACGTTAAAAAGCAGAACGCGCGCGCGGGTATATACGTCGTGCATCGGCTGGATCGCGAGACAAGTGGTTTGTTGGTATTTGCTCGTTCGGAAGAGCTACAGCATTATATGCGCGAATATTGGCGTGAGTTGGTGACGGAGCGGACGTATATCGCCTTAGCTGAAGGTGTGCTAAATCCGAGAGAAGGACAGATCAAGACCTGGTTCACGGAGGACAAACGCAATGCGATGGTCTATTCGTCGCCGGTGGACGACGGAGGAGATCTGGCGATTACGAACTATAAGACGCTGCGCGTCTCAGAGGCGAAGGGCGAAGGGCTAGAGGCTAAAGGGTATTCCCTTGTAGAACTGCATCTGGAGACCGGTCGGACGAACCAGATCCGCGTACATCTTGCAAGCAAGGGTTGTCCGGTTGTGGGAGATAGAAAGTACGGTCACGGCAATGAGAGCAGTCCGATAGACAGGCTGTGTCTGCACGCGAAAGTGCTGGCATTTATTCATCCGGTGACCGAGAAGACCGTGCGTTTCGAGAGTCCCGTTCCGAAGGAGTTTAATCGCGTGTTAGTATGAGACGTCTTATAGTCTTTATTTTTTGCGTTATTCTCTTCGTTCCGGTTTTCGGAACGAAGCGTAAGGTGCACACTATCGGCGACAGTACGATGAGCGAGTACAAACCGGCTGCAACGCCGAAGCGGGGTTGGGGCATGTACCTTCAGGCGTTCTTCAATGCCGACAGTATCGAAGTGAATAACCGTGGTAAAAGCGGAGCGAGTACACGTACGTTCTATGAGACAGAGAACCTGTGGCCCTCGGTAAAAGCACAGATGAGCGCAGGGGATTATTTGATTATTCAGTTCGCGCACAACGATGAGAAATGCAAAGGCGAGGACGTCTATGTAGAGAATGCGAGACTGCGCGCGGCAGGGAAGGACACGCTAACCGACATGCGCGGTACAGAGCCGAATACGACGTATAAAGAGTATTTGCGCAGATACATCCTCGAAGCCCGCGAAATGGGCGTCAAACCGATCCTTATGTCCCCGATCTGCCGCGTCTATTTTAAGGACGGCAAAATCAACGATGAAGGACGACATGTCTTGTCGCCCGAGAAAGACTACCCGAAAGCGATGCGGGAAGTGGCTGAAGAGATGAACGTGCCCTTCCTCGACATGACAGCGAAAAGTCTGGAGATGTACGAGAGTGCAGGACAGAAGACCTGCATGGAGCGCTATTTCAACTGCGGCGATAAGACGCACACGGGACAGGAAGGCGGCATGGTCAATGCTAACTTGGCGTACCTGCTGATCAAGAACTGTCCGGAGTTAGCTGAGTTGCACCATCTGGTTGCATTGCCTCCTATTGAGGAGTACAGCAGGTATATTCGTGCGATTGAAGAGAAGGGCAGACGTGAGGCTTTTGCTGCGAAAGGGACACCATTCGGTAAATCACTCAAGGTGAGTAAGTTGGTGAACATGCAGGCCAAGAAGAATGTGTATTCGCCTGAAGACGGATTTTGGCCGGCAGGTGAGATAGACGAGGTGGCTAACCGCTATGTGGAGTACACGATTAGTGCGGACAAGAAGAAAGGGTTGGTTATTGAGACTATTTACCTACCCGTTTGCGCGAAAGGCGGTGACGGAATGAATATTCACATCAACTACGGTTTCGGGGATAAGTTCCGCAACGTGACGACCATCTATGAGAACACGGCGCTGCCGAAGGACAAAGAGGTGACCGTGAAGATCGATCAACCGATTTTAGTTCCGGCGGGCGAGACGTTACATCTTCGTGTGCTACCGTGGTATGATTCAAATGGAAGGCCACAGAAAGGCAAGCGCCTTGTGTTAGGCGAGATGAAAGTTACCGGAAAGAAGTTACAATAACAAAAAACACGCCTTAAATGGCGTGTTTTTTGCATACGGCAGTAGGATCATTTGCCTGCATCGATCATCCATTTACCGTCATCCAGCACAAGTTTCATGTCGTCTTTGCTCTCGGTGCCGTTGCCGAAATGCAGGGTGTATTTCACTTTTGCACTCTGACCGTCTTCTGCCATTTCCACCTCATCGATATCATACGAAGCGATGCCTCCCTTCTTCGCTACCTCAGATGCAACTTTCTCTTCGAGCAGAGCAGCGAACTGCGCTTTGTCTTCATCGCTCACTTGTTTGGAAAATTTCATCTGGTCAACCATGGCTGCGTAGTCGCCATTCTGATAGTCCTTGAGGAAGGTCTTTGCTGCGCCTTCCGGAGTCGCGGACTTACCGCAAGCGGTCATTGCCATTACCACGATGGCCATAGCCATCAAACGAAATAGTTTTTTCATACTGATTTTAATTAAAGTGTTTAACAAAAAGAGTGTGTTCACTCATTTCTATATCATTCGGGAAGATTGCTTCCCCTTCTTTACAAAAGATCGTCGGCACCTCGTGTCGCCGTCCGGACGTGATATCTATTCCCTGCGTGAGGAATGCTCGCCATACGAGTTCTGTGCAGTATAGTTGCGTTGAATCCTCCAACAAGTACTCGTTATCAAAAAGGACTTTTTCGTTCACGTTGCGTAGGGCATAATGCGTTGCTACTTTTGCGACACTATCTGTACAGTTGACGCGAAGCCACGCACCGATCTTGGCTCTTTCGGGCGCGAAGAACCGCTCAACGGGTTCTTCTTTCACATACTCGGGTTCATCTTCTCCAGGCACAGCGTGTATCACGTTCCACTGACCGCTCACGCTGTCGAAATGCAGTATGCCGATGTGCGAGAAAGGGGAATGTCCTTGATACACCACCAGCCTACTCTCTGCACCCCATCCGCACCGTAATACCAAGTCTCCCTCGCGCCATTCGTCCATTCCGCTTAACGAGACAGGACTGTGCACAGGTCGGCAGCCTGCCAATCCGATGAGACATATAGATACAAAAAGAGCCGCAACGAAGCGGCTCTCAATGTAACTCTTAGTAACTTGTACGCTGTGTAGCAGCATAACTGATCTTCAGTGCATAAGCGCGACGGAGTTCCTGTTTGATGTCAGCGATGACACCCATCTTGGTTTCCTTGTCGGCTTTGATAGAAACGGTCATCAAACCCTGGTCAGACTCTTTCATGGACGAACGCTCATTGACGATATACTCGCCAATCTCTTTCACTTCCGCGAATTGGTCATTGAGTTGGATACGTGTTTCTGCACCGTACTGCTTGCGGAACTCTGCGGTCGGAGTACCGACGTAGATATAACGCACAAGTGATTTATTCTCCAGTTTGGTGAGCTCAGAAGCCTGCGGATTCTGGAACGACACCTTATAGCTAACCTCCTTCATTGACGTAACAGACATGAAGAAGAACAGCAGCATGAAGATAATATCAGGGAGAGACGACGTATTGAGCGCCGGCATCTCACGTTTCTCATTTCTACGAATCTTTGCCATGTTAGTTACCGTAATTAATACTTCTGCGCGCATTCTTCACGCAGTTCATTGTACGCTGCTACGAGTTCATTCTGCACGTCGAGGTATGCCTGATAGCGTGTATCGACATCGTTCTGCACGGAAATGACGTGATCCTTGGTGTATTTGATAACACCGAAAGGAGCGCCGAAATCCTCTTCGAACAATTTCGGATAGTAATCCGCATTCTCTTCGTTCTTAATGAACCTCTTGGCATTCTCTTTGAGTTGCTTCACATCCATCAACTGGCCTTGCACCATCAATTGGTTTGCCGAGTTAATCTTGACAACCAACAGGTTGCGTTTGTTGATATCCTTATCCTCTACTTTTTGGTCAGGAGGAATAGGTGCAGGCAGACGGCGAGCCAGTCCTTGGTTCACATCCATAGAGGTGGTCACCAAGAAGAAAATCAGCAACAGGAACGAGATGTCCGCCATGGAGCTGGCGTTGATCTGTGGGACTTTCTTTGCCATGATAAATGTGATTTACTTCGACAGTTTTTTGGTGTAAATATAACCCCAAAGCATCGTACCAAGGGTAGCGATAACGAGGAAATAGCAAGCATAGATAACCGCGTCAGCGAGCTGAGCCCATGCGCCTTCGTTATCTGTACCTTCGTAACCGATAATGTTAATTTTCTCCGGGCTACCGAGGAACCAGCAGATGAGTGCCAAAGCGATGAAGCCACCTACTACGCCGAGCGTCATGTACGCTTTGCGACGGTTGGTCTTCCAGTTATTAGCAAACTCAACGCATACCACAGCCAGAGTGACGAGAATCACAAGGGCCAACAGGATATAAACCCAGATGAGGAAAGCGTTGGTGAAACGAGGGATATCCAGGAAATCACCAGCCACCTCGAGACTACCATTAGAGCCACCGAGGAAGAACAACGCGATGAACACGATGCCTAAACCAAGCAATGACCATAAGGTAATCTTAGGTATCATTTTATAGTTTTTCATATTGCACTCAGAATTAAAAATTAGTATTCAGAATTCAGAAGTCAGAATTCAGACTTATTTCTTTTTCTGGGCAGCGTCGTACTCTACTACGATATCGAGCAGGCTAATCGAGCTGTCCTCCATTTCATTAACCAGACCCTCAACGAGGCTCAGGATGTAATTGTAGAACAACTGCAGAACAACAGCAATAATCAAACCGAGGAGGGTAGTCAACAGAGCGACCTTGATACCACCGGCAACAACGGTAGCCGAGATATCACCTACTTGCTGAATCTTATCGAACGCCTCGATCATACCGATGATGGTACCCAAGAATCCGAGAGACGGAGCGATAGCGATGAACAAGGTAATCCAAGAGAGGTTCTTCTCGAGCAGACCGAGCTGAACGCCACCATAGGAAGCAACAGTCTTCTCTACCACGTCGATACCTTCGTTATAGCGGCTCAGACCCTGATAGAAGATCGAAGCGACCGGTCCGCGGGTATTACGGCAAACCTCCAAAGCTTTCTCGATGCCACCTTCTTTGAGAGCTGCCTCAACGTTATCGAGCAACTCTTTGGTGTTGGTTTTGCTCAGCGACAGATAGATGATACGCTCAATGCAAAGAGCCAAACCGAAAACGAGGGTAACGAGAGTCAGCGCCATGAAGCCGGCACCACCTTCAATAAACTTAGTCTTCAGCGTTTTGTGAAGGGCTACGAGTCCGCCAGCCTCCTCTGCAGGAGCCTCAGCTTCTTCAACTACTGCCTCAGGAGCAGCTACTTCATCAACGTTCTCTACAGCAGCTTCCTCAGCAGGAGCAGCTGCATCTTGTGCCATTACTGCTGCGCTACCAAAGGTCAGCATCGCCAGCACTGTAAGGGTTGCAAATACTTTTTTCATGAGATAATAATTTAATTGAGTTATTTGTGTTTTGTATTAAATCCTTTGCGGAAACATTCTCTTCTCGGGGATTCGGACTCCGCCTTGCTGTGCGGGAGACGAAGATTGCTTCGTCGCTCCGCTCCTAACTTGTCGAGACGGGGATTCGGACTCCGCCTTGCTTCGCAATTCCCCCGAATTCCAACAAGCTGCCGCTGGCACCTTGTTCAAGCCTTTCACTTCATTCGCTCACTCAAGCAAGCTTGGACTCGCTCTTGTTGTGAAAGTCTTGCGGAGAGACGGGGATTCGAACCCCGGAAACCCTTTTGGAGTTTACACGCTTTCCAGGCGTGCCTCTTCAACCACTCGAGCATCTCTCCTCGTCGGAAGTAGCTCACAATGACTTCGTTACTGCGTAACTCGTTTAATTGCCGCACCTCCTCCTCTTCCGTCGGCAAAACAAGTTTTACCTCCCGAGATTTTCAATAATTAGCGCATAATTCACTAATCGGCTACAAAGGTACTACATTTTTCGCAAATACGCAAGAGTTTATGCAATTTTTTAACAAATTTTCGTTATTTTATTGCAAAAAGTTGCCGTGCGTTGCGACTTGTGGTTTCGATTATCTGTTCTACCGAACAGTTATAGACCTGTGCGAGTCGTTCTGCTACATGAATCATGAGTCGACTCTCATTGCGTTCTCCACGATGAGGCGTAGGAGCTAAATACGGGCCATCGGTCTCTAGCACAAGACGATCCAAAGGCACTACCTCGAGTGTCTCAGACAATTTGCAGTTCTTAAAGGTCAGCACACCTCCGATACCCAGATAGAAACCCATTTGTAGATACTGCTGAGCCACTTCTTTGCTTCCGTTGAAGCAATGAATCACTCCGCGCACATGAGCAGTTTTGAGCACATTGAGCGTATCTTCTGTAGCTTCGCGGCTATGAATCATAACGGGTA
Source organism: uncultured Bacteroidales bacterium (assembly GCA_902769535.1). Classification (GTDB taxonomy): domain Bacteria; phylum Bacteroidota; class Bacteroidia; order Bacteroidales; family Paludibacteraceae; genus Colicola. The sequence continues at coordinate 9,132 of CACXPH010000003.1, forward strand.
AGTTCAGTTCCTCCGCCAGATCCAACTGGCGTTGGAAGACTTCTCGCTGCTCATCTTTGAACGTTGTATCCCAATAATAATCAAAACCAATCTCACCGATTGCCACTATCTCCTCTTTATGGGCACGGATAGCTTGCTCGATGATGGTCCACTGTTCCTGCCAATCGGCTTTCACATCCTGCGGATGGAAACCCAAAGCGGGATAACAATAATCAGGATGTTGATGGCACACGTCTATGATGCCGGGTATCGAAGCCACGTTCACACCCGGTACAATCATGGCCTCTACTCCACTCTCACGCTGACGCGCAATCACTTCTTCGCGATCAGGAGCATAGGCTTCTTCGTCTAAATGAATGTGTGTATCTATCATTGATAATGTTTAATGTTTAGAGAGAATGCTGCTATCCCCATAACTCAAGAAACGGAAATCGTGACTAAGGGCGTAGTCATAGATGGTGTGCCAGTCGCCTCCGACGAAGGCGCTCACGAGTAGGAGCAATGTAGATTGCGGTTGGTGAAAATTGGTAATGAGTTGATCCACTACGTGGAACTGATAACCAGGTTTGATCATGATCTGCGTCTCTGCATGCAGGGTCTGCTGACCTGTGGCGTCCATCCAGTCAAGAAGGGACTGCAAGGCCTCACGCGTACTCATCGGATAGTCCTTTTCGTACGGTTCGAACTGGGATACATGGGCAGATTGAGAGCAGCCCATGAAATAGAGGCTCTCGAGCGTACGCATAGAGGTTGTTCCTACCGCCACTATATGTCCGAGTTTAGACAATATATGCGCGATTGCTTTGCGAGGCACGGCAATAATCTCCGTGTGCATAGTATGTTCGTTCGCATCGGCAGTCTTGACCGGGAGGAATGTACCGGCTCCGACGTGAAGCGTTACTTCTTCGGTTTCTATGCCGCGTGCATGCAGATCGTCCAGCACTTTGTCTGTAAAATGCAGACCGGCAGTCGGAGCGGCCACCGAACCTTTGATGCGCGAATAGACGGTCTGGTAAGTCGTCTTATCGGACTCCTCGGTTTTGCGGTTCAAGTACGGAGGAATTGGCAGTTCTCCTGCGGCATCAAGGATCTCAGCGAATGAGACGTTCTCTCCGCTCCATTCAAAACGCACGGCATAAGTATTTCCGATTGCCTCACCTTTGTACGCACGAAGCGTATAGGAGCCAACCTGCATCTCTACGGGTTCGGCATGCCATTTCTTCGCGTTACCCACCATACATTTCCACGTACAACCGTTTGTAGAGGAGAGGGAGAGCTGGTAGTCGTGCGGAACTAGCGGTTCAAGGCAAAAGACTTCCACACGGGCACCTGTCGATTTGAAGAACTCCAGGCGGGCTTGTATGACGCGCGTGTTGTTATAGACAAGGAGTGCGTTCGGCAAGATATAATCGCCTACGTTATAAAAATGATCCTCGCTAACCTGTCCGTCGCGGTAGACGAGCAGTTTGCTGTGGTCTCGTTCGGACAGCGGGTATTTGGCAATCCGCTCGTCCGGTAAGGGGTAATTATAATCAGCGATATATAATGGTGATTGGTGATTGGTCATTGGTTATTGGTTATTGTCTTTTCGTTTCCCTTGGAATAGTTCGTATTTGTTAAATTGGCAATCCAGTTCGCCGTTAAGCAGATGGTATTTCTTAGAGGGTTTGAGTCCGATACATTTCATTGCGGCCGCATTGGACGAGATGATCCACGCAGTAGAATCCACAAAATGATGCTTGAGGGCAGTACCGATAGCGCTATATAAGTCTTCCATCTCCTTATTACTCTTTAAGCGTTCGCCGTAAGGAGGGTTCATCATAATGAGTCCTTTGCCTCCTTGCAACTCCTCGAGACGGATCTGCTTGAGTTCTATATCGTGCTGCACACCGGCAGACTTGACATTTTTAGTGGCTTGCCGGATGGCATAGAACGAGGCGTCGGAACCGTAGATACGATGCGTGAACTCGCGTTCTTGGCTATCATCATTGTAGATATCGTTCCATAAGTCAGCATCGAAGTCAGGCCATTTCTCGAAAGCATAGGACTGGCGGAAGACACCGGGTGCTATATTACGCGCCATGAGCGCTGCCTCGATGATGAGCGTTCCGGAACCGCACATCGGATCGTAGAAATCCGATTGTCCGTGCCACCCGGCCATGCGAAGCATACCGGCAGCGAGGACCTCGTTAATCGGTGCTTCGGTTGTTGCTACGCGGTAACCGCGTTTATGCAGACTCTCGCCGCTGCTATCCAAAGAGAGAGTTAGTAGATCATTACCTATATGCAAGTTGATACGGATATCGGGGTTTTGCGCATTGACATTCGGTCGTTTCCCTGTTTTCTCGCTCCAATAATCAACAATCGCATCTTTAACGCGGTAGGTTACAAAGAGACTATTATGAAAAAACTCGCTATAGACCGTGGCATCAATCACGAAGGTGTTATCCACTGTCATAAAACGACTCCAGTCGATGGATTTGGCAATCTCGTACACCTGATCTTCGGGCTTAGAACCTTTGGCTTTCAGTTTGTCTGTCTTGATCGGAACAAGAATACGGATAGCTGTGCGCAGGCAGAAGTTCGCGCGGTACAACAGGGCTTTGTCGCCACGGAAAGAAACCGCGCGGCGCTCGAGCTGCACGTCGTTGGCACCTAACTCGATCAGTTCTTGTGCCAGCACCTCTTCCAGACCTTTGAAGGTCTTGGCAAGCATGGAAAAGTCCTTTGCATTCTTCATTGAATAACAAAGGAGCCGTTAGTGGCTCCTTTAGTGCGGAAAGAGAGGGATTCGAACCCCCGGTACCTTTCAGTACTTCGGTTTTCAAGACCGACGCAATAGACCACTCTGCCATCTTTCCTCAAAAGCGGGTGTAGTGCTTTTTTTTGAAATATGCAAATTTTGCAGCACTTTTTTGCTCTCCGCTTTTATTTTTTCAGTTGGAAGGGGAAGGAGCCGATGAGGTTACCGTCGCAGAAGAAATCGATGGTATAGAAGCCTTCCTGGATATCTGTTTCTTCGTTTAAGGTGCAATAACACGTTCCGCTGTATGCTTCACCTGCGTATTCGAACTGCTGGGTAAGCGTGTAAGGGATATACAGGTTCTCAAAGGGGAAAGTCTTCGCATCGTCCTCTCCAAGCAAAGTTCCTTCCGGCGTGATGATACGCGCATAGAGCGATTTGATTCCGGGCGCACATGTTACATTTCGCGCAATAACGAAATCGAACTGCAGTTTATGTACGTGGCTGGCCATGCGCGTTTTCCTGTCGTTCTTATTGAGCATGGTCAGGGTGCAAGAGGTGATCTCCAGCATCGAGGCACGTGTCACCGTTTCCGTCAAGGCGGTATTTTCCTGCGTCAGTTCTTCGTTACGGTTCTTGACCAATTCGTTCTCCAGTTTGACCTGTTCGTTTTCCTCCGTCAGACGCGCGTTGGTAGCATTGAGCGAATCGATCTGCCGCACATAGTCCTTCATCACCTCACGCACGGTCGCCAGTTCCTTCTTGAGTTCGGCTATACGACGGGCATTAGAAGCCTTGGTCTGACGCAGTTCTTCGAGCAAGTCCTGCACGCGTTGCTGCTCGCGCGAGAGCAGATCTTGCAAACTGTCATTACGGATATCCATCTGCTGATAGCCGTCAAACTGAATAGCCAGATCTTCGTACTCTTCCTCCAGTTCTTCCTTCTCAATGGTCATCTGCTCGACCAACTCATTGAGTTCCTGACGCTGGCTGAAGTTCCAAATGACCAAACCGACGATGATGGCTACCAGGACAGCCAGAACAGTATATATAAGTCCTTTTTTCATTATAATAACGGGATAACTTTTTCTAATTGGTTACTACGGCTGCCTTTGAGTAGGATGTGATAACCGCGGATCGGTTCTGCCTGCAGGTGCTCGCAGAGGGCTTCTACATTGTCAAAGACAGGATAAGGCGCAGTCGTTTCTTTGTATTCCTCTCCGACCAGCAGCACTTTGTCCGCCTTGCGTTCGAGGAGCATATTCACGATGTTCTGGTGCTCGAGGTGCGAGTAGTCGCCGAGTTCACGCATTGCGCCGAGGATATAACAGTTGCCCTTGAACGCATTAATCGCAGCCTGCATGGAAGTAGGGTTGGCGTTATAGGCATCGACCACTACTGTGTTACGCTCGGTCTGCATGAACTGCGAACGATTGTTGGAAGGCACGTAGGCGCGAATAGCCGCTAAAGCCACTTTTTCGGGAACACCGAAGTACTTACCCACACAAATTGCAGCGGAGACGTTCTCGGCGTTATAGCCGCCTACGAGATGCGTCCCTTCAGGCATGGTACCGGTGGTATAAGGCACCGTTTGCAGGTCACCCGCCATCTGCGCCAGATAAGGGTTGTCTATATTCCGGAAGCAGAAACCGCCGTGCGCACGCAGGTAGTCGTACAGTTCGGCTTTGGTGCGTTGCACGCCTTCGAACGAACCGAAACCTTGGAGGTGCGCTTTGCCGACGTTCGTGATGAGGCCATAGTTAGGTTCCGCTATCTCGACCAACTCTTTGATGTCACCGGGATGCGAGGCGCCCATCTCGACGATAGCCATTTCGTGCGCGCGCGTGATATTTAATAAGGTGAGAGGCACACCGAGCTGGTTATTGAGGTTGCCTTGCGTGTAATACAAGTTGTATTTTGTACCGAGCACAGCCGCACAGAGTTCCTTAGTGGTCGTCTTGCCATTCGTGCCAGTAATACCGAGAATAGGCAGACCTAACTCCCGACGCCAAGCACGTGCAAGATCTTGCAATTCGGCTAAGGCATTCTCGCCGGAGATAATATATTCTGCGCCATCCTTACGGGCTTGGTCCACGAAGGCATTACCGTCGAAATGCTCACCTTTGAGTGCCACAAAGACACAGCCGGGAGTTACCTTCCGGCTGTCTGTTGTAACACAAAGCGAATCCTTATTTTTTATTAGGAAGTTCCAGTCCATAACCTTTACGTTTGTCTTCTACCTTGAGGGCAAGGCTGAGCAGGAATGCCAGCACACCGAAGGAAGCGAAGACGATCATCGGAACGACGTATCCGTCGGTAGCCACACGCAGTTTGCCGATGAGCAGCGGCACGAGGCAGAGGCCTACGTTCTGAACCCAGAAGATAAGGCAGTATGCCGAACCCAGCACTTTCTCGTCAATGATCTTAGGCACAGAGGGCCACATAGAAGCCGGTACGAGCGAGAAGCTGACACCGAGAACAAGGATCGTGACAAGCGCCAGGGTCTTGCTCGGATAAGCCGGAAGTACGAACGCGAAGACGCTATGGCAAACGATCATAATGACAGCGCCGAGGAGCATCATCGAAGCACCTTTACCCTTATAGTCGATGAACGCGCCGAGGAACGGCGTGAGCACCATCGCGAGTATCGGGAACCACTTAAAGAGGCCTGCCGCTTCGGCATTACTGATAGCGAGCGTCTCCTCAAGGAAGTTCGTGGCGAAACGCTGGAACGGGAAGATAGCCGAATAATAGAGCACACAGAGGAGCGCTACGATCCAGAACATCTTCGAACTGAAGATCTGCTTGAGGTCGGATACGTGGAACTCATCCTCCGGATCTTTCTCCGCCGTTGCCTCTCCGATAGCCACGAGTTGGTTATCGAACGACTTATCCATGATCGTGAAGACGAAGAAGTTGATAAGGCCTACTACGAGCAGGATGGAAGCGAAGAGCAGCGGAGCGGTGATGGAGTTCGTGCCGTTAACAGCGAAATGCGAACTGAACATCGGCGAGAGCCACATAGCACCGAACACACCGAGACGAGCGATAGCCATCTCAAGGCCCATAGCGAGTGCCATTTCCTTACCTTTGAACCATTTAGCCAAGACCTTACTAACCGTTGTTCCCGCCATCTCACAGCCGCAGCCGAAGATCATGAAACCGAACATCGCCAGTTTGGCGCTACCCGGCATAGAAGGCCACCAAGCATTGAGCCACTCTACCGTGTTGGCGTCAGCCCATGAGATACCCCAGTATTTGATCGCTGCACCAATAACCATCAGACTTGCAGAGAGCAGACCCGTGAAACGGACACCCATCTTATCCAGGATGATTCCGGCAATGATGAGGAAACCGAACACGTTGAGCAGGAACTCACCGGCGGCATAAGTACCGAAGACGCCTTGATCCCAACCGAGATTGTCGTTAAGCAACGAAGCCAGCGGAGAGAGGATGTCCACGAACATATACGCGAAGAACATCATCGAAGCTACGAGGACGAGCACCGTCCAACGTGCAGCTGCACTATCGCGAAGTGTCTTTTGAATTTTTTCTACCATAATTGTAGGAATATGATTGTTTCTTTTTAAGCCACTCTGCCTTTTTCTTCTCGTATTCGGCATAATGGCTTTCTAAATATCCGTCGGCCATATTATTTAATACCGAGCTCTTTCTTCACAGATGGGGTAGCGTCGATCGCATCTGCGCCGATATGAACCATAGCCTGGCTATCGAAGATATAGGTGTAGTTCTCGCGCTCACCGACTGCTTTGATCGCTTTCGCCAGTTTCTCATGAACGGGAGCCAGCAGTTCTTGCTGCTTCTTCTGGATATCCTGTTCTGCCGTTTGGTAGAAGAGTTGGATACGTTGCTGCATCTCCTGCAACTCCTGCTGACGAATCTGCTTGATCGCGTCTGCCATGTTTGCTTCCTGAGCCTGATAATCTTGTACTTTCTTCTGGAACTCTTCGTTCATAGAAGCCAACTGATTCTCATACTGACTCTGGATGGTATCCATTTTCAGTTTGACTTGTGCCACTTCTGGCATCTGAGCGAAGAGCTCTTGCGTGTTGATGTGACCGAATTTCTGTGCGCTGGCGAGCATCGGCAAAGCCAGCATGATTGCGATAATAATTTTCTTCATTTTTACTATTGATTTTTGTTATTTTGCTCCTAATTTACGTAATACTTGGTCGGATATATCCAGTTTGGAGGACATATAGATGAGCGAAGGATCAGCCGATCGGTCTTTGACGATGTCGATACGTTTCTCATTCGCCAAGTCCTGAATGGCATTGTATATCTCATCCTGGATTGGCTTGATGAGCGCTTCGCGCTTTTTGTACAACTCACCATCCTGTCCGAAATACTTACGCTTGAGTTCAAGTACTTCCTGCTCTTTCTTGACTATCTCCTGCTCGCGCTGTGTGCGCATTGCCTCCGAGAGGAAGATCTGCTCCGTCTGATAGTTCGTCGCCATGACGCGTGCCTCTTGTTGCGCGGCGTCTATCTCTTTCTGCCAGCGTTTGGAGAGCATGGTCAACTGTTCATTCGCCTGCTCATACTGCGGCAGATTCTTGAGGATATAATTCATATCGATATACGCTATCGATTGATCTTTAGCAAAAGCCGTGCCAAAAGCAAGCAGCGCAGTAACAAATAATATAATCGTTCTTTTCATATGCTTTATAACTCTTGTCCGAGGACGAAGTGGAACTGACTTCCACCATATTGGTCGGAACCGTTAATCTTATCAAAGCCCCATCCCCAATCGATACCTAACAGACCGAACATCGGCAGGAAGACACGCACGCCGACACCGGCGGAACGCTTCAGATCGAAGGGGTTATAGCTCTTTATATCCGAGAAGCAGTTTCCGGCCTCAAGGAAGACGTGTGCCCAGATAGTCGCACTCTGTTCCAACGAAATCGGGTAACGAAGTTCGAGCGTGAACTTGTTATAGAGGTAACCCATATTACGGCCCGTTGCTACGTCATACGGCGTAAGCGAACCGGATGAGTAACCACGCATAGCCACGTACTCGGTAGCGTAACTCGTATAACTCGACATACCGTCACCACCCATATAGAAGGACTCGAACGGCGACTTGAGGTCTTTATTGAAATGTCCCAGATAACCGAATTCCGCACGCGTCATGAGCACGAGTTTGCTGTCTCTGGTGAGCGGCGTGAAGACCTTGCCGGTAAATTTCCACTTATGGTACTCGATGAGGTGGTACTTTTCGTTGTTCGTCATCTGGCTGTAGTTCTTGCCGGAAGAGAAGAGCGACCAAGGCGGTGTGATCTTCAAGCCCAGCGTGAACTGACTACCGCGACGAGTGTATATCGGGTTGTCAATGGACGAACGGCTTAATTGCAAGTTCAGCGCGAGGTTATGACACGTACCATCCGAGATGAGCAAGTACGGCCAATCCTTCATCATGTACATCTGGTAACTGAGTTCGCCGTAGAACGTGAAATAATCATCCGGCCAACGCAGACGCTTACCGTATCCGACCGATACTCCGAGTGTACGCAGGTAGATATCTTTATCGGCCTCAGCCTCAGCGAGTTGCTGGTAATAATTGCTGTTACCCGAATAATAGTAATAACTCGAATAAGTGTTATAGAGGTTCTGGTATGCCTCTCTATACCGCTTCGAATAGCCGGTCTGGTTCGCAAAATACACGCTTACACTCAAACTGTTCGGACGCTTACCACCTAGCCACGGTTCGAGGAACGAGAGGCTGGCAGACGTATAATAGATACCATTCGTACGCGCGTTAATAGAGAAGGTCTGACCTTCACCTTGTGGTACGATGCGGTACGATTTTTTATTGAAGAGGTTCTGGATCGCGAAGTTCGTGAACTTCAGACCGAGCGAACCGACGAGACCTGTTGCACCCCATCCCAGCGAGAACTCGATCTGGTCAGACGACTTGGTCTCCAGTTGGTAGGTAATGTCCACTGTGCCTTCTTCGGGATTCGGTTGAATATCCGGAACGAGTTTCTCCTGGTCGAAGTGACCCATCTGCGCCAACTCACGGAGTGAACGCATAATATCCGACTGCGAATAGAGTTGTCCCGGCTTCGTATATAACTCACGACGCACAACGTGCTCATAAACGCGGGTGTTACCGACGATCTTCACTTCATTGATCGTAGCAGGTTTACCTTCGTACATGCGCATCTCGAAGTCAATCGAGTCATTGGACACATTCACCTCGACAGGTTCGACGTTGAAGAAGAGGTAACCGCGATCGGTGTACAGTTTGCTCACGGCATCGTCGTCATTGGTCAGACGGTCATTGAGTGTCTTGAGGTTATAGACGTCACCCGGCTTGACTCCTAAGGTCGCATCCAACATCTCGTACGGATAGACGGTGTTTCCGACCCATTTGACGGAACGCACGTAGTACTTATCACCCTCACTGATGGTCATGTAGATGTCCACGCGATCCGGATCTTCGGGGTTCGGCACCACAGAGTCCGCCACGATATACGCATCGCGGTAACCGTACTCGTTGTATTTCTCGATGACGGCTTGCTTATCTTTCTCGTACTCCTCGGTGACAAATTTCTTCGTGCGGAAGAGGTTGACGATATCGTTATCGTTCGTCTTCTTCATCGCCTTGTTAATCTGTCGGTGGGTAAGGTTCTCATTGCCGGTGATATAGATCTTGCCGACCTTGGTCTTCACTTTCTTATCCACGCCGACCAGCACTTTGACGTACCCCGGATGATCAGGATCATTCTGCTGGATAACAAACACTTCAGCATTGTGGTATCCTTTCTCTGCCAGGTACTTCTTAATAACGGTCTTGGCGTGGTCTTCCACGTTCGGCGTCATCTGCGAACCCTGACGGATACCGGCTTTTACCTCTACGTCCTCTTTCTCGGATTTCTTTAGTCCTTCGTAGCGCACCTCGCTGATACGCGGACGTTGTTTGAGTTCGATGATAAGCCAAATCTTCGAGCCGTCTATCTTCTTGGCCTTGATCTTCACATCGGAGAACAGACCTTGTTTCCAGAAGCGCTTGATCGCCTTGGTGATCTGGTCACCCGGCACTTCAATCTTATCTCCCACAGCGAGACCCGAGAAACCGATGAGCACAAAATCCTCGTAACTATCCGCTCCTTCCACCTCAATGCCGGCAATCTCGTAGGTCTTACGCGTCATACCGTACTCGATCTCGGGCACAGTGGACGCAGGCACAGTGTCTGTCTGCGCGAACATACCGAGGCTGAGTAACAGCAGTAATATGCTATTAATGAATCTGTTCACTTGTCTTGCCAAATCTTCTTTCCCTTCTTTGATAATCCACTATGGCTTTATAGAACTCCTCTTCGGTGAACTCAGGCCATAGACAATCGGTGAAGTACAGCTCACTATACGCCAATTGCCATAATAAGAAATTACTGATGCGGTATTCGCCGCTGGTTCGGATCAACAGATCCGGGTCGGGCATTTCACGTGTGGTCATGAGCGAACTAACCATTTGTTCGTTCACATCCTCCGCACGCATCTTACCCGCTTGCGCCAAGCGCACCGCCTCGCGCATTGCCTCGGTGATCTCCCACCGCGCCGAGTAACTGAGGGCGATGACCATCGTCAGGCCGGTGTTACGGCTCGTCTGCTCGATACAACCGAGGAATTTCTGACGCGTACCTTCCGGCAGACGCTCGATATCTCCGATGGTCTGCAGGCGGACGTTGTTATTCATGAGCGTCGGTGTCTCTTTGGCGATGGTATCCACCAAGAGTGTCATCAACGCATCCACTTCTTCTTTCGGTCGATTCCAGTTCTCCGTGGAGAAGGTATAGAGCGTTAGGTATTCAATACCTAATGCGGTAGCGGCTACCGTGATATTATGCACGGTTTCCACGCCTTGCTTATGACCGAACATACGCGCAAGGCCTTGTTTCTTTGCCCAGCGACCGTTACCGTCCATGATAATCGCCACGTGACGCGGCAGACGCTCTTTGTCTATTTGTTGTTTATAATCCATGTTCTTACCAGTTACAGATTCGGCAAGGATTCTTCGCTTGTCCAAATTCAAAAACCATGCCAACTGTTATCATTCCCGTTAGGTCACAATTCAAAATATTGCTTCCGTTAAGGCCATAGGTGTCGTTAAGGTTTAAGCCGTTTTCAATGTTATCCGCGAGATAGACGTTATGTTGCCAAGCGATGTTCAGTCCCGCGCGCTCGCTGAATTTCCACTTGAAGCCTATTCCGAACGGGAAATAAGCCATCACATGGTTGTACTTGGCATCTTTGTACCCGTTCGCGCCATATACACTGGCACCGATACCCAGGAAGATATACGGCGTGTAGGGTTTGAGTCGTCTATCGTACACACCGGACGAGCCGAAACGGAAGAAGTTAAACTCCGCTACAATGTCCGTGTTGATCAGTTGATTCTCCCATTTGGTATCGAGTCGATGCATGTCTTCGTCGTGGTTCCAGCCCGTTATACGTTGGGTGGTTGCCTTCACTTGGAGCGCCCAACGTTTGGTGAACTTATAACGGAACTGCAGTCCGTACGCCTCACGCGGGTGCATGAAGATGTGCTCTGCGCCATCACCCACATAGTAACCGCAACCGGCTTGGAAACCCAGTTCGCACAGATACGTCGGTCCTTCTGTCTGAGCAGACAGCGAACAACACAATGCGCTAAAAACGATTAATAATATATATTTCTTTTTCGTCATTACGTGATTACGTTATTTCGTAATTACGATTTGATTAACAGTCTAAATGCGTCCGTCACTCTCTTCACCCCCACAATCTCGATGGTATAGCGTTTACTATCCACTTTCTGATCGGCCGGGATCATGATTCGCCTAAAGCCCAGTTTCTGTGCTTCGGCAATGCGTTGCTCGATGCGGTTCACCGGTCTAATCTCTCCCGCCAAACCTACTTCGCCACAGAGACAGGTGGTAGCATCGAGTGCGATATCCATATTACTGCTCAGCACAGCTGCCAGCACCGCCAAGTCAATCGCCGGGTCTTGCACACGCAGGCCTCCGGCTATATTGAGGAACACATCTTTCTGCAGCAACTTGAAGCCTACTCGCTTCTCCAGCACGGCGAGTAACATATTCAGACGGCGACCGTCAAAACCGGTCGAAGAGCGTTGCGGTGTACCGTAAGCCGCTGAAGACACGAGAGCCTGTACCTCAATCAAGAACGGACGCACTCCTTCTACCGCTGCCGCTATCGCGATGCCCGAGAGGCCTTCACGGGAAGTGGAGAGCAACAACTCCGAAGGGTTGCTCACTTCGCGCAGACCGTCTTGCCGCATCTCATAGATGCCCAGTTCGGACGTCGAACCGAAGCGGTTCTTCTGCGCTCGAAGGATGCGGTACATGTTATGTTGGTCGCCCTCGAACTGAAGGACGGTATCTACGATGTGCTCCAGCACTTTCGGGCCGGCCAGCGAGCCTTCCTTATTGATGTGTCCGATGATGAAGAACGGAATGTTTCTCGTCTTGGCAAACTCAAGGATTCGTGCGGCACACTCACGTACCTGACTCAATGAACCAATGGTCGCGTCGATGGTCTCCGTACCGATGGTCTGGATGGAATCGATAACCACGATCTCCGGTTCCAGTTCTTTGACCTGGTCTAAGATACGCTCGAGGGATGTCTCCGACGATATATACAGGTTCTCCGCGTTGCCGGCCAAGCGTTCTGCGCGCAGTTTGAGTTGGCGCACGGACTCCTCGCCGGAAGCGTAGAAAGTCTTGCGCTCGCCTTGCTGCATCAGCATTTGGAGTGCCAGTGTGGACTTACCAATACCCGGTTCGCCGCCTAACAACACTAAGCTACCTGGTACGAGTCCGCCGCCTAAGACACGATTCAACTCGCCGTTGTGCATGTCGAGTCTCATCTCTTCGGAGGCCACCACTTCCTGTAAGCGCTGCGGTGTAGCTGTGCCCAGCGAACGCGGAGTCACTCCTTTCTTAGGAGCAGCATTCACTATCTCCTCTTCGTACGTACCCCACTCGCCGCAAACCGGACAACGACCGAGCATCTGCGGGGCTTTTGCTCCGCAGGACGAACAAACATATTGAATCGTAGCTTTTGCCATTACAAATCAAATACTAAGTTTTCCTCCGCCAACACGGTATTGTCAAAAATCGGTTTGGCCTCGTTGAGGAACAGACTATGGTCTTCCACCCGTGCGGAATAGTGGCCAAGAATGAGTTTTTCCACGTTCGCTTTCTGTGCGATAGTAGCCGCCTCTGCCGCCGTGGAGTGCTTCACTTCCTTACTGCGCTCGCCGTGTTCCTGCAGGAACGTGGACTCGTGGTATAACGTGCCTACGCCTTCAATGATCGGAATGATCTTCTCGCTATACTGCGTGTCGGAACAGTAGGCATAGCGCTTGCGCGTCTCGTAATCAAACGAACCATCTTCGTTCTTGATACGATGCGTCTCCTTGAACAAAAAACCACAGGTCGGCACGCCGTGCTTGAGCGGAATCGTCTCCACACTCACCGTGCGATCTTCATAAATCACCTCGTGCTTACGCGGGTTGATGTGATGGAAGATGATCTCGTACTGACGGTCGTTGGCATGGTATTCCAGCAGCGGTGTCAGCAGTTTTTCCAAGTCCGGGTGCGCGTAGATGTGCATAGGCTGCGTACGCTTGAGCATACCAAGCGTCGTCAGCAGACCAATCAGACCGAAACAATGATCACCATGCAGATGCGAGATGAAGATGTTATAGAGTCTCGAGGTGTGTACGCCGAGTTTCTGCATCGTCAGTAGCACTCCTTCTCCGCAATCGACGAGGAAGGACTTATCGCACAGATCGACCAGTTGCCCCGAAGGGGAAGTGGTCTTGGTCGGCTTGGCACTACCGCATCCTAATATGGTGACTTTTGCTTCGCTCATAGTTTCTTTTAATCCAACTGATCTAGTTTTTCCAGGATCTTATTGCCTAACGCTGTTTTCTTCTCAATGTGCTCGAGCACGGCCTTAACGAAGGAGTTGGACTCAAACGAACCACGCACTTCTTCGAAGTCAGCAGCAGCCTGACTGCGGTCGCCATCTACGCCAAAACCTGTTTGGCTGTTGAGGTCGAACTCCTTACGGGCATCGTTATAGACCATCTTATCAAGGTCCACCACGGCTTTCTGCCAATCAGTCACAGTCTTCTTGAGTTGTCCCAAGGTCACGTTCTCTACCGAACAACCCCATACTTGTTCCAGACGGCTCAGCGCCCACGTCCATTCGTACGAATAGTAATTGGCATGCATCGTCTCCAGACGTGCCTGAATATCATCGAGCGTCAGGGTACCTGTCTGGATATCATCCAGCAACTCCTTCACCGCCCCCTTAGGCGCGATCAGACCCGCCAAGTCCACCCAGTCGCCTAAACCCACTTCGCTGTCCGGACGCAAGGCTGCACGCATCTCGTCTATCGTGTGCCATTCGCTTTGCTCTAGGCGGCTAATGAGGCTGTTACCAAGGAATTTCCGGATGCCGATCGTATAGAGTTCGCGACCGTGTTTGAGCGACGAGTTGCGAATCTTACAATTTTTGTAACCGTACACCTCCGTGTTCTCTCCGCTCAGCGCCACTAACTCATCCAGCACTTCGCGGCCACGCCACATTTTCTGTACCGTATACGGACTCAAGAGATTGAAATTGATCTGATCGAGTTTATGCGGATCTTTGCGGTTGTCACGTTTCGGCCATTTCTGCGCGTCACGGATCGTACCTACGGTACGAAGGTTAGCACCCGGCACGAGATAACTCTCCGAGTTGTTCTCTATCAGATAGGAGAACGGCAGATCGGAAGTATCGGCATGGTGCGTGTGACGACCCATCACAAGGCTGAACGCACCGATCTTCGAGGGCCACAACAGATAACTGTCACTCGTTGTCTTCGATCCGCGCTCCGCCATGCCCTGGTGGATTGGACCGAGTTTATACATATGGTTCGACTGGTTACTACCCGAACCGGCATTCATGAACGAGAACATACCGGCAATGAGCAGCGTCGACTTATGGTGGGTTACGGTGTACGGACCGGCGAAGATCGCACAGGCCTCACCGTGCATGCCTTGGCAGTTACTGAAGAACAGACTCTCGCCTGCCGAGTAGTGCTTGTCGAAGATCGTACCCTGGCCAACAAAACACTTGTCCACCAAAGTCGAGTCGCCGATCTCAACGCCCGAAGAAAGGATAAAGTCGATGCACTTCACACCACTGCCTAAACGAACCGGCGCTGCCTCATTGGAATTGATCGTACCGTTCTTAAGACGACTCACGCCGATCAATTCGGCATAGTCACCAACGCGCACGTTCTTGATCGAACCGCAGTTAAGGATACGCACGTGGTCGCCTATGTAGCCGTGATCAGACGCCTGTGCTTCCGCATAAGCGTCCACCATCTGCTCCACCTCATGAATCATCTTCGGACGGTGACGATAGAGCGTAAGGATATACGCCAGGCTGGCACTCAGTTCATTGAAGATAGGAATCTCGCGACCACCACCTTCGTTCATTACCGGTACACGCACGCCGTTACCGAACGTCGTCTTGCCGTCCACGAGGATGGCGTTGACGTTCTCAATGCAGGTGTTGGCACCGATGTGATAGTTGGCGATGTAGTTATGGATGTTATACAGATGCGCATCGTCGCCTACCTCGCAGTTGTGCAGCGTCGCGTTATAGATACCCGAGTGCACTTTCAAACCACCCGGCATCTCTATCTCACGACGGAAAACACCTAATTGGTTATGTCCGGAGAAACGCACATGGTGAACGTAGCGCGCATCAAAATCCTGCGCCACTTCCACCTCAGCCCAGTTGGTCGCCGAGCAACCTTGAGCCTCCAGTTGTGCGATCTCCGCACTTGTTAATGAACGAAACATATTAGTCGTTTAAGAGCATCGGCATCAACAGCATCAGCACATCCTCGTTCGCCTCGTTCTCTGCCGGCAAGATCAGACCTGCGCGTGCAGGATCAGCCAGCTTGAGTTGAACGTCTGCACTCTCGATGGAGCTGAGCAAATCGATCAGGAACGGAGCCTTGAAACCGATAGCCATCGGCGTTCCGTTATAGCTGCATGCAATAACCTCTTCTGCGCTGGTCGAGAAGTCGATATCCTGTGCGGAGATCTTGATCTGATTCTCGCTGAGCGCCAAGCGGAGTTGAGCCGTACCGTTGTTAGCAAAAACAGCCACACGCTTGCAAGCGTTGATGATCGTCTGACGATCAACGGTTACAATATTCTGGTTAGCCTGCGGAATAACGGCGTTGTAGTTCGGGAAACGACCCTCGATCTGGCGGCAAACGACGATCGTGCTGCCGTACTCGAATCGTGCGTTCTTGGCGCCGAAAGTAACCTTCACCTCGTCCTCTGCTTTTGCCAGCAGGTTCTTCAGCAACGAAGCCGGCTTCTTCGGCAGGATGAAACTTGCGGTCACACCTGCAACCACGCCGGTGTTCGTATAACGAACGAGACGGTGTGCGTCGGTGGCAACCATCGTCACCTTGTCAGCAGCGATATCGAAGAAGATACCGTTCATTACCGGTCGCAACTCGTCGTCTGCGGTACAGAAGATCGTCTTCTCGATTGCAGCCTGCAGTACGTTAGCCGGCATAGTGATGGTCTGTGCCTCTGCTTCAGCAGCCGGCATCTCCGGATACTCGTTGCCGTTAACGCCTACGAACGAATACGTACCGTTCTGGCTGACCATGTTGACTGCGAAGTTGTTCTCGTCAATCACGAAAGAAAGAGGTTGCTCGCTGAACTCCTTGAGCGTCTCCAGAAGCAGTTTGGCAGCAGAAGCCACTTTACCTGCGCCTTCTACGTTCTCTACCTCAACAGCCGTGCGGATAGTGGTCTCGCCGTCCGATGCGGTCAGTTTCAGTTCGTTACCGGCCAAATCAAAGAGCACGTCATCCAAGATCGGAAGCGCATTCTTACTGTTAATCACGCGGCTTACTGCCTGTAATTGCGAAAAGAGTTTGGAACTCGAAATAGTGAATTTCATATTCGTATATTTTTAGTTATTTGTGTTCGTTTTTATTCCCCTTTATGTACATGTACACGCGCACTTCACACGCGCACACCACATTTAGCGTGCAAAAGTACTACTTTTTTTTGAATTATGCAAGTTTTTTTTGTATATTTGCAAAAAAAGCAGTAATTTTGCAGCCGAAATCGCAAAACTATGGCTAAGATAGGTGTTTTTGATAGCGGATACGGAGGACTGACGATCCTACGCGAGATACGCAAGGTATTACCTCAGTACGACTATTTGTACCTGGGTGACAACGCGCGTGCGCCTTATGGCACACACTCGTTCGACGTCATCTATCGCTATACGCTCCAAGCCGTACAATACCTGCTGGACCAAGATTGCGCACTGGTCATTCTGGCCTGCAACACCGCTTCAGCCAAAGCCCTTCGCACCATTCAGCAACGCGACCTGCCTCTTATCAAAGATAAGAAAGTGAATGTACTCGGTGTGATTCGGCCTACCGTTGAAGCTGTGCCGGGTGTCACCCAAACCGGCCACGTAGGTGTTTTAGCTACTCCGGCAACGGTTAGTTCCGAGAGCTACGTGCTGGAGTTAGAGAAGATTGCGACTGATTTGACCATCACCCAACAGGCTTGTCCTATGTGGGTGCCACTGATTGAAGCCGGCGAGCATCAGAGTGACGGCGCAAAGTATTTTGTAGGGAAGTACCTGCGGGAAATCTTGGCGAAAGACCCGCAGATCGACACGCTCGTGCTCGGGTGCACGCACTATCCGTTATTGAAAGAGAAGATAGAAGGTTGGTTACAATATCATCGTGAGATAGAAGCGTCTGAGTTTCCGAAACCGGAAAATGCTCCGATGATGCAGATTATTTCGCAGGGCGAGCTGGTAGCTCAGAGTCTGGCGGACTACCTGAAGCGGCATCCTGAGTACCGCGAGCAACTTTCAAAAAATGGGACTTGCACCTATCTGACCACAGAAAATGCGGATCGTTTCGCACAATCCGCATCGCTCTTTATCGGAGAGAATATATGTGCGCAGCACATCAATCTCTAAACGCTAAACACTAAACGCTAAACGTCTATCCTATAGATCCTTCGAGAGAAACTTGCAGCAGTTTCTGGGCTTCAACGGCAAACTCCATCGGTAGTTTGTCCATCACCTCTTTGGCGTAACCGTTGACAATGAGTCCGACAGCGTCTTCCACACCTATTCCTCTTTGCCTACAGTAGAACAACTGATCTTCATTGATCTTGCTCGTCGTTGCCTCATGTTCCACCGTGGCCGTGGGATTACTTATAATCATATCCGGGAAGGTGTGTGCACCGCATTGATCACCCAACAACAAACTGTCACATTGGCTGTAGTTACGGGCATTAATGGCATTCACACCCATCTTCACCAAACCACGATACGCATTCTGGCTATGCCCCGCCGAGATACCCTTCGAGATAATTCGACTGCGGGTATTCTTTCCGATATGAATCATCTTCGTGCCTGTATCTGCCTGCTGATAGTTATTAGTAACTGCCACCGAATAGAACTCCGCTGTGGAGTTATCGCCTCGCAGGATACAACTCGGGTATTTCCACGTGATAGCGGAACCTGTTTCCACCTGCGTCCAACTCAGGCGCGCGTTCTCAAACGTTATACCGCGTTTGGTGACGAAATTATAAATTCCTCCCTTACCGTTTTTATCACCCGGATACCAGTTTTGCACGGTCGAATACTTCACTTCCGCATCTTTATGCACCACGATCTCCACAATCGCCGCGTGCAATTGGTTCTCGTCACGCATCGGTGCCGTACAACCCTCTAGATACGAGAGATAAGCACCTTCATCCGCAATAAGCAGCGTGCGCTCAAACTGGCCTGTCTTACCGGCATTGATACGGAAATACGTACTCAGTTCCATCGGACATCTTACACCTTTCGGCACATAGACAAACGAACCGTCCGAGAAGACTGCAGAGTTCAGCGCCGCATAGAAATTATCCGTCGGTGGGACAACCGAACCAAGGTATTTCTTCACCAAGTCCGGATGTTCACGCACGGCTTCCGAAATAGAACAGAAGATAATACCCTTCTCTGCCAACGTCTCGCGGAAGGTAGTCTTGACGCTCACCGAGTCCATAACGGCATCTACCGCCATATTACCCGCCAGCGCCGCGCGTTCCTCCAAGGGAATACCGAGTTTGTCGAAGGTCTTCATGATCTCTTCGTCAATCTCGTCTTTCTCGCCTTCCGCCTTCTTCGTTTTCGGCGCAGCAAAATACGAAATCGCCTGAAAATCTATCTCGGGAATCGTGAGGTGCGCCCACGTAGGAGGAACCATCGTCTGCCATTTACGGAAGGCCTTCAGACGAAACTCCAGAAGCCAATCAGGTTCCCCTTTCTTCGCAGAAATAAGCCGAATGATGTCTTCATTCAGTCCTGCAGGCACGATCTCCGTCTCCACATCGGTCGTGAAGCCGTATTTGTACTCCTGAGAAGTTATGTCTTGAATTAAAGAATCCAAATCAAAAATCTAAAATCTTAAATCAAAAAATAAGATAGTCACTCGTGGTTTTGAGTGACTATCTTCAGAGGCCGGTAGCGGAGTCAAACCGCTCTAAACGGTTTTGCAGACCGCTGACTAAGTCGCTCATCCAACCGGCCGTTTTGTTAAAAGCGGGTGCAAAAGTACTGCTTTTTTTTGAATTACGCAAATTTTTGCGCCATTTTCTGCAATTTTTCCCTAAAAAAGGCACAAATCCGCGTCGGAGATAGTTCCTTTCGGTCGTTTTTTGCCGCGAGAAGGACTTGGTTTGGTCGACGGAGCAAACGGCGATGTATAGCGTCCTATATACGGATTGATGATGTTTCGCGTCTGGTCATCCGTCCACTGGCATTTATCCACGATCCACTCCAGATAACTGCGGTCGATACGAACCATCGACTCAATCGATTCGCCTTTGTGACCACCTTGCGTCAAGTAGTAATACCCGCCCTTCTTCGTTAACCAACGGTCGTAACAGATAAAACCGAACTCATCGCGTTGTGCCCAAGCCCATCCGTGTGCAGCGACTTGCGCCTTAAACACCTCAATCGTCGCCATCACATCGTCCAAGGAGTTGTGCGCACCCTCAAACGGATGACCGTAGTAACGGGTGTACGCGCTCGTCAAGTTATTATGTAACTTCTCTCCGTTTTCATCCACCATTCCCGCCGTGTGAATACGCTCGAGCAACAACGCATCGTACCACGTACGACCTTCGAAATCGAACGTCAGACCAAGTCGTTTGAGGTTATAATAGAGGATCGGCGCATCGTAGCCGTTGCCGTTGTAGGACAAGATGTCACAACCGTTCGTGAACGCGATCAGTTCATCATAAACGCTACGCAGCGACACACCATTCTCTAGCAAGAACTGCTTGGATATATGGTGCACAGCCTCCGCTTCCGCCGGGATATTGAACTCTCCTTCCGGCAGAATATACCAGTCGCGCTGGTCAAGAACCTGCCAGTTGTCGGTCTCAAACTTCACCAACGACAGTTGGATAATATGCTCTTTCTGCACGTCAAGACCCGTAGTCTCCGTATCAAAACAAACTAAAATCATTCTACGTATAGTACTAATCCCTTCAGGTATTCGCCTTCCGGGTGGTAAATATTAATCGGATGGTCTTGCGGTTGATGCAGTTGGTGCAAGATCCGCACTTTGCGTCCCACTTGTGCTGCCGCACTAAACACTGCCAGCCGGAAAGCCTCCTTGTCCACCGCTTGCGAGCAGGAGAAAGTGAACAGTATACCTCCCGGACGAATCATCTCAATCGCCTTCGCATTGATGCGCTGGTAGCCACGAAGTGCGTTCTTCACCGCGTCACGATGCTTCGCAAAGGCCGGAGGATCGAGAATAATCAGATCATAAGTCTTACCCTCTGCTTTCTGCGCACTCAGGTATTCAAACGCATCGGCTGCCACCGACGTGTGGTTCGTGGCTTTTGGGAAGTTCCGCGCTACGTTGACATTCACCAGATCAATCGCCTTCTGACTTACATCCACCGAGTCCACACGCTTCGCACCGCCTCGCAGCGCATAGAGCGAGAATCCACCGGTGTAACAGAACATATTCAGCACATCCTTGCCCTTCGCATAGCGCTCCACCAACGCACGGTTCTCCCGCTGGTCAATGAAGAAACCCGTTTTCTGTCCCCTTAACCAATCGATACGGAACTGCAAACCGTTTTCCGTACTCCAAAACTCCGATTCATCCGAGTTATCCGATTGGATCAGATAACCTATCTTCTCCCCATCAACAGGCGCCTTGAACGGCAACGTATCGTCCGACTTATAATAGACATTCTCCACCTGCGGGATCTCATCCAAAACAGCCTTTGCGATCTCGTTTCGATGCACGTGCATGCCCACGGAGTGCGCCTGTACCACCGCCGTATCGGCATAGACATCCACAATCAGTCCCGGCAGAAAATCACCTTCCCCGTGAATCAAACGAAACGTGTTATTATCCGGTCGAATCAGTCCTATCGCCTCGCGCACTTGATACGCCGCACGGATACGTGCGTTCCAGAAATTCGCAGGCAGACTCTCTTCGCCGAAAGCCAAGATACGCACGGCGATAGAACCCACTTGCCAATGACCGACGCCAAGGCACTCATTCGCTGCCGAACGCACGCAGACAATCTCTCCCTCTTCCGGCGCAGAAGCCTTATGATTCGCGTCCAGCACGACCTTCGCAATCGCGCCACTGAACACCCACGGATGGAAACGCTTGAGCGATTCTTCTTTATGCGGTTTCAAAAAAATAGTTGTCATTCTACGCCGTGAGTTAAATCGTGATACGCATGGAGACTCAAGTTATCGCTGACATATTTGAAACTGTGCAGGTTCTTAAAACCAAGCGCCGCTATAAACGCCAACTCCATATCGAAAACGCAGTCTTTATAGTCCGAAGCCAACACAAAATCGCAGTTCGAATAACATACCGCTTTTCTGACTTCTGACTTCTGAATACTGAAATCTGAAATCTTCAACTCCGGTTCCGGATACGTCACATTCGGATGGTTCAGACGCACTTCCGTCACCTCTACCCACGTACCCAAATCGAAATTCGCACTACCAGCATAGCCGATGTTGATCAGTTCCGCCTCGCGGTCAATATCCTGCAAACTCCGAATAATATTGATTGCACCAACGCCGGTAAAGATCACCGGTACACCGCTCAAATCCAAACCTAACTGCTCACGCGCTTTGTCCAACAAAACACGCTCGCCTTCCTCTGCCATTACGATAAATTTTGCCATACTTACGATTTTGGGTGCAAAATTACAAAAAAAATCTCATATATGCAAGCACATACGAGATTTTATTGTTGCGGAGGATGGGATCGAACCACCGACCTTCAGGTTATGAGCCTGACGAGCTACCACTGCTCTACTCCGCGATACATCCTTCGTTTTCACGAAAGCGGGTGCAAAAGTACTGCTTTTTTTTGAATTGACCAAATTTTTTGACATTTTTTTTGCAAATATGCTGAATTTTTAGTAATTTTGCAGCGCAAAGTATGTGAAATTATGCGCAAAACTTGTTTTTTATTCTTACTTGTTCTTTCTTCGCTCTCCGTTCACGCGGTGGAGCGTGTTTCGTTAGAGCAGCTTAAGGCTGATTGGTCCAAGTACACCAACCAGACGGTAGTGCTCACTACTCCACTCGTCGTCTGCGGTAGTTTTTACGATTCGCTTGTCCTTGCCCCTGAACGTCTCTTCTGTCCCGAAGAACGTGCGGTAGGCCTTGCGGATGGCGACAGCACGATGTACTACCAGCTGGTAGCGCAAAATCTGGACGCCAGCATTGTGATCAATTGCCGCAATAACTACTACAACGTGCGTTGTGGAGACCGCGTGAAGAACATCCAGGCGCGTGTGACCAAAGCGCGTCACCTCGTCACCGGCCAACCGATCAAGACCAGCCATATGCCACTCGACAAACTGCCCAAACCCAAGAAAGGTGAGTTGCGCATTGTCGGCGCGAACATCGAGAACTACTTCGCAGACTTAGGCGGGTACGCCACAAAACGCACCACCCCTGCCCAACAATCAATGAAGACGCGCAAACTCGTTCAAGCCCTTCGTAGCATGCATGCAGATATTATCGCGTGCTGCGAGATGCAAGTCGGCGACAAAGCCCCGACCATGTTACTCGAGGCGCTGAACAAAGGCGGCGGCAACTATGCGTTCGTATCTATGCCGCTGGACAACATGGATCGCATCGGTGGCTGTTTTATTTATAATACGGAGCGCGTGCGCACGTACGCGCAACCGCTCTCGGCCTATAAGGACACGGCCAGCCATTACTACGGTCGCATGTTTGCGGTAGGTTTTGAGCAGATCGCGTCCGGAGAACGACTCATCGTGGGTGTCAACCATTTCAAATCCAAACGTCCCGGTCGAGGTAATTACGACACCCACCTCAAAAGAATGCAGAATACCGATTCACTCTTAGCCATGCTCCCGCAAGCCATCGATCATTTCGGCGATACCGATGTGCTGCTGCTCGGTGACTACAACTGCTACACGCAGGAAGGACCGATCCAGGCCATCGTTCGTGCAGGCTATGCCGATATGTTACCGCACGGCCTAACGTGTGACTACTCGTACAGTTTCAAAGGCGAGGCAGGTTATCTGGATCGCTGTTTTGCCAACCCGTCCATGGCCTCGCAGATCATTCGCGTACGACCTTGGCACATCAACGCCGACTGGTACTACTCGCACGGTGCATACAAGCTAAAAGACAAAACCCTGCACCGCTATTCCGACCACGACCCGATCATCGTAGACATAAAAATGAGCAGCCGTTAAGCTGCTCTTTTCTTTGTGGAGTGACCCTACTGGGGCTCAAACCCAGAACCTTCAGAACCGGAATCTGACACTCTATTCAATTGAGCTATAGGGCCGAAATGTTATCCTCTTAGTCTTCCTATCGTCTTTATGCGGCAGATCTTACACTCGCCATACACGTACAGTGTAAAATGCTGCATATTAAAATTACTAAACTTATGATCCTTAATGGCGCTCGTTATACCGGTGGCGCTCACATTCTGCACACGTCCGCATTTCTTGCAGATCATCTGGATCTTATTGCTCGCGGCTGCAATCAGTTCGTACTCCGTTGCTCGCTGTCCTTCCTGCCGCTTGTAGGCATGCAGTATATGCGCGTCCAAAAACAGATTAAGCGCATTGTACACCGTTCCGACGGATATATGCTCTGCCGCGCAGGTCTCTATCAATTGCTCTGCCGTGAAAGGTTGTGGGAGAGCCAGGACTTGCTCCAGCACCATGTTACGCACCTTGGAAGGACGCATCTCATGGTCACGCACATACCTGTTCAGGCGTTCTTGCGCCGACTTATATGACTTAATACCTGCCTTCATTTAGATGGCTTTGATATATGCGCGGCGACGCTTATGCTGCTTATGGTCGAACTGTGTGAAGTTCGCAATGTTCTTGGTGTTCGTCTCCAAGATAGAGGTGGTCTCCAGACGCTTGATACCGTACTTGGCCATGCGTGGTATCTGATCCTGGAAGAAGAGCGCATTGATGCCTGTGCCCTGATAGTCCGGTCGAACGGCAATGAGCAGCAAGTCAAACGCTTCCATCTTTTTCGCCTTGAGCGCCTTGAGGATGTGATACCAACCGAAGGGGAACAAATGTCCACCGCACTTACGCAGCGCTTCGGATATATCCGGCATGCCGAGTCCTACTCCGACGATCTCGTTCTTATCGTTCACAACGATCGTTACAAAATCGAAATTGAGGATCGGGAAATACATCTTCTTGTAGTAGTTCTTCTGCGCATCGGTCATCGGCTGGAAGTTATACAATTTCTGGTACGCCTCATCAATCACATCCATATACTCGATGCCGTATTTACGCACGAGTTCGCGGGAGTTCTTCACTTTGTCCACGCGTACATGCGAACGTTGCTTAACGATCTCCGCGATACGATCCAGACGCTCCGGACAAGTCTTAGGCGGATAGACCTGGATCTCGATCCAATCTGCCTCTTTGGTCAGACCGTAAGCCTCGACGTGCTTCACGTAATACGGATAGTTATACAGCGAAGCCATCGGCGCCAGGTACTCGTAGCCTTCGAGCAACAGTCCCTCGTGGTCAAAGTCCGTAAAGCCGACCGGCCCGTTAAGACCCTCCATGCCACGCTCTTTACCCCACTTAGCCACCGTATCCAGCAAGGCCTTGCTCACCTCCAGATCATCAATGAAGTCGAACCAACCGAAACGTACGTGCTTCACGTTCCAAGTCTCATTCGCACGACGGTTGATAATACCGGCGATTCGTCCGACAGGCTTACCGTCGCGATACGCCATCCATAACTGGTATTCGCTCACCTCCAATGCAGGATTAGTCTCGGCATTGAAGCAGTTCATCTCATCGAAGAACAAAGGCGGACAATAGTACGGACAATCTTTGTACAGATCATTCGCAAATTCAATGAACCGCTTCAGTTCCTTCTTGGTGTTAATTTCTCGAATTTCCAGTGCCATTTCTTGCATTTTAATCAAAAAATCGCGCAAAAGTACAAAAAAATTTTGATATGTGCAAATAATTTTGTAATTTTGCAGCCGCTTTTGACGAAAAGTGTATCACAACGGGGCTATTTGGTTTTGACAGCAGGTAGAATGGTTGTGTAAGCACGCCGAGCAATGAGGCAACGCTCGTTAATCTCGCTTCGAAGCATAACTGGCAACACTTCTTATGCTCTCGCTGCTTAATCGAAGTATAGTAGATTGGCCTATTTGGGCGCAAGGCGCCTAAACGAGACGTCACTCCAAGCCGAGTCTGTGGGCTGAATGGATATAGTGGCGCAGGAATTCACAGAATAGATCTCGTAGGCTGCGATGCGAAATCGAAAACTTAGCAGATAAGCCGGTGGTTGGTGGCTTGGGTCTTGCTACCGGACGAAAACGAAGGCCAAGATAAGCGTGTAGAAAGCGCAAGTATTCCTTGTTTGGACACGGGTTCGAATCCCGTTAGCTCCACACAAAAGAAAATCTTTTGGGATCTAAAGGGGATTCTCACCCGGGTTCTTAGCCCGGAGGGCACGATTAATGCACAAGTGCATTTTTCGACTCCCGTTAGCTCCACACAAAAGAAAATCTTTTGGGATCTAAAGGGGGTATTAGCTCAGTTGGTAGAGCGCAACGTTCGCAATGTTGAGGTCAGGGGTTCGACTCCCCTATGCTCCACAAAAGGTGTAGGCCACCTTTTGGAACCAAGAAGAGGGGATTCAAACCCCGGTTCTTAGCCTGAAGGGCACGATTAATGCTCAAAGCATTTTTCGACTCCCCTATGCTCCACAAAAAGCCAAGCGTGGCTTTGGTTTAGGAAAACTAAATTTTATAAACATATGTACGTATTTCTTACAATTTTAATCGTCATCGCCGCTGTATTGCTGACGCTCCTCGTTTTGGTGCAGAACAGCAAAGGCGGAGGACTGGCAGCCGGTTTTGCAAGTGGTAACCAAGTAATGGGCGCGCCGAAAACCGCTGACTTCCTGGAGAAAGCAACTTGGACGTTAGTAGCGCTGATCGTTGTATTCAGCATCGCAGCTGTAGGCTTCAGCAGAGGTCAGGCAGAAGCAGCAGAAGAGCAATCCGCCGTTCAAGTTGAGCAAGTAGCTCCCGCAGCAGAAATTCCTGCTGAAAGCGCTGAGTAATTTTTCAGCATGTAAACCAAAAGATACGACTCGCAGCTGCGGGCCGTATTTTTTAATATAAAATAGGAAAAATCCTAAAATCACGGGATAATATATATAAATATATATTATAGGGTGTACCAGGATACGATATACATAGGATATACATAGGACATAGATACGATTACCCTGCACAAAAAAAAAGAGCCGCCGAAGCGACTCTTTTTTCGTATCCGTTGAAGGATTAGAGATTAGCACCATTTACATTGTACTTCTTACCAGCCTTCTCGATAACAACGTTGCCGTTTACGAGACGCTTGATAGCCTTAACAGCTGCGTCAACATTCTCAAAGCCCTCGGTTTTACCAATGCTCATGGATACCTTGTAGAGGGTGTTGTTGTAGCAGAGCAGGTCAGCAGTGATGCTGTAAACGCCTTCTCCTTCACCCGGCAATACATTGATAACAGCAGAGAAGATACTATGGCTTCCATCAGCGTCCTGTACACCAGAACCGACGTATTGGAGGTCTAAGTCTTCCTCGGTGAAGTCGCCGTCGAAGTCTTCCTCTGCCCAGATAGCGAGTTGAACATATGCGGTCTTATCATCTGCTGTACCATATACAGCGTAGAGACCATATGAAGCATATCCGTCATAGAGGGTACCGTTAGAGATGGTTACATTAACAAGTCTCTCAGCCTTCGGATCAGCATAGGTGAGGTTGAAGTTATATACGTTACCATCGTCGCCTACGAGAGCGCCAACAATCGTTACGGTACCATCATTAGCTACTGCAACAGTTACAGAACCATCAACGAAAGTAACGTCAGTGGTATCGGTAGCCGTCATAACGGTAATGTACGAATATTTCGGATCTAGGTCATCAATCGTATAAACACCAGCGGTCTCAGTAGTCGATACATTGGAGAGCGAGAATTCATAGTCCTCGGTCGCACCCATGATCTGCCACCAACCTGCGCTAGCAACAGCGTCAGTCCATACGAGAGCACCCGGAGTAGTGATGGCGTTGATAGTGACGTCAATCGTATCACCCTCAACCGGAGTCTCAGCGGCATGCTTAATGTCAACGAGGTAGCAACCGGTATTGAGTTCGTGTGTAGAGTTGTAGAGTTTGTACTTACCGAAAGCGATAACCGTGTCACCTACGTGAACTGCAACACCGTTTCCGTCAGATACTTCCTTAAATTCTGCCCAAGCGGTGCTGGTTGCATCGTAAGCAGGAACAGAAGCCTTGAAGGTGTCAGCCTCGAGCGAGTAGCAGTTGAAGAACTCGAACTCACCCTCAGCGCCAGTAGCGTCCGCTACGTAGATGTTTACAGAACCGTATTTAGCAAAGTTCTTACCCTTGAACTCCATCTTGGTGATGACACCACGAACGAGTACTTCATCATTCTCTTGAAGACCAGCAGCGATAGCCTCAGCAACTTCGTATTGCGGAGTTACAGGAGCGTCGGTATCAACGAAGAGTACGTTCTGGATGAAGACAACTCCCGTGAGATTGTGGCAGTCATAGAAACCTACTTGTTGGAGGTCAGCCTTCGTGTTGCCCTTGATATTCAGAACAATGTGGTTCCATTGACCTGCTACAAGGTTGAATGTTTGAGCCTCGCCGATACCGATAGCCTGGGTATTCAAAACAGAACCCTCAGTAGTTGCATATACATCCATTTCGAGAGCATCGTATGCAGAAGCATCAACGGCTGCGAAAGCCAAACCGAAGCAGCTGGAAGGTGTAGTATTCGGCTCAAGGCAGAGTGCCTTGCTTGTAGCAGTCAGGTTACCTTCAGAAATAGCAGGACCTGCATACCAATTTTGAATCTCAGTCAGTTTATTGTCATAAGCATCAGCATAGATAGCCAATACCTTATCAGCAGCATAAGTCGGAGCAGTAGCAGGAGCCGGAGCAGCCAGCGTCGTAGCAACAACAGCTACCGGATCAGCAGCATTGCCGCTTTCGTCCTTAGCGATAACAGAGAAGTTATAAGCCGTGTTCGGGAGAAGACCGTTAACGGTGATCTCTTTAGCGACACCAGAAACTGCAGGAGCAGTAGCCAGTTCATTCTCACCATCCTTAACAACGAAGATCACTGCGTCCGAGTTGTCGGTAGCAGTAGCCGAAATCTTTGCGCTGAAGTACGAAGCAGAAACCAACGAAGCAGCAACAGCCGTCGGAGCCTGAGTGTCAGCTTCAGGAGCTACAGTGGTGTAGAAGTAAATATTGTTCAGCCAGAAAGTCAGATTAGATGCATTGTCAATCTTGATCTGATAAACATTGCTCCAATCGGTAACTTGGTCAAAGTCGGTCAAAGCAATCTCAACGCTGTTCCATTGCTGGCCAACGAGGTTAGCACCAATACCTTGCTCAGCGCCACCCCAAATAGGAACGATACGGATAGAAGCGTCAGCAGCAACCCAAACGTCCATGTGGAGTTTCTCCATCTTAGCGCAGTTCAAAGCAGTAAACTCAAGTCCGAAGTAGCCCAACCCAGTGGTAACATACTTCTTACCAACAGTCTCTTGCGTGTAAGCAGTACCGGAACCCCACTCACCGAAATTACAGTCAGCATTGTAAGTAGCGGAGTAAACAGCCTTTACTTGGTTAGCCGGATAAGTCGGTGCGTCCGGAGCAGCAGCCGGCTCAGTCAGCGTTGCAGGAGGAGTTACGCCACCAGCCTCGTAGTTAACGGTAACGGATTTGAGATAGTTACGATTTGTAACCGTACCCAAAGTGATGGACGAAACCTCCGTAGCCGAAGCATAAGTGTAAGTGTAGTCCTGGAAAGCGTCACCACCATCCAACTCATAATCATTCTTGTCTTGAATGATCAGCGTTTTCTCCGTGTCATTGTACTTACGTGCATTAACTACGATAGACGTAACTTTTACCGGAGTAGCCAGAGTCAGCACTAAAGAACCTGTCTTTTTACCAGTACCCAACTTAATACCACGACCAATACGTGCGTTGTATACCTCTGTAGCAGCAACTTCAGATACATACTGTGCACCATCCGAAATAATACCTTCAATAGTAGTTTGCTTAGCGCTACCATCACTGGTCTCACCAGTACCCTCCTTGAAAGTAATCGTGTAAGAGTCAGCCATCATGCTACCTGCGAAAAGCAGAGCAGCGAAAAAAGAAAAGAATTTCTTCATAAATTGATGATTTTTAGTTAAACAAAAAGTTGGTTGTATATAAAGTTAAAAACTTTAGTCATACCAATTCGGCTACAAAGGTAGCACAATTTTTTGACATGTGCAAATAAATTTTGCTTTTTTTTATTTTTTATGCGCTACGACAAAAAGTTGGACGGAATTGAAGAGGTTCTGCCAGATGATATAAGCCGCAGCTCCAAGGGCTGC
This sequence comes from uncultured Bacteroidales bacterium, assembly GCA_902769535.1. GTDB lineage: Bacteria > Bacteroidota > Bacteroidia > Bacteroidales > Paludibacteraceae > Colicola. Next base: position 38,975 of record CACXPH010000003.1, read on the forward strand.
CAGCGGATTCAAATACGTCTGTGCCATCCACACGCCAAGAGAAGTATTTTTCTGCCCGAAAGCCTGACCGGCTGTGATACTCGAAACACCCGCCATGGTTTTCGGCGCCGCTGCAGGGTTGATAAGCACGTCTTGATAGTCCGTGCCTTTGCTCGGTGCAGGCAGGTAATAACCAATCAGTTTGCCCAGACCGAACTGCAGCAAGCAAGCGAAGAACGAACCGATTAGCAGATAGATGATAGATGACAGATAAACCTCATAGTTATCCACTACATCTTTGGTAACCACCGCTGAAAGGACGATGATCGATGCTACCCAGAGATAGAACGGAATAACTGCCAACCGTTTGGACAGCACGAACTCTTGTTTGGTGCGCGCCTTATAGAGCAGGCGAAGTATCCACGCGCCGAAGAAAGGTCCTAAGAGCAGTGGTGCGATGCGCGATAAGATCAACAGAAATGCCGGCCAGAACGTCATGTCCGCGGCAGGGTAAATGAGCGGAAAAGTAGCCGGTACAATAATTGCCGTCGCGAAGTTAGAAAGGAGTGTGAAGGTGGTGAGGTTTTGTATCGAGCCTCCCATCTTTCCGGCGATGATCGGTGCGGCTGTTGCCGTTGGCATAATAAAGCACATGAGCAGTCCTTGGGCCAACACCGCATCATTCGTCAGGTATAAAATACCTGCATAGGTCGCGAAACTGAAGAGTAATTGCGCTACGAGCACCGCCAAATGCCATTTATGCAGACGCAGATCCAACGGGTTGACCTTGCAGAAGGTGAAGAAGAGCATAAAGAAAATCCAGACCGGCAGCGTTGGTTTCAGCGGCAGGAACAGCTTATAGCCCACACAACCGATGAGCATCGACAACCACAAAGCGTTACCGTCAAAATATTTTCTTAATTGCCCCATTTTTCGACGATTTGATCCATAATAGAGAACACCTCATCCAGCGTGTCGGCACGAAGGAGCGCGATGCGGGTCTGCTTGAAATCCGTAAGACCTTTGAACACCGGCGAAGCCGCAAAATGCCGACGGGAATGAATGATGCCCTTGCGTTCGTCATTACCGCACCACGCGATAGATGCCAGCACGTGCTCTTTGAGCACCGCCACTTTCTCTGCCATAGTAATCGGCGCCGGAAGACCTTTCATCTCGGCGAAGAGCCACGGCGCACCAAACGTAGCACGACCGATCATAATGGCATCCACGCCGTATTTGTCCAAACATTCTCTCGCGCGCTCGGGTGTGCACACGTCTCCGTTTCCTATTATAGGTATATGTATGCGCGGGTTATTTTTCACTTCCCCGATAAGTGTCCAATCGGCTTCGCCGCGGTACATTTGGCTCCGCGTGCGGCCATGGATAGCTAGTTCTTGAATACCGACATCCTGAAGCCGCTCTGCAAGATCCACGATAAAATAGGAAGCCGAGCCTACCCCCGCCCCCTCCCTAAAGGGAAGGGAGTTAAGCCCAAGCGGATTATATTTAGGAGTTAAGTCACTTTCATCCCATCCGAGGCGGGTCTTGGCCGTTACAGGAGTCTGAACAGCATTTACTACCGCTTTAGCTATCTCTAACATCTTAGGCACATCCTTTAGGAGACCTGCGCCTGCACCCTTGCCTGCCACTTTCTTAACCGGGCAGCCGAAGTTGATGTCGATAAAGTCCGGCTTGGCCGTTTCGACAATCCGTGCAGCATCAGCCATGGCTTCGGGTTCACGGCCGTAGATCTGAATGGCCACCGGTCGCTCCTCATCGCGGATGGTTAATTTGCGAGTGGTAGAAGCGATGTCCCGAACGAGCGCGTCGGCATTGACGAACTCGGTATAGACACGATCCGCTCCGTAGCGTTTGCACAACAGACGAAACGCAGGATCCGTGACGTCCTCCATCGGTGCTAAATACAGGTTCATTTATTCAATGTCGGATAAGAGATTCGATGATGATTCATAGCCACAAGGCGAGTCGTGAACACACGACGGATATCTTCGACATCTTTGAACGAGAGCGGTGTTTCCGCGAACTGACCATCGGCTATCTGGGCGTCAATCATGAGGTTGACTGTTTTCGCGATGGACTCTTCCGAGAAGTCCTCCAGACTACGTGAACGCGCTTCGATGGCGTCGGCCATCATAAGGATCGCGCCTTCTTTGGTACTCGGTTTGGCTCCCGGATAGCGGAAGAGCGATTCGTCCACTTTCTCTTTCGGGTGCGCGTTACAATAGGTGTTATAGAAATAGCGCACAAGCGAGGTTCCATGATGCGTGGTGATGAAGTTGATGATCACTTCCGGCAAGTGGTTCCGACGAGCAATCTTCTCGCCTTCCGTCACATGCGCCATGACCACTTGTGCGGCATCGCGCGGATCCATCGAGAGCAAGGGGTTCTCTACACCTGCCTGATTCTCTACATAGTAGAGCGGATCGGTGATCTTACCTATATCATGGTAGAGTGCACCCGTACGAACGAGCAACGCGTTCGCACCTATCGCCTTCGCTGCTTCCGCTGCGAGGTTAGAGACTTGCATGGAGTGCTGGAACGTACCGGGCGCACGTTCAGCAAGCGTGTGCAGCAGTTCGGAGTTAATATCCGTCAGTTCGACAAGCGTGATGGACGAGATGAAACGGAACAGTTTCTCGAACGAATAAATAAGACCGTAACAACCGACCGTCAGCAGGGCGCAGATGACGAAATAGAGGTACATCCACGGATCAATCGACGTAATAGCACCTGTCTGTGCGAAGGTGATAGCGGTATAAGCCACCACCTGTGCAAGCAGTATCCATGCAGCCGTCTGCACGAGTTGCGCGCGGCGTGTCATGTCGCTAAGGGATGAGACAGCTACCATGCCGACCACTATCTGAATAAAGAAGAACTCTACCGGCGCAGGTACGACAATCGAGGTGATGAGGATCGTCGTAAAATGCAAGAAGAGTGCGGTGCGCGAATCGAAGAAGACACGCGTCAATATCGGAACCCACGCAAACGGGATAAGATAAACAGAGAGGTTAAACCGCAAAGCGAGGCACGCCAGACCGATGACGATAAACATCTGCAAGGCGAAGAAAAGCACCGTGGATGTCGAGCGCAGATAACATATGCGGAAGACGTAGAGGTACACCACAAAGAGGCAGAGGAACAGTAGTACCAGCATTGACTCACCAAGCACAGATAGCGTGCGCTGTTTGGTCCCAAGCGCCTCATCGTCGTACGCACGGCGGAGAGACTGCAGCACCTGGTACGTGCGGTCGGTAATAATCTCACCTTTACCGACTATCTTTTCTCCTTTCTGCACCATGCCTTGTGTGGGCGAAAGAGTAGCTAACATCTTGCTGCGCAGGGACTCGGTGCGGGCAGTATCCAGAACGAGGTTCGTAGCACAGTCATAGCCGAACTTCTTATGCGCGGTCATCGGCGTATAGACTTCTGACAGCGGGTACTTGTTCTGGTTGATAGCGATACGTGTATAGCCCTCATTCTGCAACCACTCCATCGTCTCTAATGAAACGACTTTCACCTCCCGCTGCACGCGAGGGATATATTTGAAAATCGGCACAAAGGTAGAAAGCAACTGCTGCTGGTCTTTCTCCATCTGCTCGTCTGTCTTATAGATCGGGAAATCAAAATCTGCCGTCAGCGTATTATATCCCCAGGGTTTGCCTAACTCAAAATGATAGCGGAAGGCATTGTTGTAACGCGGAAACATCAACACGATAATTGCCGCCAGCACGACAAAGACTCCTAAACGAAAGATAGTCGGTGAGTTCTTGGCTTTTACGATTTTTGATGTCAGATTTTGGAATTCGGGTTTCATTATCGCTTCGATTTAAAGAATTCTTGTATAAGTGCACGGCACTCGGCTTCAAGCACACCGGCCGTGACGGTTGCTTTGGGATGGAAGACCCGCGGCGCATATAGCGAATAACCGCGTTTGGGATCGGCAGCGCCGTATACGATTCGACTTATCTGCGCCCAGCCAATCGCACCAGCGCACATCGGACAAGGTTCCACCGTGACATATAACGTAGCGTCCGGCAAATACTTCCCGCCTACCGTCTGTGCTGCCGCGGTGATAGCTTGTATCTCGGCGTGCGCCGTAACATCCTCAAGCGTCTCAGTCAAGTTATGTCCACGACCGATGATCTGGTTCTGCGAGACGATGACACAACCGATAGGAATCTCATCTTGCGCAAGCGCTTTCTGCGCCTCCACGAGAGCGACGCGCATGTAACGCTCGTCTTTTTCGTGATCTCGTGATCTCGTGATCTCGTGATCTCGACAGAAGTCTTTAAGCGACTCCGGATGCTGTTCAAAATGATTGCCGATCACAACGATGTCCGCACCAGCGTCATAGGCTGCATTCATCGCCTCAGGCGTACGGATACCTCCGCCGACAATGAGGGTAATGGATGTGCTAGCACGAACGGCTTTGATGATGTCTACAGAGACAGGGATCTTCGCGCCAGAACCAGCCTCCAGATAGATAGCCTTCTTGCCCATTAGTTCCGCTGCTATACAGGTATCTACAATCGTCGTTATATCGTTCGGATCGAGGGGTTGCGTCTGCGTCACGCGCATCGTAGAAGTCTCCACTCCGCCGTCAATCAGAACATAAGCCGTTGGGACGAAATCTATGTGCGAATCACGAATAGCCCGAGCCGACTTAACCTGCTGATTTACAAGGTATTCCGGATTTTTACCAGACAGCAAAGAGAGAAACAAAATTCCGTCAGCTTTGGGACTAAATTGGGTTGCATCTCCCGGAAATAATATTACCGGGATTGATGATTTTAGACTTGAGATTTTAGATTTTAGAGAATCTATAAACTCCGTCGTGTCACCGCCGGTCGAACCACCTACGAAGACATAGTCCGGATGACACGCTGCGGTAATGGGCAGCGCGTCAATATTTGCTTTCTCAGGATCAAGCAGCAAGGCCAAACTATGTTTCTTCGTTATTTCCATTCGAATGTCTCGACCATTTTGATGATATCCGTCCTCAAATAATTATACACCGGCGCAAGGGAATCCGCGTTCGGCGGACAGTTGCAGTAGACCGATGCACGGAAGAAATGTCTCGTCGAATCGGTTACAAAGAACTGGCAGGAAGAGGCTGTATTTCCTTCAAGATCAAAGAGCACACCATAGACCTTCGCTTCGGGATGCGAATAGTCGCTCTCCGGTATCGCGTTCGCAAAAGAAGCGTTTCGATACACGAACTCGAGGGCATCGTTGGTCAGTTCGCGCAAGTTGTTGTTCACCGGTTTGTAGGAACAATGCACCGTAGCGTCCAAAGCGGGATAGTAGATATTGATCCAATACGGCTCGTCCGTTCGTTCTTTCACCTGCGCATTTACGGACAAAGCGAAAGAATACGGATAGCGCGGATACAAAGACGCAAAATCTGTATAGGCGGTATCCGGAACCGTGATACGATAGTAGCCGTAGGGACGAGGTGATGACACCTTCCCGCAAGCGCTCAACGCCAGAACCAATATTACTATGTAGCCGATTTTTCGCATTTTTCCGCAAAATACCATGCAAAGGTAGTAAAAAAAGATGAAAGGTGAAAGGTTAAAGGTGAAAGTTTTTTGTTTTTTTGGCAAAAATCGCACTTTTTTATAAAAAAAGTCGCGCGCGCTTGCATATGTAAAAATAAAGTTGTATCTTTGTGCCCAAATTGTTTATCAGATGAATCAAAACAACTATTGCGTTATCATGGCAGGCGGAGTCGGAAGTCGTTTCTGGCCATACAGCCGCGCTGACAAGCCCAAACAGTTTTTGGACTTCTTCGGTACCGGCAGAAGTTTGCTGCAGATGACGGTGGATCGTTTTCGTCCGATCGTTCCGATCGAGAACGTCTATATCGTAACGAACGTAGCCTATAAGCAGATCATCCTGGAGCAAGTGCCGGACTTGAGCGAGGCGCAGATTCTCTGCGAACCGGCAAGAAGAAACACTGCGCCGTGCATCGCCTATGCGACAGCGGCTATCAAAGCGAAGACGAAAGAGGCGAATATCGTGGTAGCTGCAAGCGATCACTTGATTTTGGAGGAAGAGAAATTCCGCCAGACAATCGTTAAGGCTTTTGATTTTGTCAGCACACACCCTGCCATCTGCACACTCGGCATGCAACCTACCCGACCGGAAACTGGGTACGGATATATTCAGTTTGAGGCATTATCTAAGGACATTGGTAGGACATCGGAAGCACATTGCCAGCATATTGATAGCACAACGGACGGTATTTGCCCGGTGAAACAGTTCAAGGAGAAGCCGAATTTGGAGACCGCGAAAGCGTATCTGGAAAGCGGAGATTATCTATGGAACAGCGGTATCTTCATATGGAGCCTGGAGACGATTAGTGCTGCCATCGAGAGCTATATGCCGGAATTGGCGCAGATCTTTGCACAAGGCGAAGGTATCATCGGCACGGCAGGCGAGAAGGCATGGATTGACGAGAACTTCCCGAAATGTCCGAATATCTCGATTGACTACGGCATCATGGAGAAAGCCGACAACGTGTTTGTGCTGCCCTCGAGTTTCGGTTGGAGCGATTTAGGCACATGGGGCAGTCTGTATGAGTTAAGTGAGAAAGACGAGGCGCAAAACGTAAGCCTGCATAGCGAGGCGCATTTCTACGAGGCGGAAGGCAATATTGTGGTGTTAGAGCCGGGCAAAGTGGCAATCGTACAAGGCGTGAACGATATGATCATTGCGGAGGAACGAGGCGCTTTGCTGATTTGCAAGAAGGCCGAAGAACAACGAATCAAAGACTTTACAAATAATTTACTTAATACTTAAACACATCATGAGTTATCTGAATTTTGACAAGACAGTGCTTGTTAATCTGGAGCGCTCGCTTCAGAAAGAGATGATTCGAACGAACCGTGCGGGTGTGTACAACTCGACCACGCTGGTGGATTGTAACACACGTAAGTACCACGGCCAGTTGGTGATGCCGATTCCCGAGTTGGGTGACGACAACTTCGTGCTGCTCAGTTCGCTGGATGAGACGGTGATCCAACACGGCGCGGAGTTCAACTTAGGTCTGCACGAGTACGGCGAGAACCATTTCAGTCCGAACGGACACAAGTACATTCGCGAGTTTGATTGCGAGTTGATTTCCCGCACGACGTATCGCGTAGGCGCGATGGTGCTGCAGAAAGAGCGTCTGCTGGTTAGTTTCGAGCCGCGTGTACTGATCCGTTACACCTTATTGGAGAGCGGCAGTCCGACGCTGTTGCGTTTCCGTCCGTTCCTGGCATTTAGAAACGTGAACGAATTGACGCACGAGAACCCGCTGGCAAACCCGAACATGGAAGATTGCGAGAACGGTCGTTACAACCGGATGTATCCGGGATTCCCGAACCTGTACATGCAGTTCAGCAAGGCCGTTGAGTATCATCACGATCCGCAGTGGTACAAGGACATCGAGTACCGTAAAGAGCGCGAGCGCGGGTACGCATTTAAGGAAGACCTGCTTGTTCCGGGTTATTTCGAATTGCCGATGAAGAAAGGCGAGAGTATTATTTTCTCTGCCGGTGTGACGGAGGTTAAGACGGCAACACTGAAGGCTACTTGGAAGAAAGAGCTGGAGCGTCGCAACCGCCGCGAGGATATGTTCAGCACGCTCAAGAACAGCGCGAGCCAGTTCTACAAACGAGAAGGCGACAAGTGCTATCTGTTAGCCGGTTTCCCGTGGTTCAAGGCAGATGCCCGTACGACATTCTTCAGTGTGGCAAGTTGTACGCTCGACATCGACCGCCCGGAATACTGGGACGCCATCGTCAACAAGACAGCTATTGACGAGATTTTGAAATTCATGAACGGTCGCGGCAACGAGATAAAGATGAGCGGCATGGACGAACCGGATGTGTTACTTTGGTTCATTCGCGCTTGTCAGAAGTACGCGCATAAATATACCGTTCGCGAGGCGGCTGATTTGTACGGACAACTCTGTCTGGACATCATCAACTGGTATCGCAAGCAGAACCACCCGCGTACCAAACTGCACCAGAACGGTCTGCTATGGACCGATGGCACACAACGCCCGGCGACTTGGATGAACGCCACCGAGAACGGATGGCCGATCACTCCGCGTACGGGATATATCGTTGAGTTGAATGCGTTGTGGTACAACGCAATGCGTTTCACGGCGGAGATGCTCCGCGAGATGGGCAAAGAGACGAGTGCCGACTTGATGGAATACCAAGCAGAGATCAGTAAGGACGCGTTCGTCAAGACCTTCTGGAACGGTATCTATCTGAACGACTACGTGCTGGACGGTTACGAGAACAAGGAAGTTCGTCCGAACATGATCTGGGCTGTCGGTCTGCCATACAGTCCGCTGGACAAGAAACAGCAGAAAGCAGTAGTGGATATCTGCACGAAGGAGTTGTTGACACCCAAGGGCTTGCGTAGTTTGAGTCCGAAGAGCGGAAATTACCGTCCTACTGTTTACGGCGGTGCTATCGAACGCGACCGCAGTCTGCACAACGGCGTTGTATGGCCATCGACCATCACCGCTTATTCGCGTGCATACATGAACATTTACAAGTATAGCGGTACCAGTTTCATGGAGCGTCTGTTGGTTGGTTTTGAGGCCGAGATGAACGAGTTGACGATCGGTACGCTCAACGAGTGCTACGACGGCAACCCGCCATACAAAGGACACGGAGGCATGAGTAGTGCACCGAGTGTAGCAGCGGTTATCAGTCTCATGGACACCCTTAAGAAATATATTCAAGCCGAGAAAGAGGCTCAAGAAGCACAAGAAAAGGAGGTACAACAATGAAAGCGTTAATGTTTGGTTGGGAGTTTCCTCCCCATATCTTAGGTGGTTTGGGAACAGCGAGTTACGGTTTGACTCGCGGCATGGCCGAGCAGAAGGACATGGAGATCACGTTCGTCATTCCGAAGCCTTGGGGTGATGAGGATCAATCGTTCCTGCGTATCATCGGTGCGAACAGTATACCGGTTGTTTGGAAAGATGTCAATTATGACTACGTCAAGCAACGCATGGAAGGCAAGATGAGTCCCGAAGAGTATTATCATTTCCGTGACGGTATTCGCTACGACTACCGTCGTATCGGCACGGACGACTTGGGTTGCATCGGTTTCTCGGGTCGCTATCCGGACAACCTGATCGAAGAGATCGGTAACTACGAAGCCGTTGCCAGTGTGTTAGCGAACAGTCTGGATTTTGATATTATCCACAGTCACGACTGGTTGACTTATCCGGCCGGTGTGTTTGCCAAGCAGATTAGCGGTAAGCCGCTCGTCATTCACGTACACGCAACCGATTTTGACCGCAGTCGCGGTAATGTCAACCCGACCGTTTATGCCATCGAGAAGCGCGGCATGGACGAAGCGGATCATATTATGTGCGTAAGTAACCTGACGCGTCGTACCGTTATTGAGAAATACGGTCAAGACCCGCGTAAGGTAAGCACCGTACACAATGCTGTTGAGCCTTTGGCTCATCCGGAAGAGTTCACGAAGCCTGAGCGCAAGGATAAGTTGGTTACTTTCCTCGGTCGTATCACGATGCAGAAAGGACCGGAGTACTTTGTGGAAGCCGCAGCGCGCGTGCTGAGCAAGACAGACGGTGTTCGCTTTGTGATGGCCGGTAGCGGTGATAAGATGGCGGAGATGATTGACTTGGTAGCTAAACGCGGCATCGCCGACAAGTTCCACTTCCCGGGCTTCATGCGCGGCAAGCAGGTTCAGGAGATGCTCGCAATGAGCGACGTCTATATCATGCCTTCGGTCAGCGAGCCGTTCGGTATCAGTCCGTTGGAGGCGATGCAGGTAGGTTGTCCGTCTATCATCAGTCATCAGTCGGGTTGTGCAGAGATTCTGCAACATGCCATCAAGACTGATTACTGGGACATTGATGCCATGGCGGATGCTATCTATGCAATCGTCAAATATCCGGCGATGTACAAGAGTCTGCACGAACTGGGCATGGCGGAAGTCAACAATATCAAGTGGGCAGACGCGGGGCTCAAAGTGCGCAGAATTTATGACGGAGTAATTAACCATACTTTATAAACGAAAAAATTATTAGTATTATGAAAAATATATGTTTATGCTTCCAGATGCACGCACCGTATCGTCTGAAGCGCTATCGTTTTTTCGAGATTGGTCATGATCATTACTATTACGATGACATGGCAACGGAAGAACATATCAACTGGTTGGTTCAGACCTCGTATCTGCCGCTTTGCCAGACCATTAAGGACATGATCAACCTCAGTAAGGGTAAGTTCCACTGCGCTATCAGTATCAGCGGAACGATGATCGAGATGTTTGAGCAGTTCAACCCCGAGATGATTGACATCCTCAAGGAGTTGGCAGCCACGAAGGCCGTTGAGTTCCTTGCGACCCCGTACGCTTATTCGCTGGCTTCGGAGTACAACGCAGAGGAGTTCAAAAAACAGCTCAAGTTCCAAGGCGAGTTGCTTGAGACGATTCTGGGCGTGAAGGCACAGAGTGTCTGGAACACGGAGTTGCTGTACACCGACGAGACGGCATATAACCTGAACAAGATGGGTTACAAGACGATCCTGACCGAAGGTGCCAAGCACGTGCTGAGTTGGAAGACTCCGAATAAGGTGTATCAGTCGGCAGGTGCTCCGAAGATGAAGGTGCTGCTACGTAACACGACGTTGAGCGACGAGTTGAGTTTCCACTTCTCCGATCCGAACTGGGCTAACTTCCCGATGGATGCAGAGAAATACGCCAACATGCTGGTTGCTCTGCCGGAAGGCGAGGACATCATCAACATCTGGGTAGGTGCTGAGACCTTCGGTATCCGTCAGAATGCAGGAACGGGTATCTTTGACTTCCTGAAGGCTCTTCCGTATTTCGCTTTGGAGCGCGAGATGGGCTTCATGACACCGGCTGAGGCAGCTAAGAAGATGGCCGCAGAGGATGTACTGTCCAGTCCGTATCCGTTGACATGGAGCGGTGAGGCGAAGGACCTGAGCGTTTATACGGGTAATGACTTGCAGCAAGAGGCGCTCAATAAGTTGTACGCCGTTACAGAGCGCGTTCACTTGTGCCAAGACAAGAACCTGAAGACGAACTGGTTGCGTCTGCAGGATGTGAATTATCTGCACTACATGAATCACATCGACCAAGGCGAGACGCAATTTGAGTCAGCTTATGACGCATTCATCAACTATATGAATGTGCTGTCTGACTTCCTGCAGAGCGTGGAAGAGCAGTATCCAACAACGATCGAGAACGAGGAGTTGAACGAGTTGCTCAAGACCATCCGCAACCAAGAGGAGGAGATTCAGAAACTGAACGAGAAGTTGAAAAAGGCGAAGAAGTAATCCTTGTTTAAACGAGTCGGAATAGTATTAGTGCTGTTGGCAGCGACCCTTGTGGCCGCTGCCAAACCGCCTCGTGTAGCAACAAAGGTGAAGACCTGGCAGATGCCAGGATATAGCGCCGTTGCTGACACGATACCTTTTGTAGATACGACAATGCTGAATTATCACGATGTCGATGTACAAAGTGATTTCTCCATCAGTAACGTGACGAACGGCAACGTGCTTGTATCACCTTTGGAGTCACGCGTCATTAACGACCGGAAGAAGACGATCGACGATCCGTTTGCGTGGAGTCTGACGCCTTATGTGCTCACGCCGCAGCAACAACGGTTCTTTAACACGACGACTCCCTTCTCGACCGTGGCCTATAAGAAAGGTTTTGTGACCGGACACGAAGAGAATGATATCGACTTTTTGTTTACCGGTAATATCGGCAAGGCTCTCAACTTAGGCCTGGAGATGGATTATCTGAGTTCGGTTGGTCACTACGCGAACACGGCCGGCAAACTCTACCGCGGTTCCGTATGGGGTAGTTATAACGGCGCCCATTACACGTGCCACGGCGCCTTTAGTTGGAGCCAGTTGAGTTCATACGATAACGGCGGACTCAAAGATGTGAGTCAGTTGAGCAGTTCATTGGATCCAGAGGATCTACCGGTTCGGTTGAATGCCATGACCGGATATCGGTATCTGAGCGGTTATCTGCACAACCAATATGCTATCACCAAAGAGCGTGAGTACCATGACTCCATAGAGGTGATAGAAGAAGGCCGCAGAGTCAAGCAGGATACGATCAAGGTAGAACATATACCGCTGATGACTTTTAGTCATATTTTCGAGACCAATAACTCGAACCGGCGTTATATTGAGAAAACAGCGAATCAGGGCTTCTATGACACCACGTATTACGACACGAGTAAAACAAACGACACAACGGATGTGCTAACTATACGCAACACCGTAGCCGTAACTTTCTGCGAAGCGTATAACACGAAGTTGAAGTTCGGTATCACAGCCTTCGCCATGAACGAATGTCAACGGTTTATGCGAGACAGCGTGCCCTATGACAGTATCTACGACTATAAATGGACGAATAATACGTTTGTGGGAGGTGCGATCCATAAGCACAGCGGTGCGAACGTGCGCTATCATGTAGAGGGACAAGTGTGCGTCGTGGGTTATAAGATCGGTGAGTTTGACGTACACGGTAATTTACAGACACAATTTAACGCAGGCAAGTATCCGATGCATATTTCCGCGCGGGCTTATGCGAAGAGCGAGACGCCGAGTTGGTACTTGCAGCATTTCCATTCCAACCACGTATGTTGGGAAAATAATTTCGGTTTTACCTATCGGTTCTTGGGTGGAGCTACCCTCTCCTACCCGACCAAATGGGTAAAAGCACGACTGGATTTCAGTTTTGAGAACCAGACCAATCCTATCTATGTCTCGGCAGCCGACTGGAAACCGAGGCAGTACAAGGGACACGTACAAATCATCACGGGGGACGTAGGAGTGGACATTACGACCCCGTGGGTAAATTTAGAGAACAGAGCGGTTATTCAGCATAGCACCGTAGATAGCGTGATGGCCGTACCGTTGGTTATTTTACAGCACAGACTGTATTACCACGGAACATGGTTCAAGGCGCTGGATGCACAGATTGGTGTAGATGTGCGCTATTTCACCAAGTATCACGCACCGGTATTATGTCCCGAAACGGGTATGTTCGCGGCACAGACGGACACTAAGATCGGTAACTATCCGTGGATGAACGTCTATGCGAATTTCTATGTGCGATCGATTCGTTTGCGTTTCTTCGCACAGTATCAACATATCAACCGTCTGTTTATGAAAGATAATATTGACTATTTGACCATGCCGGGCTATCCGACTAATCGAGATGTATTCCGCGCAGGCTTGGCATGGCATTTCTATAATTGATGAGGAGAGAAGGAGAATGATGATGGTAGTAACACAGAACACGAACAAGATTATTCTATACTCGCAGGAAGAGGCCAATCGATTGATGAGTTCGTATATCGAACCGGCACATATCTTGTTGGCTATTATCCGTTTGGGAGAAGGTTCGGCGTATGAACTGCTGGGCAAGACCGAGTTTGCGCCTGACCAGGCAAAAGTAGCCTTGGAAGACTCGGTTCGCGGTACAGAAAGCAAAGGGAATATTCCGTTGAGTGCCAGCACGGAACGTATCTTCCGCATCGCAGAGGGTATAAGTCGTGAGTATCGTACCGAAGCGGTATGGTCTGCGCACTTGTTGATTGCTATTCTGCGCGAGCGTATTAACAAGACAGCCGCGTATCTGGAACATGAGTGGCATATCACGTACGATCAGTTGGTCGATTTACTTGGCCAGCCGCATGAGACGATTGAGTATCCGCAAGACGGAGCAGAGCAGTTAGGCGATGTGAACGATGCCAACTGGCAGCCGCAGCGGGAACAGCCCAAGAACAAGAAAGGTAAGACGACGGCGTTGGACAAGTACGGTCGAGATCTGACCAAACAGGCAGAACAAGGACTGTTAGATCCGGTGGTAGGCCGCGAGAATGAGATCGAGCGCGTAGTTCAGATCCTGAGTAGGCGCAAGAAGAACAATCCGATCCTGATCGGTGATCCCGGTGTCGGCAAGTCGGCTATCGTGGAGGGTATCGCGCTTCGTATCATGAGCGAGGACGCGGGTGCGCTCAAAGGCAAACGTATCGTGACCTTAGATATCGCGTCGATGGTAGCCGGTACTACGTACCGCGGGCAGTTTGAGGAGCGCATGAAACAGGTCATCACGGAGTTACGCGAACATCCGGAGATCATCCTGTTTGTCGATGAGATTCACACGCTGATCGGAGCCGGAAACGCTTCCGGTTCGCTGGATGCGGCTAATATCCTTAAGCCGGCATTGGCACGCGGCGAGGTACAGTGTATCGGCGCCACAACTACAGCAGAATACGCCAAGTCGATAGAGAAAGACGGGGCATTAGAGCGGCGGTTCCAGAAAGTGATTGTTCGTCCGACGACAGGCGAGGAGACATTCGATATCCTCAAACGACTGAGCGAGCACTATGCAGACTATCACCATGTCGTTTATACGAACGAGGTGCTGCGGGTGTGTGTAGAGTTGAGTGAGCGGTACTTGACCGACCGTGCGTTCCCTGACAAAGCAATCGATGTGCTGGATGAAGTAGGTGCTCGCAGCCATGCCCGCGAGCAAAAGGCCAAGGGTGCTGATGCGCCTTATGTGATCACGACGGAAGATGTAGCGGGTGTAGTGAGCATGATGAGCGGCGTACCGGTTCAACGGGTAGCGACCGCGGAGAGTGAGCGTCTGCGTACCATGGCAGACTCAATCAAAAAACGCGTCATCGGACAAGACACGGCAGTAGAGACGGTTGTTCGCGCTATCCAGCGAAGCCGTTTGGGCCTGAGAGATCCGAAACGTCCGATTGGTACATTCTTCTTCCTGGGCAGCACAGGTGTGGGTAAGACCTATCTGGCACAATGCCTGGCAGAAGAGATGTTCGGATCGAAAGATGCGATGATCCGTTTCGACATGTCGGAATATACGGAGAAGCACACGGCGAGTCTGTTAGTAGGAGCACCTCCAGGATACGTGGCGCACGAAGACGGCGGTAAGTTAACCGAGGCGGTGCGACGCAAACCCTACTCGATTATTCTATTTGACGAGATCGAGAAAGCACACCCGGATATCTTCAACGTACTGCTGCAAGTGTTAGACGAAGGTCGTCTGACCGACCGACAGGGACATAATGTCGATTTTCGAAACACGATCATCGTGCTCACGGGAAATGTGGGTACGCGTCAGGTACAGGAGTTCGGTGCAGGCATCGGCTTTGACACCAACGAGATGGATCAGAAGCGTGTGAATGCGACCTTGCTAAAGGCATTACAGAAACAGTTCCCGCCGGAGTTCGTCAACCGTATTGACAATGTAGTGACGTTTGAACCGCTGAGCAAAGAGAGTATCGCACAGATCGTGCGGATAGAAGTCGGACTTCTCCAACAGCGGATGAAGAAACAAGGTCACCACTTGAGCGTTTCCAATGAAGCGATTGATCAATTAGTAGAGAAGAGTTTTGACAGCAAGAACGGAGCGCGTCCGGTTAAACGAGCCGTGCAGACCTATCTGGAAGATCCGCTGACAGATATCCTGCTGCGCAGACCAAATCAGAAAAAAATAACCATTAAAAAGATATAATTATGACAGTAGAAATTACAGATGCGAACATCAAGGATGTGATTGCATCGGGTAAACCGGTAGTAGTTGATTTCTGGGCAGCTTGGTGCGGTCCTTGCAAAATGATGCTTCCGATTTTAGAGGAGTTAAGTAATGATTATGAGGGTAAAGTAGTTGTCGGCAAACTGAATGTCGATGATAATCCTGACACCTGCGAAGAGTACGGCATTATGAATATCCCGACTATGTTGTTCTTCCAGAACGGTGAGTTAGTCAATCGTCACGTAGGTGCATGCCGCAAGCAAGATTTAGCTCAACTTTTTGACGCTCTTTTGTAAAAAAGTGCAGAAAAATTCGCAAAAATTTGCGTATATCAAAAAAAAGCAGTAATTTTGCGCCCTATTTTGCCGTAATAGGCACGCTTTTTTTGCGCATATGCATATAAAAAGCCCTCTTAGGCGGAAGCCGCTTCTCCCGTTTATCGGGAGAACGCTCCGGGTCCGGTAGCTCAGCTGGATAGAGCAACAGCCTTCTAAGCTGTGGGTCTCGGGTTCGAATCCCGACCGGATCACTTGCCGTCAGGCAAAAGAAAACGAAACACAAGTATACTTATTTATACATGCGTCAATTAAAAATCACAAAATCAATCACCAATCGTGAGTCAGCGAGTCTGGACAAGTATCTTCAAGAGATCGGTCGGGAGGAGTTGATTACCGTGGATCGTGAAGTAGAGTTGGCCGGTCGTATTCGTAACGGAGACCGTGCAGCATTGGAGGAACTGGTTCGAAGCAACCTGCGCTTTGTGGTGTCGGTAGCTAAGCAGTATCAAAATCAAGGTTTGAGTTTGCCTGACTTGATTAACGAAGGTAACTTGGGTCTGATTAAAGCTGCTGAGAAATTCGATGAGACTCGTGGTTTCAAGTTCATCTCTTATGCCGTATGGTGGATTCGCCAATCGATTCTTCAGGCTTTGGCTGAACAGAGCCGTATTGTTCGTCTGCCGCTTAACCAAGTGGGTTCAATGAACAAGATCAACAAAGCTTACCAGCGTTTCGAGCAAGAGAACGAGCGTAAGCCGAGTGCGGAAGAGTTGGCCGAGATGTTAGATATCCCGGTAGATAAGATTGCTGAGACGCTTAAGATGTCCGGTCGTCACGTGAGTGTAGATGCGCCGTTTGTAGAAGGAGAGGACAACAGTCTGATCGACGTCATGATCAACGAGGATTCGCCGAATGCGGACCGTGGTCTTATTAATGAGTCGCTCTCTACAGAAATCAGTCGTGCGCTTGCTACCCTGACGCCACGTGAAGCGGATATTCTGCGTAAGTTCTTTGGTATCGGCACACCCGAAAAGACACTGGAAGAGATCGGCGATGAGTTGCATCTGACCCGTGAGCGTGTGCGCCAGATCAAGGAGAAAGCAATTCGCAAACTCAACTCAGGACAACGCAGTCACATCTTGCAGACTTACCTTGGATGATAAAGGTGCATGGTTAACGGTTAAAGGTTAACAGTAACGCCTCCTTTACGGGAGGCGTTTTTTATGATTTAGTCGAAGAGTGTAGGCTGGTCGGAGTCGAGCTTCTTAAGGATGGCGCGCATAAGCGACTCACGAATGACACGACTACGGTTCTTCACTCCGTATTTCTCACAAAAGCGCTCGAGCGTACGCTGTTCACTTTCGTTGAGCAGGATGGATATTCTATGTTCGCGGGGGGCTTTCTTTGCCATGATTAGAAGTAAAGGGCGAATTTAATACCCGCATTGACGAGGCTACGACCGGACTCGTTGGTAAAAGCATCGGTCTGCGTTTCCCCTTCGACAGTCTCCGTGACGGTCATCCGCGCTTGTTGGAACTGCGCGAAAGCTATGAGCGAAAGCGCTGTTTTGGGATTTAGTTGGTAACGATAGCCGAAATCCAGCCCCGCATAGAGTCCGCCGACGTATTGTTTGGAAAGGGCTATGCCGTAACCAAGACCGAGCCCGAAGACCGGTGAATGCTTGGCTTCGATGAAGGGCATTCGAATTGCCGCTTGAATCGGCAGAAAGTTATACATCTCGCCCAAGACCATACCATGATAACCCAAACCGCCACCTACGAAAATATGCTTGTCACCAATATGGTGCGAACCAAAGAGCAGATCCACGTTGTACCCTACTCCGACTGCGTTATTGGGAATAACTGCCGCGCCGACACCTACTTCCAAAAGGATAGAGGCTTTCTTGGTTGTTTTGATCTCCGGATCTACCGCCGTTTCTTGTTTGGGTGCTTCGGTGATGGCTGCGTCGTCTGTCAGGATCTCCTGTACATCGGACTTCGGATACTGGAAACGCGCACCTTCGGCATTACGGATGATGACCACTTCCTCATTCTGGAAGACAATCGTTCCTTGCACGCGTGCACCCGTACGCAAGACAACTATTTCCGCGTATGCGCAGAGGCAAGTGACGCAGAGGAGGGCTATTATGGAGAGTCTTTTTAACATATCGGCTGCAAAGTTACAAAAATTATTTGAATTATGCAAACTCAAAATCAATTAATGAGCGATTAACGTCCACTTGCACTACTTTTACAGTCACTTTATCGCCTAAGGTGTACGAAATCTTGTTCTCTGCGCAGACCAAACGGTAGTTTTTCTCATCATACATCCATGTCTCGCCGGGGAAGCCGATTTTGGAAATATGAATAAGTCCCTCACAGCGGGATTCGTCGAGTTGGACAAAGAGTCCGAAGTCGGTCACACCAGAGATGTGTCCGGTCAGGACTTCGCCTATATGGTCGTTCATCCAGATGGCTTGGAAGAGTTTGACGGACTCACGTTCGGCCTGTGCGGCTTCCTGCTCGCAGGCAGAACAATGTTCGCACTTGTCTTCGAGTTCTTCGCGGGTAAGGGAAATCTTCTTGCCCGTGAGGATATATTTCTCGACGAGGCGATGCACCATCAAGTCGGGGTAACGGCGGATCGGCGAGGTGAAATGGGTGTAATGTGAAAAGGCCAGTCCGTAGTGACCGATGTTATAGGTCGAGTAAACAGCCTTGGCTTGAGCACGGATGGTGAGTAGGTCGATGGTCTGCTGCGTGACACGTGTTCCCATCTTGCGTTTGAAGGCTTTTATCTCATCGAGTTTCTCGCCGTTGGGCAGGTCGTGAACGCGGTACACGAACGGACGTCCGGAACCGACCGCGGTGGCGATAGTACGGTTGGCAAGGAGCATGAACTCTTCGATAAGATGGTGTGCCTCGTTGGGTTGTTCGAAGTAGATGTCGGTCGGATGTCCGTTGGCATCGAGGCGGAAGCGCATCTCGTCCTGTTCGATAGTGAGCGCACCGTTGGCAATTCGTTCGGCGCGAAGGATCTGCGCCAGACTGTTTAAGGTAGTGATAGCTAGCACTTGCATAGCATCTGCCTCTGACGTAAGAATGATCTGCTGCGCCTCGTCGTAATTGAGGCGGGCATTGGAGCAAATGACGGTTCGGCACACCTTATATTTTAGCACGCGCGCGTGGGAGTCCATGGTGAAGATTACCGACATGCAGAGTTTATCTTCGTTGGGTCGCAGCGAGCACTTGTCGTTGCACAGTTCCTCGGGAAGCATCGGCAGCACGCGGTCAACGAGGTAGACGGAAGTGCCGCGTTTATAGGCGTCCTCATCGGTTTTTGTTCCCGGGCGAACATAGAAGGAGACATCGGCTATATGGACTCCGATCTGGTAGGTATCATCGTCGTTGACGGCGAACGAAAGGGCATCGTCAAAGTCCTTGGCATCGGCCGGGTCGATGGTGAAGGTGTAGACATCTCGCATGTCTCGTCTGCGAACTATCTCGTTTATTATTTCGGATGACTCTTTCATCGTTTGCTAATTCAATTACACAAAAACCACTTTACGGGTGCAAAATTACAAAAATTCTTGCATATATCAAAAAAAAAGAGTAATTTTGCACGCTTTTTTAATAACGTAAGTCAGAAATTTAATATACTATACCTATGAAAGTTAAAGTTAGTAATGTCAATCAGCCTACTTGGAAGGAGTGCAACGTACACGCCAACCTTCCTGCAGAGCTGAGTAAACTTCAAGAGCTCGCGTACAATGTATGGTGGAGTTGGAACGGCGACGCAAAGGACTTGTTCCGTTACATTGACACGGATGCATGGAAACGCGCCAACTCGAACCCGATCGTACTGCTGAACATCATCAGTTACGACCGCATGGTAGAGCTCTCCAAAGACGAGAAGTTCATGAAGCGTCTGAACGATGTCTATGCAGAGTTCCGCGCATACATGGACACGCCGAAAGATAAGAAGAAACCGACCATCGCTTATTTCTCGATGGAATACGGTCTGACGCACGTGCTGAAGATCTATTCGGGTGGTCTGGGTATTCTGGCCGGTGACTATATCAAAGAGGCATCGGATTGCAATATCGACATGGATGCCATCGGTTTCCTCTATCGTTACGGTTATTTCACCCAGACACTGAGTCCGGAGGGTCAACAGATTGCCAATTACGAGGCACAGAACTTCAGCAACCTGCCTATTTATCAGGTAAAAGAAGAAGATGGCTCGAACATGGTTGTTGAGGTTCCTTACCCGGGTCGTACGGTGAAAGCGTATCTGTGGCGCGTGGCTGTCGGCCGCATGAACCTGTATCTGCTGGATACGGACAACGAGCTGAACAGCGAGTGGGATCGTCAGATCACACACCAGCTGTACGGCGGAGACTGGGAGAACCGTATCAAACAGGAAATCATGTTGGGTATCGGTGGTATGCTGGCACTCAAGAAATTGGGTATCAAGAAAGATGTTTACCACTGTAACGAGGGTCACGCCGCACTCATGGGCTTGCAGCGTCTGGTTGACCTGGTACAAGAAGAAGGTCTGACCTTCAACCAGGCAAAAGAGGTTGTTCGCGCAAGCGGTCTGTACACATGCCATACTCCGGTTCCGGCTGGTCACGACTATTTCGAGGAAGGCTTGTTCTACAAGTACATGGCTGACTACGCTGAGAAGTTAGGCATCGAATGGAACGATTTGATCGGTATGGGTCGTACGAATCCGGACGACAAGAACGAGAAGTTCTCGATGTCCGTATTCGCGCTGAACACCTGCCAAGAGGCTAACGGCGTGAGCTGGTTGCACGGCGAGGTAAGCAAGAAGATGTTCAGTCCGGTATGGCCGGGTTATTTCCCGGAGGAGCTGCACGTAGATTACGTGACGAACGGTGTTCACATGCCGACCTGGGCTGCATCCGACTGGAAGAAGGTTTATAAGAAATACCTGCCGAAAGAGTGGATGAGTGATCAATCGAATCTTGATATGTGGAAGGCTTATGCGGATATTCCAGATGCAGAGATCTGGGAGACGCGTATCGGCCTGAAGCGCAAGATGATGGATTATATCAAGCAGCAGTTCCGTGAGGACTGGATGAAGAGTCAGGGTGATCCTGCTCGTATCGTTCGCGCGCTGAGTGAGATGAAGCCGGAGAACCTGATCATCGGTTTCGGTCGTCGTTTTGCCACATACAAACGTGCACACTTGTTGTTCACGGATCTGGAGCGTCTGGACAAGTTGGTTAACAACCCGAACTATCCGGTTCAGTTCCTGTTCACGGGTAAGGCTCACCCGGCAGATGGCGGTGGTCAAGGCCTGATCAAGCGCATCATCGAGATCAGCCGTATGCCGCAGTTCCTGGGTAAGATCATTTTCCTTGAGAACTACGATATGCGTTTGGCTAAACGTTTAATTTCCGGTGTGGATATCTGGCTGAACACGCCGACTCGTCCGCTGGAGGCATCCGGTACCTCGGGAGAAAAAGCCCAGATGAACGGTGTGCTCAACTTCTCCGTGAAGGACGGTTGGTGGTACGAGGGTTACGTAGAGGGCGCAGGCTGGGCATTGACCGAGCATCGCACCTACGAGAACCAGGCGCACCAGGATCAGCTCGATGCCGCTACCATCTATCAAATGTTAGAGAGCGAAATCATCCCGCTGTACTACGCTAAGAACAGCAAGGGTTACAGCCCTGAGTGGATCCAATACATCAAGAACTCGGTAACGAAGATCACTCCGCGCTTCACGATGAAGCGTATGATGGACGACTATTTCGACAAGTTCTATTACAAACTGGCGAAACGCCACAGCCTCCTGATGAGCGACAACTACAAGGTAGCGAAAGAGATCACGGCTTGGAAAGAGAACATGGTAGCTCACTGGGATGAGATCGAGGTGGTTCATAAGTCGAGCTCAAAGGAATTGGATAACCTCAATGTAGGTGACAAGTTCAACGTGAGCGTAGAACTGGACACGAAGGGACTGAACGACAAGGGTATCGGCGTAGAGTTGGTAGCTGTTCGTACTTCGACGCACAATAACGACAAACTCTACGAAGTAGAGCCGCTGAAGTTAGTGAAATCCGAAGGCAGCCATCTGTTCTTCGAGAACACCTATCAGTTGGACTACGCCGGTGGTATGAAGTTCTGCTTACGTATGTATCCGCAGAACGAGTTACTGCCGCACCGCATGGACTTCTGCTATGTTCGTTGGATTTAATCAAGTATGAAGAAGAATTTTGTAGAAGAACTGCGCTGGAGAGGCATGCTGCAAGACATCATGCCGGGTACGGAAGAGCAGTTGAACAAAGAGATGACTACCGCCTATGTGGGTATTGACCCGACGGCGGATAGTCTTCATATCGGTCACTTGTGCGGCATCATGATGCTGCGCCACCTGCAGGCTTGCGGTCATAAACCGATTGCACTCATTGGTGGTGCAACCGGTATGATCGGTGATCCGAGCGGTAAGAGCGCAGAGCGCAACCTGCTGACGGAGGAGATTCTGCGTCACAACGTACAATGCATCCGCGAGCAATTGGAGCACTTCCTGGACTTCAACAGCAACGAGCCGAATGCAGCCGAGTTGGTAAACAACTACGACTGGATGAAGGACTATACGTTCATCAACTTCACGCGTGATATCGGAAAACTCATTACCGTCAATTACATGATGGCGAAGGACAGTGTGAAGAAGCGTTTCAACGGCGAGTTCTCGCAGGGAATGTCGTTCACAGAGTTCACGTACCAGCTGCTGCAAGGCTATGATTTCGTTTATCTGAACGAACACAAGAGCTGTCTGCTACAGATGGGAGGTTCGGACCAGTGGGGAAACATCACCACAGGTATCGAGCTCATGCGTAAGATGAACGGTAAAACAGCCTTCGCGCTGACCTGTCCGCTGATTACCAAAGCAGACGGCGGTAAGTTCGGTAAGACCGAGAGTGGAAACGTTTGGCTCAGCAAGAAATACACGAGTCCGTATAAGTTCTACCAGTTCTGGATGAACGTGAGTGACGATGATGCCAAGCGTTATATTAAGATTTTCACGAGTCTGAGTCGCGAAGAAATCGAGGCTCTGATCGCAGAGCACGAACAGGCGCCGCACTTACGTGTACTGCAGAAACGTCTGGCTAAAGAGGTAACCTGCATGGTTCACAGCGAGGCGGACTACAATGCAGCCGTAGAGGCATCAAATATCCTGTTCGGTAACGCTACAGCTGATGCGCTACGCGCTTTGGACGAAGAGACGTTCCTGCAAGTGTTCGAAGGCGTAGAGCGTTATGAGATCAGCATGGAGGAATTGAAAGCCGGTATCGGTCCGTTGGATCTGCTGGCAGAGAAGACGAATATCTTCCCGAGCAAAGGCGAAGCGCGCAAGATGATTCAGGCGAACGGGTTCAGCATGAACAAAGAAAAGCTGACCGATCCGCAGACTCCGATTACTGATGCAGCCTTACTCAACGGCAAGTACTTGCTGTTCCAAAAAGGCAAGAAAAACTACTATTTAGTAGTCGCTAAGTAAAAAAAGCACCTAAAAGTGCAAAATTATTCGCAAAAATTTGGTCAATTCAAAAATTTGTAGTAATTTTGCACGCTTTTTTGAAAAGTGCTGTCCACTCGTATATCGGTATTACACCGGATTTTGGTTCCGAGAAGCGAGGTTCGACTCCTCGGTGGACAACAAGAAGGCTGCGTAGGCAGCCTTTGTTAACGGTGAAAGGTTAACGGTTAAAGGTTAACGTTCACGACGTGTGATGGAATACACGGTATTAAGTAACACAAAACAATTATTCAAATGAAAGAATTCGCACTTGTAGGTACTCCGCGTAGCGAGTACGGAAAGAAGGCCGCAAAGGCACTTCGCGCAGAGGAACTGATTCCTTGCAACATTTACGGTTGTGGTTTGAGCACCACTTTCACGGTAGCAGCTGCTGACGTTCGTAAGCTGATCTACAGCCCGGACACGCAGATTGTTGACCTCACCATCGGTGAGACTAAGACCAAAGCTGTCGTAAAAGAGCTTCAATTCCACCCGATTGACGGTAAGACGCTGCACATTGACTTCCTCGCAGTAGATGAGAAGAAGCCGGTAGTAGTAGAGATTCCGGTTCAGTTGAACGGTCTTGCAGAAGGTGTTAAAGCCGGTGGTAAGTTGGTTCAAGCAATGCGCAAACTGAAAGTTCAGGGTATCTACACCGCATTCCCCGATCGCATCAATATCGACGTTACCGAGCTTGGTCTTGGTAAGAAGATCGCTGTTGCGGACGTTAAGGTTGAAGGTCTGAAGTTCGTTAACCCGGCTGACGCATGTGTCGCAGAGGTTAAGGCAACTCGTCAGAGCAAGCAAGCTTAATTGACAAGGCGGGCATTAAGCTCGCCTTTATTTTTATGAAATACTTAATCGTTGGACTTGGAAATATAGGCGACGAGTACGCAGGTACACGCCATAACATCGGTTTTATGATGATCGATGCCTTTGCGGCGTCTGTGAAGGCCGAGTGGCAGGATAAGCGGTACGGGTTTGTGGCGAGATGTAGAGTTAAAAACGCCGAACTTGTGCTGCTTAAGCCTTCCACGTATATGAATCTGAGCGGTAACGCGGTGCGGTATTGGTTGCAGACCGAGAAGATTCCGGTAGAGAACCTGCTGGTGTTAGTCGATGATCTGAATCTGCCGTTCGGTGCGATTCGCATTCGCAAACAAGGTTCAAACGGAGGCCATAACGGTTTGGGTAATATCCAATCGGTATTAGGCACGGATAACTACGCACGCGTGCGTTTCGGTATAGGAAACGAGTACACGCGAGGAACACAAATCAATTTTGTGCTCGGCGAATGGACCGATGATGAGAAAGCTAAGATTGATGAGCGGCTCAAAGTGACAACGGAGATTATTCCGAGTTTCTGTCTGCAAGGTATTGATCGAACGATGAATCAGTTTAACAATAGGTAATGGCTGAAGTTCGGGTAGATAAATATCTGTGGGCGATGCGGATTTACAAGACGCGGAGCATAGCTGCAGACGCGTGTAAGAACGGTCGTATCACGATGAAAGGCGTGCAACTCAAACCGAGTCGCACTTTTCATATAGGCGACACGTTCAATGTGCGCAAAGGGCCTATTACGTACACATATAAAGTACTGCAGTTGACAGAGAACCGACTCGGAGCCAAACTGGTACCGGAATATATGCAAGATTGCACAGCGCCGGAACAGCTTGAGTTATTAGAGTTGGCTCGTATGGCGGGAAATGGTACGCGCGATAGGGGTCTTGGTCGTCCGACGAAGAAAGACAGACGGGATATTGAGGTCTTTATGAGTGATAATTACTTGGACGAAATCTGGGAAGACGATGAAGAATAAACGCGATAACATAGCCGAATATATCCTTTATCTATGGCAGATAGAGGATTATCTGCGTGCTTTTCCGCAGAACGCCGACGCTACGCCAGAGTTGCATGACTTGCATGAGATGATGCACCGCGAGGGTATTATGGATAAAGGACATCTGCAATTAGCGAATAATGCGTTGGATGAACTGGAGGAACTGCATAAACAGATTTTAAACGAAGATGCGATGTACCGCGCGGCTATCATGCGTCTGCAACCGAGTCTGAACCTGCTGAAGGCCAAGACGGACAGGCCGACGATGAGTGATATAGAAGCATGTTTAACGCTTCTTTATCAGATCATGTTACTGCGCTTGCAGAAAAAAGTGATTACACCGGAGACGGCTGATGTGCAACAACGCGCAACACAATTGCTGCAATTCTTGAGCAAGACTTATTATGAGAACAGCCGAACGGTTTGAAAAGATATTAGCTTGGTTCGAACTAAACATGCCTGTAGCAGAGAGCGAGTTGGTTTTCGCCAACCCGTTTGAGTGTTTGGTAGCGGTGATGTTATCGGCACAATGCACAGACAAACGCGTTAACATGGTCACACCTGCCTTGTTCAAGGCCTATCCAACGGCTGAAGATTTGGCAAAGGCCACGAGCGACGATGTGTTTGAATATGTGAAAAGCGTCAGTTATCCACGGAGCAAAGCAGAGCACTTGGTGCAGATGGCACAACGGTTAGTGGACGTGTACGGTGGCCAAGTGCCGGATAATATCGAAGATCTGCAGACGCTGCAAGGTGTAGGACGTAAGACAGCGAATGTAGTGTGCGCGGTTATATGGCAACAACCGACGATGGCTGTGGATACGCATATTTTCCGCGTGAGCGAACGACTTGGGTTGACCACGAACAGCAAGAACCCGTTGCAGACGGAGAAGCAATTAGTGAAATATATTCCGGCGGAGGTTATTCCGAAGGCGCACCACTGGTTATTACTCCACGGACGGTATGTATGCCAGGCACGTAAACCTAAATGCGAGCAATGCGGAATTGCGCCGTACTGTCGATATTTTGAAAAAAAGTGAGCACATATTTGCATATGTGCTTTTTTTTTAGTACCTTTGCAGTCGCAATTAAATACATGAATTATTATGGCAGACAACAAACCCTCTGCAGAGAAGCTGAAAGCGCTGCAGAACGCGATGGCAAAGATTGACAAGGACTTTGGGAAAGGCGCTATCATGCGCCTGGGTGACGAAAAGATAGAGGATGTGCCGGTTATTCCTACCGGTAGTCTGGGACTGAATTATGCGTTAGGCGTAGGTGGTTATCCGCGCGGACGTATCATTGAGATCTACGGTCCGGAGTCGTCCGGTAAGACGACCCTTGCTATCCATGCCATGGCAGAGGTTCAAAAAGCCGGAGGTATTGCGGCTATCATCGATGCCGAGCATGCTTTCGACCGTTTCTATGCAGAGAAGTTAGGTGTAGATGTAGAGAACCTGCTTATTGCACAACCGGACAGCGGTGAGCAAGCGCTGGAGATCGCGGATGAGTTGATTCGTTCGGCAGCAGTGGATCTGATTGTTATTGACTCGGTAGCTGCGCTGACTCCGAAAGCTGAGATTGACGGCGACATGGGAGATAATAAAGTAGGATTGCAGGCACGTCTGATGAGCCAAGCACTGCGTAAGATGACGGCTTCGGTTAATAAGACGAATACGACTGTTATCTTCATTAACCAATTACGTGAGAAGATCGGCGTTATGTTCGGTAATCCGGAGACGACCACCGGTGGTAACGCGCTGAAGTTCTACGCGTCGGTTCGTCTGGATATCCGTCGTACGGGTCAGATCAAAGAGGGTGACCAGATTAAGGGAAATCAGGTTCGCGTAAAGGTGATCAAGAACAAAGTGGCACCTCCGTTCAAGAAAGCTGAGTTCGACTTGATGTTCAACGAGGGTATCTCGAAGATCGGTGAGATTTTGGACTTCGCGGTTGCAACCGAGGTTATTAAGAAGAGCGGTTCGTTCTTCAGCTACGGAGACACCAAACTCGGTCAGGGTCGTGACAAGGTGAAAGACGTGCTGGCTGAGAATCCGGACTTGTGCGAGGAGTTGGAAGTTAAGATCGGCGAGAAGATCAAAGAGTTGGGTCTTGAGGCGGTATTAGCTAAAATCGGCTAAGATTCATAGTGGGTACAGCCCAATATATATTAAACCCGCGTGAGGCGTATATAGCCGAACAACAATGGCGGGTAGTCAAACGTTCAGTAGATGCACGGCAGCGAGAGTTGCGCGTGCATCTTACTATCTTAACAGACGAGGCAGGTAAGCCCATCGCCAAAGATGCGCCTATCCCGCTCTATGAACCGCCGGTTTTTCAGGACGTACATCAAGCCGCACAGTCGGTTGTTATTATCGGAGCGGGACCGGCTGGATTATTCGCCGCATTGACGTTATTGGAGCACGGCATCAAGCCTATTATCTACGAAAGGGGTAAGGAAGTAAGTGAAAGGAAGAAGGACATTGCGCTGCTGAATAGGAACGAAGGGTTGAATCCAGAGTCTAACTACTGTTTCGGCGAAGGCGGAGCGGGTACGTTCTCGGATGGTAAGTTATTCTCTCGCTCCAAGAAACGCGGTAATATGCAACGGGTGATGGAGCTCTTCCATTATTTCGGTGCGCCAGATACGGTGCTGTACGAGGCGCATGCGCATATCGGGAGTGATAAGTTGCCGGGTATCATCAAACGCATGCGGGAATGTATTATTGAGCACGGCGGAGAGATACATTTTGAGACTTGCGTGACAAGCCTCAAAGAGTTTAAAGGTGAGAGATTAGAGCTTAGAGTCCCTATTATTCTGGCGATCGGGCATTCGGCGCATGATACGTATCGGATGTTAGCAGCAGAAGGAGTGACGTTGGAGACGAAGGGCTTTGCGATGGGTGTGCGTATCGAACATCCGCAAGCACTGATCAATAAGCTGTTTTATCACAACGCTTCTACCGAATACGTCGGAAATGCAGCGTATAGTCTGGTAACGCAGGTGGACGGACGCGGCGTGTATTCGTTCTGTATGTGTCCGGGAGGGCATATTGTGCCGGCGGGTAGCAGTGCAGGCAGTTGTGTAGTGAACGGTATGTCTGCAAGTCATCGGAATAGTCCGTACGCGAATAGCGGTATGGTGGTTCAGATCAATCCGGAAGATATAGAAGGCGATGATCCGCTGCGCGGATTGGCGTATCAGGAGATGTTAGAACAGTTGGCATTTGAGCATGGTAAGACGCCGTATATAGCCCCTGCACAGCGAATGCGGGACTTTGTGGAGGGGAAAGAGAGCAAGAGTCTTCCGGCTTGCAGTTTCTTGCCGGGACTTATCCCAAGTCGATTAGACCAGTGGCTGCCTGCACATATCGGTAAGCGGTTACAACAAGGTTTTCGGGATTTTGACAAGAAACACCCGGGATTTCTGACGAATGACGCAGTTATTGTAGGCGTTGAGAGTCGCAGCAGTAGTGCTGTGCGCATTCCTCGCGATCCGGAGAGCATGCAGTCAATTAGTACGCCGGGATTATATCCATGCGGTGAGGGTGCGGGTTACGCAGGCGGAATAACGAGTAGTGCACTGGATGGCATCAATGCAGCGGTAGAGATTGCCAGATTATTCGAATCACGCACTAATCACACAATAATCACGCAATAATCACCCAATAAACCTCCCTTGCAAGCCCTGTTTTTACAGGCGTTACGGAGGATTTTACGGCTGGAGGAATAGCACAACAAAAAAGGCTCGCGATTGCGAGCCTTTATTCTGCGAATCAACGGATTAGAGTTGAGCGCCGAGAACGTTGTACTCTACACCATTCTTACGGATGATGAGTTGGCCGTCACGATAGAACTTCTCAACCTTAACAGTAGCGTTGGTATTGTCGATACCTTGGCCATCTCCAGGAACCTCAACAGATTGGAGTTTCCATTTTGCGTCACCGTTGTCCGGGGTCTTAGAGAAAACACGAATCTCAGAACCCATTGCCGTCAGTACAATAGCTAAGGCATTGAAACTCTTAGACTCCTCTGTTGCACCTTCGATAGCAACCGTTTTATCCAAAGCTTCTTTAAGGTTAATGGTAACGTTGTCACCAACCTTCAAACCAGAGATAACCAGAGCAACAGCCTTACCGTTGGGTTGAGCATAATCAGCCCAATATTTCATAACCACTTTGTTGTCGTTATTATCCTTGAAATCAAAATACACTTGTGCATCTGATTTCAGTTTTGCGGTTGTTACACCCCATTCTTGAGTAGCAGCCGTCTGTTTGAGTTCTGCATAGTAAGCAGACGCATCGCTATTTGCTTTACCTTCAATCGTAAGATTCGTTACATTGAAAGCTGCATTGAATGTATTAGCAGCAGTAGTTGCATCTGTTTTGTCAACAATACCTGCAAAACTAATTACTTTAGCGTTAACTGTCAGCGCTGCGATAGCAGCAGCTGCGAAGAGGAAAAATTTCTTCATAATGTTGAGTTTTTAATTGTTATTAATTGGGTTAAATTAAATTCCGTTGCAAAATTACTACATTTTTAGGATATATACAAGTACATTTTGTTAAAAAATGTAGATTTTTTGCATTTTTTAGTCCGCAGCGTCAGGGTCTTGGCCGTTGTAACGGACGTTTTTAATCTTCTTATAGTCGGTAATCGGCATGGGTTTGGGGTTGATCATACAGTTGACGAAATTGATGTCTTCTGCGTATTCCATTTTAATACCGCCCTTATTGCCGATAATGGTTACCTGGTCAAAGAGGATGTTATGAACAGGTTTGCCTTTGAGGCCCTGGATCTCCACAGCCTGCTTGGAACCGATACACGTGATATTCCGGAAGGTGATATTGGACCAGTCGGGGAAGAAGGCATTCTTGTCATCGCTATCTGTCGCACTCACGCCAGCGCCCTTGTCAGCATAACCGGAGGAGATAAGGAAAGCGGACTCGAGGATATCCTTCATGATGATATTATAGCAGTAGATATCTTCGCACCAACCGCCACGACCCGGGGCCGATTTGAAACGGCAACCGATATCCGTACCTTCGAAGCGGCAGTCCTTGACCACGAGACGCTGCATGCCACCAGAGAACTCGGAACCGATAACGAATCCACCGTGCGCACGATAGACCGTATCATTACAGATGAGGAAGTCGCGTTGCGGGCCTGCGTCCACACCTTTCTGGCCTACACCACCTTTCATACAGATACCATCATCACCGCAGGATATATTGCAGTTCACGATAAGCGCTACCTGTATGTTTCCCGGGTCCATCGCATCGCCGTTCTGCGCCCAATGCGGACAGCGGATGTATACGCCATCCACAATGAGATTTTGGATACGCGTCGGTACGAAATGGAATTTAGGCGAGTTGAGTAAGCGTACGTGTTCAATGAGCAGGTTCTTGGAGTCTGTGATATTCACCAAGTGCGGACGCATCTTCTCCTGAATGATCGGATCGGACGCAATATTGGGGATGTTATACTCTTTCTTGAGATTGAACGGATACCATACTTTCCAGTTTTTGCTATTACCGTCGGGTTTAGTGACACCTCCCATGGCAAGAAACTCATTCCACTGCTCTTCGCTCACTTTCTTCTGTTTTACCGGACGCCAGTAGATACCCTGTCCGTCAATCGTTCCATAACCGGTGATTCCGACGTTTTCCAGTTTGGAACCGTAGATGAGTGCGCGGCATTTCTTACTACCGTCACGCGGGTCGTCGGGTTGAACATAGAGTTCTTTATTGGTTGAACCAAGAATAACCGCGTTATCGGCCAAATGAAGATCCACATTGGACACCATCTTAATCGGGCCGGTGAGCCATTTTCCATCTGGAACGAGAAGGTGACCACCGCCTTGCTTCTTGAGGTGTTTGAGCGCATCGGCGAAGGCTTCGGTATTATCCGTCACACCATCCCCCACTCCACCGAAATCGGTAAGAGTAATCGTGTAGTCCGGGAAGACGATGGGTTGCACCTCTTCTACTGCACACGGCAGGTCGGTATAGTAGTGCGAATACTTGGTTTGCGCCTGAAGACCCACTACGGCCATCACAGCTATCAAAGAAAGGATGATTCGTTTCATTGTCAATTATTTTTGTTTGCTATAATCAGAACAAATTCTGTACCAAACCATTGAGGTACACCTCTAAATTTGTATAATTCTTATCCAGCGTATATATTTTCCCGTCTGCCGAAGCGTATTTGTCCAATCCATTGGCATCTTCCCACTCGTCGGGCATACCATCGCGGTCGGTATCGGTAGGAGCAGTACCAGCGTTGAGCGTCGGATAGCCACCTACGTCGGAAGGCGAGTCGATAAGACCTTTGGTAGAACCGTTCGAGCCATTATAGGTATATTTGCCTTCGCGGACCTCACCCACGATACGCGTATCAATGACATCACGGCTAAGTGAGCAACCGGCCTTGGAGAGAACGGTCTCATAGGCTTGTTCGGCAGTCTGCTCGGAAGATAGCATAGTCAAACCTTCTGTCCAACGAGCGGAGGCTTTGACCGCATCGGTTGTAACAGTAGAGCCCTTCCAGTTATCGTTCGTCACATCCGTTGAACCGTACATATAATTGCCTGCGAGCCAGAACTTACCGGGAATCAGGGTGTGGCCGTCAGAGCAGTAGGAGCACGAGACAGTAGGATCTACCAGACGGGTCTTCTTGCTGGTTGCAGGACCGTACTTATAATAGTTGTTGATCATGTTGATCTTACGCGCCTGATCGTAGCCTTCGCCTCCGTAGGTCGAGTTGCCGCCCCAGTTATAAACCACGTTGTTCACATAATCCACCGGACCAAAGCATTTGTTATTGACGTACGAGTGGTCAAAACGGGGGTTACGGCTGTCATGGTGCGCCAACAGGTTATGATGAAACGAAGCGTTTGTTCCTCCCCAAATGCCGCCGTAACCATGGTTGCCCTTGA
Source organism: uncultured Bacteroidales bacterium (assembly GCA_902769535.1). Taxonomy (GTDB): domain Bacteria; phylum Bacteroidota; class Bacteroidia; order Bacteroidales; family Paludibacteraceae; genus Colicola. The sequence goes on from CACXPH010000003.1 coordinate 71,181, forward strand.
CGTGTACAGACTTACGCAAACTCTCCGTGATGAAACAGTATTGGAGCGTAAAGTCGGTGTTACCATAACAGCTGACGCACTCGTCAGTGGACCAAGAAAATGAGCAGTGGTCCACGATGATATTCTTGCGATCGTTGATGGACAGGGCATCGCCTTCTACCTTATTCTGGTCTCCCATACGGAAACGCAAAAAGCGGATGATGACGTTACTGGCTTTAACAACCACCGGATAGCCGGCAATACAAATACCGTCTCCGGGAGCAGTCTGACCAGCGATAGTCAAGTTGCCTGAAGCTATATCCAGTTGACTATTGAGGTTAATCGTACCGGACACATCAAAAACGACGGTACGCGTACCTTCCATTTGAACGGCTTTACGTAGCGAACCCTGAATCGGTTGACCTGTTGATTTGTCGCGCTCGTCAGAAAGGGTTGTTACATGAACAACCACACCGCCACGGCCACCCGTAGTGTATTTACCTCCGCCATCTGCACCCGGGAAAGCGAGTACAGCTGTAGGTTGAGGAGTCGGGGCTTCACCTCCTCCGCATCCAACGAGGCAGAGGAGAGCAAAGAGTAGAATATATGCGCGATTAATACTCATAGTCATTCCACAGCGTACCATTCGATGCAGCGATATTCACATCGAAAATCGGCCAATATTGGTGCATGTCGATATTAGTCCCTTCCTTATAGAGATACCACTTAGTTTCTGTCATATATAGCACACTATCCTTATCCAAGAAGAACGATTTAGCTACCCAACCATCCTCTTTGCTGTACTCAGCAGGACGAACAGCATCCTTATCCAAACCCACGAAACGATCGAAGACATATGCAGCACCGCTTTGCGCATAACTATCGTTACGTGTGAAATGATACCATACAGAATCCGGACGACCTGTATAAACGCCTTTGTTATTCTGCAAGTCATATACAGCCTGCTGTGCAGCCTCCAATTTCTCTTTTAAGAGACCCCAACGCATCAAATCGTACTTACGCAGGTTCTCACCACAGAACTCAAAGGCACGCTCATCCACGATATTTTCAAACGTCACAGGCTTGCTTGCCAGACCGGCACGTGCACGAACCCGATCCATACAATCTTCCTTTTTAATGCCGTAGAGTTCACTCGGTGCATTACCTTCTCTCGAACCGATTGCCGCCTCAGCAAACATAAGCAGAATATCCGTGTAACGCAGAACCGGCATATCGATAGCATCCTCGTTGGACGAGTAGCTACGTTTCATCCATTCTACACGCAGTTTACCCAGATACAATTGGCTGATATTCGACTGTTTTTGATATACTTTCTTATCCGTTGCCGCAACACCCGGGAAGGTCTCTGCTACGAAGCCACTGGAGGCAGTACCTGAACCATCGTCATACTCCCACGTCCAAGGCAAGATGGTAATATCACGACGTTTGTCCGCCTTGTCATATGCATAATAGAAGGTAGGTACAATCTCGATCATAGCCTGGGTCTTCGCATTATTGGTATTACCACTGCCAAATGAAATAGTATTGATCAACGCACCCGGGCAATTGGTAGACATTTTATTGCCTGTCAATGCCAAAACCTGACCACGAGCTCCGTCGAGGAACGGGAGAGCCCATATCCACTCGGACTTGGAATAGTCGGTTACGTCCTGGCAGAGATCTTTGAAGACATCTTCGAACTTATCCTTGAACTTATAGTCTTCTTGTTTGATGATCTGCGCACACGCCCAGACAGCCTCTTGGTAGAGTTCCTGGCGCATGCCGGCATCCTTCACGTTATACTGCACAGAGCAAGCTTTCGTACCACCCTCTGTGAATACATCCGGACGCATAGCCAGACCGGCATACATAAGATCCATACGAGCGAGCAGACCAAGCGCCAGCGCCTTGCTCGGACGACCGGTGTAGTTAGCTGCGTTACCCGGACACTGAGCAGACCACGGCATCAAACGAGCAGCTTCATTGAGATCAATTCGCAATTGATCAAAGACCACATTACGATCTTGTTTCTTGGTATAGAGTACCTCGGAGTTATGGCCGTTGAACGACTCAAAACTTGCCGGAACGTCACCCCACAGTTTAACCATCTCCAGATAGCAGAAGGCACGCAAGGTCAAGGCTTCGCCGAGAAGATATTTGAAGGTTGCATCCGTCGTATCCGAGTGAGCACGAATACCGTCAATCACTACGTTCGCGCGCTCGATAGCCGAGTTGAGGTATGCCCACGGGTCTTTACCGTTAGAAGTAGACAAGTTACCGGTACCACCGGTCATGTTGTATGCAGCATACTCCGCATCCTCGGACTTGGAGCAGTGCTCGATATCCGTATTCATAGCCACGTAGCCACCACACAGACGATTACGGAAGGACTTATCCTCACCGAAGGTGTTGTAGATAGCGCCGATCGCTTGTTGGGTCAAATCAGCCGATTTGAATACAGCCTCGTCCATTGCAGAAGGAGAATCGGTCTCGAAGAAATCCTTCTCGCAAGCCACGAACGTAAGGGCTAATAAACTCAGAATAATATATTTTGCTTTCATAATAAAGAATATTTTCGATAATTAGAACTGAATATTCAAACCGACGTTGATACCACGGCTCTTGGGATACGCGGAGAAGTCCACACCCGGAGTGAGCGGGTTCTTGGACGAACGGGTATCTACCTCCGGATCGAGGCCGCTGTACTTGGTCGCGCAGAAGAGGTTGGATCCTTGTACATACAGACGGATGTTATTGATCACTTTGGTCTTCTCCATCCAAACCTTCGGCAGCGAATAGCCAATGGTCAGTTGGTTGAGACGCAAGAACGAACCATCCTCCATGCACTGGTCAGTTACTACGTAGTGCGACATGATCGGGCTATAGGTATTGGCTCCCTTGTCAATATTCATCTGGTCGAGTTGGTTAGCAAAGGTAGTATAATCATCGCCAAATACCAATGCGCCTGTTGCATAGACATCCGGCATATATTGACCTTCAGCCGAGAAGAGTGAATAGCGATTGTTAAAACTCATCGCGCTGATGAGGTTACGCATCTTCGTTTTTTCCGTAACGGTAGTGAACTCCATCTTGGAGAGGTTCAGGATCTTGTTTCCAAACGCAAAGGTGAAGTTAGCCGCGAGGTCGAACTTACCCCATTTGTCACCGCCGATATTGAAGTTGAGGTTAATACCTCCGGAGTGCGTCGGAACAGTGTTCCCAAGGATCACCTTGTCTGCCTCTGTAATCTCACCGTCTCCGTTTTGGTCTTTGAACTTAATCGCACCGGGCATTGGCTTGTTTGTCAGGAATCCGTCGCCGTATTTAACCACACCGTCTTTGAGACCCCAGGCATGCGTCGAAACGGCGTAACTCTGGAAGTCCGCTGCGGTGTAGTAACCGTCTGTCTCATATCCGATCACATTGCCGACAGGTTGGCCTACTTCGAGCAGGAACTCAGCTGTCGTCAGGTATTCAGACGAACCAAAGCAACTGGTCTGCGCCAGCATCGAGCTCATGTTTCCGAGGTCTTGAACGCGGGTTTTGTTAAACGAGATATTCGCGTCCAAAGAGAGGTAGTAACTCAGGCTCTTGGAGCGTTTGTCAAGGATAACACCCTTGACGGAGAACTCCATACCCATATTACGCGTCGAACCGATGTTTTGGTACTGGAAGTTATAGCGCGCCGGCATATTCTGACGAATGATGAGGTCTTTGGTGGTATTCCAATAGAGATCAATCGTACCGGTGAGGCGCTCGTTGAAGAAACCGTAGTCGATACCGAAGTCACGGGTGATGGTGGTTTCCCATTTGAGGTTCGGGTTCGCCGCGATCTTCTCCGATCCACCTACTACGAGGATGTTACTCGTACCTTGTCCCATATCGAAATAGGTCATCTGGGACGACAAGAAGTCCGGATGCAAGTAACCGAGGTCCACGTTGTTGTTTCCAGCCATACCGTAGGACAGACGGAATTTCATATTACTGAGCCATGACGAAGCGTCCTGCGCAAACTCTTCATCCGACAGACGCCATGCAACAGCTGCAGAAGGGAAGTACCCCCACTGGTTTCCTTTCTCAAAACGCGTCGAGCAGTCCGCACGGAAGGTAGCAGTCAAGTAGTAACGACCCTTGTAGTCGTAGTTAGCACGCGCCAAGAACGAGAGTTGGTTGTCACGCGGAGCGATATAATTGGTAATTTCCGAATAAGCCGCTTGACCCAAGTAATTGAAGATCTCACCGTTCTCTACATCATAACTGCCCTTGTAACCGAAACCGTATTGGTTGTTCGTTTTCTCTTTGCGGATAACTGTCTCTTCTCCGACCAGTACGCTAACGTTATGGTCGTTCTCAAAGGTCTGCTTCCACTCCAAGGTGTTATGGTTTGTCAAGGAAGTGCTATACTCATCCGTCACTTGGATTTGTGCCGTTCCTGCCTGAATACCCGGACGTCCGGTATTACGCGAATAGTAGGTCGTAGGACCATAGTAACGGTTCGTCGAGATATGACGACTCTGATAACCTATATCGGAACGAACAGTGAAGTATTTAGCGAACTTATAGCTCACGTAACCCTGGATATTCCACTTGTTATCCACCTTCATCTTATAGTTATCACGAATGGTGGTTAGCGGGTCGTAAAGCGAGCCGAAGGTTTCATCTGTTTCATCACCTGAGCCATCATCCTTCGAGAGCAGATGCGTCGGCGCATACACGACGCAGTTACGCAAACGGGACTCGGTAGAAGTACCGTTGTCCTTAATGGCATTCGAACCCGAACCGAGCACTTGGGTATTCGTGAAACGCGTCGTGAAACCGATGGTGAAGTTCTTGAACGGTTTGAACTTAACCTTACCGGAGATGTTATTACGCACGTAATTCGATTGCTCCATGATAGCCTTATCGTCGATGCGGTTATATGAGAGCGCAAAGGTAGCTAACTTATTACCGCCCGAGAGGCTGACGGACTGATTAGACGTGAAGCCTGTACGACCGAATGTCTGGTCTTGCCAATCGATGTACGGATGCTTCTCTGTATCGGCGTACTCTGCCAACAAAGTAGAGATCGGCGTATTCTCTATCTCCGACGGGTCTTTGTACTTGGTGTCGTTATAGAGTTTATCGAAGTATGCATAGAAATTACTGCGCAGACCGGAGAGGGAGTTGTCTTTCTGCCAAGCCCACTCGTATTGCAGCAGTGCAAAATCTTGAGGGTCTAAGACGTCGTATTTTTTCGCAATTTTCTTCCATCCCACGAAACCGCTGTAGTCCACATGGAACTGCATCTTATCATCATCGGTATTGGAATCTTTGGTGGTGATGATGATAACACCGTTAGCACCTTGCGCACCGTAGATAGCGGTAGCGGCAGCATCCTTGAGGACGTCCATCGAAGCGATGTCACTCGGCGCAATATCGGCAATCGAGCTCACCGGCATACCGTCCACGATATAAAGCGGGTCGTTAGACTGCGTCAACGAAGTACCACCACGCACGCGGATCTTCACATCTGCATCCGGACTTCCTTCAGTCGTAGTGACTGACACACCGGACAGTTTACCTTGCAATGCCTCTGCTGCGCTGGTTACCGGGATGTCCTTGATCTGGTCAGCACCCACCGAAGCCACAGACGTTACAACATCACGTTTCTTGGTTGTACCGTAACCGGTTACCACCACTTCTTCCAGCACTTCGCTGTTCTCAGAAAGCACCACATTCATCACATCGCCGGTGATGTTCAACTCTTGCGACTGCATACCGACATACGAGAAGATGAGCACTTTCGCATCATCCGGAACCTCGAGGGTGTAGTTACCGTCGAAATCCGTTACTGTACCGATGGTGGTACCCTTCACCACTACGGAAGCCGAGATGATCGTCTCTCCCGTTTGGTCCTTTACCGTTCCGCTGATCACACGTGCCTCAGCCACCATGCCCAATAGGAGCAAGGCTGATAGCATCATGGTACGGAACACACTAACATTTAGTCTCATAAAATTATTTGTATTGATAATAAATTTTGTCTCTCCTTATCTATTCGCGCATATACGCATTACTTTCGACTGCAAAATTACAAAAAAAAACACACATGAGTGTGTATTTTTTGACGGAAAGCGTGCAATATTACCCAATTTTGCTAAATAGAGTTATCAAAACGGCTCTGCATAGGTACATCCTTCGCGCCAACGGGAGCATCCATAACGGGTATTACCACGAATGATAAGTCCCTGGCGACATACCGGACAGAGCATGCCGGCTTTATTGGACTTGACGTCCCGCACTACGCCGGCAGTCATCTCTTTGAGTTCCGCAAGGAAATCTTGCGCCATGTATTGACCGGCTTCTATCTCTCGCAATTTTTTCTCCCACAGTCCGGTCAGTTCAGCCGATTTGAGTAGTGGTGATACGATGAGATGGATAAGGTTGATGCCTGTCTCTGTAGCGCGGAGGGACTTGCCTTGCTTGACGATGTATTTGCGTTGATAGAGTTTTTCAATAATAGCCGCACGTGTAGAAGGACGACCGATACCGTTCTCCTTCATCGCTTCGCGCAACTCATCGTTCTCGACGGTTTTTCCGGCTGTTTCCATCGCACGAAGAAGGGTTGCCTCGGTGTAGTACTTCGGCGGGGTTGTGGTCTTCTCTTTGAGAAGTGGTTCATGCGGGCCACTCTCCCCTTTGACAAAAGCCGGAAGGGATTTGGTCTCTTCGGAATTATCGGAGTCATCCGAATTATCCGATTTATCGGGTTCTTTATCGAACACAACGCGCCATCCTGGTTTGAGCACTTCGCGACCGGTCACTTTAAAATCTATCTCACCGGCTTTGGCAAGGACAGTAGTGTTGCTCACTTCGCAGTCAGGATAGAAAACGGCAATGAAATGCAGTGCCACCAAGTCATACACCTTCTTCTCATCTGCAGTCATAGCGTCCGGACGTTGACCGGTTGGAATGATGGCATGGTGGTCGGTCACTTTCTTGTTATCAAAGACCTTCTTGGATTTCGGTAACTTGGCGCCAAGTAAGGGTGCCACCTGCGGGAAATAGTCCTTGATGCCGGCTAAGGTACCGCGTACTTTAGGATAGATATCATCGCTCAGATACGTAGTATCTACACGTGGATAGGTGGTCAAGCGTTTCTCGTAGAGCGATTGAATGAGTTGTAAGGTGTTCTCAGCCGAAAAACCGTATTTCTTATTGCAGTCCACCTGCAAGGACGTCAGGTCATAGAGTTTCGGTGCGTACTCGGTACCCTTCTTTTTCTCTACGGATGTGATGGTCAGCGGCTGGTCTTTGATGCTATCCATGAGCGCCTGTCCCTGCTCTTCGGAGGTGATGGCGTACTCCCCGTCTTCAACCGGAATCTGAGCACTGAAGAGCGTATCGCGGTAGGTGGTCTTGAGTTCCCAATAGGTGCGCGGAACGAAGTTCTCTATCTCTGCTTGCCGTTTGACGACCAGCGCGAGTGTCGGCGTCTGCACACGTCCCACGGAGAGTACTTGCCGGTTGCGACCCGTGCCTTGCGCGTACCTTATAGTATACGCGCGCGTGGCGTTCATGCCCAGTAACCAGTCGCCGATGGCACGCATCATACCGGCCTCGTAGAGGTGCTGGTACTCCGACTGGTCTTTGAGTTTCTGAAAACCGTCACGAATAGCCTCTTCGGTAAGCGAGTTGACCCACAGACGTTTGACAGGGCACTTACATCCGGCCTGCTGGTACACCCAACGCTGGATGAGTTCTCCTTCCTGACCGGCATCACCGCAGTTGATAACCTCGTCAGCTTGGTTGATGAGTTCTTTGATGATATTGAATTGTTTGTGCACTCCGGCATCACCGGACACCTTGATAGAGAAACGCGGCGGAATCATCGGCAGCGAACTGAGGCTCCAGGCCTTCCATTGCTCCGTATATTCCTGCGGATCCAGCAAGGCGCATAAGTGGCCAAACGTCCAGGTGACCTGGTATCCGTTGCCTTCGAAATAGCCGTCGTGCTTCTGCTTAGCACCCAACACATTGGCTATATACGCGCCTACTGACGGTTTCTCTGCTACACAAACAATCATACTTCATTAGTCGTATATCCGTATCCTGCGCGCAGGCCTTTGACGCCGTTGAGCACGCAAGCCACGTTATGCATTTTTTTCTGCGTCACCGCCTCGTTCGCATAAGCGATCATCTCGGTCGGTGTGTATTTATAGCGATAGACGAAGATCGTCATATCGGCCACGCGGTCGAGCAGATAGGTATCGCTCACGAGTGCAACCGGCGCAGTGTCCACGATGATATAATCGTAGCGTTTACGCAGTTCGGCAAACAACTCCTCCACACGCGCCGTCTGCAGCAGTTCGGCGGGGTTAGGCGGAACCGTGCCGCACGGGATGAGGTCGAGGTTCTTATGCTCACCGCTCGGCAGGATGATATCATCCACGGTCACACTCGACTCTGCCAGATAGTCGGTCATGTGGCCCTTATTGCTCAAGCCGAAATAGGTAGCGAGCATCGGTTTGCGGATGTCCATACCGACCAACACCACTTTCTTACCTAATATAGCCAGTGACAGCGCCGTGTTCGTCGAGACATACGACTTTCCGTCGCCGTTGATACACGAGGTAACAAGGATAACCGGCGACTTGACATCTCCCGGCAGCACATAACGCAGACTCGTACGCATCGAGCGGAAGAGTTCGGCTGAGACGGTTGATTCGCCTTCGTGAATAGCTATATGCGCATGGCGAGAGTTCTGCACAAGCTGGCCTAACATCGGCACATTGATGCGGCGTTCGAAGTCCTTTACGTCGTCAATCTTATCGTCGAACAGCACGCACAGATAGAGCACAAGCGCAGGAATAAGCAAACCGATGAAGAGGCATAGAGCTAACAGTTTCGACAGTTTCGGCGACATACTGCGCACGTCACGTTGCGGCATATCGAGAATCTTAGCCGGCATAGCGGTTGCCGCTAACATGAGCGCGTTCTCTTCGCGCTTCTCGTACAGATAGACATAGAGGCGCTCCTTGATCTGTTGTTGACGCACGACGCGCACATACTCGCGTTGCTGCTCCGGAGCGTTTTGGATCTGACGGTTGAACTTCGTGTCTTGCGCCTGCAGGCTGCGTTGACGAATCTTGAGGCTCTCACGCACCGAAGCGATGGTCGCGATGATATTCTGGCGCATAGAAGCCAGTTGCGCATTCATCTGCTCAATAACGGGGTTGTCCTCCGTGGCAGTACGTAAGATACGCAGGCGCTGGAGTTGGAGTGCATTGTACTCCGCAAGGCCGCTAGCCAGAGAAGCGTCCGACAAACCGATATTCGACGGGATAAGGTTGTTGCGCTTAGTCTCGTCACGCAGGAACTCATCGATATACTCCACGAGACTCAGTTGCGTCTCAATCTCCGCCATCTGGCGCTGCTCCGCGCTGCTGGCCTGCAGGAAGAGTTGCGCCTGCGTGCTGATATCCGCGATCTTATTCTGCTCCTTGTAATCTGCCACCGCGTTCTCCGCATCGCTCAGTTCCTTGGTGATGATATCCAGACGCTCGTCAATGAAAGCCGCCGTGTTGGTGGCAATCATATTCTTATCGACAATCGCATTGAGGTTGTATTGCTCGATGAGTTGATGCAACAACGCCTTATCGCGTTCCGGCATAGCGGACGTAGTGGACAAGGTGATGATATTCGACTCGCGCTTATGCTGAGCTATCGTGATCTTACTGCGATAGCCGGCTACCACCAGTTCGCGGCGAGCATGTGCTACGCGATAAGTCGTGTCGCTGCTCAGCACGCGGTTCGCATGGACAGCAATCGTGCCGACACCCGTTTCGATAGGGCCACCCAAGTCTGTCACGCGGGTTGTAGAGCGATGGAAGAATCCCATCTTCGTCTTCAGCTTATAGCCTTTTCGGGTCGGTTTGACGGTTACCACGAAGGGTCTGATCTGCGCATCTTCGGTCAGATTCAGATAGTCAATGGTCAAGGCCGGATGCTGGAACTCACCTTCCCAGCGCAGTCCACCGCGTTTGGAGGAAGCGTCCCAGAGGTTCAGCGCGTCGATAGCTTGGTAGAGAAGACCTCGCGAAGCGAGTACTACTACTTCATCCTCGGCCGCCGTGTTACTCGATAGACCTAACATCGACAAGGACGACAACTGATCTCCTAACGCATCTTTCTGGCGCAACATAATACTGGCATCGGTTGTCCATCGCGGCGCTTTGCGTAAGTAATAAGCCGTGCCCAACAACAGGCAGACAGCCACACTTGCCACAAACCACCACCAGTGTTCCCGAACTACACGCACGATCTTGCGGATATCTATCTCATTGGTATTCTGTGCCATTTTTTCCAACTATTTAACGACGGTTACAATGACTGTTGCTGCACTAAGCGCGGTAGATACAACGCTGAGCCATAGGCCGGCATTGGTACTGCTGACAGCACGCACTTTATTCGGCGAGACATAGACCACGTCGTTCTGCTGCAAGTAATAGTACGGCGAGTTGTACAAGTCTGCACTTCCCATATCGACACGTGCTACCTCCAGTTTGCCGTTCACCTCACGCGTTACTAACACGTTGTCGCGTCTACCGTAAGCGGTCATGTCGCCGGCTGCCGCCAATGCATCGAGAATCGTCAGGCGCTCTCCGGTCAAGGCGATCTGTCCGGGACGATTGACTTCGCCAAGCACCGATACCTTGGCGTTTATCAGCCGTACTTGCACGGACGGACTGACCACCTGTTGCTCCAACTGCGTGCGGATAGCTTGCGCCGCGCCGGTACTCGTCAGACCGGCTACATGTACCTTACCCATAACCGGCAAAGTCACATCTCCGTTCGCATCGATTACATAATATTGAAGCGTCGGAGTCGCCTGCACTTGGTTAGAACCCGGAATCGCATACACAGCGGCCGGAAGATTATACGGAGTAACGGCCTCTTGGTCAAGCGCCGTAATAAAAATCGTGACGGCATCGCCACTACGCAAGATCGTCTCACTCTGCGATTGGAAAGACGCGTTGATAGACTCTGCCTTCGAGGCGTCCGCATCGCGCAGGTACGTCAACTGCTTTTGCGTCACGCAACTCGCAGCCGTTACAGCCACCAGCGCCAACGCACAAATTTGTCTCAGATTTTTATACATGTTCTTTCGCCTTCATTCATGATTAAGCGTGCAAAGGTACGTTTTTTTTTCGACATATGCAAATTTATATACTTTTTTTGATAAAATATTTGCATATATGCAAATTTTGTAGTAATTTTGCATGACATTTTGTCAGTTAGGTATGACACAGCAGGAATTATTGGGTATCAAGCAGCGGTTCGGGATCATTGGTCAGAGCCCGCTTTTGAACAGAGATATAGAGGTTGCGGTACAGGTGGCACGCACCGATTTGAGCGTGCTAATCACGGGTGAGTCGGGTGTAGGAAAAGAGCATTTCCCGAAAATCATCCATGCATTCTCAGCACGCAAACACGGACCGTATTTTGCCGTTAACTGCGGTGCTATACCGGAGGGAACTATCGACAGCGAGTTGTTCGGCCACGAGAAAGGTGCGTTCACAGACGCTAAGAGTGAGCATAAGGGCTATTTTGAGATAGCGAACAACGGTACGTTGTTTCTGGACGAAGTAGGAGAACTGCCGATGCAGACCCAAGTGCGTCTGTTGCGTGTGCTGGAGACGGGTGAGTTCATCCGCATGGGTTCGAGTAAAGTGCTGAAGACGAACGTACGCGTGGTAGCCGCAACGAACCTGAACATGCGTCAAGCCATTGAGGACGGACGTTTCCGCGAGGACCTTTATTACCGTCTCAACACCGTAGAGATACGCGTACCTGCGCTGCGCGAGCGCAAAGAGGACATACCGCTGCTCTTTCGTAAGTTCGCCACCGATTTCTGTAATCGCTATCAGATGCCACCATTGTCGCTTAACGAAGATGCGACACGACTGCTGCAGAACAGTTATTGGCGCGGTAATATCCGCCAACTCAAGAACCTGGCCGAGCAGATAGCTGTCATCGAGATGGACCATCAGATAAGTGCCGAGACGCTACGCAAATACCTGCCGGCCGAAGAGAACCAACAAGGCATTGTGATGCGTACACCGACCCAAGAGGCGGGTAAAGACTACTCGCACGAGATCGGCATTCTGTATAACATGGTGATGCAGAACAAGAAGGATATAGAAGAGCTGAAAGCTCTTCACGGTGAACGATTAGCGGTGAGCGGTGAGCCGGATTCTCTTGAGGCTACGACTCCTACCATCACGATTGCACCGACGGAAACAACCGCACGCAAACCGATTGATGCGGAGGATATCGAAGACAGCCTGCGTGTGGACGACAGTGAGAAAGAACTCATCCGACGTGCGTTGGAGTTAACCAAAGGTAACCGCAAAGAGGCGGCTGCACGACTCGGATTCTCGGAAAGAACGTTATATCGAAAGATCAAGGAATATGGTTTATAAAGGTGAAAGGTTAAAGATGAGAGGTGAGCGATTGCTCATCGCCGGTTTGTTGCTGTTCTTGATGAACAGTTGCTCCATCAGCTTTAAGTTTAACGGCGCAAACATCAACTACCAGACGACGCACTCGATCTCGATAGCAGACTTTCCGAACAATGCCGCGATGGTCAATCCGTCCTTGAGTAATAATCTCTCGGAAACCATCCGCGACCTGTACCAACGCCAGACACGCCTGCAGATACTGCGCAAAGGCGGTGACTTGGAACTGGAAGGCGAGATTGTGGGCTACGACATCACGCAAGGCGCCATTTCTACCACCAGTTACGCCTCGGAAAGCAAACTGACCATCCGCGTACAAGTGCATTTCACCAATAATATTAATCCTGAGGAATCGTTCGACAAGACCTATACGGCCTTTCAGACTTTCGATGCCAGCAAACTGCTGACGGACGTGCAGGACGAGCTATGCCAGATCATCGTCACGGAGATTGCAGAGAGTATCTACAACGACACGGTGGCAAAGTGGTAAGTGAAGTTGAAAGTTTAAAGAAGAACTATCTCAACGCGTCGATTCATCTGACGCTGTTCTTCGGTATCATTCGGAACAATCGGGTCGCGCTCACCGCGGCCTTCGATTTCTATACGCTGCGGATCAATACCGCGGGCTTCCATGGCGTGCTTGACTTCCAGACACCGGCCTTCCGAGAGGATCTGGTTTGACCGATCCGAACCGATATCATCCGTGTGTCCGATGATTCGGATTCGTTGGTTTGGCCGTTTTATCAAGAATCGATACAACTCATTAAGGGCAGGTTCAGACGAGTCCAGGATGTGCGTCTTGGCTGTCGCAAAATAGAGATTATGCAACACGAACGCTTTCATCTCGCGCGGCGACATAACGACTCCTTCAAACGGCTCGAGAATCCGAATCGTATCATGGAAGGGATAGTAGTTCGGAGAGGTTGCATCGATGGTATAGAACGGAACACGATCGTCTAACAACACCGCCAGCACAGCATGCAGGCTGTCTGACGTCGTCTGCATGACCTTGCGGTGCTCGGGATTGCGCACGATGATATTCGCAGCAACCGGACGACTTGTTAGCGAGTCGGTCACGGTAAAGGTGATACGCGTCTCGGGATAGAGATAGAGTTTGACGGTATCCTCGTCTTCTTTATGATAGAACCAAGTTGTATCAGACGCAAAATATCCGGTCTTAGCCGCAGCTGCCCAATATGCGCCTACCGGCAAACCACGTTGAAGACGCGCTTTCTTAGTGTCGGTAGGTTTGCTGATTTTGGGTTTCTTGTTCGGCCGTGCGTTCTGTTCCTGCACCGTAACATGCGTTGCCGGAAGCGGATCACCTGTCCGTAGATCAAAGGCATAGACATATAATAGCGGCTTGCCTTCTTTGATACGTTCGCGTTTCGCCTTACGTCGTTGCGCTTCTTTCTTGCGCTCCATCTTCGCCTTGGCTTTCGCACGTTTCTCTGCCGGCGTGAGGGCATAACAACTCATTTCGCCTGCGACGAAAATCATCAACCACACTATGAGCCAGAAACGTTTCATATTCTTTAAAAACAACAGGAGAATAGCCTTGGGACTATCCTCCTGCAGTGGTCCCACTTGGGCTTGAACCAAGGACCCCCTGATTATGAGTCAGGTGCTACTAACCAACTGAGCTATGGGACCCGGAGCGAACTCCTTATTTGCGCTGACGAGCGTTTCCGAAGAGTACCAGGCTCTCGTCCTTGGTGATCTTCATCTCTTCTTTCGTCAACTCAGGGATGATCAACTCGATACCCGGAGTGATGTCATTCGGGTTAGCAATCTTATCGAGGTTGGCCATGTAGATATATACCCAGCAGTAGGTGTTGTTATAGTACTTACGAGCCAGTTTCGAGAGCGTAGTAGATGCTTCGGTCGTTACTGTTTCGTGCGAACGGCGCTTGTACTCATTCGGTTTGGCCGCCGGGCGAGCACTCTCAGACAACGGAACGGTCTTAACGGCCGGAGCCGGAGCTGCTTTCTTGGAGTCCTCCTCTACGATGCGGTCAGCACGCTTGCTATCCAGATTCTGCTGCATGCGCAAGAAGGTAGCCTTATCCACCAGACGGATAGCCGCACGGCGGTTCGGGCTGTAAGCAGCCTTACTGCGATGACCGATCACCTTACCCATACCCATTGCGTACATGCGGGCGGTATCGATACCGTGCTCTGCGCTCAACTCATCCATTACATTAGCCGCACGCTTGTCACCCAACGCATAGTTGAGCGAATTCGAACCTGTATTGTCGCAATAGCCGGTAACCACTGCATACAGCGTCGTATCCTCAAGCAAGATGTCAGCCACCTGTTGGATGGTAATGAGTGCCTTGTCATCGAGATTAGACTTGTTGTTCTCGAAGTATACGTAATAGATACGATTTTGCTCTTTCTGTAATAACTGCTGCTTGTAGGTCTCACGAATAATAACTGAGTCATGCTTGATGATGAGTGTATCGTGGCAGCACTTCTGCTCTTCTTTCTTCTCTTTTTCTTTCCAAGTGTCGAAGCCGGAGATGTTACGTACGTGGGTCTTCGAAACTGCCTCGAGTTTGAAGCGCAGGTTAGCGGTTATTTCAAAAATACCATCGTTGTTCTTCGAAGCATAGGAAGCTTTTCCCGGATAGTAACCGCGACCGTCAATATAGTCACGCGTAAAATACGTATAGTTCGCGCGCAAACCGAGTGCGAGAGTACGGTTGAGATTGCAGTCCAATTCTACACCTGCCTGGATATAACCCTCCATATTGTATTGTGTATCATAATCGCCATTTCCGATCTCGCCGTCTGCATTGATATAGTTAGCCGTATTGCCTCTTTGATGAGTCTCAGTACCCGGAGTGATTTTACCTTTCTCCGCATCGAAATAATAATCATCCTTGAAGTATGCCGCACGTTTGTACCACACGCCACCTGCTCCGATATACGGAATAAGAGAGAAAACCTTCTTCTGGGCATGCGGGAGAATCAGATTCATAAAGTCCATCGCAACATACACTCCCGCACGGTGCAAATGACCGTTCAACAAGGTATCGGCATTCTGAAGCTTATTACCGTCCTTATCCAGACCCTGTTTACCGATCACCGTGTACATATCGTACATATACTCAGCACCGATAGACCATACCGGCGTAAAGTTATACTCGAGTGCCAAGCCGGCAGAAGGAATGGCAAAAGCGTGCGCCTTCTCATTCGAGAAATCGCCATCAAACGAGTTAAAGCCGGCACGAAGGATAATAGACCAGTGAGCGTACTCCGGGGCTACCTTTTCATTCTCCTCCACTTTATAAGGGTGTGCACCTTTGACTTCTCCGCTTTGTACTCTTGGCGCAGCCTGTACTTGCGGCTCGTCTTCTGCAAATTGCACGTCCTGAACGTCCTGTACCTGCGGTTCGTCTTCTGCGATCTGTACGTCCTGTACCTGCGGTTCGTCTTCTGCGATCTGTACGTCCTGAACGCCTTGCTCTTGCGGCAATTCTTCTACGAGCTGTACGTCCTCAACGTCCTGCTCTTCTTGAACCGGTTGCACTTGCTCTGCAGCTTTTTTTGAAGCTTTTTTTGCCTTGGGCGCTTTAGTCGCTTTGGGCGCTTTTTGCGCTTTGACTGTTTTTGGCGCTAATACTTCAACTTCTTCTTCATCGTCTTCCCACACATCCTGAGCAACAGACGTCAAAGTAAAGCATAAAAGCGTTGCTATAAGTAAACTTTTCTTCATATTAGAAAGAGGTTGTTGTTACAAATTTTCACAAATCAGCGTGCAAAGGTACTACTTTTTTTTGACATACACAAATATTTTTAGAAAAAAATATAAATTTTATCGTAAGTATTGTATATGTTGATTTTTTTTTGTAAATTTGCAGCGTATTTTAGAACGCATTAAAATAACACGATATTATGGACATTTTGAATCAAATGATTGCGCGTGCGAAAGCCAATCCGCAGCGCATTGTTTTGCCGGAAGGCGATGAACCACGTACACTGGAAGCTGCTAACATCTTGCTCAAAGACAAGATTGCGCAGCTTATTTTGATCGGTAACCCCGAGAAGATCAAAGGCATGGCTGCCGAAAAGGGTTTTGAGTACATCAAAGAGGCCAAGATCGTTGACCCGATGACCGACCCGAAGATGCCGGAGTACGCTAACTTACTCTTCGAGCTTCGCAAAGCGAAGGGCATGACAGAAGAAGAGGCAGCGAAGAAAGCGCAAGACCCGCTGTACTTGGGTTGCTTGATGATCAAAGCCGGAGATGCAGACGGCGAATTGGCAGGTGCTCGCGGCACGACCGCAGACACTATTCGTCCCGCATTCCAGATCCTTAAGACCAAACCCGGCTGCTCCATCGTGAGTGGTGCATTCCTCATGTTCACGCCGGCTAAGCATTTAGGCGAAAACGGTTTCCTGCTTTTCGCAGACTGCGCCGTAAACCCGAATCCGGACGCTAAACAACTGGCAGAAATCGCTGTTTCGACGGCAGAGACTGCTCGTGCTATTGCAGGCATCGAACCGCGCGTAGCGATGTTGAGTTTCTCGACCAAGGGCAGTGCTAAACACGAACTTGTAGACAAAGTAGCGGAGGCTACTAAACTGGCCAAAGAGATGGCGCCGGATCTGGCATTGGACGGTGAGTTACAAGCTGACGCCGCTCTCATAGAGAGCGTAGCTGCAACCAAAGCGCCGAATAGTCCGGTTGCAGGCAAAGCGAACGTACTGGTATTCCCGGATCTGCAAGCCGGTAACATCGGTTACAAACTCGTAGAGCGCTTCTCGGGCGCAGACGCAGTTGGCCCGATTTTACAAGGTATCGCAGCGCCGGTTAACGACCTCAGCCGCGGATGCAAAGTACAAGACATCGTACAAATGGTAGTCATTACCGCTAACCAAGCAATTAAATAACCTTAAAAACACACAATACACATGAAAATCTTAGTTTTGAACTGCGGAAGTAGCAGTATTAAGTATAAACTCTTCGAGATGGAGAGTAAACAAGTGATGGCACAAGGCGGAATCGAGAAGATCGGTTTGCCCGACTCGTTCCTGTTGGTTAAGTTGCCGAACGGCGAAAAGGTTAAATTCGAGAAACCGATGCCGGAACATACCGTAGGTATCGAGTTGATCTTAGAGAAACTCATCGACCCGAAGATCGGATGTATCAAAGACCTCAAAGAGATCAATGCCGTCGGTCACCGTGTGGTCCATGGCGGCGAGAAATTCAACAAGTCCGTGCTCATCACACCGGAGGTTAAACAGATGATTATCAAGTGCGTGGAATTGGCTCCGCTGCACAACCCCGCTAATCTCAAGGGTATTGACGCAATCGAGAAGATCTTGCCGAACGTACCGCAGGTAGCCGTGTTCGACACCGCGTTCCATCAGACTATGCCGGATTACGCGTACATGTACGCGCTTCCTTATGAGTTATACGAGAAATACGCGATTCGTCGTTACGGTTTCCACGGCACGAGTCACCGCTATGTATCGGCTCGTGTATGCGAGTTCCTCGGCGTCGATCCGAAGGGCAAGAAGATCGTTACGGCACACATCGGCGGAGGCGGCAGTTGTACGGCGGTAATGGACGGCAAGAGCGTGGACACCTCGATGGGTCTGACGCCGGTAGAAGGTCTGGTAATGGGTACACGTGCAGGTGACCTCGACCTCGGTGCAGCTACCTTTATCATGGATAAGGAAAACTTGACAACAGCTCAGTTCAACGACCTGGTAAATAAGAAATCCGGTCTGCTCGGCGTGAGCGGTGTTTCGAGTGACTGCCGTGATATCGAGGCTGCTATCAACCAAGGCAACAAACGGGCTGACCTGGCACGTAAGATGTTCATCTACCGCGTGAAGAAATATATCGGCGCTTATGCAGCCGCTATGAACGGTATTGACATCCTCGTCTTCACCGCCGGTATTGGAGAGAACGACCCGTATATCCGTGCAGAGATTATGAAGGGTCTCAGCTTCCTCGGCATCGAGTTGGACGAGCAAGCCAACAACGTACGCGGCGAAGAGCGTATCATCTCCGCTCCGAACTCCAAAGTAACCGTTTGCCTCATCCCGACAGACGAAGAATTGATGATTGCTTCCGATACTCAAGCACTTATCTAACATGACAAAACCTATCATCTACCAACTCTTCCCCCGTCTGTTTACCAACTACAACGAGACGCGTAAATACAACGGCACCAAGGAGGAGAACGGCTGTGGTCGATTCGTAGATATCAATGAGCGTGCACTTAAATCCATCGTGGACTTGGGTGCCACGCACGTTTGGTATACCGGCGTTATTCGCCATGCCACGGCGCAATACAACCATCCCGCCATCACCAAAGGTAAAGCCGGCTCGCCGTATGCTATCACAGATTATTACGATGTGGATCCGGACTTAGCCAAGAACGAGGCGAAGCGCATGCAGGAGTTTGAAGACCTTGTCAAACGTACGCATGCAGCGGGCTTGGATGTGCTCATTGATTTTGTACCGAACCACGTAAGCCGTGAATACAAGAGCGTCTGCAAACCTGCCGGTGTAGAGGATTTAGGCGAGAAAGACAACCCCAATTGGGCCTTCTCTCCGCTTAATAATTTCTATTACCTGCCGGGCGAACGCTTCACGATGGATCAAGATCTGCAGGGTTACGAAGAGTTTCCTGCGAAGGTCACAGGTAATGACTGCTTCACGTCGCACCCGGGCGCTAACGATTGGTACGAGACGGTTAAGTTGAACTACGGTGTGTTCTACCAAGGTGGCCGCGAGAAGCAGTTCAACCCGATTCCGTCCACTTGGATCAAGATGCGTGATATACTACTCTTCTGGGCAGACAAAGGCGTGGACGGCGTACGTGTCGATATGGCGGAGATGGTTCCCGTCGAGTTCTTCGCATGGGCTATCGCTGCAGTCAAGAAGAAACATAAGAAATTCCTGTTCATCGGCGAGTGTTACGATCCGAAACTATACGATGCGTACCTTGCCGCAGGATTCGACTACCTCTACGACAAAGTGGGCATGTACGATTACCTACGCGGCGTGACCAGCAAGGGTTGGCCGTCTGCAGGCATCACTGCCCAATGGATGCAGCACGGCGACGAGCGTATCAACCATATGCTCTATTTCCTCGAGAACCACGACGAGCAACGCCTGGCCAGCGGATTCTTCTGCGG
This sequence comes from uncultured Bacteroidales bacterium, assembly GCA_902769535.1. Taxonomy (GTDB): domain Bacteria; phylum Bacteroidota; class Bacteroidia; order Bacteroidales; family Paludibacteraceae; genus Colicola. The sequence continues at coordinate 90,821 of CACXPH010000003.1, forward strand.
CGACGGACGTTGTGCCGAACCGGCGATGATCGTAGTAGCCACACTGAACCAATGCCCCGTGATGATATACTCCGGTCAGGAGTTAGGCGAACGTGGCATGGACTTAGAGGGCTTTTCGGGTATTGACGGTCGCACGACGATCTTCGATTACTGGGGTGTAAAGAGCGTGCAGGCATGGGCGAACAAAGGAAAGTTCGATGGCGCACATATGACACCTGAGCAGCGTGAGTTACGCGAGTTTTACCAACGCCTTCTGACCTTGGCACGCGATAACAAGGCTATCCAGAAAGGCAAGATGTACGACATTACGTACGCACAAGGCGAAGGGTTCGATAAGCAACAGCATTATGCGTTCCTGCGTCACATCAAAGGCGAGACACTGCTGGTCATCGTCAATTTCCACGACCGCATCCGTGATATCAAAGTGCGTATTCCAAATGACGCCTTTGTCTATCTGGGTCTGGAGGGCAAGATGAACGCTACGGCAACCGATCTGTTAAAGGGTGACAAGTTCCCGATTCAGTTCACACCGGATAGCGTCTTCGACATCACCCTCGATGCATGGAAAGGAGTAGTGTTGAAAATCAGATAACTCGTAATAACGTAATTACGTAACAACGTAATAACGAAAAGATGGAACTACTTAAGGACATACTGCGTTTAGTGCGATGGAGCAATCTGCTTTTCCTAGCTGCCTTAGTGTGGCTGATGGAGAAATGGGTAGCAGTGCCGATCCTGGACAAAGCTGCTTTCGGTGAGCAGTTGCCTTGGTACGTGCTGTTGCTGCTGACCTTGGCTATTGTCTTCATCGCAGCCGGCGGTTATGTGATCAATGACTATTTTGATGTAAAGATCGACCGCATCAACCGTCCGGACGAAGTGATCGTAACACGCACGATCAGCAAGCCGGCAGCTATGCGGTTGAGTCTCAGCCTCAGCGGAGTAGGTGTCGCATGCGGACTTGCCTGCGCAGCGATACTGCATAGCAGTCTGACCCTTTGGATCATCTTCCTCATCGTGCCGGGTCTGCTCTGGTTCTACTCGAGCAGTTACAAACGCCTATTCATGGTCGGTAACCTGATCATTGCACTGTTAGCGGCTCTGCCGCCTATGCTGGTGGCGCTTGCTAATATCGCCTGCCTGAATGCACGGTACGCCAGCCTCATGCCCTACCTCAGCTTCCAGCATGACCTGCTGGCATGGCTCGGAGGATTTGCGCTCTTTGCATTCCTGCTGACTTGGATTCGTGAGATCGTCAAAGATATGCAAGATCAGATGGGTGACCGCGAGTTGGAATGCCACTCTATGCCGATCGTTTGGGGTGAGAAATGGACGAAGATTTTTGTTACCGGTCTGATTCTTTTGACGGTAGCTCTCATCGGTCATCTCTGGTATCACGTGCTACCCTTCCCTATCGGATGGTCAAGCCTCAGTACGCGCTATATAGCTGTATTGGTGATCATGATTCTCAGTATCGTTGGTTTGCTTTGGGCCGCCAAGATTCCGTCCGAATATAAGACCTGCCAACAAGTAGTCAAACTGACGATGCTACTCGGGATGCTCTACAGCATTTGTATCGTGAGAGGGTTATAAAAAAAGAAAACGCGGTTAGAAGCCGCGTTTTTTTAATGCCTGATAGACGAGATGTACCGGAAAGCCCATGACGTTGAAGTAGGAACCTTTCATCTCGGTGCAGGCCACGTATCCGATCCACTCCTGCACGCCGTAAGCCCCGGCTTTGTCGAGTGGCTTATACTTAGCCACATAGTGTGCTATCTCTTCGTCCGTCAAATCACCGAACGTCACATCCGTGCGATCTACAAACGTCTCTAACTCCTGCCCCTTCTGCGCCAGTGTGACGGCTGTATAGACCTGGTGTGTCTTGTTGCGCAACGCCTTCAACATCTCGACAGCCTCCGCCTCGTCATGCGGTTTACCTAACATATGTCCGTCCAACCACACGATGGTGTCCGAGGTAATGAGCAACTGATTGTCTTTCAACTGCGGTTCATACGCATGCGCCTTCGCGCGCGAGATATAATAAGGTATATCTCCGGCCTGCAGGTCGGCAGGAAAGGACTCGTCGGCATCAATGGAAATAGCCGTAAACGGCAGGTCTAAACCTGCCATTAACTCACGCCTTCTGGGGCTCTGACTTCCTAAGATGATCTCCATTAGAATAAATCCAGTTGGGTGTCTTTGGGCTGCTCGATGGTCATCGGAACACCTTCGACATCTATCGTATCGGAGTTTTCAGAGTTTTCGGTGTTTTCGGAATTATCCGATTCTTCGGATACCTCGGAAATCTCCTCTTCCGGTTCTTCCGGCTCGGGCTCCGGCTCAGGAGTGATGTCTTCGATAGAAGCCACCTCGAGCGTCGTCACGCGTTTACCTTTCGCCTTCGCACTCTTCTCATCAATGAACTCGGCCATAAGGATCTCGAGCGGCGTTTTGTTCTCATCCGCAAAATTGACACGGAAGGTTGCTTCCTCACGATCAGAGAGCACCACGATGCGGGACTCTTCGTCTTCGCCTAAGAACGATTGCACTTTCGCTTGCGCGTCGTCTAACTTAAAGCGCTTGCCGTAATAGTATTTAAGTTCGCCGTTCCACTGGATAAGCGACCAAACCTTATCGGCATCGAGTTTCTCGATACGCAAGATATTATCCTCGAAATGCGCGGTAAGGTCGAATGTGGTGGTATAGTACGTACCATCCTTGGTGAGCACGAGAATACGATCCTCATCGTAGAACTCACCCAGATAAACGCCATGCTCGTCATAGTTCACGCGGAGCACATCGGCATCGAACCAGACCTTACGTCCGCCTAGCGTCGAGTGACCTTTCTGCTTGAGGGTGATGGACTTGACTTCGAATTTCGTGAGCACATTACCACGTGCTGTACGCGACTTGACGGCCAGTTCACTCAGGTCTTTGAAGACCTCAAGTTTCTTGAGGTGCAACTGCGGTTTAAGAGTCACGCGGATCACCTCTGCCTCGCCGTTCGGGTTGGCGGTGAAATAGACGATCTTCGAGCCGGGCTTGCCTTGCGTCAGGTCGTATTCCTTATCTTTCGCCACACCGGTGACGTTGAAGCGCTTCATGAAGTACGTACCTTTCTTACCGTCGCGATAGACGACGTTATAGACAGTACGCTCATCGCCACGCTGGAAGACGGCTATATGCAGGATGTCCGTTCCGACGAACAGTTTCTCCGCCACTTTCTGGATCTTGTATTTACCGTCCTTGTGGAAGACGATAATGTCGTCAATGTCAGAGCAATTGAAGAGGAACTCATCTTTCTTCAGACCCGTTCCTACGAAGCCCTCGGCACGGTTGATATAGAGTTTCTCGTTGTTCTCGACGACAGCCTTAACGTTGATGGCGCCAAAGTTACGCACCTCTGTGCGACGCGGATACGCCTCGCCGTATTTCTTCTTGAGCATCTCGAACCAGGCAATCGTGTAGTCCGTCAGATGGTTGAGGTTCTTGATGCAGGCCTTGATCTTCTTCTCCAGGTCGCGCATCAGTTCGTCCGCTTTCTTGGAGTCGAACTTAGTGATACGCAGCATCTTAATCTCGAACAGGCGCTCAATATCTTCGGTGCGCACCTCGCGAATAAGTTGCGCTTTGAACGGCGTCAAAGCCTCGTCTACGAACGCGATCAACTTCTCTTTGTTCGGCGCGTCCTCGTAGCCTTTCTCCTTATAGATGCGGTTCTCTATGAAGATCTTCTCCAGTGAGGTATAGAAATATTTCTCCTCCAGTTCGCTCTTCTCGATCTCCAGTTCCCATTTGAGTAGCGCTTTCGTGTTATCCGTCGAGAGGCGCAGCAGGTTGCTGACGGAGGTAAAGATCGGTTTGCGGTTCTCTACCACGCAGCAGTTCGGCGAGATGTTCACCTCGCAGTCCGTGAAGGCATAGAGCGCGTCGATGGCCTTGTCCGAAGACGATCCGGGAGCCAGTTGCACCACGATACGTGCCTGGTCAGCCGTGAAGTCATCGATCTTACGGATCTTGATCTTGCCTTTCTGGTTGGCTTTCAGGATAGTCTCGATGATCTTCGAGGTGGTTGTCCCGAACGGGATCTCGGTGATGATGAGCGTCTTGTTATCATCCGCTTTCTGGATCCGTGCCCGGATCTTGACCATACCGCCGCGCTCACCGTCGTTGTACTTGGTGACATCTATCACACCACCGGTCGGGAAGTCCGGGAAGAGTTGGAAATCCTGTCCGCGCAGGTAGGCCAACGAGGCGTCACACAGTTCGTTGAAGTTATGCGGGAGGATCTTGGAGTTCAGACCGACAGCGATACCCTCTACACCTTGCGCCAGGAGCAGCGGGAATTTCACAGGAAGGTGGATCGGTTCGTTCTTACGGCCGTCGTAACTCTTCATGTACTCCGTCGTCTTGGCATTGAAGACGGTCTCGAGGGCGAACTTACTCAGACGCGCTTCGATATAACGAGGAGCCGCAGCACCATCGCCGGTAAGGATATTACCCCAGTTACCCTGACAATCGATAAGCAGGTCTTTCTGTCCCAGTTGAACGAGTGCATCACCGATAGAAGCATCACCGTGCGGGTGATACTGCATCGTTTGTCCGACGATGTTAGCGACCTTGTTATACTTACCGTCATCCACCGTCTTCATTGCATGAAGAATACGGCGCTGAACGGGCTTCAGGCCATCCTCTATCGCCGGCACGGCGCGTTCCAGAATCACATACGAAGCATAGTCCAAGAACCAGTCTTGGTACATGCCGGTAAGATGATACTTCACAGCATCATTAAAACCTCCCTGGGACGCCATTCAATGTTATCCTTTCAGATTGATGAAAATATATGCAAGGATTCCTGCAACCTCCAAAACCATAGCGCTAACGAGCAACCAGTTCTCAGGCGCTGCGAACTTATACACCACGAGGCACAGAACACCTAACACCAGGAGACAAACTCCCAAATACTTCTTTAAACTATCCATAGTAACGCGTTAATTAATTACTTTTTGAAATCGGGCACAAAGATACTACTTTTTTTGCATATATGCAAACATTTTCGTATTTTTAGCGCACAAAACGATAAATTCCGCCGGGAAGGGAACGCACGAGTCCTTGTAATTCGAGCGCGAGCAGTTCCGAAGCTACTTCGCTGTACGGCATCTCGGCCGCTTGCACGAGCAAGTTAATATGCAACCCTTCTTCGGCTGTCTGCAGCTGGTTTAACAGATTCTGCTGCAGCGGCGTCAGGTCATCCATTAGTCCGATCAGTTGGGTCTGAATAGCCTGCGAAGCCGAACGTTTGGTTTTCCACTCCATCGCATTGATCAGGTCGTCTGCACAAGAGATCAGATGGGCTTTACCCAAACGAATGAGGTTGTTACATCCGCGTGAAGAAGGATCGGTCGGACGACCCGGAAAAGCGAACAACGCACGGTTGTATTCCAACGCGCGCTGGGCAGTACACAGACTGCCGCCTTTCTCGCGGCTCTCCACAATAACGACCGCATCGGCTAAACCCGCAATAATACGATTGCGTTGCAGGAAATTCGCAGCAAACGGTTCTGTTCCTTCCGGATATTCGGAGAGTAGCCCGCCTTGCTCCATAGCCGCTTCCGCTTCCGGTTTATGCTGGTACGGGTACATGCGATCCAAGCCGTGCGCCAGCACCATGATGGTCGGTACACCGTATTTAAGTGCCGAACGATGCGCCGTTATATCGATCCCGTAGGCGCCTCCGGAGACGATAGTAAGACCATCGAGGCGCTCGTGCAAATCGCGCACAAGTGCCTCGGTCAGTTCTTTTCCGCGTTCGGTCGGTTGCCGTGTCCCGACAATAGCTACCACGTGCCCTTCGGAGGGATGGAGATTTCCTAATCCGTAGAGCACTTGGGGTTTATCCGGGCATTGCTGCAAACGATACGGATAGTCCGCATCGTCCGGTTTCCAAACGCGGAGTTGGCGTATCATCACTTACGATCGGAGAGATGGATCTTCGTTCCGTAGCACAGATCGCCTGCATCACCCAAACCCGGAACGATATATTTCTTCTCGTTCAGGACAGGGTCAATAGCCGCGCACCAGAGCGTCACGTCTTCGCTGTCGTTAAGCGACTTACGCAGACAGTCAATCGCTTGCGGTGTACCGATCGTGCAGCACAGATGGGTGTGTTTCGGTTTGCCATGACGAAGAAGCGCCAGATAGCCCACCTCCATCGACATACCGGTTGCTAACATCGGATCGGCGATGATAAGCGTCTTGCCATCAATAGCCGGCGCAGCCATATACTCGGCCACGATCTCCAACTGCTCTTCTCCATGCACATTACGTCCGACACGACGATAAGCACTCAGGAACGCATTCTCCGCGCGGTCGAAGATATTCAAAAATCCCTGATGCAGCGGAAGACCGGCACGCAGAATAGTAGCCACTACCAACTGGTCGCTAATCGTGTTCACGGTTGCCTTAGCCAGCGGCGTCTGCACCTCGGTCGGTTCATAATTCAGTTCCTTACTCATCTCGATAGCCATCACCTCACCGATGCGCTCGATATTACGGCGAAAACGCAGCGGATCCTTCTGGATATCTACATCGCGGATCTCACGCAGGAACTGATTAAGAACGCTGTTCTTCTCGGATAGATTAATTACCTTCATTATTGCATCGATTTAGCAGCTTTCTGTTCGTTCTTTACCGCATTCTGGCGTCCTTTCAGCTCTGCCTCGAGTACGGCCAAGTCATGCGCTTTCTGAGCAACCTGCTGTTCATAAGCCTGCAGTTCGGTTTGGCTGTTTTGGATCTGCGTCTCCAGATCTGCTATAGCGCGTGCGCGCTCCGCGATCTCGCGAATCGAGTAACCGAGTTCTTTCTGCTGTTGATCGAGCAGTGCGGCGTACGCGTCGCGAGTCTCCTGATTGAGCTCAGCCTGCTTAGCCAGCGTCTTTTGCTGTTTCTCCACCACTTTCTGCATTGCCTTTACCTCGCCATCCTCTTTCTCATAGAGTTTCTTGAGCGAACCGGTCATCTTCAGCGCCTCTTTCAGCGACGCAGCTTTCTCTTTCGCGTGCTGTTGCTCTACTTTGAGAATCGCCTTAGCCGCCTTCAGTTCCTCTGCGTTCTTGTTCAGCGCCTGAGCTACTGCATCCAGCGAAGCGCGATACATGATCGGCTCAGCCATGTACAAAGCACGGAGGGAGTCCACTTTGAAGTCTGCTAACGTAACGGTAATGGGGGTTACTTTCTGCGCCACAGCGGTCATACTCAATGCCGCAAAGGCCAATAAGAAAAACTTTTTCATACTATCAGTTTATTTAAAATTAGGTTCTTTTTCAAAAATTCACCGCAAAGTTACACATTTTTTTGCACATGTGCAAGTTTTTTCGTATCTTTGCACGATTTTTAGTTCTTTTTAGTATGGAAAGTTTTATTTACAAGGACTCTACCATCGCTTTTGTCACAGCTGCAGCGCAAACTTGTCTGCTCATAGAGCAGTGTGCTGATTATGAGCGTGAGGAGTGGCGTGAACAGTTGTTACGGCTCTTGCCCGTCTTGTATCTGCGCACACGTCTGCTCGAACCGGCCGAGACCATGATGGAGGAGGAACCGCAACGTTTCGTGACGGAAGAAGATTATACCTATGCCCTTGTGGGAATCCGTAATCTGCTCGGACAGGACGATGCGTACCTCGATGTGTTCGTCGATCAAGGCGTCTATACGGATGAGATCCAGACGAGTTATATCTCCGAAGGACTCGCGGATATCTATCAGGAGCTCAAAGACCTGGCAGCTGCTTTCCAGACCGGCGAAGAACCTATTATGAACGATGCCGTCGTCCTCTGCCGCGAAGCGTTTGAAGCACATTGGGGAAGAAAGTTGCTGGCAGTTATGAGAGCGTTGCACGATCTCGATGCCAGCATTTATGATTTATGATTGATGATTGATGATTGATGATTGATGATTTGTATATATGACTCGAGACGAATTTCTTGATAAATGCATCGCATTCTCAGTTAAAATTAACAAACTGAGAAAATATTTGTGCGAGACCAAACATGAATTCAATAACTCAGACCAAATACAACGATCAGGAACGAGTATTGGCGCAAATTATAGTGAAGCTTGTAATGCTGTAAGTAAGGCTGATTTTATAAATAAATTAAGTATTGCGCAAAAAGAAGCTTACGAAACAATCTACTGGCTGAAAGTTCTTTGGGAATCAGAATTAATCAACGATGAACAATATGAAGAATTAATTACGGATGTTGAGGAAATTCATCGATTATTATCATCGAGCATAAAAACTCTCAAAGACAACGAAAATAAATTATAAATTTGAAATTTGAAATCATAAATTTAAATTGAGGTATCCGATAACGCATATTAATAAGGAAGTGCTCCAGAAAATGCCGATGCAGGTCTTCGAAGGCCAAGTCATCGTCATCGAGCAGCCGGAACAAGTACCCGAAGCGGTCAATTATCTGCTCAAGCAGAAGATTGTAGGCGTGGATACGGAGTCGCGGCCGAGTTTCAAACGCGGAATCCACTACCCTACAGCCCTCGTGCAGATAGCCGACCGTAAGCGCTGTTTTCTCTTCCGTCTGACGCACATCGGCATGCCGCAGGAGTTAGCTGATTTCTTCGCCAACCCGAATATATGCAAGGTCGGTCTGGCGTTCAAAGACGACATCAACGGTCTGCGTCGCAGACGCAATTTCACGCCGGCCAACTGCATCGACATCCAGAAGATCGTACCGCAGTACGGACTGCTTGACCTCGGTCTGCAGAAACTGTTCGCTATCTGCTTCGGTCGCAAGATTTCCAAGGCGCAGCAGCTGACCAATTGGGAGAACAGCCATCTCACGCCAGAGCAGGCGCGCTACGCGTCCACGGACGCATGGGCTACGCTCCTTATTTATGAAGACCTGCTCAAGCACGAGACGCTCACACAGGAAGAGGTAGCGCAGCTGCAGCGCGAAGAGAAAGAGCGGATGATCGAGCATCAGCAGGAGATCCAAGACCAGCGGCTGCGCGAACAAGGCATCGAACCACCGCCGCACCGCACGCCCGAGGAACGCAAGGCACACCAAGCCGCCAAGAAACGCGAAGCACGCAAGCGTAAGCGCCAGAATAAACAATTGAAAAAACAAAAAACTTCGTAATAACGTTATCCCGTAATTACGTCATCCCGAAAACACCCCTCCTATGAAAAGATCTATCTTTTATCTATTATCTATTATCTTTTGTCTCTCCGTTTCTGCAGAAACGAAGTACGTCTTTTACTTCATCGGTGACGGCATGGGCGCCAACCAAGTGATGCTCGCGGAGATGTACCGTTCGGCGATCGAAGGCCAACCGCTCGGTCGCGTGCAGACGCTCATGACGACTTTTCCGTATTCGGGACACCTCTCGACGTACTCGAAGACGAACGGCATTACCGATTCGGCAGCTGCAGGTACGTGTCTTGCGACGGGCGCCAAGACCAAAAACGGCATGTTAGGCATGGATGAGGACAGCGTACGCGTGACTACTATCGCAGAGGAGTTGAAGGCGCAGAACTGGGGCATCGGCATCATGACAACCGTCGCTATCGACCATGCCACACCGGCAGCTTTCTATGCCCATGTGCCGAACCGCAATAAGTACTACCGCATCGGCGAGCAATTGGCGGAAAGCAACTTCGACTTCTTCGGCGGAGCCGGTTTTCACCATCCGCAGGGCAAGCACGACGATAAGAAAGTGAACCTCTACCGCCTCGCCGAAGACAAAGGCTATACCATCGCCCGTGGATACGAAGAAGCGATCACGAGATCACGTGATCACGAGATCACGAAACTAATTATGGTCCAAGAAGGCGACACAGGAATGAACCATGGATCTAATTTGACCTACGCCATCGACCGCAAGCCGGGTGATCTCACGCTCGCGCAGATTGTTAGCACGGCGATTCCGTTCCTCGATGCGCGGCATGAGAAGTTCTTTATGATGGTGGAAGGCGGTATGATTGATTACGCGTGCCACGGCGACGATGCGGCTACCGAGATCGGTGAGGTTTGGGACATGGACGAGGCGATGCAGGCGGCATATGACTTCTACCTCGCGCACCCCGACGAGACACTTATCCTCGTGACGGCCGACCATGAGACAGGCGGTCTCGCGCTCGGTAACAGCGATTACACGCTCCATCTTGACCTGCTGCAAAATCAGAAATGCTCGGCGTGGATCCTCTCAGATAAATTCAGCCAACTCTTCCAAGGCAAGAACAAACCGACTTGGGAGGCCGTTAAGCAAGTGTACCGTCAGAACCTCGGTTTCTGGGAGACGGTAGAAGTTACCGCGGATGAAGAGAAAGAGCTGCAGGCGCTCTATAAGGCGGCTTGCAAGGGCAGAACCAAGGACACCAAGACGATGTATAAGTCGATAAACAAACTCGGAGACGCCGGCATCGCGCTGCTCAACAAGAAAGCCCACGTAGGCTGGACGACGCATGCACACTCTGCACATCCCGTACCTGTCTTCGCCATCGGCCGCAATGCGCATCTCTTCTCCGGCTGGCATGACAACTCCGAACTTGTTCCTCTGATTCGCAAAGCGATACAAGAATAAACACATCAAAGGCAGCCCGAAAGCTGCCTTTGATTATTCGAACTCCTCGTAGTATAGTGCGATGTGCTGCTTTAGTTCTGGAATATCCTGCGTAATAGTTACCCAAAGCATCTCTTTGCTTATGTGAATATAGTCATGAACCAACACATTACGCATTGCAACAATCGGACGCCAATTGACATCTACATGCATCTCTCTAAACTCATGCGTGAGTAAGTTAGCTGCCTCCCCGATAATCTCAATTTGCTTTACTAATCCATAGTACAACAACGGATTACTCAACAATTCATCTTTTGAATAAGTAGACAAGCCATTCTCAATCACTTGAATTGCGCTTAGTATATGTTCCAAGCGTTCTTTGTCACGACTATGCTCTCTCATAAATCAAGAATTTATCTCTATTTGCAGACTCTTGTGCAAACGGCAGTAATTCGTCTTGCTCTACTAAATCGACCTCTCGATGCAACAAATCCTGTAAATCCAACTTCATTGTAACATATTGGAAAAGCCCTATAGGCTTTGATTTGTCCAGATCCACCAATATATCCACATCGCTGTTTTTCGTCTCCTCTCCACGCGAACAAGAGCCAAACAAGTAGGCTCTTTGTACCGGTTGTGCAGCAAAAAAGCGCTGCATCGTCGGAATCATATTTTGTACTTCTGCTGTAGGCATTTGGATTCCTCTTTTTACCTTTGACGCTGCAAAGGTACAGTTTTTTTTTGATATATGCAAATTTTTCTGAAATTTAATGGAAGTGTCCTATGAAAAATCAACAAAAACAATAAAAACCCTTTTGAATGATTTTGAGCGTCGCTCCACACGATCCTTGCTGCCAAAACTCCTTAAAAATGAATTTTTAGATAGTTTTACCACCAAACCTCGTCTCTTACAGAGTAAATCATTCAAAAGACATAAACATAAAAAGCATTTTTATCAATTGACGACACGATAAACATACGATAAACATAGGATATACATAGGACAAACATACGATTAGGTGGCAGAAAATCCTATGCAACAGAAATACACCAAAGGCAGCCCGAAAGCTGCCTTTGGATGTCTTGTCGCCACTCGGGCGAGATGCGGATTATTCGCCTTCGATTGGACCAGCGGAAGAAGACTCTCCACCTTTTCCCAAACCTGGGCCACTTGCGCAGATAATGGTCTGCGGCATCATTTCTACTACAACGAATTCCGGTTGATTATATGTCTTTTTCATAATGCTAACAATTTTACGATTTAACAACTTCATTTATTAACGTGCGTTAGCACTCTTATTTTACCAGACGGCCTGTTGCGTCATACATCTTCTCACCGCGCAGGATATACATCTTACCGTCGATGATCATCTTAACCGGAGTCTCCGAAGCATTCAGTGCGTCAATACCCGTAACTACTTGCGGAGCACCGTTTCCGATTGCAAAGCGTCTTTGAGGACTCAATGCGCCGCCACCCGGAACTTCGCTCAACAGGAAGTATGCACGATAAGCTTTCAGCGAGCAATCTTCCGTGTTAATCAGATAGTACAGATTGTTGCTGATGAGATACTTGCCATTCAGCTCAGCATCTGCCATGTCAACATACGTACCATGGAGACCATTGTGATCAGAAGCAGCAACAAAGGTATTGTCCGTAAACGTTACTCTGATCTGATTTGCATTAGCAAGGAATACGTACGGCTTGCCTGCCTGAACAGTTGCGTCCGAATTGCCGAGATAAATATTATCAGCATCTTTGTCAACGAACTCAAGGAGTTCTGCGCCTTCAATCGTACCATCGAACGGCAAGCAGATTGTACCGAAGTTACCTGCGGTTACATTACGTTGATATGCACTCGGAATGTATGTAACCTGAATCTCAGTCATACGAACCTGAGAAGATGCATTCAATTGAATAGATGCAGATGATCCCGTCCAAGTTCCTACGAGCGACTCATACGCATAATTGCCATTATCGCCTTCAATTGAGAATGCATTTGCGGGTTTCGAACTTGTAGAAGTAATAACGATTTGAGTAATGTTACCGAGTTCAGAAGAAACCGTCATATGATTGCTTGCATAACAACGATAATCGTCATCATTATTTAAAGTGCCACTGGAAACAGCAATCTTGATACCATTTTTATATATAGACAATGAACTGCTCTTATCTGTACCAGCAGTGAACGTTACCGTAATAGGAGCCATAGCCTCTACCCATTGAGCAACGAACTCCATATTTTCAGAGATTGTTACCTCTGCACCAGCGTTGTACTTGTTAGCACCATTCTGCCAGCCGTCAAATGCATGGTTAGCATAAACGAACGAGCAGGATTCCAAGTTATAAGCGCCAGCCGGAACGGTACGAACTACTTGAGTTTCGCCAGCCTCACCAGCCTTGTAAGTTACCGTGAAGTTCTGAGCCCATTGAGCGGTGAACGTTACATCGTCGTTTACAGTATACGATGCACCTGCAGCATATGTTTGGGTACCATCATTCCAGCCCATGAAGGTGTAACCATCCTTGGAATAAGTGTCAGCAGCTGCCAAAGTGATCGGAGTACCCTCTTCGATATTCGGAACTACTACATCGTCACCTTCAGCCTCACCTGCCTTATAGGTTACTGTATATTTGTTAATAACAGCAGGAGTCCATTTAATAACGATTTCATCGTAGTAAACGGCACCACCTTTAGCCTTGATACCAATGTATTTGTAGTTATCGCTATAATCAAAACCATCCTCAAATTCCATCGCACCACCACCTGCTGCAATCGTACCAATCAGCGTACCACGCTTGTCGTTGTCGTACAAATCAGCACTTGATTCATACGCCGTATTCTTTGCGTAAATATCCAAAGTTTTAGCATTTCCCGAATGTGCAACAGCAGAGAGTTCTTTCAAGTATCCAATAGTAGAGATGTTAACTATACCACCAGGGTTCGTAGTATTCATCTGAATAGCGCCACCGTTAGCTCCTGTTCCGGTTGTGCTGTAACCATTATACTTAGTCTCTGTGGTGAATGTCTTATCAGTCCATGTTCCATAACCGCTTTGACCAATCGCAGCAGCAGTCAGTACATCCTTATACGGATCGGCTACATTCAGCGTGTACGAAGCAGTTCCTACTGCATAATCTTCGGTCTCTACACTGGTAGCAGTGATGACTGCTGTACCCTCAGCGTTGATAGTGATCGCACCAGTATTCTCATCAACAGAGACAGCTGCATTGTCACTACTATAATGTACTGTTACACCTGCCGGATTCGTCAATGTAGGAGCTGTGAAGCTCTCGCCAAGGTTTGCATTGTAAGAAGCCGCCGGGAACGAGAGTGTCGGAATAGTCTTCGCTGCTACGGTAATCGTAAAGGTCGTTTGTGCAGCGGTGTAGTTAGTACCTTGCTCAATACGAGCCGTTACGGTAGTAGAGCCTTCGCCAACCGGTGTAACTTTGTTTGCAGAAATAGTTGCAACACTTTCATCCAAACCTTCGTAAATGATTGTCGCTTCAACATTCTTGGTGATAGCAAGCGCTGTTTCTTCATCCGTAGTCTTCAGGTTGATGTCTGCGATAGCAAGTTCGGTTACAGTACCATCAGCATATACAACATTGATAGAAGTTAAACGCGCAGCCGCATCTCCATTGGAGAATGTTACTTCTTTTGCCAAGCCGCTCCAAGTACCAACGGTACCAACAAGGCTATACGTTACGACATCCGTCGTCAGCGTTGCGGTATATCCAGCGACGAAGTTAATGCTAATTTCATATAATAACTTATCTTCCGGAGCCGTAATAGTTATAGAGTTATCCTTGTAGAAACGAACAGCACTACCATTATTGAACCACTTCGGATCATTCGAGCCTGTATTAGCGAAGGCAATTATCGGGTTTGGAGCAGCCGTTACTGTTGCCATTACCTCTTGATCAGTATAGCTTTGTGCCGTAGCATCCCAAGTAAATTCCGTACCACCTGCAGGCAGAGCTGCTTTTACGGTCAGAACCATAGAAACTTCAGGACCTGCGTAGTAGTTCTCAGTTTCAGCCGTGCTGAACTTCAAAGTAGTTGTACCAGGAGCAACCAAAGTGATTTCACCTGCTGCATTAATAGTTGCGACACCCTCATTCGTACTACTAAACGTCTTTGCACCATCCGAAGATGTTGACCACCAATCGGTAGTTGCATCTCCTACACGAACAGTCTTGGAGGTAGCTACCCATTGAGTGTTAGCATTTTGCTTTGCTGCTTGCACTGCGATATCTTCTGCTCTACGTGGGCAAATCTCATTGATAGGATCATTTTCTCCTTTTTTGTAGTAAACGTAGACACCATTGCAATTATAGGAAGAGCCTGGTGTCGGATTATCGAATGCAAACAATGTATTATAGAGTTGCACACCGTCTACATAATAATAATCCTTAGTTCCTACGGTTGTCTTTGTACAAAGACCGCTAATTTGAATCAACGATCCAGTATTGACACCTGACAAATCAGCAATGGCCACCTCGCTATATCCAATAGTTCCTGTGCCTTTCGTCAATCCTGTCGCATCAAAATTCTCAATTTCGGCTGCTCCATTGTACTTAACAAGAGAGCAAGTGATTGTACCGCTCAATGTATTGCCAGCTGCAAGACCTCCAACTGGATGATCGCTGTCCGCACTACTATTGTACAAGATCAAACCATTTGTACCATCCGAAAGATATGCATTTTTACCATTAGTAGAGACACCGGTAACAACCCACGCGCTATTGAAAGTAACGGCTTGAACTGTAGATTCGCCTGTTGCAGCAGCGAAGATATTTGGTATAGTCTCTAATGGAGTTAACTTTGTGAATTCCTTAGAAGCCATTTCACTATTCTCTAAACCCGTCTTGAATGCGATAGCTTTTACAGTTGCACCATCCGTTAATTCGAATGCGCCATTATAAAGTGTACTGCCCGCAGTCGGAACATCTCCATTGGTAGTATAGCGGATTTCAGCGTTTTCGGTGCCACAAGAAATAGTCACCTCTGTATTCGGATAGAAAAGAGTAGTTCCCGAAATAACCGGAGTAGCTACCTTCGTTTCTTCTGCTTCCTCATATGTTACAACGATAGATTTAATGTAAAGAGCTCCATTTGCAGCACTTGCCTTCGCCAAACGAACAACAATAACACCAGTAAAGTCTGTACTGCTTTGCTCTGATGTCGGTTCAAATGTGTACTTAACATTACTATTGGTAATTCCCGTTGCTGTTTCGCCAAAAGCATTTCCACCTACGGTAACAGAAAGGGACGGAGTATTACTACCTGCCGCTTCTACTTCAATCTTTTTAACTTTGTTTGTAAAGGCATCGCTGGTTAGTTCGATATACTCTACTGCCTTGCTACCTGTTCCGTAATGTACTCCTCTGTTGGAATCAAACGTAGATTCAGCTGCATCAGATGCTATTGTCCATTCTACGCCATCATCTGCAGTTCCTGAACCACCACAAGCAGCTTCGAAAATCAATGATGATTTCGGCTGTGCTGCCGTTACTTCAACGTCACAAGTTGCTGTAAAACTGCCATCATGGGTTGTAACGGTAATAGTAGCAGTACCTACACCAATCGCGGTCACAACTCCACCGTCAACGGTGGCAACATCTTCATCATCAGATTCCCAAGATACTACTTGATCTGTTGCATTGTTTGGAGCAACGGTTGCTACAAGAGTTTGTGTAGCACCAACTTCCAACTCGATTTCGTCTTTATTAAGCGACACACCTGTAACGTTAACAGTACCTCCGCCTGTGGAGTATGTTATTGAAACAGAACTTACACGTAATTGCTTCCCCAGTGTTATTACAAGGGGGGCTGCATTAGTTGCCGTTCCAGACCACGTTGTAGTGTTGCCAGAAATCGAACCACTGCCCGTATTGAAAGTCATTGTTTGCCCATTGTAATTAGCTCCAGTTCCTGTCATAACAACCTCGGTAATTGTAACATTTGTAGCTGGTGTAATTGTGACAGTATTATCCTTGTACCATCTAGGAGATGTAAGATAACTGGCGCTTGGATCAGTTGCTGTTGACGCTCCTTTTGCTTGCACAATTGTGTAATTGGTAAACGTCCACGTGTTGGTCTTTGCGGTAGCATCATTAGTTCCATTTCCAGAACTAAAGTCTACATCCTCCGCCCACACTTGCCCGATGCTGAGGACGGCCATCAGCAGACAGGCGAAAAATAGTTTTAATTTTCTCATAATGTTTGAGATTTTTAGTTAAACAAAAAGTTAATTAATATTGATTGTTAGTTATTGATTTGAACATTTTTCTCAATTTGGCGGATGGCGTCCGCCGAATTTCTTACAGCACTTTCTTCTACCTTCGTATCATTCGCCACACTCTCAATCTCTGCAATCGTCGGAATCGTTCCTTCTACCTTCGTGGGATACAACTTCTGCAACTCATATTCGGAAATACCCAGAGGTTGGCTACTGGACTCGAGTGCATACTGAGCCAAGGTATTATCCTTCCTCTTGCACACCAATAAACCTATCGTCGGGTTATCTTTCTCGGGATCACGTAAAATATGATTAACTGCCGTGACATACGTGCCCAACTGACCAATATCTCGCGCATCAAACGCACCAATCTTCACCTCTATCGCCACATAGCAACGTAGCGTGAGATTATAAAAGAGCAAGTCAATAAGGTTCTCTGTCTCACCAATCTTGAGGCGATATTCCCTACCGACATACGCAAAGCCGGTTCCCAGTTCAACCAAGAACTGCGTCATATTCGTCAGCAACGCAGCTTTCATCGTTTTCTCATTGTACTTACCGGTAATACCTGCAAAACCAAAATCATATGGATCTTTAGTTATCTCGCGAGCTAAGTCACTTGTCTCCTCCGGTAGCGTAGCAGAGAAGTTCGTCAACGCCTTACCTTGACGTTCATACAGATTAGAATCCAACCAATTGAGCAGCATCGCACGACTCCATCCATTCTCTACCGTCTGACGGACATAAAACAATGCTCTCTCCGTATCCTCTCCGCACTTGTCCATGATGTATCGATGATGTCCCCAAGGCACAGCAGATAACATGGCGTTAATTTTTACCCCAACTTGTGGCAAAATTTCGTCCTGACTTTTTCCCACAACTTGTGGGATATTTTGCTTTATGTCCTCGCTTTCTAATTTTCCAACAGCTTGTGGGAATTTTATAACTTGCTCATTATAAAGCAGATAGAACTTTTTGCAATAATATAGATTAGATAGTGTTAGTCCAGTTGAATCGGGTAATTCTTGCTTCAAATCTTGCGACAACGAACGCATAAATCCGCTACCCCAACGTTGCTCCGCATCGAGCTGAACAATATCGCGTCCCAACTGCCAATAATAAGCCAGCATCTCATGGTTCACATGTACCGAAGCCTTTATCTGACTTTGGCGATACCGCTTACTAAGGGATTGGATCCACTGTTTGTATTCCGAATCTATGTGTATCAATTTACTCATTTATCTGAGTTTTACTATCTAATTATTTCAGTTGTCCCATATTTGAGGACAACCATCACAAACAGGCGAAAAATAGTTTTAATTTTCTCATAATGTTTGAGATTTTTAGTTAAACAAAAAGTTAATTATATTATTGTTTGTTAGTTATTGATTTCTAAAAGATGCCCAATTACATGATTGTTGTTTAGATACACAATACTGATAAAGTCATCGTATTCTTCAAAAAATGCATACCAAGTAGTGTGGCGATTCTTACGATAAGACACGTATTTTAAATCACTCGTCATTACACAATACCGCTTAAAATACGCAGGCGCAGGTTTCACTACCATATGGTCTATATTCAACTGGAAAAAGCGCACAATATCTATTAAATAAGATACTGCGTAGTCTTCATCGCTAAAATAGTTCTTCTCGACCAAAGTCTGAACACTCTCTTCGAGTTGATCCAGCACGATTTTTTCAATTCGGAACTGTTTCATTTGAACATGCTACGAATTCTTGGTTCCATTTGAGCGATGAATTCATCTGCTGTCAACAAGTGGTGAACAGACACGCTGCCTCCGTCCATCTCATTGAGTAATGCTTGCTTTGTGTAGTTGTCCTTATTCATTATAAAATTGGTATTTAATTTTCGCTTGCAAAGTTACAACTTATATTTGACACCCGCAAACAGGCGGGGTGTTGTTAAATATTGTTTGTTAGTTTTGTTATCGGTTATTCCTCTTTCTCGAACGGCAGTTCTTCAGGCCGCTTTCTTACTTGGCACAGACTGAATGAGGCGCAGAAGTTGCTCTGTATCAGCTACATCGGTAAGGTATTTCTTCCCATCTGACGCTTGCATTTTCAGTTGACTACAATTTGTAGCCACCTCACTCCCTTCTTGTTTTAATCTCGTTTTGAGAACACTCCAGTACTTACGAGGATTTTCTGAATCCGTCAATACTTGTATCACATCGACAACCGAGAAGAAATACTTTTCCTTCTCGTCATCCCAGATGTAGCGAACCTGCTTGTCTTCAAATAGTTTTATTGCTTCTTCCTGCGCCATTATACAAAAAGTAATGCGCACTATTAAAGATAGCACGCATAAATCCATATGTTAGAAAGCAGTGTCATTAGCCGTTAATACTTTCGTTTTTAAAATCGGCTGCAAAGTTACAAAATCTTTTTGATATATGCAAGCGTTTTATAAAATAAATTTTTTTTGCCAAATAGACATTATGAAATCGGTAAACAAAAACAAAGATAAACCCTTTTGAACGATTTAGATGTTTCACATCTTAGGTTCTTTGCTGCTAAAACCTACTTAATAATGAATTCTTAGACAGTTTTTACCATCAAACCACCTACCCTGCAGGAACAAATGATATTTTTGGATTTTTTTGTCATTTTTCTTTAACAAATTTTCTTCTAAGGAACACGCGCACAAACGCGAACGCCCCCGCGAGAACCATCAGCGCCCACAAACCATCCCCTATCGGAGCAGGCTCAACAGGCAGATCTGGATCCGGATCATCATCCTCCGTCGTACCTCCTCCGCCTACGTCCCTGCGTATCTTGCCGGGCCGGCTGCCTACATCAAACGTCGTACTCGTTCCCGTCACAGCTGCCTGAGGAAGCGTCGAACCCGAACTCATCATCGTGCTCGTCGAACTCATCGTTGCCTGCGGCGCTTGCGCCTGAACACTGGTATACACCGCCTGCTTGTGCTGCGGATTATACGTTCTGCCGTACTTGGGCGTCTGGGCACTCAAGCCCAGAACACTCAGTACTGCTACCATCATCAATAAATATCTCAATGTTGTCTTAGCCTTATGGGCACGATTAACTTCGTTTCTCATAATCTCTAAATCTTTAAACTTTAATCATTAAACTTTAAACATTACACATCGAAATCATTTATTGATTTCCCGTACTTTCTTTCCCGTCGCGTCATAAATCACGCCGCGGTGCCAAATAAATACCTTATCATGATAAAGGAACTTAATCGGCTCGTCGCCATTCTTGTTCGCTCCGACTACATCGATCTCTGTCGGCGTCTGACGCTCACCAACCGTCGCATTGATCGCAAACCGACCATTCATTGTTCCCGCCTCGGCAACAAACGTATAGCTGTCTTCGATCAGGTTGGTTATCTGACTGTTCGTATAGTCAATCAGGTAAACGCCTTCCAATTCGCCGGCGATACTTGCCTCGTGCAGCGAGAACGTGTACTCACCCGTTTGCGGCAGACGAACACTCACCGGTATCCACTCTTGAGCCAATACCTTATTGATAGCCAAGTAAGCCATGTTCCTGTCACCATAACGCATATACGTACGCAAGCTTGTACCATCGCCCAACAACTTCTCCAAATCGGCATTGATCTCATATTCGGCGGTGTATTGGTCGCTCACCAGAATACCCATCATATCTTCGGCTTCATCGTTTGCCAGCACGATATACGCTCTCTGTGTTGGAAGGGTCTCTGCCTGTACTTCTCTGCGGTAACTTGGAGCCGAAGCCTTGCGGTTAGCCGTACCGAAAGTCACGGTACCGTCTTTCGGAGCCTGTACAAGGAAGGCACTCGACGGTTTCAACTTCGTTGTCTCAATAGGCAACTGGTCATATTCCTTGAAGTCAATATCCGGTATATTCGCATATTGAATGACATCATCGGTCTCATCATCGTAACTCAATGCTCCTTGATGCAATGACATGTAAGGGTTAGCGATGATGTTCCATCCCTTCGCGTACGAAGGAGTACTCTCATCGCCCCAAGCCGTTACCGTCACTTGGTCCTTATGCGTTCCACCAACTTCGCCTGACTCTCCGTTCGTCGTCCACGAACCGGCTCCCCATGTGCCGCTCGGTAAAGTCAGCGGCATGCGGATGATAGAGAATGCTTTGCCGCTCGGACGTTTGGCTGTCATCACATATCCACTCGAAGGAGTTAACGTTGTCGGAACTGAAAGATTTCCGACTTCGCCATATTGTTTCCAGTTAGCACCGCTTCCTACACCCTCTTGTACGTTCGTTGCGCGGCTCGCACCGTCGTAGTAACGCATACGGATGTTTTCGGAAGGACCTACACTCGGCTCAACGGAGCAGTAGCGGTATTTGAAGTTCGCTACCGTCGCATTCCAAGGCACGGCTACCGGATAATACTGATCGTAGTCAATATACCAATCCGCATAGACGCTCGATGCTTTCAGCGTAGCCGTAGAAGCCGTTACGTACAACCGTGCTACATCATACGTCTTCTCTCCTGCGCGGCTCCAACCGTTACGCAGTACCAGGTTCGTAGCCGTCAATATACCCGAAGCGGCATCACCTTTCGTCACAACCACAGTTGCGCCAGGATAGATCTCCAAGTGTTTGATGATTACATCATTGCTTGCAAAATCACCCGCATTAGCCGTCAACGTTACGCCCGGCAATACGTGTACTTCTGCCTTGCTCCATGGATCATCAGTTGAGATTATCGACTTCATCGTTGCACTCGTAGCAATAATCTTCGGCACAACGATATTACTAACCGCCTTCGTTGTCGCTCCATTCTTCCACTCTAATGTCAACATCGCTCCGTTGCTTGCGGCATCTGCGAAGTCAATACCGTCTCCGAAGTTCACGGTGTAGTTGTATATGGATGCGCGGTTCTTGCCACTTGTCTGTGTCTGACTAAGCGTAATAGGCGAACTGCTTGCACCGTTCAGATGCGCCACAACCGATGTCGCGTCAATGCCTGTTGCATCCACCTCGATCACACCGCCGTGCTGTCCCCATTCTACGAAGTATGCCTCTGTCGGACCGATATCACTTGCCGGTATCAAACGCAACTCTGCTACACCATTCGCGTAGAGTCCCCATTTGGGTCCGCCACCTGCTGCAAACCATGATTTCAGCGGATTGACATTATTTAGATTTGAAATAGTATATTTTGCATCTTGTGGATTGGTAATACTGGTATTCGTTTGCGTCAATGTCCATTTGTAGTTATTTCCCAATGTATTCTCAGCCAAACCGGTGTTCTTGCCAATGTCGGTACTTAAAGCTGCATTGTTTGCCCAGAGAGCATAGGACTTGCTACTACCATCCACGTTATTTTTCATACCCAACTGCACTTTTTCTTTATCAGCACTTAGGTATAGGTTATAAACATTACTTGCTGCAGTATAAGCAATCGTCGGGTTATTAATATCATCTACCGCAATCTCCACCGGTTCTGGGTTACCCGTTCCTGACATATTTGCCGGAAGTGCATACCATTTATTAGTGGTAGTATTTTTTGCCGCTATCACAAAGTCAGCAGGCAGGTGACGACCGATCACTCGTTTCGTATCAATCGTTGCAGTACGAGGTTCGCCGGTTACACTAACCGTCAGGCTCGTGAGCTCATCCAAACCGTCACTCGTATCACCTACCCCCGGAGTATAGTAAACATATACGTCTGCCTCTACTTTACCGTAGGTGTCCGTTGATGGAACTGTTCCATCCGCCTTCTTAATGACGAACTTACTGCTTGCCGGGAAAATTGTAAAAGTCAGTGCCGTACTATGCGGCAAACCATTACCTGACACGTGGAATGCTTCCTGTGAGCGAACAGTCTTGTTCGCTGCTGAAGTGATAAACACGATATCTCCGCTCGGACCTGTCAACGTCCAATCAGCACAACTGAACTTATAGTCGGTATATGCGATAGTCTTAACTGATTGTATAGCAGAATAACCTGTTCCGGCAGAGTTGGTTGCATATGCGCGAACATAATAGGTCGTACCTGTTGTCAATTCGCTGACGGTTTTGCTGGCAAAGTTGGTACTTGCAGCAATATCAGCAGAAGCAACGGTTGCTGTGCTTACACCGGTCTCGCCTAACTTCAATGTCTCGGCTGTGCTGGCAGTCGTGCTGTATATGTAGCCATACGCCGAAATAGCTGCACCTCCCTTATTGCTCACTTGCGCGTTCGTAAGTGTGATACTGGTAGTGCTGGACGATGTGCCGGTAAAAGCGGTTACTGTAGGCACAAGTGCATTAACGGTCATCGTACAACTCTGGGAAACTTCGCAGTAAGGATCAGCTTCTGCTACCGTCAATCCGATAGTGCTAGTACCCGAAGCAACGATATGTACTTTTCCATCAACGATAGTTGCTACATCAGTATTGCTACTGGTCCATGTTTTTGTTCCGCTTCCCGCCGAAACGGTATGCGTCGGCACAAAATCCTCACTTCCGAAATCTTTACTGAAATTGGACATCGTTATACTTCGAGAGGTACATGCTCCTGTTACTGTCGCTGTGATAGGGATCTCTACGTAATCATCAGGATTGGATATGTATATCAATAATGCATCTTCATATTCTCCGTTCTCATTTTGCGGGAAGAATGTTGTAATGGTAACCGTATGATCTCCGACTTCGTATCCGCAATAACCTTTGCTGTCAGCCCCATCCGAAATATAATAATATGCTCCAGGATATAAACTGACTACGATATTACCCGGGTAGCCCGTTTTCTTTGTGATTGTGATTGTTGCATCTATCTCAATAAAATCGCTCCCAGTATAATCTGTTGCATCTATTGTTCCAAAATCAATAGCATCTACGCTTATACTGTATCCGGTCTCATCGATAGCCGGTGTTGTTCCCCATGCGTTGACATGAATTCCCAATAACATCAGGAACAGGCAGATATATTTCATCGACTTTTTCATAACTCTGTAATTTTTCATCGTTAATACTTTTTTCATATCTGTGTTTCCTTTCTTATTCAACTTGACTCCAAACAGCATAATAGATGTTGCCATTATACGTTTCTACATTGAGGTCTGCTCCTGCTTCGAGGAACGTACCTGCTCCGTTAGAAACATTTGCTCCTACAATCTGCTCGTGTGTAGCACTCGGATGAGCATCTGCCCACTCGCTCTCAATCCAACCAACCAAATGCAGGTGACTTCGCTCACACGCATTATAACTTGCGCCCGGATCACTTATATCCGTATGGGATGGAGTAGGTTTCGTGTGTGTCACAACTCCGTCTGTCACCGTCGAAGAGACAACACCATCCGATCCCCAATTACTAAAGTCCGTCTTGCCTTGTAAGTTATCCACGAATGTCACTTTGGGCAGAGGTTTCACTGTTACATCAATGGTCGCTGTTTTTGCTCCGGCGTCTGAAGATGTCAGTGTCACACGCTCTGGCTCTCCCGGTGTAACTGCTTTACCGGTCAATGTAATCTTATTATTGGATCGACCAATCGTCACGTATGTGTAACTACCGGTAGTGTAACCCTTGGTTGTGGTGTTCACCGGATCATACGTCACAGCTATATCTTCTGCCTCTCCCAAATAGAGCGTCGTTGATGACTTCGCCACATTCAACGTACTCAGTGCTACATTTGCCACAGTGATTGTCACTTTCGCCGTTACACCGCTTCCGTCATCAGTAGTAATGATAATTTCCGCTGTTCCTGCTGCTTTTGCAACAACCTTTCCGCTGCTCTTATTAAATTCTAAGACGGCATTGGTAGCAAGATCATTGGATGACCATCCAACAGCCGCACCATTAACTGTAGCCGACCATGTATAACCTTTGTTCAACGCATTAGCCGGTAAAACAGCGCCAAATTCAATCTTCACGGTATGTCCTAAAGGATCTGCAGGACTCGCTGTCTTTCCTTCTGTCGGATACAGACTTAGAGCGACATTGTTGCCGGTTTCGTCAAAGATTGTTGCACTTGTATTATCCTTCTTAATAGCATGCAATGTCAAGCTACTTACCGGAATAGGGCTAAACGTTGCATTGGCTGTATAGATTCCCGTAGTGGTATTCTGCGTAAAAGTTACCGTAGTAGCTTGTGCACCACTATTACTTACAGAACCATAAGCAATATCCGCACTCAGACTTGCCGGAGATACACCGCTTGTGCTCCATGTGGACAAGTAGTATCCTTCATCTGGAGTTACCGTCATCGTCGTCTGGCGAGTTGCAGCATCTGCTCCACAAGTACTGATCGTTCCGCTCGGCGAGAAAGTAATACTACCATGCGACGGACTATTCGTTGCTAGAGTTACATTCTTATCGCAACAATTTGTAATATATTTTGCGGTTCCACCTGCACGATAGTAGAGGTAGGAGTCGTTGGATTGAGCTGCATAGCAAGCCCAACCACTATTAGCGTCGCGGAAGTGAGCACTTACGCTATTATCCGTGTTATACTTGCTCGTCCAGTTATAGGTTTTGCTGGTACTGTTATAGGTAAAACTAAACAATTCTTTATTGTCTGCTGGACTTGCAACAAAAGCTATATCTTTTGCAACCCCTGTAGCCGCGATATATTTGCTCTCATCAGCATTATAAATGGTATAATAGCCCGACGTAGAAGACTCCGCTATATGCCAGATAAAATCATTCAAATCGTAACTAAGTTCTGAGGACGGAGCGGAGATTAAAGAGCCTGAGAATACCGCCACACCATGATCCATACGATAGGGATTACTGCCCACTTGACTATTTTTCATAGTGTAGTAAGTTTCACCGCTCTTTTGTACAATCAAATAATCACCCTCTGCTAGAGTGGAAGACTCATATCGTTCCCAACCGCCCGGATTCACATTCGTCCAAACAGCATAGTAATTCACATCGGACGAAAGGCTGGTATAGGTCTCTCCTATTGTCGGCTTGGTCGTCGTCGGGATACTTCCCACATTCGTTTTAGACCAGCCTACGAAATACTTATACGTCTCTGTATCACAACCGTCTTCATCATCAACGCCATCCCATGTAGCACTTGCATCTTCACCGGCAAGCACGCTCTCTTGGTGAACATCTGTACCGCTGTTCCAGTAATGTACCTTGTAATGCTTGATAGCTGTACCGCTCAAGGTCAGGACAATACTGCTTGCTCCACTGCTGGCAATTGTCAACGTGGCTGTCTTAGCGCCCGTCGATGTCGGAGTGAAAGTTATGGTCACCGTTTGGTCGGTGATTCGACCGGTACCCTTATCAATAGGGCTACTCGGACTTTTTACGCTGAACATGGATGCGTCCGTTCCGCCAATAGTCAATGTCACATCGTTTGTCAGACTATACCCATTTAAGACAAACGTCTTATCGGTTCCTTCATCTTGCTCGCAACTCGTTCCGAACGGCAGCGTTGTACTCGACAAGTCTCCTCCTGTAGCAGTCATAGTCGGTGTCGGGGTAAACGAAGCATTGACAGTTACTCCGTATGCCGGCATCGTAAGCGTGTTACCAGCTACATTCGTAGATGTGATATCCGTATAAGGCGATTCCGTCTTAGTTACCGTCCAGCTGTCAAAACTATAACCCAAATCAGGTGTGGCAGATAGTGTAACCGTCTTACCAGCGGCTTGTTTACTCGGACTAACCGTAAACGTACCGCCTGTCACTGTTCCTGCCGGAGTTCCTGCACGATTTACATCGTATGTAGTCGCACAAGTAGTCGCAAAATTAGTAGCATTTATAACTTGCTTATATACATATACCGTATTAGCACTACTATAAGCATTAAATTGGCTGGGTTTTCCACCGTGATAATAGGACAATATCTTATTCCCACTTGCAGCGGAGGAAGTAAATGTAAATATATAAGAACTTACACTAACGCTGAACGTAAGACTCGTAGATTCCTCAAAGCTTAAACTTCCTCCGGATATTTGTATGTATTTATTATTACTTGTACTCTTGATTTTCCAAGCATCAGCAGATCCTTCTAATGTCCATATTAAGGAAGCTGCAGGACTGGAAATGACAGACTCAGATGGAGTTACACCGATTAATGATGTAGCAGCATCTACAGGCAAAGCATTATAGGTAGTAGAACTATTACCAACTATCAAGTATTTGGCACCTGCAACTAAGTCTCCTTCTGATGTGATTTTCTGATAATTATTTGTCGGTGATGTTGTAGCAAAGACTGCATAATAGTCTGCTCCGCCTTCCGGAATAACCGTCGGGTTGACAAATGCAGGAGCAATAGAGGCATGGGTATAATCGTCTGTATACCAACCAACAAACTCTTTTTCACCATCACAATCTTCACTGTCCGGAGTAGGAATACTGGTCAATGCCGTTCCGGGATAATCTGTTTGTGTATGTTCTATCGACCCATTTACATACCAATTAACTGTGGCTGGTGTCATATCATCCTCTTCTATACAGAATTTTGTATTAGGACGAGAATCTGTTTCGTTCGCAGGAGTCCAAGTTTCTGGGTCAATATCACCGTCACTATCTTGGCGCTTGTACACTTGTGCCCCACTCACACCGGAGTGGCATTTGAACACGTAAGACATGCCATCATAATCACCGGAATTATCATCTATCATTACAACCAGTTGTCCAACACCATTGTATTCAAATGATGTAGTGAACTCAAATTCATTCCAAGTTCCATTTCCGGAACAATTTAATGCGCCCGAATATACTTTGGTGAAATTAGCATAAGGCACGTATGAACCAGTTGTTAGGCTTGTCAAATTTGTGTTAGCCAAATAAATATCCACATCTGTTTTTTTTGTCATTGCTGTGCCGTAACCATATTGGAAAGAGATGGATTTAATTGTCCCCTTCTTTCCTGCTGCCAAACCTAAGTCCGATTTTGTATAGATAATCTGACGAGTGCTGTATTTATAGAATTCATCTACTGGACCTTGGGTGTAACCTGTACTTGCTCCACTTGTTATACTGGATGCGCCATGCGTCGTACAACCTTTATCTGTATAAGCTAAATCTACTGTAATATTTTTGGTAATATTGCTTATCGTAATGCTACCATCTGATCCGCTGGAACTATACGTTGCTCCATCGCTCGGTGTTACTGTCAACGTCCACGGATTCTTATATCCGTCCGTTGCCGCACAGGTTACAGTTACTGAGCTACCATATTTAACATCACCAGTTGGAGAGACAGTAAACGTGCTCGTTCCTGTGCCGGTACCTTTAGTCACCGTTCTCGGCTTGTAGAACTCTGCTACAACCGTCACATTGCCCGTCGGGTCACCCAACGTCGTGCTTAGATTAGTTGTGCTGGCAGGAGTTGCATTCGTCACAATCCAACGTTTGAACTTATATTTAGACGTTCCTTCGCTGGCGGTTAATGTACGTGTGCCCAACGTCCAAGTGGCACTCAATCCGCTGCCGCTGATAGTAGTTCCGTCCTCATCCTGCATCGTCGGACTGCTTATTGAACGTACCTCAACTGAACAAGTTGCGGTAATACTTCCGGAAATCGTCGATGTCGCTGTAATAGTTGCAGTACCGGCTTTGAGGAACGAAACAACACCGCCATCTACACTGGCCACAGTCGCATCACTCGATGTCCAAGTAACCGCAGGATTAGCCGTATTGGGTGTTACGCTTGACACACTCAGCGTCACATCGCTCTCTCCCACATATCTCTTCAGTGTGCTATAATTCAGCGTCAATGCCGTAACAGGAATCACCGACCATTGTGCTGTCAGCGTAATATCCGACTGCACGTTCTTTATCTTTGCCTCATTAGGCACAGTACCATTCACAGCCACATCAACCTCGTGTGTCCCATCATCGGCATTTCCCTTCGCGACATACTTTAACGCTGCATTTGTTTTCCAACCTGTAAACGAATTATACTGTTTTGTATAGGAGCACTCCGTTAATGTTTGATCACTTCCTGGACACAAATCCTCGTGTGAAGCCATTGCGTCTCCCGAACCGGTTCCCTTATCATACGTAATGTCGTACTTGTAGAATGTTGACCAAGAATCGGCATGTGTCGTCTCATCTAACCATTTTCCACGATCAAGGCTTACTTCGTTCGACTGGTTAGAGCCTCCGTCGCGGAATATAATCTTATTGAAATAGGCAGCGCCGTAATAATAGGTTTCGTCACATATCTCACAACTTGCCAAGATAGGACTTCCTCCCCAATCAGACATTTTGCTATCACTTCCACTCTGATAGTTATAGATGCGAGCGTCACTCCAACCAGCGCCCTTCTTTATATAGACATAATTAGCATTAGGGTGATCCACGCTTGGGTAAGTAACGCTGGCAGCCTTAGTAGAGGTGTTTATGGAGAAAGTGTAGCTTCCTGCAGGTCCGGTATAAAGAATACAGTTGTCTTTATCCGTCGCAAAAGTCCAACCGCTAACACTATGTACTATCGCTCCGGTATTTCCATACGCAATTCCCTTATTGTATATCTTAAACTCATAACGAGTATTGGCTGTCAACGTTCGTGTCACGGACACTGTTCCTGTACCGCTCATCAAATATCCATCTCCCCACGAGTCGAAGGAACCTTTCAACGCCCATATAGGCGAGAAAGTAACTGTTATGGTGGATGTTCCGGTTGTTCCTGAACCATATACTACCGTCCAATTGTTCTCTGAAACTTCCGTGATAGTCGGCGCTGCGCTTGCTCCGGACTGCGTTACACTACTTACATAATACCCAGTATTAGGAGTTCCCTTAACATATACGGTGCCTGTTCCACCGGCCGTAGAAACCGAATTGATCTCCGGTGTTCCAGTATTCGAACTGCTCAAAACAAACGACCCATTTGTTGTAGCAGCTTTGGAAAGAGAGACGGATGTACCAGCCGATTCCCATTGAGCGTAAAGTTTCAGCGTGCCGCCGGCATAAGTCCATTTGCTGCTAGTTATATAACCAGATACATTTGATGCTGCGAAGGAACCATCCGCATTCAACACTTTCGTTCCATCTGAGGGAGCAGTATAATATCCTGTACAAGTCTTGCTTGCATGAGTTGCAGCAGAAAATGTATAGCCTGTTGCCGTACTTGCCCCTGTGGCATTGTCATCAAAATATGCCACACCATCTGCAGAACCGGTATTTTTATCCAGTGTGACTTTTGTTAAATATGTAACCACAATGGCATCTGAGGATGCTAAATAATTGGTTCCAGATGCAGCTTTCCCGTTTTGATAAAATGCAAAATATGTATAATTATCTGAAGATCCTGGTGTCCACGTTAGAGTTTTTGCTGTACCATTCCATGTGCCAGCCGTTCCGTCAGATGTTCCTGTTTGCGCCGATGTGCCACCTTTGAACATGAGCTTACTAGCGTCAGAAACTGTCAGTGCAGAAAATGTCACAACAACTTTCGTTATTTTTCCGGGTAGTACAGAATCTGTGTAGAATCGAAACTCATTGGCAGCATTGGTTTGATTGCATTTAACTTGGAGATTTTTCGGATTCCATTGGTTCATTTGCCATTTAATTTTACTACCTGCAGGGCTTTCACTGCTGAAAGGAGTGAGAGATGTTATGTAAACAGTGGACGAACTACCAGTAGTCGCCTGATTGGGAGTCATTGAATGCTTTGCTCCCCACGCATTCCCAACTCCGACAGTCAGAATGAGTACTAAAACGGACACGAGTTTTAGCATAGTTGACCGACGGTGAGCCGACGGTGAACCGACAGTCATAGATAATGTTCTTGTAACGTCATGCCAAGAAGAGTAAGTAAAATTTTTCTTAGCCATAGGGGCACGATTAATTCGTAAAGAATTTTTCATATTGTTTGTTATTTATATTATTCTGGATTTGGAGCTACAAAATCGGCTATTTCTGATGGACATACTAAAAAATAATGCGCACTATTAGAAATAGCACGCAGGTGTTCATATGTACGAAAGCAGTGTCATTAGCCGTTAATACTTTCATTTAACAAATCGACCGCAAAGATACAACAAATTTTTGATATATGCAAGCGTTTTGTAAAATATATTAATTTTGCTAAACAAACTTTCAATTTTGGCTTAAATAGTAAAAATCAGACATGAAATCGGCAATTTTCTAAAATCACGGGATATATACAAAGTATATATAAGTATGGGTGGGATACGTGATAGGTAGGACATAACTACCTGACACCTACGATATAAGTACGTGAGGTTTTGGGGGTTGGTAGTAATTTCGGCCCTCCCGTTACGGGAACCATCCTAGGCGGAAACCGCTCCTTCCGAAAGCGGAAGGACGCTCCGCCTCGAAATTACGTTCGCACTTCCGTGCAAACTACAATCTTTAGTCAGTAAAAAACAAATTATGCAAGCCTATTTGATTTTTTCAGACCAAATCTTGCAAATTTGAAAAATTTGTTGTAATTTTGCACCCGTTTTTGAAAAATACGAATTATGTCATTACAATGTGGAATAGTGGGGTTGCCGAATGTGGGCAAAAGTACCCTCTTCAACTGTCTGAGTAACGCAAAGGCACAGAGTGCCAATTTCCCGTTCTGTACGATCGAGCCGAACGTAGGCGTGATCACCGTTCCGGACGAGCGACTGATCAAACTCGGTGAGCTGTGCAAGCCGGAGCGCGGTGTAATCCCGACGACCGTAGAGATCGTGGATATAGCCGGTCTGGTCAAGGGTGCGAGCCAAGGTGAAGGTCTGGGAAACAAGTTCCTGGCGAACATCCGCGAGACGGACGCGATCATTCATGTGCTCCGCTGCTTCGACGATGAGAACGTGGTACACGTGGACGGTTCGGTAAACCCTGTGCGCGACAAAGAGATCATCGATGCCGAGCTGCAGCTCAAGGACCTCGAGACCGTTGAGAGTCGTATTCAGAAATGCGAGAAGGCGGCAAAGGCAGGAGGAGACAAGAATGCGAAGTTGCAGTTAGAGGTGCTGGTCAAGTACCGCGAGGCGCTGTCGCAGGGACGTAACGCGCGCACGGTAGAATTAGATAATAAGGATCAGGAAGCGGCCGCGAAGGACTTGTTTTTGCTGACCAACAAGCCGGTGATGTACGTGTGCAACGTGGATGAGGCAGCTGCGGTGAGCGGTAATGCGTACGTGGAGCAAATCAAGGAAGCGGTGAAAGACGAGGACGCACAGGTGCTTGTGCTCGCGGCGAAGATCGAGAGCGAGATTGCGGAGTTGGAGACGTACGAAGAGCGACAGATGTTCCTGGAGGAACTCGGACTGCAGGAGAGCGGCGTGAACCGACTGATCAAAGCGGCTTATGCGTTGCTGAACTTGCGCACGTTCCTGACGGCAGGTAGCGATGAAGTACGGGCTTGGACGTTCAAGGCCGGTGCTAAGGCACCGCAGTGCGCCGGAGTGATCCATACGGACTTCGAACGTGGGTTCATTCGCGCCGAGGTGATCAAGTACGAAGATTTCATTGCGTTAGGCGGTGAGGCACAATGCCGCGCGGCGGGAAAACTCGCTACCGAAGGCAAGGATTACCTCGTCCAAGACGGCGATATAATGCACTTTTTGTTCAATGTGTAATTTTATTTTGTAGAAAAAACACATTAAAAACCCCTTTGAAAAAATTAAAACGTTCCATTTAACGAGCATTTGCTCTAATGACCTATTTATAAATAAATTTAACATAGCTCCATTAGACCAAATCCTCATCTCTACGAGATCTAATTTTTCAAAGGAAATAAACACTAAAAACAATATATCAAAAAAAAAAATGATTGAAGATTTGTTAGCATACGGATGGTGGGTTGGTGCGATAGGGATCGTGCTGGGTTTTGTAGCGCTGGTAAAGGGTGCAGACTGGCTCGTGGACGGTGCTTCCGCTATCGCTAAACAATTCGGTATCAGCGACTTAGTGATCGGTCTGACGGTCGTGGCGTTCGGCACATCGATGCCGGAGTTTGTAGTGAATATGGTGTCCGTGGCAGAAGGTAGCACCGATTTGGCGATCACGAATATCTTGGGTTCGAACATCATCAATACTTTCGTTATTTTAGGTCTGACAGCGCTCGTTTATCCGATCGTTTCGCAGAAACGCAGTAGGGATTTTGATATACCGCTTTCGATCATCGCCGGTGTACTCGTGCTGATCTTCGTGACGGTTCAACTGCCATTCGGTGAGACAGAAAAAGGCATCGGTCGTATAGGCGGCGTGGTGCTGTTGGCGATGTTCTGCTACTTTCTCTATAACACGTTCCGGCACGCGAAGGATCATCCGGAGGAAGAGCCTACCCCCGACCCCTCCCTGAAAGGAGGGGAGATTAGTGTTCGCAGGGCTCTTTGTCTGGTACTCGGCGGTCTCGTAGGACTGGTGGTTGGTGGCGAAATGATCGTGAAGAGTGCGGTGGACATCGCTATGCGATGCGGTGTGTCGGAAGCGATCATCGGTCTGACGATTGTAGCACTCGGTACTTCGCTGCCGGAACTGGCTACTTCGGTTATTGCAGCTGCCAAGCACAACAGCGATATTGCGTTAGGCAACGTGTTCGGATCGAATATCTTCAATGTGTTCTTCGTGCTCGCGATGAGTGCGACCGTGCATCCGCTGCCGGCTTACGAGGGCATCGAACTGGATGCTGTGATGGTAGCGCTCGGTAGCGTCATTGTATGGATGGCGGTGAAGACCAACCACGAACGCAAGATACAACGCTGGGCCGGTGCGCTGCTGCTATTGGTTTACGCAGGATATCTAACGTATCGACTGATATCCCTTTAAAAGAAAAAAAATAAGACCTACTTACAAATACATTTGACGTAGTTCCATCTGATCAAAACCTCACCTCTACCGAGGTACAATTATTTTAAGGCAATTATATTAATTATAATTCCTCCTATCCAGTGATTGGTTGAAGCGGCGGCGCTCGGGATCGAAGAGCCAACCGTATTTGTTGAAATAACGACACATGTTTCGGATGTGAATTCGGAGCATGTGTTTATTATTATAGGAAGCGCGCGCGTGGGCATGCACGAAGGTCCACTCGGGATAATAGAGCGTGAGCCAATTGCGATGGATGGTTCGGGTGAGGTCGATGTCCTCGGGATACATGAAGTAACGCTCGTCGAAGAGTCCTGCTTCCACCACGGCTTGCGTGCGAAGGAGCATGAAACAGCCGCTGAGGTACGGTGCGTTGATCGGACGCGTGAGATCGAGGTCTCGTAACTCGTAGCGCTTGTTACGCTTGGCGATGAGAGATGCGGGCAGGAAGCGTCGGCCGAAGACGTCTAACGGAGAAGGCAGGCGTTTGGCGAGGTACTGCTGGGTACCATCGGGGTTGACGACCTTCGGCATGAGTTGGCCCACCTGCGGGTTGGCCTCCATGAAAGTCACCATCGCGTCGATGTCCGCTGCTTTGACACGGATATCGGAGTTCATGACCAAATGGTATTTCGTCTCATAATAC
Source organism: uncultured Bacteroidales bacterium (assembly GCA_902769535.1). GTDB lineage: Bacteria > Bacteroidota > Bacteroidia > Bacteroidales > Paludibacteraceae > Colicola. Next base: position 125,010 of record CACXPH010000003.1, read on the forward strand.
GCGCTCTCGCGCAAGGCGACGTTGTGCGCTTTGCCGTAACCTAGGTTCGATGGCATATGCATGTAACGCAGCTTCGGATCCTTGATGACGGACTTCGGATACACCTCACGACTCTCGCTGTTGTCCAGCAGGTAGATCTTGTGCAAGCATTGCACCTGCAGGAGTTCTTTCACCAGCGGAAGAACCTCTTGTTCCCAATTGGGGTTATATAGGACGATTGAAATGTTTAACATTTCAAATTTATGATTTATAATTTATGATTTATGATTTTAGCGCAGGAACTGACGGATCTTACGGAGTTGTTTGCAGGCAACGGTGAGGTAACCACAGCCGATGTGGTTTTTCTTGAGCACAATATAGTCCTCTTGGGTCTTGGAGAGTCGGGCTTTGGTGTTCTTATTGCTCGCACCACCTACTTCCATGGACACGATGACCTCGGGGATGTACTGCGTTTTGTAACCGGAACTGAAGATCCGCAGGATTATGTCGTAGTCGGCTGAGATACGGAACCACTCATCGTAGGGTCCGACCTGTTCGTACACGGCTTTGCGCACGTACACCGTCGGGTGCGGCGGCATCCATCCGTACTTGAGGCTGCGCGGGTTGAAGGCGTTACTCTGCCAGTGGCGCACCACCCTATTCCCGCGACAGTACTGCAGGTCGCCATAGACGACATCGACCTCCGTGGACTCAAAGGCAGCAGCGATGTGTTCGATAGAATCGGGTGCGAACAGCACATCGTCCGAATGGAGGAAACCGATCACATCGCCGGTGGCCATCCGGATACCTTTGTTGAGCGCGTTATAGATGCCTTCGTCGGGTTCCGACACGTAGCGCACGTTCTTATGTTTGGCGGCATATGCCTCGATGAGCGCCACCGTGCCATCGGTGGAAGCACCGTCCACGAGGATGTGCTCGATGTCCGCGTAGGTCTGACTCTGCACACTCGCCAAGGCGCGCGGCAAGGTGCTTGCGCTGTTATAGGTGATGGTTATGATAGATATTTTCATATACATTTTTGGTTTGTGCGTAGGCGGTGTCCCACGAGAAGCGTTTGGCGTTCTCCAGACCTGCCGCGATGATGGTATCTGTCGGTTGCGAGAGGAGTTGGCGAACGAGATCCGCCATCTCGGATGCCATTCGTTGAGGCGTGTCATGCGCGACCATGAGTCCCTGTGGGCCGATGACCTCGGGGATGGAAGAGTTGTTCTGCGCGATGACCGGACAACCGGCTTTCTGCGCCTCGAGGACGGGTATGCCGAAGCCTTCGTAGTCGGAGGGATAGAGCAAGCAGAGCGCTTCGTTATAGAGGGTATTGAGTTGTTCCGGCGTCACGCCGGTGGCTGTCTTGAGCTCCAGTCCCGTGAGGCGTGCTACCTCTTGCGCTACCTCAAAACGCTTGTAGGGCACGGAGCTGTTTCCGATGAAGAGCAGGTAGCCTTGTTTGGGTACGTTAGGCAGTGGTCGGAAAACCTCACTCACGCCGTTATAGACGACGTGCACACGCTCTTCGGGCACCCACGGATAGCAATGCAGCAAGTCACGTTTGGTGTTCTCGCTGACACAGATGATTGCTTCGCTGTGACGCAACGCACGCTCTTCTTCCCACAGGTGTACTGCCTTAGGCAGGCCGTGACGGTAGAAATGGTAAGTCAGGTCATGGACGGTGGTAACGTTGAGCACACCGGGCTGCGGTAGAACGCGAAAATAGGACGAATGGAAAATAGCGGGTGTGTCAGCCTTGTAGGCCGGTACACGATAACGCTCCATGAAGCGCGGCGTGAGCGATTGACGATAATCGAGTTCAGTCAACTCGATCTCTTTGTCCACCCTCGCACGCTGCAGCAGTTCATTCCACACGACGGAGATGCCTCCGTAGCGCTGCAAAGAAAAGATAATATTATCGGCTATTAATTTCAAATTTATGATTTATGATTTCAAATTTATTATTTGAAGCCACTGAGGCATAATGGCAGATTCACTGTAGGTGTTTTGCGCGAAGGCTTGCGCCTTCTTGGCACGCTCGGCCGCTTCTTCGGAGTGCGTAATAGCGTACTCGATTTGCGCTGAGAGGGCATCCACATCTCCGTTCGGGACGAGCCATCCGCGTTCGTCTGCTAACAGTTCGGAGGGTCCTTGCGGGCAGTCAAAAGATACGCATGGAGTACCACACCACATGGCTTCTGCCAATACCAAGGAGAAACCCTCGTACCGCGAGGAAAGCACAAAGATCGAAGCTTCTACATATTCTTTCGCCATATTCTCCGTTCGACCAGCGAGACACACATGTTTTAATTCGAGATCTCTAATCTGCTTTTCCAACTCACTGTGCTTAGGGCCCTCACCGACTATGCGTAAAGTCCATTCCGGATGTTTCTGCTCGATAACTTTCCAAGCTTGAAGCAAGAGATCAAAGCCTTTCTGCTCGTGGAGACGTCCGACGGCCAAAACACTTTTTTCGCGCGATTTCATCGGTATTTTCATTCCATCCAGACTGCAAGGGTTTGGAATGACGGTTACGTTGGTGCAACCCGCTTTGAGCCAGTCGGCTTTGTCCGCTTCGGTGAGCACCACGAGTCGTTCGAGGGGTTTGACGGCGCGCACTAACTGGGCTGTACGAATACGACCCATGAGCGACCAGAAAGGACCGCAGTGATTGGCCATAAGCAGTTGTTGTCGGTGCGCCTTGGCGAAATGCAGTTCCGCTATCGTGCGGCAAGGTAAGGTGCGTAAGAACGCGATCTCTTTGCCGCCAAGCGAGACACAAAGGTCGATGCGATGATCCCGTATATACGCTGTCAGAGCCTGCTTATACGCACGCATACGGCGCATATGATTGAACCATTTGATCCACAAGGGCTTGGGGTAGTCGGCATTGAAATCAATATTGAATGCGACGACCTGTACCCGCTTATCCAGCGGAAAGTATATAGGCGCTGCACCGTCCGGTACGCACTCGGTGGTGATCACCGTATAGGTATGCTCCGTATGCGCAGCGAGCCAGTTGAGTTTCTGCGTCAGCACACGCTCCATGCCTCCGGAGTTGTACAGATGAGGTATGCAATAGAGGATGTTCATTGTGCCACCTCCTTCTTTTTAATATGCGAGACAGACATTACGATCCACAACAAAATCAGGCTCCAGGTCACCAGACGCGGATCGAAGAGCAGCGGAGCGCGCGGGTAGATCAGTGCGTGCCCGACCAACAGGAAATACATCAGGTACCAATACGGACTGTATTTCGCCCGATAATAACTCTCCTTGACCCAAAGGCCGATGAGGAACATCGCGATAGCAGTGCCGACAGCACCGAAAGAACGATAGGCTTCGCCGATCATGTTCGTACCCGTTCCCCATGTAGCGTTCGGGCCAAGGAACAGGTAGGTAGGCAGGTCTCCGCCATGTAACATCTGAGGCGGTAAATCGGAATGAGCGATGATGTATCCCGCCAAACCCGGGATAGGCGAACTAAGGTCGAGCGACATACCTGTGAACCAGGTCAGTTCATGTACCTGCGACCAGCCGAAGAGTCGGAAGAGGTTCACATCATTGACGATCAGATCTTCGTATATATCCCAGAACTCCTGCAGTTTGGTATGCGCCAGCTTGGCCTGCCATGCGCCGAAGTCCATTCCTTCGGTGCGCAAGGTCATAACGAGGAAGAGCGCCACCGAACCACCGGCTACCAGCGTAGCTACATGCCATCCTTTGAGGCGATAGATATACATGCTGAAACCGACGATGAGGATGAGCGCCAAACTAACTGCCAATTGGCGGCTACCCGTCGAAAGGAGGATGAGCATGAACGCCAAGAGGACCAACAGATAGAACCACCACTGCTGTTTAGGCAGGCGGAACAGGAAGATCGCCATGAGGTAACAGCCGATGGTGAAGATATTATTGAAATAACTGTAGATACCCACCTCGCGCAGGTTCGAGCCCTCAGCGTACACACTCTGCAGGGCAGCCAGGCCACCTGTTACCACGAACAACAGCCAAGCCGCGATGGTAATGGCAAAGAACCATATATACTCCCGTATGGTAATCGTGAACGTCGGTTCGGACGGTTCTTCTCGTCGTAACTGCAAGATCCGCGTTGCGCCAAGCATGTACCAGGCGTAGCCGAAGTACGCGAGCGCCGTGGCACGGGTGACGTAGTTGTCGTTGAAAGCAAAACTGAAGAACGACCAGTAGATACGCTCCGTCGGGGCATAGAAGACCGGATAGACGAAGTTCACCAGGAAGAACGAGATGGCAAAGAAGAACTCAAAACCGAGCCAATGTTGCCGTTTGTTGGTCGCAAAAAAGAGGACGTTCTGCGCAATAAACAATCCCATCAACGTCACGCAATAATCATAACTGTAGGTCCACGGCGCTTTGATATACAGCACCGTCGCCACGATAGCAAAGGCAATATTGAGCAGATAGGTCAACATTTCTCTTTCGCCCGATGGAGCAGATAAAACAAGAAGGACAACCGTCCAAATTCAGGTTCTACACCCCATGCCGCCAAGGCATTCTGACGTCCCTGCTCCGAGACAGTTGGTCGGTGCATGGCTTTCCAGTGGTAACCGCAGATGAAGCGTTTCTCGTTATTGGTCAGTTGCACAGGAGGCACTACCAGGCGGTAGATCGCATGATCCTGCACGATATTGAGGCCTTTGTACTCCGCGCCGCCGGACACTTTGTTCGTGTGCTGACGGAAACGGTTAAGACTGTCTGCCACATAGGCTACACGTCCTTGCAGCGCCATCTGAATCCAAAACAAACGGTCACCGCTCGCCGTGAACTGCTGCACCTGGTACATGTCCACATGCTCGGCCGCTTCACGCCGGAAGACCACCGCCGAGGCATTGCATATCGAGCAGTAACCCAAGAGATAACGGCGCACGAACGTGTCACCGGGCATAGAGAAATCATCGTCCCAACGCGGGTCACGGCTGCGTGCGATCGGTGTGCCGTCAGCATCTATCCACTGGCTGTGACAGAACGCCAAGGTAGCATGTTTCTGCTCCAATTCCGCCACCAGACGACTCAGTAAAGTCGGTTCGGCTACGTCATCGCTCTCTGCAATCCACACATACTCGCCTGTCGCCTCTTTCAAGCCTCGTTGCCACTGCACGAAGGGGTTACCGGAATTGGTCTCCGAGCGCAGGAAGGTCTTTACCTTCGGATGCTTGGCGTACTCACTGAGGATCGCCGCACTATCGTCAGTAGAGGCATCGTCCAGCAGGATGATTTCGAACTCCGGATAATCTTGCGCCAAGATACTATCCACACGTTGTTTGAGATAAGACGCGTGGTTGTAATTGGGCATTATGACACTTACTTTCTTCATATGCGCACCGTTTAGTGCGCAAAGGTACTACTTTTTTTTGATATACACAACAAAAAAAGTCCAAAACTTGCGTTTTGAACTTCTTTTCGCTCGAATGGAGCAGGTTTTTAAGCCTCAGCCTCTTCTGCCGGAGCCTCACCGTTAGCCTCTGCTTCAGCAGCAGCTGCCTCTTGTGCAGCCTCCTGAGCGGCAGCAGCCAACTCAGCGGCAGCCTCAGCACGTTTCTGAGCGACAGCGGCAGCTTTTGCCTTGTTGGTCTCTACCTCTTGAGCGAGGAGAGCCTTTGCAGCAGCAGCTTTCTTGTCTGCCTCAGCCTGGCTGATCTTGCCATTCTTAGCATCTTTCTGAGCCTTCCAAGCGTCGAAACGCTTTTGAGCTTCTTCTTGCGTGAAGGCACCCTTAGCTACACCACCGTTGAGGTGCTTCATGAGCAGTACACCTTCGTTAGAAAGGATGGTACGTACGGTGTCAGTCGGCTGTGCACCAACGCCTACCCAGTACAATGCGCGGTCGAAATTGAGAACGACTGCTGCCGGATTTACGTTAGGATTGAACGAACCGAGACGCTCGATAATTTTGCCGTCACGCGGCGAGCGGCTGTCAGCTACCACGATGTGGTAGAAAGCGTAGTCTTTGTGACCATGACGAGCCAAACGAATTTTTGTTGCCATTTGTTTTTTGTTGTTTTAGTGGGCGTTGAATTACGCGAATTCGTGCCCGGTTAATAATGAATGACGTGCTTTTTACTCGAAAAAGCGTGCAAAGGTACGACAAATTTTCGGAATACGCAAATTTTACTTGCATATTTCGCGTTTTTTATGTAATTTTGCACCCTGATTTGACAAAAACATGAAAAAAATCACGCGATATATCGATTTTTATGAATAATGTTCGCGCACATATAGGAGCTTGGGCACGATGGTTGCTGATTGTGGCATTACTGATTGCCAAATGTTACGTCTTTGACGTACTGATTCAGCATAATATCGTACAATGGGAAGTAAAGGATTATTTCGCGAAAAGTTCGATTGCTGTTTTATTGGCGTTGACCGTTCTTTTCACTCGCAGAAGATACCCTATCTTCATCCTATTAGGTCTTGCTGACCTTTGGATGATTGCCAACATCATCTATTTCCGCGCATATCATTTATTCATCACCTGGCATCTCTTCTCGCTGGCGAGTAACATGGACGGATTCTGGAGTAGTGTCCTGCCCTATTGTTCTTGGTCGCTCCTCGTTTTCCCGGCATTAACAGTACCAGCGGTTATCTGTTATCTATGGGATATACGACCTTTCCGTTGGCCGGAAGCGATAGGCGTTATATCTCTAGGCTGCGTTTTCAGTGTACAAGCATCATACCGTCGTTGGGAAGAGGTACGGGCATATCTACCACCCGAAGAACATTTCTCATGGGAATGGATCAATCCAATCAAAATCCCACAACCGCTATCGACACATGTGAGTGAAAGCGAACGGCAAACAGGAAAGTACGTCAGTTATCACTCTATCTTAGCATATCCGGTTTTTATGGCTTATGATGCGTGTGTCACCGTGTCTGGTCGCGAGAAAAAACCGACTCTGACGGAAAAGGACGAACAACTTTTGCAACACTATTTACTACCTGCTTCTACACCTGCAGAACCGGAAGGCAATCTGCTAATTATATTAATAGAGAGCTTTGAGTCTTGGCTCTTGGATGCTACTACGGCAAACGGGCAACCCGTTTGTCCTGCGCTCAATGCCTATATCGCTTCGCACCCTGTGCTCTACGTCCACGATGTCACTTCGCAGATTCGATATGGCATGTCTGGTGACGGGCAACTGATCGTCAATACGGGACTATTGCCCACTTTGGAACATGTTACCTGCGTGGAATATGGCTACAACACCTATCCTAATTTAGCACACTTCTATCCGCAGAGTGCCATCGTCAATCCCTGCCGAAATGTATGGAATCAAACAGCCATCACTGCCGCTTACGGATATAAACACCTGATTGAACCGGCAACGGAGAATCGTTTTGAATGGAATGACAGCATCATCATTGACCAAATCATCGAGGCATTTGAAACCCTGCCTGCACCCTGCTGCATCATGGGTATCACCGTTTCCGGACATATGCCGTTCGACACTTCAACCGATGACATCGCTATTGCGGATACGGTGCCTGAACTGTTCCGCCATTACATGCAAACCGCGCATTTCACCGATCGTCAGGTAGGTCGTCTGCTTGCTTGGACGGACACTGCAACCGTCATGCAAAACAGCACCATTGCTATCACTGGTGACCATCGCATTTTCCATGCATGGCTCAATGATGAAGTGCGCGAATATGGACTGAGAGCGAATTTGCCTTTCGGCACATCCCAAGCTGGTTGCCCCTTTATTCTCATCAGTCCCAACATCACCCAACGCTCCATCGAACAAGGCTCACAAGCCGACATTTTTCCGACTATCCTCGATGCCATCGGACAATCGAACTATTTCTGGAAGGGTTTCGGACATAACTTACTACAAGACTCAACCGGCACTACCGAAGAATATGATGCGCTATTCCACTTGTCCGACAAACTCATCCGAATGGATTATTTCAACTCAAAATAAAGAGCACTACACACCTATTGCCTAACCCCAACCTGCTTTCCCCATAAGATATCTATAGCATAACCATAAGATACCTATAGGATAAAAGCCGATTTTTACGCTTTTTGCAATTCTTCTATATATATACTATGTATATATATACTTTTTGCTTTTGATTTTTCATTTGCATATGTCATTTTTTTTTTGTACCTTTGCACCCGCAAAGGTAGTAACGATGGTTGTTGACAACGCAAAAATAGAGAATCCTGTGCTGCATATGGTTGGCGAAATGGCCGATCAATTGGGCTTGGAATGCTATGTCATCGGCGGCTGGGTGCGAGACCTGTTCTTGCATCGAGACTCCGACGATATCGATATTGTTGTTGTCGGTTCAGGCATCACACTGGCTGAAGCAGTCGCGAAGAAACTCGGCAAAGGGGCACATCTGGCTGTCTTTAAAACCTATGGCACGGCGCAAGTGAAGAAAAACGGCCTGGAGCTGGAGTTTGTCGGTGCGCGTCGCGAGAGTTACACACGTGACAGTCGAAATCCGATTGTAGAGGACGGTACGCTCAAGGAAGACCAAGACCGACGGGACTTCACGATCAACGCGATGGCAATCTGCCTTAATAACGGTGAAAGGTTAAAGGTGAAAGGTGAAAGGGTTCTCCAATATGGAGAACTATTGGATCCGTTTGACGGCATAGGAGACCTGGAACGCTGTATCATCCGTACGCCGCTAGATCCGGACATCACGTTCAGCGACGACCCGCTACGTATGATGCGGGCTATCCGTTTTGCGACGCAGTTGGGCTTTAACTTAGACGGCGAGACCTTCGACGCGATCGCGCGTAATAAAGAACGGATTCACATCATCACGCGCGAGCGCATCGCGGAGGAGTTGAATAAGATCATGTTGAGTCGCCGGCCGTCGGAAGGGTTTATCCTGTTGGACAAGACGGGACTGTTACCGCTTATCTTCCCTGAGCTGGCGGCGCTGAAGGGCATCGAAGTGAAGGATGGTCGCGGGCATAAAGATGTGTTCTATCATACGCTTAAAGTCCTCGACAATGTCTCGGAGTTAACGAGTGAAAGAATTAAAGAATTAAAGAATGAAGGAAAGGACAGAGTCCTTTGGTTACGGTGGGCGGCGCTGCTGCATGATATAGGCAAACCGAAGAGCAAGGCATGGGATGCACAGGCCGGTTGGACGTTTAGGAATCATAACTATATCGGGGCTAAGATGGTGCCGAAGATCTTCGCGAAGATGAAACTTCCGCTCAACGAGAAGATGGAGTACGTGAAGAAGATGGTGGATCTGCATATGCGTCCGATCAACTTGATCGAAGAGACGGTGACGGATAGCGCCGTACGACGTCTGCTCTTCGAGGCAGGAAATGACATCGAGGACCTGATGCTTCTCTGCGACGCAGATATCACAAGTCGGAACGAAGAGAAGAAAGCGCGTTTTCATCATAACTACCAACTCGTTCGGCAGAAAATGGTCGAGCTCGAGGAACGCGACCGCATCCGCAATTTCCAGCCACCTGTCAAAGGCGACGAGATCATGGAGATGTTTCATCTTGAGCCCTGCTCACTGGTAGGCGAACTAAAGGCCGCTGTCAAGGATGCGATCTTAGACGGGATCATCCCTAACGAGTACGAGGCAGCGAAAGCATACATCATTGAATTATGGCAGAAGAGAACACAATAAATTTGGCAGCCGTGGACTACGGCGACGAGAACATTATTCACTTGGACGACATGGAGCATATCCGGCGTCGTCCGGGTATGTATATCGGTAAGTTAGGTGACGGCTCGCACTCCGATGACGGTATCTACGTGCTCATCAAAGAGAGTATCGATAACTCGATTGACGAGTACCGCATGGGGGAAGGTAAGGTGATCGAGGTGGATGTACAGGACGGTCGTGTACGCGTGCGAGACTACGGTCGCGGTATACCTCTGGGTAAGTTAGTCGAGGTAGTGAGCGTGCTTAACACCGGTGGTAAATACGACAGCAAGGCCTTCAAGAAATCCGTCGGTCTGAACGGTGTCGGCACGAAAGCCGTCAACGCGTTGTCGAGTTATTTCTCCGTAGAGTCTTTCCGCGAAGGCAAGACCCGCAAAGCGGAGTTCAGCGAGGGCAAACTGACCAAAGACAGCGGAATCCTCGATTATAACGGCACCGAGAAACGCGGTACGATTATCGAGTTCGTGCCGGACGACAGCAAAGGCTTGTTTGAGAACTACCATTTCCGCGATGATTATATCGAGGAGTTGCTGCGCAACTACGCGTACCTCAACACGGGTCTGACGCTCGTCTATAACGGCAAGAAGTTCGTGAGCAAGAACGGTCTGCTGGACTTGCTCACGGAGAATATGACCGTCAGTCCGCTCTACCCGATCATTCACATCGTAGGCGAAGATATTGAGATTGCCCTGACGCACACAGACCAGAACGGCGATGAGTATTACTCCTTCGTCAACGGTCAACACACCATCCAAGGTGGTACGCACCAAGCTGCATACCGCGAGGCGATCGGTCGTACGATCAAGGAGTTCTTCAACAAGAACCAGGAACTGGCGGATATCCGTAACGGCGTCGTAGGTGCGATTGCTATCAATGTGGAAGAACCGGTTTTCGAGAGTCAGACGAAGGTCAAGTTGGGTTCCAAAGACATGAGTCCGACCGGCGGTATCAGCGTCAATAAGTTCGTCAATGATTTCGTCAAGCAACAATTGGATAACTACCTGCATAAGAATCCGCAGACGGTGGAGATCATGCTGCAGAAGATCCAAGATAGCGAGAAAGAGCGCAAGGCGATTGCAGCAGTGTCTAAAGTAGCACGTGAGCGGGCAAAGAAGAACTTAGTGAATAACCCCAAACTGCGTGACTGCCAGATTCACCTCAACGACACCAAGCCGGTGAAGAGTGCCAAGGATGCCGACGACGATCTGCGTCTGGAGAGTAGTATCTTCATCACGGAGGGTCTGTCTGCGTCGGGTTCGATCACCAAGAGTCGCGACGTGCGCACGCAGGCGGTGTTCTCGCTGCGCGGTAAACCGCTTAACTGCTACGGTCTGACCAAACAGGTGGTGTATGAGAACGAGGAGTTCAATTGCCTGCAGTCGGCGCTTAATATAGAAGACGGTCTGGATGAGTTGCGTTACAACAAAGTGATCATCGCCACCGATGCCGATGTCGATGGAATGCACATCCGCCTGCTGATGCTCACGTTCTTCCTGCAGTTCTTCCCGGATCTGGTCAAAAAAGGACACGTCTATATATTGCAGACGCCGCTCTTCCGCGTCAAGGACAAGAACCAGACGGTTTATTGCTATTCGGAAGAGGAACGCGTCAAGGCGATGAACAAGATCAAGAACCCGGAGATCACACGATTCAAAGGTCTGGGAGAGATCTCGCCGGATGAGTTCAAGGGATTTATCGGAAACGGCATCCGTCTCGACCAAGTCAACCTGCGTAAGGAGGACAACGTGAAGGATCTGCTCGCCTACTACATGGGCAAGAACACCACCGAGCGCCAGCAGTTCATCATCGACAACCTGGTTATCGAAGAAGACAGAGTCGAAGAGAACTTCGACATTTGAGATTTGAGATTTGTGATTGCTGATTTATGTGGGCACTGATCGCATTCATAGCTTTAGGCGTTGTCGTGGCTGCGCTCATTGAGATTAACGAGCGTATCAAAGCAAAGCGCAAAAAAGAGGACTGCCCCAAAGACAGTCCTGATAATCAAGCGTGCACCGATTGCAGTCTATTGGAAATCTGCGACAAGTCGAGCAAGTCTACTGACGCACGGTAATGTGGAAACAACTCTGTTTCCACTCATATTTGACGTAAATTTTTCCTGCTCGCTGGTGATTGAGTAGCACTTGTCCCAGCACCAGTTTGAGATTGTCCTCGTGCATGTATGTGCGCGAGCGCGTTACCTTATCATAACGCATATACGCGAGGTCGAAGGTCGTGCCGTAACAATGGCAAGACTGCGTGACGGAGTTGATATTTCCGCTGCGCTGCAGATACTTGATATCTTCCTGCGTACGCAGAACGGATGTTACGTAGAAACGGTAATGAGGCAGGTTATTGCGACTTAAGATATCTGCCCACTCGGCACCGATGGCGTCCAGTTCGCGCTTGGCGGCAGGGATGAGGTACGGTACGGAGTGTGTGAGACTGTCCACGATATAGTTCTCATTCGTCTTTATCTCCACGAGACTCTTTCGCATCGATGCTGCATCGGCACGGTCTTTAGGCGGACGCGGCAGACCGATACGCGAAGCGACCTCGTGTTGCTTGGACTGCAGGTCGTTGAACGTGACCTTATAACTGAACGTGCGACCGGGATACCAAACGAGGCTGTCTTCTACCAGTTCTTGCTCTCCTGCCGCTTTATTACTGCAACCGGCGCAGCCTGTAAAGAAGGCCACGCCGAGCAGTAGAAGAAGGACACCTATTTTAGATCGACCACTCAAAGCCATCTTTGGTATCTTTGACTTGGAAACCAAGTGCCGTCAGTTCGTTACGGATCTTGTCCGACGTCTGCCAATCTTTATTCTGTTTGGCTTGCAGACGAATACCGAGCAGCAGATCGATGGCGCCGTTGAAGGCTTTCATCTTATCGTCACCTGCACCTTGTTCTTCGAGTCGCAGACCGAGGATATCGATAGCGAAGGTCTTCCATATCTCACGCAGTTCAGCCAAATCCGCTTCGCTGATCGTACCCTTACCGTCCCAGACAGTATTGATAGCACGTGCCGAGTCGAAGAGAGCTGCAATGACGAACGGTGAGTTGAGGTCATCGTCCATTGCCTCTTGGCAACGCTGACGCAGACCGGCGACCTCGACGGTAGTCTCTTTGCCTGCTTGCAGTTTGAGCAAACGGGCATAGGCCTCTTGCATACGCTGCAGACCTTTCTCGGCTGCCTCGAGGGCCTCGGAAGAGAAGTCAACTGTAGAACGATAATGGGCTTGGAGGATGAAGAAACGGATGACCATCGGACCGAAGGGCTTGCTGAGCAGCGGATGGTTACCGCTAAAGAACTGCTCGAGGGTGATGAAGTTATTGTAACTCTTGCCCATCTTCTTACCCGCGATGGTGATCATGTTATTATGCATCCAGTAGTGCACGGACTCATGCCCGAGTGCGGCGCAAGACTGCGCGATCTCCGCCTCGTGGTGCGGGAAGATCAGATCCAGTCCGCCTCCGTGGATGTCGAATTTCTCACCGAGGTACTTGGTGCCCATCGTGGAACACTCCATATGCCAGCCCGGGAATCCTTCCGACCAAGGCGAAGGCCAGTGCATGATGTGCTCCGGCGCAGCTTTCTTCCACAGGGCAAAGTCGTAACTGTGTTTCTTCTCGTCCTGACCGTCCAGTTCGCGGGTCTCGGTAACGATATCGTTGAGGTTACGTCCGCTGAGCTTGCCGTAGGGATAATCCTTGGCGTATTTCTCAACATCCATATAGACCGAGCCGTTGGACACATAGGCATAGCCTTTGTCGAGGATCTTCTGCACAAAAGCGATCTGCTCGATGATATGTCCGGAGGCATGCGGTTCGATAGACGGCGGCAGGACATTGAGCGCACTCATGTCACGATGGTAGCGATTGGTATAGAACTGCACGACTTCCATCGGTTCGAGTTGCTCGAGCCGCGCTTTCTTCGCTATCTTATCCTCGCCTTCATCGGCATCGTGCTCGAGGTGACCCACATCGGTGATGTTCCGCACATAACGCACCTTGTAACCCAGGTACATGAGGTAGCGGTAGAGCAGGTCGAACGTGATCGCCGGACGGGCATGACCCAGATGGGCATCGCCATACACAGTCGGACCGCAGACATACATGCCTACGTGCCCTTCGTGGAGTGGTTTGAAAGTCTCCTTAAATCGTGTTAATGAATTATAGATTTCTAACATATGAACGATTTAACAGTTTAATGCTTTAACAATTTAACGTGCATAGCACCTTTGCGGCTGCAAAGGTACTGCTTTTTTT
>CACXPH010000004.1 GCA_902769535.1 uncultured Bacteroidales bacterium
AGGAATTTAATGTAATAGGAGTAATGTTCGCCGACGAAGTAGAGACAGCCGTCTTCTCTGCTACCCCAACGGATGATTATGGCGTAATCTTGGAATGGCAAGCTGTAGAAAATGCTGTCTTATACAATATTGACATTATACAAGGAAATGATACTATTCGGAAATTGCAATTCGACTCGAATGGCAAACTGCTAAATAGCCCCTCTAATGCTCTTAATATTCACCACGCCTCTACTGCTATTCTTTCGGGCAACGGATGGCGGTGTGAAGTGAACGATTTAGATCCTGGAACGAATTACACGTATAGTATTACCGTAAAGGCAGAAAATGGCTCTGTTTTGTACACGCAATCAATTAGCTTTACCACAAAAGAAGAGACGTTTATTATCAAGTTTGTTAACTGGAATGGCGAAGAATTGCTGGTACTCCCCCGAATATACCTACACTTTCGCAGGTTGGACCCCGGCTATTGTAGCAGCAACGAGTGATACTACATACACTGCGACCTATACTGCTACCAAGAATAGTTATACCATTACATGGCAGAATGAGGATGGCTCGTTGATTGACCAAACAACCATAGAATATGGAGTTGTTCCTACTCATGCTGAACCGACAAAAGAAGCGACAGAAGAGTACACCTACACATTCACAGGATGGACACCGGCAGTAGTAGCAGTTACGGGTGATGCGACCTATAAAGCAACATTTAGCAGTGTGGTCAATGTGTATACCATCTCTGTAAGTGCTGCTAATGGACAAGTCATTGGTGGAGGAGAGTACCAATATGGTGCTACTATTGACTTAACTGCTATCCCGAATGAAGGGTATGTATTTGACCAATGGTCAGATGGAGTTACAGATAATCCTCGTACAATTACCGTCACTGGCGATGCAGAATATACGGCACTGTTCACATCGACAGAAGGATTTGAGAATATCTACACTTCAGAACCCGTACAGAAGGTTATGATAGATCAAAAAGTCTATATCCTCCGCGGGGAGAAGACTTATACCATCACAGGACAAGAAACAATCGTGCCGTAAGGCTAAGAGATTCAATAACAGGCTTGGCGGGATTGGCATCCCGCCGGGTCACCAATAAATTTAAATAACATCATTATGAAACAAAAACTTTTTACTCTATTGCTTGCTGTAGCAGCAAGTGTAGAGACTTTCTGTGCGTGGTCGTATGACAATGTAGCACTGACCGTTAAATGGGAAACTGGTAATGAAGTTTCTATCATGTCAGGTGCTTCTGAAGGAGTGATAGGGACCAAACGGATAATTGGAGAGAGTTTGACCGAGGGCTCGCGAAACAATTTCGCGGCGAACCCCGGTGAAGCGATGGCGACCTTCAATCCTGCAAGCAGCAAGCCCGGTATTGACGCGAGTGCTATGATTGAGTACTTCGTGAAGATGAAGAAAGGTGTTACTTTCACCCTCACGAGTGTGGAGTACGATGCTATCAAGCAAGGTACAAGCAATGCCTCCTATCACTGGTCGTACACCGTGGACGGCATAGAGGCTACTCCGGTAGCCGTTTCGCAATATGACCTGCTGCGTGACAACAACACCTCCGGTTCTCCGGCGCTGCATCACACGCATGCAATCACTGCGGCTGCCGGACAGACCGTCAGCCTGCGATTCTATGTGTCGGGCTTTGATAGCGGCAAACTCTTCTGTCTGAGCGATGTGCAGATCAACGGTACCATCAACGGCGAAGAAGATGTGTCAACATTCTCGGATATCAAGATTGGAGATTTTTATTACAACCTTGATACAATTAATCAAACGGCACAAGTTGCGGAAAATTTTGACATGAGAGGAAATCTTGTTGTCCCCATCTCTGTAACCTTAAATGAAGTAGAATACAGCGTCACAAGCATTGGAAATAATGCTTTTCAAGGTTGTAGCGGTATGACCTCAATTGAGATTCCCAATAGCGTCACAAGCATTGGAGATAGGGCTTTCTATGGTTGCACAGGTTTGACCTCTGTGACGATTGAGGCAGAAACACCGCCAACATTAGGTAGCAATGCGTTTAATAATACCAGTAATTGCCCAATATATGTTCCCTGCAATGCTGCAAGCGCATACAAAAGTGCTTGGCCGGGTTATGCGAATCGAATAAAATATGCTCCATTACCATACAAAATCTCCACTCAAGCAGAAAATGGCAGTGTGACTACAACTGATGTCACAACTTTAACTATATGCGAACCATTTGTAACTTGCACAGCGACGCCTGATTACGGCTATCATTTCACACAATGGAGCGATGGTTTGAAAGACAATCCGCGAACTATTGAACTAACTCAAGATACTACCTTTACCGCCAAGTTTGCGAAGAATACATATACCATTTCTACCACCTCTGCTAATTTTGAATTAGGAACAACATCCGGTGATACAACGGCTCTATATCTCGACGAGGTGGAGATTTCTGCTATTCCGAATTATGGCTATCATTTCGTGCGCTGGAATGATAATAACAGGTCTAACCCTCGCACGGTTTCTGTGACCGAAGACAAGACCTATACGGCTTTTTTTGCAAAGAACATATATTCCATTACCAAGAATGCAGAGCATGGTTCTATATCCGGCAATAGTTCAGCGGAATATTTGGATTTCGTTACACTTACTGTTACAGCCGATTACGGTTATCACTTCACACAATGGTCAGATGGTTTGAAAGATAACCCGCGTATCGCGCAGATAACCCAGGACACCGCCTTTACCGCCGAGTTTGCGTATGATCGCGCAGGAACGTGCGGAAAAGACTTGGCGTTGGTATGGTCATATGACCCGACAAACAAAGTACTGACCATCGGCAATGCCGGTTCATTTACAGAGAATATGCAGTTTGGTGTAGAAGCTCCGAACGAAATGGAGGAGCTGGTTATTGGTAACTCCGTCACGGCTATCGGTGCAAACGCTTTTGCGGGCATAGAGACGTTGAAGAAAGTGTCTATCGGAGAGTCCGTCAAGACCATCGGTGAGCAAGCGTTTTATAATTGCGTGAACCTCGAAACGATCTTCAACTACCGCCCGACGCCGACGAATGCCTACAGCAACGCCTTTGACGGAGTGGATAAGTTTGAGTGTACGCTGTACGTTCTGCCGAACTCGATCGACATGTACAAGGCAGCTGCCGTTTGGCGTGATTTCTACTATACCTATTCTATCGGCGCCGAAGAAACTACCGTGACTACGAATGATGTAACGGTAGAGCCGCAGAACAATGCCGTAACACTCACCTGGCCGACAAGCAACAATGCGGCTTCTTATACCATCCAAATTACCAAAGATGGTGTCCTGTTCTGTACGCTTGTCTTCAATGCCAACGGTCAGTTGATAGGCATTGCTTTTGCGCCGGGCAAGAACGGAAACCGCCATGCACCGGCAGCTACAATGACCGCCGACGGCTTGCAGTTTACGGTAACGGGCTTGAGCAGCGGTACGCAATACGGATATAACTTAACCGCCAAAGATGCCAACGATCAAACTGTTGCTACCTATTCCGGTACTTTCTCCACGACAAGCGAAGGTACTGCTACGGGAGTTGAGGAAATATCCTCTTCCCTTCAGGGAGGAGACAGAGGTAGGCTTATCCTCCATAACGGCCAAATCTTCATCCTCCGCGGTGATCGCACCTACACCCTCACCGGCGCCGAGGTAAAATAATCTTCGTCTATTGCGTCCAAATTCTATTTGGACATTACCTAAAATCCAAGGAGCAGACTTCATAGCCTGCTCCTTTTTTTGAATTCTTCGTCCTTTTCCCGCAATTTTATGCGGGTCGTCTTATATTTTGCATTAAAATTTGCATATATCAAAGAAAAGCAGTACCTTTGCACCCGAATTAGGTACTTTGAACGACGGTCGAACGACGGTCAAGCGACGGTGAAGCGACAGTCAAAGCCAACGTAAAGCCAAGGTCGACCCGACAAAACCCCAAAAATTATGAACAATACTATATTATATATTTATATATAATATACTTTTTAAACCCCTATTTTTTATGGCAAGAATAATAGCATCCTCAGGCATCGAACAAATCCACGGTAAGACGTATAACCGCGACAGAGGTTATTATTACACACGAAATGGCAGACAATTTTATCGTGAACGCGACGAAGATTATCAGAAAAATCAGTCTCCTCGCCAGAAATGGAACTCTGCCGCCTTTAAGTACGCCAATTCTCAACTCAAACTCCTGACCTCTACAGAAGCCAAAGCTCAATTGGAAGCCGACTTCGAGGCTGCCAAACACGTTGCCTCCAACGGAAAAACCTATACAACCGTTCGTGCCTGGAAATACAACTCCCTCATTCACGAATACAAAAAATCGCATCCCTTTGAACAATAAATTGTGATTTTTGTGGCTTTTTCTTGCACATGTCTAAAAAAAGCAGTACCTTTGCGCTGTTATCTGCCAAAATGGCAGTGCTTCACTCTTTGGCACGCTATTTGACGTTGTCAAAGTGTAAAATTATGCACTTATGAAGAAAGAAAAAAAGATAGAAGAACAATTAGAACAGCAGGTGGAACAACCTGCAGAGGAGCAGATCCAAGAACAACAAGGACCGACGGTGGAAGAACTGCAGGCGCGTATTGAAGAACTGGAGGACAAGAACCTGCGCATGATGGCGGAGTTCGATAACTATCGTCGTCGTACGAACAAAGAGAAACTGGATCTCATGGAAACGGCCGGAGAGCGTATCTTTACTGAGATGCTGCCGCTTGTGGACGATTTCGAGCGCGCAACGGCTGCAATGGAGAAAACCGATGATATTGACGCCGTGCGTGAAGGTATCAAGTTGATTCAGCAGAAATTCCTCTCCTTCCTCGACAAGCACGACGTCCATGCCATCGTGACAGACGGCGCAGACTTCAATACCGACGAGCACGAGGCCGTGACGACTTTCGCCGCCGGCGAAGACCAGAAAGGCAAAGTGATCGACTGCACGCAAAAAGGATACAAACTTGGCGATAAAGTGATCCGTTTCGCCAAAGTAGTAGTAGGAGAATAAGTTATGGCAGAAAAACGTGATTATTATGAAGTGCTGGAGGTCCCAAAGACCGCAACAGCAGACGAGATAAAGAAGGCTTACCGCAAGAAAGCCATCCAGTATCACCCGGATAAGAACCCGGGCGATAAGGCCGCTGAGGAGAAATTCAAAGAGGCAGCAGAGGCCTATGAGGTGCTGTCTGATCCGCAGAAACGGCAACGTTACGACCAGTTTGGTATGGCAGGTATGCAAGGCGCCGGAGGTTTCAGTGGCGGCGGTATGTCCATGGAGGATATCTTCTCGCACTTCGGAGACATCTTCGAAGGCGCAGGCTTTGACCTCGGTGACATCGGTAATATGTTCATGGGTGGCAGCCGCTCTCGCGGTCCTCGTGTTCGTCGTGGAAGCGACCTCCGTGGCCGTGTGACGCTGACACTTGAAGAGATAGCGACCGGCTGCGAGAAGAAGATCAAAGTGCGTCGTCTCGTAGAGTGTCAGGACTGTCACGGTACCGGAAGTGCCGATGGACAGGTTGAGACATGTCCTACATGTAAGGGAACGGGACGCGTCATCCGTCAGCAACGGGGCATCTTCGGTATGATGCAGATGCAGACGGAATGTGAGACCTGCGGCGGCGAAGGACGGATCATCAAGAATAAATGTCCGAAATGTGGCGGCCAGGGTGTCGTCCGTGCGGAAGATGTGATCACCGTCACGATCCCTGCCGGCGTCTCCGGAGGCATGCAACTGACTGTGCCCGGTAAGGGTAACGCTGCGCCGCATGGAGGTGTACCGGGCGACCTGCTCGTGATGATCGAGGAAGAGGAGCACAAGGACTTCGTTCGTCAGGATAGCGACCTGATCTACAACCTCCTGCTCGATATGCCGACTGCTATTCTCGGTGGACAAGTGCAGATCCCGACGCTCTCCGGAAACGTCAAGATCACCATCACACCGGGTACACAACCTGGTAAGGTGCTCCGCATGCGAGGCAAGGGTCTGCCGCGTATCGACCAGTACGGACGTCGTTACGGCGAAGGAGATTTGCTCATCAATGTGGGCGTCTATATCCCTGAGCACCTCAGCAAGGATGAGCGCAAACTCATCGAGCAACTTCAGAATAGCCCGAACATAGCGCCCGGCTCTGCGGACAAGAAGAATTTCTTCCGTAATTTATTTGGAATCTAATGCATCTGCTACTCGCGATATTAATTGGAATAGACTCTATCGCAAGTTCCTTCTTTGGTCAGTGGTATCAAACCACTGACCTTGGTCATTATTTGGATAACTGCAATGACTACGTCGTGTATGAAACGGAGACGACGGGTGAGTGGAATTTAGGCAACCAGAATGTCTTCTCTATCGCCGGCAACTCGTTTCGGCAGAATAAATACCATCTGAACGGCATGCGTATCGACTCGCGTACGATGGCGGGTAACACGATGCTGCATACGCAGATGGATCGTACGTCGTTGGCACTGGACTACCATGATGGAGAGTTGTTCTTTACCGATGACTCCCTCCAGAAAGCACGTATCCGCTTGACGGGTAATGTGGGCAACCTCGGCGGTATCTCTCCGGGTACGCGCCAGATGATCAACCTCTTTCATTCGTCCGGTGAGGAGCGTACGATGGATCGCCGACCGGTTGACATGCGCAATCATATCGTCGGCGGCGGCACGATGGAGGCGACCTTCGGTATTCCTGCCTACGGCCGCACGTACTATCAGCATGCTTATGCCCATTATGACCAGCGTCGCCTGACGGCTTTTGACCCGACGGGCATCAGCGGCATGTTCACTGCCGACAACTACCAAGCCCAATTAGATGGTGAGATACCTCTAAACGCCAAACATACCGCCCTTAACTATTTCCTCGTTGCGCAGGGACGTTCCGACTATGGTTCGGAGTTCTATTTTAACCGCAACGAGTTGGCGGCTCAACAAGCTTATCAAGCAGGTCTGTACAGCACAACCACCTTCGCCAATAAGGGTGTGCTGGTGGCAGGTTTGAGTTATGAACTGAATCAACTTAAGCACGACACGCTTAACTTCGCGCGCAACCTCATCGACCAGGATGGTGAAGCCTTTGACCCTTGGTATGCCGACGGACGTTTGCATAGTATTAACCTCTCGGCTCAGTATGACCAGCCGCTCTTGCCGTGGCTACGCATCCATGCGGAAGGGTATAACTCCCTCTTGCATTTTAACCCGACAACAACCGCGTGGTCGAATGCCATCTATACGCAATCGATCGAGGATACCGCGCCCACACCGCTCTATACGACTTATTGGAACTCCGCCGCTTTCACCTCCGGCATCTTGGAGAACGAAGCCTTGGCGATCGGCGAATGGCAACCTGCGAAAGGGCTGAATCTCTATGCCCATCTTGGTGTCTCGCTCGACGGCATCCTGTTAGGCAACGGTCGGTCGGTAGTTACGCCGAACTTCCTCGCCAAACTGGCCTTGGAATATGAACCGATCTGGTGGTTTAAGTTCGGACTCTCGCTTAGTCATCACCGCATGTCCTACACGTGGGACGAAGTGCGTTACCTCAGTGCCGATTATATGAACGGCGAAATGCGGTATGCGGACAATACCTTGTTAGGTACCACCGGCGGCGCCTATCATACGCCGGCAACGAATCTCTGGATGCATCAACCGTCCTACGTCGTGATCGATCTGCCGATACGTTTTACCTTTGGTAAAAGTCGTCGCCACGAGATAGCCATCCTCAATTCGATTCGTAAGTACTACAATATGTGGTTCACAGATTTTGCGAATGGTCTGGACGCTAACTTAATCAAGCAGGGCGACTATTACTATATGCGCGAAGGGCAGAAGGACTACACCGTTACCACCCAACCGCTTGACTTGATGTCCTCGCGCGTAGGCGGGCGTACTCCTTATTATATGTCGAACATGGTCAAATATACGTACACCGGTCGCAAATGGTTCGTGCTGCTCAGTTGGCAGAGTTACCTTATGGCCGGTTTGAGTACATTAGGCAACGGTCCGCTGCATAATAATATCGGTGTATTGTCAGAGAGTTCGGCAAATCCCAATACCTATATAGCCCTGAGCGAGAACAGTTTGCCTTACCAGGGAAACTGCCGGCTCGACCAAGACAAGTCGTTTATCCTGCGCCTGCAAGTGACCTATAATCCGATCAAGTACCTCTCGTTAGGCTTCAACGGTAAGTTCAAAGACGGTCAACCGTTCTCTACCTTCACCGCAACGCCGCAGACCATCAACGGTCACAACCAGACAGCTATCGTCCATGCGGATGCGAAAGGCATCAACATGGTTAATCAGGCCTTCGGTAAACGCGAAGACGCATTCTTTAATCTCGAACTGAAGGTAACCGGAAGATGGTGGGTACGTGATATCCCGATGTCACTGGAGGTACTCTGTTATAACCTCTATGATTTTGGAACGGCGCTGACCGAATATACCTTTGACGGCTACAAGCATGCTACTTATCCGCATTGGACGCAGGAGTTGGGCAACGAAACGATGAAGAACAGTCGTACGTCAATGAGTCTCTGCATTCCGCGCGGCTTGCTGTTCACCTTCCGCGTAGGGTTGGAGAAAGATAAGAACGAATCCTACCGCCCATAAAACGATTCCGTCGAACTTACCGAACATACAATCGGTTAGCATGTTCATGGCAAATAGCGTGAAGAAAAGCAACGCGAATACGCGGTTCTCTTTTCGTGCGCAGAACGGAACGGATAACCAGGCCAGAAGGAAGAGCAACAAACCCGGAATACCGATTTCCATCAGTTCTTCCAGATATTGGTTATGGGCATGATAATGCTTGAGGATATAGTAATCAAACCCCTTCTCTTGGTATTTCTCCATCAAGTATGCCGTACTTTGTCCCGCGCCTAAACCGTACGCCAGATAGTCGCTTGGCTGCTGGAGAGCGCAACCGTAGATATTAAACCGCACATCATGTTCGTAGCTTACATCACGCATCTCGGTGATTGCGTGCATGTTGAACTGCTGCATGCGCGGATGCATTTTGAGTAAACCTCCTCCGGCTAACATACCGAGCAACAAGATGCCGATACCATACCGTAGGCGGTACTTGTGCGGGATTGCGCAGATAATACCTACTACCAGCATCGCGGCTGCTGTCAAGATGGCTTGCCGTGAACCGGTGAGGAAGATAGACGACAGCATTACAGGTACCATCACCATCCATACCCATTTCTTCTCTCTCCACACCATGATAGCAGTTACAGCGCCGATCATCTCCACGCTGCAAAGGAACAGACGATGCTTGAAATGCGAGATGTTATCCGATAGGAACACCCACCATTCCGCATGCCGCGTCCATGGCTCCTTTAGATCCAGATAAGGTACTAACTCGGGATGATAAAAGAGCACCGCCATCCAAATCACGTATAGCGGTATAGCCACTACACAACTGATGGCTAACACCTTGCTTATCTGTCGCCAGTTATACCGATCGTTGACACCCCATAAGCCTATCGGCATCAGCAGCGCAAACGCCATATACCGTTCCATTTGCCAACTCCAGGCATCCGAGTCCGGAGACCAGAAATACGAAACGGCTTTCCATGCGAACCAAAGACCGAAGAGTAGGAAGGGGACAAATTGTATATGGTCAATGGTGCATCGTAAATTAGGTTTCTTGAGCCATCTTCCTTCCAATAACCAAACCACAAGCCATAACACAAAAGCATATCTCAGATAGATTTGCGGGAACGGCAACAATGCCACTAACGCTAAAAAAAGCGCATAATTAATGTGGCCTACGATGTCTTGGTATCGTTTCATAGATTGGTTATTCCTTGTCGTTCGTGTTTATACCATCGATGCGCAATGATAAACGCCGCATCTTGCACCGCATCTTCGTGCATAACTTCCGCATAGGCGCACGCCATGAGGGTCAACGCTTCTTTATCAATATTCAACCGCTCAAAATTGCGCAAACGTTGTTCCTGACTGAGGCTCTTGCAGAATCGAATACGGTTAAGGTCAATCACCTCTACTTGACTGCCATCCTCATTAAACAAGATGTTTCCGCCCGAGTAGTCTCGATGTAGGATGCCTCGTTGATGCAACTCTGCCGTGAACCGACCGATAGCTTCCAGGATTGCTTTTCTGTTCGGATAGTCCGGTGCACCGATTAACTCATTGAACGTGTGTGCGCATTTGGATGCTTCGCATGCGTACCAACTCTCCCGCAAAATCCCGCATATCCGAACTTCGCGATAAGCAATAGGCTTCGGCGTTAAGCCGTCCATACGTAGCGCGTATTCATAACTGCGACGTGCCTTGCTCTTGCCGAATACCCCGTACCAGAGCCCTTTCCAGAAGCCCGGTGTTGCAAATTGTTTGGCCACCGCACCCTCTGTCTGTCGCAAGGTATTCCGCCGCTCAAAAATCACTTCTCCCTCCTGCCAACGGTTAAACTCACCCACTTGCTTCACGCTACGGAAAAAATTGAGGAACCGACTCCAACTGCGATGATAATGTAACGGACCACCGAGGTATTTCTCCATATATGCTGGATGTCGCTGGTTAATCTGTTCAATCAGTTTATGCTTCAACGCCCGATCCTGAATACGTTTCGATCCTTCGCGTACGCGATAAAAAAGTCGTATCTCAGGCAATCGAACGAACTCGCCGCCTATCTCAAACAGCGATAACCATAAGTCCCAATCTTCTCGGGCCGCGCAGTGCTCGTTATAACCTAAGGTGCGGTCAAAATCCAAGCGGCGATACATTGCGCACGTGTCAATCATATTCTTCCGCGCCAACAAGGCATGACTGAACGGAGGAGTAACCCATTCGCCTGTTCGGTCTCCGAAGAACTCCGCACGACAACTCACTACCCGTACCTCTGGTCGTGCTTCCAACACGTTCACTGCCTCTTCAATATATAGTGAATGAATGCGGTTATCAGCATCGACGGGCAGAATATACTTGCCTTTACTCTCACGGATGGCGTTATTGCGTGCAGCGGAGGCTCCTGCGTTCGTCTGAGTCAGCACCTTCACTTCCGGATGCTTCTGCGCATAGGCTTGTGCTACGCTGAGGCTATTGTCTTTTGAACCATCGTTCATCACGATGATCTCCAGCGGCCGATAGGTTGAGGCAACAATACTATCCAGCGCCTCAACAATATAGTCGGACGCATTGTACAAGGGCACTATGACAGATACCAATGGTTTCATATCTTATCGCGGCGCTGCGTCAACTTGCGCCAATAATAGAGCAGCGGATTCGTATATTTCAGTTGTTTCCAAGGCCTACTGCTATGCGGCTTGTGCAATACCGGATTGCTTACTTGCAACACATTCTCAAAGCCCATCTTCACCGACATATGGCTGATATGCACGTCGTACCAATTCTTGGTGGGGTCTAATTGCTCAAAACTATACGCCTTCAAAAAAGCCTTCGTCAATAATGTGCAGCAAAACGAGAAACGTTTCTTACACACCCCATCCGTCTTTATCTTCTGTGCGTACTCGTACGGGAAATTGACCTTTCCTTCCTCATTCACCGTTACCGCTGCTACCATACCTACATCCTTGGAAACGGCTTGTTGAAGACGGCTGATAGTGTCTGCCTTTACAATCACATCGCTCTCAATGATGACGAGGTCTTGGCTCTTTTCAATAGCTGCATGTTGTGCTTCATTCAGCACCCAGCGGTAGTTTGGCGAAGGGTGATCAAGTACTTCGCAAATATGCACTACTTGAATACCCAATTCATCCCGCAGCGAATCCAGCCGAGCAGCGTTCTCATCCGTCGAGTTGTCGTCATATA
This sequence comes from uncultured Bacteroidales bacterium, assembly GCA_902769535.1. Lineage (GTDB taxonomy): Bacteria > Bacteroidota > Bacteroidia > Bacteroidales > Paludibacteraceae > Colicola. The sequence continues at coordinate 11,822 of CACXPH010000004.1, forward strand.
CGGTCAAAGTGTGACCACTCGCCACAATCGCACGAATAGCCTGTTCCGCTGTCTCCAGCGAGTCCTTTACCGGCATTATTATAAAAGGCTCTACCATTTACAAATTATTCCTTTTTTGCATATCGTTATCTGTGCGCCGAACGTATTCCCGAACTGCGTTCCGAAATCGCCCGCTAATTTCAACCCGAAATCAAGTCCCCATGCCTGCTCCACATGCTTAGTTACTTCCAGCAATACCGCCGTATTCTTGCTCAAGACCTCGCGGTTCTTGTTGTCATTCCCATAGTTACGAGCATAAGACGCCTTAATGCGATACTTAAATCCGTAGATGTCTCCTCGCACACCCCAATGATGCACGCGTACGCGGCTGTTGAGTGTATGAACGGTTCCATCCTCGTTATACAGCGGTGAGGTGATAAACGGAGTACCCAGCGAGCGATAGAAATAATTCCAGCCGTTCTGATATACGCTGTTCTGATAATAGCTGTCATTGCCCGCAAAGCACAAACCGTCCCGGTCGTGCCACGGTCCGCTCTGGTCCGTAGTGTTCAAAAACTCATACGTCACGCCTTGGATGAACGGCCAGCGCGTCTGTTTCATGCAGATACCCCATAGACCGTCCGTCAGGTTCTGTCCGTTGCCGATGAGGGCGAAGTTGTCTTCAAAGAAATTCTGCCAGTACGCACTCACTTCCCAGCCTTGCCATTTACCAGTGAGCATTAACTGCTGGCTGCCTACGTGATTGCCTTGTGCATTCTGCTGGTCGTTACGCATCGTGCCGCCGGCCCGCGCCAGGAATACATTGGCGAAAGCGGTCCAGTCATTGCCCAGGTCGCCATAGACGGGACTGTATCCGCCCCATTGGGCCGCATGGTGAAACTCATAACTGATATTTACCGGCAATTGACCACCTATGCGCAGCGCTGCAAATTTATGGTGCACGAAGGCGCCGCGAACAAATACATTATCTGCTAACCATGCGTGTGTCAGACCGCCTTTGATTTCCAAGTATCCGAATAAGCCGGGAAAGGATACATACCGATCTATGCCCACCGTGATATGAGGTAGCGGATGACTATTGCCGGAAAACATCAAACTTCCCATACTCAGCAGCGTATCCTGCGTCTCGTAAATCATCGGCTTGATACCTGCCGTGATATCGAAAATATACAATCGCACATGTGCGTACAATTGGTTGAAATATCCAATTCCTGTCTTCGGATATTCCGCCCGACCGGTCAATTGTACACCGAAATCATAATCCCACCAGCGTTCATCATGCTTTGCCTCTTTATAAATACCTGCCGTTAAGTTACCGCTAAACGGACTGCTGCTCACATCCCCCTGGGTATTACTAACCAACCAGAATGGTGCATACTTACCACTTGAAGCGACCGCACTCACACCAGCCATCCAACGTAAGGTGTCATCTCCCGCAGACACGCTGTCTCGGATACCTGTCGGCCACCAATTCCAACTCAGTTCACGCGCGTTCACAACCGCACTGAGCAATATCACTATGACGAGCAGTTTATTCCTCAAAATAATAAAGCTTATCGTTAATCTGTTCGTCCTGATTCTCACCTAACCCCACATACACCCGCTTGCCGACAGTAAAGCTTACATGATTCATCAGCCCTTCTTTCAAAACCGCCACATAGGTCCATTCATCCTTTTGCGGGTTGTACCGATGGATATCTTTTAATACCTCTCCTGTCGTTGTCACGCTTCCATAATGCACTCCTCCGCTTACATAAACAAAACCATCCGTTGCCGCAGAAGCCGCCAAAGTACGTGTCTTACCCGGAACTGGTGTACGTTCGTGCCAATGTGTGCCATCGAACTCTGCCCACCAATCTAAACTGAACCGGTAGAAACCCGTTCCCATAAAATGTCGACCATTACATGTGCAACCCGTTCCTCCGAAAGAACGCAACGGATACTCGTGCATGCCCACTTCTACATCGATACTATCCCATCGATCTTTTGCTATGTCGTAACGGAACATATCGCGTCTATAGTTCCAGCAGAAACCGTATCCCACGTACAATGCATCCTCTCCGACAAAAGACGTCGCATCGTCTGTGTAGTGATTCGGATAGTCGGCGAGTTTCTTCCACGCGTTCGTGGCTGGCGTATATTCCCACCAATCTTTTAGATACGAACTATCCTTGCCATGCTTGCCGTTGAAACCCAAACCTACATACACTTTCCCGTCTTTCACACACGACGTCGGATTAACCCTATCGATCATAGGCGCTTCGCCGATACTGTCCCACGTGTCTGTCGCTGTATCATATTTCCAAAGATCATGGCGCAAGTTATCTTGCTTATCGCGTCCGCCAAATACATAAGCCTCATTGCCCACCACAAAACAAGTGGCACTTGCTCGCGGCAAAGGCATTGGAGCACATTCGTGCAGCGTTACTTCCATCTCCGGCTTGTCTGCGTTACAGGCAACCAGTAATACGCACAACCCTATGAACAGAATCTTATTTCTCAACTGTTAACTCATTATTAACCATTCGGTGGATATACTGCTGAATGAATGCCTTCAGGTAGTCCGTCATCGGTTCAATACGCTCTGGCTCGATGCTGTCCTTTAGGTTATGGCGCACGTACCGGTCATTGCGGTAGTCATACACTCCCGTCACGTTCTCGCCATCAAACTGAACTAATAGACTATCCGAGAAAATCTGATATACCGGTGCATTGTAACATACTGCGTACGGATGTTTCTTTGGCTGAGTGAGCACGTTCTCGCCAAAGGCGAAATACGGTTCATCATAACCTAACCACGCCATCACGGACGGCATGATATCCGTCTGACTAACCACCTGCGCACGCTTCTCCGGCGTCAACTGAGGGTGGTAGAAAGCAATCGGAATCTCATACAACCCGCGCGAGTTCGTGTACTCCGGCAAAATCAACTCATTCGTGTGATCCGCCAGAATGACGAACAACGTGTGCTCAAACCACGGCTGCTGGCTCACGTTCTCAAAGAACTTCCTCAGCGCGTGATCGGCATAGCCCAGCGGCTCGTGTATAGGCAACGGTCCTTTCGGAAAACTGTCTTTGTATTGTGCCGGAACTTTAAACGGATGGTGACTGGAAGCTGTGAACACCGCCGTCATGAACGGCTCTTGCATCGTGTTCATCGTGTTCGCGTAGTACTGCAGGAACGGCTCGTCCCATATAGCCCACGTACCGTCATACTCTGCATCGTTATTGAACTCCGTCATACCGTAATACGCATCAAACCCTGCACTCCGCGCATAGGCCTGGAAACCCATACTGCCATTCGGTGCTCCGTGGAAGAAGGCCGTTGTATATCCTTTCTTACTTAACCGCTCCGCAATAGACGACACCTCGTTCGTTGAGTACGGACTCAGTGTGTACGGCTCGATCAGCATCGGTATGGACGACAGCGCCGATGGCATCGCATCCACACTCTTACGACCCGACGCATATGAATAGTCAAACGTCACGCATTGTGTCAGCAGCGAGTCGAGGAACGGCGTATAACCCGTATAACCCTCGATGTCATGATTGTAAAAACCCACGTATTCCTTGCTGCACGACTCCCATATAATAACCACTACATTATCCGTGCGCACCTTTCCGCTTTCTGCCTCATGAATAGGACTCATGTGGCTTTCCAACTCCTCTGCAGGAAAATAATTGCGTTCCACGTACGTGGTATTCTCAATTGTCTTCATTAGTGAGAATGGCGTGTTGAGCACCAACGCACTCTCGCGAGGAGCATTCGTGTATTGCAGCGCGTTGCTCAACGTGATCGGACGTGTGTAACGACCGAAACCACCGCGAATACCAATCACACAGAAATAGATACTCACTACAAACAGCACCACCTCCAACGGATAATAAATAGTCGGTTTTATCCGCGGCAGACTCCAATTCTTACGCGTCAACCAGAAGAACGCCGTCAGCAGCAACAGCAGGAACACTACGGCGTACCAATATTCCATCACACCGTTCGCAATAACCGTTCCCATATTGTCGTCATTCGACACCTCCGTAAAGAAGGCGCAGGTCGTTCGTCGGTCCACAAATCGGATATACACGCTGTCGGCATTATTGAAAATAATTCCGATCGCGTTCGGAATCCAAAACAACCATAACAACACTTTCTGATAGATCGTATTCTCGCGCCATTTAGCCGGCAACGGCAGTAACGCGCCGATGATATACAGCGAACTCATATACAAGATCGCTGTCAGGTCAAAACGCATACCACCGAGCAAAATCTCAATCAAATGAGGCGTGTCGATATTCGGGAAAATCACGCGATCCATGTAATAACAGAAGATACGTGAGATCGTGTATATCACCATCACCAGCGCGATGTTACATACCACTACCGCCAGCGGGTGCTTCCAAATTTGTTTTAACTCTTTACACATTACACTTTACACATTACACATTCAACCTTCCACTTTCGTTTTCTTTTTCAACTCAAAATCCCTACCCAGATAATTTTGCCTTACGATCGGGTTAGCCGCCAACTCTTCCGGCGTGCCGTGGAATAATATCTTTCCCTCGAACAACAAGTACGCACGGTCCGTGATCATCAGCGTCTCGTCCACGTTGTGGTCCGTAATCAGAATACCGATATTCTTGTCCTTTAGCCGCCAAACGACGTCCTGGATCTCCTGCACGGCAATCGGATCGACTCCCGCGAACGGCTCGTCTAACATCACGAACTTCGGCTCTATCGCCAAACAACGTGCAATCTCCGTACGCCTTCTCTCGCCTCCACTCAAACGGTCGCCTAAGTTCGTCCGTACATGCGCCAAGTTGAATTCCTTGATCAGGCTCTCTAACTTCTCCTCCTGATATTCCTTACTGAAATCTGTCAACTCCAGCACCGACCGGATGTTGTCTTCCACGGTCATCTTGCGGAACACACTCGCCTCTTGCGGCAAATAACCGATACCCATCTTCGCACGTTTGTACATAGGATAGGAGGTAATGTTCTGATCATTCAAGAAGATCTTACCGTTATTGGCGGCCACTAGACCCGTCGTCATGTAAAACGTCGTCGTCTTACCGGCTCCGTTCGGACCAAGCAAACCCACTATCTCACCTTGCTCCAGCTCGATAGATACATCGTTTACTACGGTTCGCTTGCCGTATTTCTTTACCAAATGTTCTGTTCTCAGTTTATCCATAAATCTCCAATCTTCAATCTTCAATCTTCAATCTTCAATTTTCAATCTCCACCATCACCGGGCAGTGATCGCTATGTACCGCCTCGGTCAAGATCTTTCCGTCCTTCAATCGTCCGCGCAAACTCTCTGTTACCCACAGATAGTCAATACGCCAACCTACGTTACGAGCCCGTGCTCCGGCTCTCCAACTCCACCAACTATAGCGCTCTGCACTCTGGTCGAACACACGGAAACTGTCCACTAACCCGCTTGCTTCCCAACGATCCATCCATTCGCGCTCTTCCGGTAAGAATCCCGACACACCGATCTGTCGCTCCGGGTGATTGATGTCAATCGGTTTGTGGCAGATATTATAATCGCCGCAAATCACCATATTCGGACGCTCTTTGCGTAACTCCTTGATCCACACCAAGAAGTCCTCCAGAAACTCCATCTTAAACTCCTGTCGGATGTCTCCCGTCGTACCGCTCGGTATATATGCGTCAATAATCGTCAAGTCGCCGGAAGAATCGTGCCCTTTGGCTAAGAAATCCACGCGTAGCACACGTCCCTCGCGGTCGTACTTTGGATTACCCATGCCGACAACCACCTTATCCGGCTCTTGCTTAGTGAAGATACACACACCCGAATAGCCTTTCTTTTCAGCTGAGTGGATATAACTTCTATACCCCAACTCCTGCATCGCGAGCACATCGATCTGCTCCGGTTGCGCCTTACTCTCCTGAATGCAGAAGACATCCGGATCTTCCGTCTTCAACCACTCTAACAAACCCTTGCTGATGGCCGAACGGATGCCGTTCAAATTATAACTGATGATTTTCATGACCTAAAATATCATATGTTTTACCTCCGCGCAAAATATATACGCGTCCGTCTTTTAATATCTTCTGAACGCTGGTTTCTGAATTCTGAATATTCTCTATCTCCGTTGTCGAACCACCGCGATACTTAAAGTGAATCGTACCGTCCGCGTCCTTTGTGATCTCCGTTATTTCGTGATTGGCAAAAGCCGTCCACTCTGTCGCTCCGGCAGGGAATAAATCCGTCGGCTTACCTTTATAGCCGTTGTCCAGACCCTTGACATAACTCGGTGCCTTGCCATCCGCCTCCAGAATATCCACTCCCATTGAGTTGGCGCTGTTGTTTACTTCGTTCATATACCACGTGTTGTAGTTGTATGTGATCTTTGTGATCATCATTCCTTCGCCTGGGATAAACTCATCCCAACCGGTCTGTGTGCGTGCTTCCAGTAGGTAGAACGTGGTCGGATTCGGATCGTTGCCGACCAAATTATGCGTGTCGCCCGAGCACAATAACAGCGCTTCTTGGTTGTCAATTGTCTGCAGCGTTGTGTTCTCAGCCTGGCTTAGCACTCTCGGTGTCAGCCATCCACAAAAGAAACGCTCATATGCCGTGTATCCCGGAGGCGTGTTGCCTTCGTTGTTATAAGGTCCGTAGTCCAAGATGTCCCATTGACCACAGGTCTTATGGTTAGCGTCGTTCGTCGCATAGAGATCCGGCAAACCAATCACGTGACTGAACTCGTGTACAAACGTACCGATTCCGGAATACACACCGGCATAGTGATTCATCTCATTCGAACAAGCATAGTTGGTAACCGTCTTACCATCCACTATGCAGGAGATGCCCCAACCGGATAAACTGTAAGCGTGTGGCCAGATGGTATTTGCACCTCCACCGTCGGCCTCTCCTTCACCGGCATAGATGACATATACAAAGTCCACCTTCCCGTCGTTATTGTTGTCGTACAGCGTGAAATCCGTACCGTTCTGATCTGCCAATTGACACGCCTCTTTGATCATTGTACCCACAGCGCTTGAAATTCCTCCGCTGCTGGTGTTCTTGCCGTAATACTCGTAGTTCTGGCTCACCGTATAAGGACCGACTACATCAAAAACAGGCTGGTACTGACCGTAACTCTGGTCAATAAAGTACTGACGCGCACTTCCGCTCGAGTTCACCGTTCCTTCGTATTGTCTGCCGCTATAGTCGTAACTGTAGTCGAAATGACGCGTGAAGTTCGTACCGTTCATCATGTTGTTCATCGTGTCGTACGGCGTCACGAAAGCCATATTTTGAAAGTTTACCAAGATGATCAACCCGCGTGGAGCAACATTGAGTGGAATAGCAGTCATCTGTTGCTGAGCAGCCCTTCTTATAGCCCGCTCTTTCATCTGTAACCGCTCACTTTTCTGCGCTTCCGTCAGCGGAACCAGCGTCTCTTCGTCCAACCAGTTACCCTCAGCGTCCGTCATGTAATGAAAATCTTCATTACCATGCTGCCAAACCATCTTCTCTGTTCCATCGGCTCCAATACGAACAAACCCGTCCCTTCTCGCCGGAACTGCCATCACAGCCATACTTGCGGCTGCTAAAATCAATATACTTGCTATCTTTTTCATAATTCTAACCTTTAACCTCTAACCTCTCTTCACTCCATATTTGTTAATCCATTTAATTTCACATTTCTTCCGCTTCGCCGCGTCATGAGCCTTCCGCCAACTCCTCACTACCTCGCCTTTGCGGTTCTTCTTGGCGTACTTCAACCATCCCTTATCATCCTCCATCACTTGCCATCCGTCTTCGGTCATCGTGAAATGATTCCACTCATCGCCGCGCAGATACACATGTATTGTATCTCCGTTCGGCTGCACACGTTCTATTAACCCTCTATACGCCGGCACACGCTGAGGCCCTTGCGCACTCGCGCTCACGCATAATGCGCAAATCGCTGCTATTACAAGTATCTTTTTCATAATATATTTCTGCGAAGTATGTACTCTGAGGGGGCATCTCTATCAAGCGAAGTATGTACTCAATCAAAAGCGTGCGGAGCGTGTTGGGGACGCGGAGCCGCAATCCGGGGCAGGATGGTTTTGATGAGTAGCATACTGAGCTTTTTTTATCTTTTTAAATAACTCACTTGCGAATACGAAGTCATTCAGCGCCTCATTATCGCTATTCATGATCTCGTGCCGACTTCCTTGCCATTCGAGCTTCCCGCCTTTCAGGAACACGATATTATCGCCGATCTCCATGATCGAGTTCATGTCGTGACTGTTGACAATCGTGCAGATATTATACTCCCGTGTTATATCTTGTATCAGTGCATCGATCACCAGGCTTGTCTTCGGATCCAGACCCGAGTTCGGCTCGTCGCAGAACAAATACTTCGGCTCCAATACTATCGCACGTGCAATCGCCACACGTTTCTGTTGACCACCACTAATCTCACTTGGCATCAGGTTCCAAACCCGCTCAGGCATCTCCACACGCCTTAAACAAAACTCCGCACGCGCCTGCATTTCCTCCTTACTCTTCTTACTGAACATCTCCATCGGAAACAGCACGTTTTCCATCACGCTCATGCTGTCGAAAAGCGCACTTCCCTGAAACAGCATTCCTACCTCGCGGTGCAGCAGTCGTATATCCTTACTCCGCATCTCCGCCAAGTCCCGTCCGTCGTACAAGATCTGCCCGCTGTCCAACGTGTGCAGACCTATCAGACTCTTCATTAGCACCGTCTTACCCGAACCCGATTGACCGATGATCATGTTTACCTCACCGTCCTTCAGCGTGGTACTCACATGGTCCAGCACCACATTCCCGTCAAAACTCTTTACTATATCTTTGACTTCGATCATAACAACAATTTACTCAGTATTAAGTCCAAAAATAGGATCATTATGTTGGAGTTAACCACGGCATTCGTACTTGCTTTTCCTACATCCAGCGCACCGCCTTTCGCGTAATAGCCGTAGTAACTACTCAAACTCGTGATCACGAACGCAAACACAAGCGCCTTGATGATCGCGTACGTGATGAAATACGGATTAAACGCGTACTGCACCCCCACCAGATAATCATGTATCGTGATAATATCCGTGAACGCACCTACGCCGTACCCGCCAATCAGGCCTGCAGCTGTCGAGATAATAAACAAAAACGGCATCATGCTCATAAACGCCAGAATCTTCGGCAGAATGAGGTAATTGGCGCTGTTCACTCCCATGATCTCCATCGCGTCGATCTGCTCCGTGATACGCATCGTACCAATCTCCGATGCAATATTACTGCCCACTTTTCCCGCCAATATCAAACACAAAATCGTGCTCGAGAATTCCAGCAGCAATGTGTCACGCGTCAGCAGACCCGTGATATACGTTGGCAACAGCGGATTTTCCGTGTTCGTCTTCGCCTGGATCGTCAGAATTGCACCGATAAAAACCGAAATCAGCAGTACGATCGGCAACGACTGCAAACCCTGCTTCTCCAACTCCCTGCTGTACTGCCGCCAGAACATCCGCTGCCTGTCCGGAAGCCTTAAAACCCTTCCCATCAACAGCGTGTATTCGCCTATGTGTTGAAATATCCGCATACTTCTCCAAATTAAATCGGCGGCAAAGGTACAAAAAAAATCTCACATACGCAAGCGTACGCGAGATTTTTCTGCTATTTTCGTAAAATTCATTTTACGATTTGGCCAAGTGCATCGTACTTAACGCCGTTCTTGATAATGATCATCTGACCGTTCTCAATGCGCTTTACTGCCTTGCCTGTAATCTCGATATTCTCCACACTCGTTTCAATAGAACCGAAATCAGCCACTACCGTTACGTCCTCTGCCGGCATAGTAAAGGTGATTGGAGCACCTGGAGCACTCTGTACTAACGCCTCACCGTTCACGGTGATGTTATGCAACGCATAGCCTTCATTGGAGGTGATGTTCAGCGTTACCAACGCGCCTACCGGAGTGCGGTATTTCTTGTTTTCCCACGTAGCTGTTACTTTTCCGTTCTCATCGGTTACTATCGTGATCAGATAGGCGCTCGGAGCTGGCAATACAACCGGAGCGATCTCTTGGTTGATCATGATTTGCTTGATAACCAGCGTGCTGGTACTGTTGCATACAATCTCCAGATACATATCTATCGGAGCCGTGAACTCCAGTACCTTGTTGCTCTCCGTCGTCGTGTTGGCGAAGTTAGCGGCCGTGCAGGTCGAATCCATACCCATTGCACTAACCTTGAAGTTTGCACCTACGTTACCGAAACGAACCTTGATGGTCTGTCCTGCCTTGAGCCAACCCGCCAACTTGGCGTCCGCCTTCTTCATCTTCAGACCCAGGAACGCATAGTTGCGATTGTCCTTTTTGTCCAAATCATTCAGCGTATCCAGCACATCGATATTCTGATACTCGATATTAATGGCATCAAAAGCAGCCTTGATGTCAGCCTTCGTGCCGTTGTCCAATACGAATTGCTCGATATTGATCGACTTCATGTATTTCTTCTCCAATGTAGCCGAGTAATTTACGACCACTACTTTTGTCAGCGCACCAATCGTCAAATCTACCGATGTGCTTGCTGCGGCCACTTCTACTGTGCTTGTATAGCTGATCGTCACCTCTGCATTCAGTTTGCCGTCTTCGCCTACTGTTACGCTCGCCGGGCTAACCGTCAGACCTGCTAAGTCCGGCACACTCAGCGCATAATTGCCGGCAGCCAGGTTCTTTCCGCTGAACGTTACCTTCGCACTCGGATTCGTATTCGATGCCGTTGCGTGCAGCTCGATGCTTTCAGGGGATACTTTCAGTGCAGCAACACCGTCATCTGCTGGGCGAATAACCTTGATAGAGAGAATAAATGTACTTGTGCTTCCTTCGCGACCAAGAGCCAATGAGTCGGCGTCAACTGCCAGTACACAAGTATCTGTCGTCCAACCGTCTACATTGCGGGAATTGAGCGTTTGGTGACCTGTGTAGCGAATGGTATTATCCGAGATAGTGGCTATGGAAATGGTCGTAGTCTTCTCCGAAGAATTGTTGTAAACATGCGTGTAGATGATGGTATCACCTGCTTCAAAACCACCCGTTGCAGGTTTGATCTTATAGTACTTTGCTATCGCTCCGCTGTTCAACATCGAGCTACCACATTTCAGTCCCTTTACTTTTGTAGTATTAGTGTTGATTTTAACTTCAGCATAACCATCAAGGTTTACGCTTTCTAATGTTCCTACCGTAGGATTTGGAAGCGATGATTGTGTCATGTCGCCCCACTCAAAAACGGTTGTTTGTGCCATCATGACCACGCTGGCCAGCAAAGCAGCTGCAAATGTGAAAATCTTTTTCATGTCTTTGTGTTTTTAGTTAAATGAATTATTGGGTTGTTTTGTTTGTGTTCACGCCAAAACCGATTACAAAAATACTGCTTTTTGTGCACATACGCAAATATATCGCAATTTTTGTACTATTTCCGTTAATTATTCCACATTTCCCGCCCTCTTTTCATCATCTCCTATTACTCTTTCTTGTGATATGTGTAACATCTCGGTTCGTCGCTCAACCCCTCTTGCCTAACCGCAGGCTGGTTTGTTTCTATGGCAAAAAGGGACCAATTTCCTGCCATTTACCTATCAATTACCTAGGCTTACCCAGAGATCACCCAAAGATCACCCAAAGATCGCCCAAGGATGAAACCAATTTTTTGACAAAAACGTGCTTTATGTGTATATATACATAGTATATATACAGTTTTTGTTAAAATTTTTATATTTGCATATGTCATTTTTTTATTGTACCTTTGCACTCGGTTTTGACAATCTACTGAATGCTGCAAACCCTAAAACATAGCCTCGCACTCTGCTTCCTGTTCTTCTGCGCCACCTCCAACGCAGAAACAATTACGCATAATTTCCATTCTAAATCTCTTGCTGGAACATTGGTAAATGATGGCTCAACAACTCGCTCTACGAATGACGGCATTGTTTATACATTAAGTGGAGCGAAAACAGCATTCGGTTATGATGTTAATCATAAGGATGGAACAGGCGCTGTTATTACGCTAAACCTTTTTTCTAAATACGGGTACGTGACGGTTTCTCCGGCATTTAGTCGCTTAAATGGTATAACGATTAGTCATAGTGTAGAAACGGGTAATACAAACAATTTGTCATCTAAACTTTTTGTGTATTTATCGACAGATAGCTTAAATTGGGCGTCTGTAACGCCTACGGTTGTTTATGGAACTGGAAGTATTGAAGTAACTCCTCCTGCACCCGGTAATTATTACGTGAAGATTTATAACGATTCGAAGTGGGAAATCTCCATTACTCGAATAGTCTATACAACGAGTAGTAGCGATTGTAACTGCTTTATTTATACGCCCGAATGAAAGTAGCGAATGACATATTAATCCCGGAACTTGCACGATTGCTTGCCGAAGGCAAAGAGGTGCGGTTTACCCCCTCCGGCGTCTCTATGCGTCCTTTCATCGAAGGCGATCGTGACTCTGTCATTCTGGCACCGCTCAAACGTGCTCCGCGGCGCGGAGACATTCTCCTCGCTTCCACGCGCACCCTCTGCGGAAATACCACCTACGTTCTCCATCGACTCGTCCGTATTGAGGACGAAACGCTCATTCTCCAAGGCGACGGAAATCTCTTCGGCGAGGAGGCTTGTTTACCTGGAGATATTATTGGTCTTGTTACACGAGTTGAGTCTCCGTCCGGACGATGTAAACCCCTGACAAATGGCAGGTCATGGTATGTACTTAAACCGCTACGTAAATGGCTTTTGAAAATTTATAGACACACAATATTGATCTGGTTTTATGAAAACAATTGAAGGATTTAAACTGCGTAAATTAGGTAATGAATACATCCTCGTTGGCGAGTCGATGGCGCTCATCAATTTCAACAAGATGATTACCCTCAACGAAACTGCTGCTTTCCTTTGGAAAGCGGCCGAAGAGGCCTCTGCTTCACACGGAGTCTTTACTGTCTCGGATCTCAGCAAGGCTCTCTGTGATGAGTACGATGTCGCTCCGGAACAAGCCATGACGGATGTGCAAACAACAGTCGACTCATGGAAGGAAGCCGGCATTATTGAGACGTAAAAGGCTTCAATAACTTATCTATTTTTCCTTAAATATCACCTAAACCCGAAAAATGTTGCATAATTTATGTTGTGCAACATATTTCATATTCTATTTTTAATATTCGACTACACCTTATTATTATTCGCGCGTATATACGCGATAAAATTTGCACAATTCAAAGAATTGTATTAATTTTGCACACATTTTTGGATTGATAAACGCAATAAATGTTCATTAAATATTAAAAATTGGACATTTTGTAAAATCCACTTAGCAAAAAAGAAACTAAAGTCGATTATTAAAGGTATAAAAGATATGAGAAACTTTTACAAAAATCTCAAAAATCTCAAAAGTCTCAAAAGTCTCATGCGGATTTTTCGAGCGGTTACGGGGTACGGCATGCCGATTCGGGAAGCTATATGTACCGCTGAGGGTACACGCCACCTATTTGTATTGTCTAGGATTAATAGCTATCTCCCAGCACTTTGCCTCGTATTTGCCCTTATTTTAGGCGGACTCAATGCGTGGGGTGCTTCTAAAACAAAATTGTATGTTCAGGTTAACGGGAGTGGTAAAATAAAGGTTAATACTACTAATACGCCACCAGCGGATGATTGGTCTTCTTCGACAGTAACTAAAAATCAGAGTCATGGAGGTTTTAGCACTTGGGTTGACGATACCTATTATATTTGGGTAAACCCCAATACTGGATATTATTGTTCGGGTGTTAGTGATTGTACATGGAGTAATAGTGGTTATTATACGGTTACATTTACAGGATCTAATTTTACTGCAGAAAAAACAGTTACTGCTACTTTTGTGGGTAATTCATATACACTTACCTTCAATGGAAATGGTAATACGAGCGGAAGTATGACCAATCAGAGTTTTGTATATGGTACGGCTCAGAATATTAAGGCAAATGGTTTTACACGTGCATATACGATAACTTATCAGGCGAACGGCGGAACTTGCAGTACGGCAAGCGCAACTGCTACATATACCTTAGCGGGTTGGGCAAAGAGTGCTAATGGAGATGTCGTATTTACTCCCGGACAGCAGTTGAAAACTCCTACTCCTATTCCGGAACATGGTGAGACTATTAATTTGTATGCTGTATGGAATGCTGTTTCGGTGACATTACCAACTCCGACGAAAGATGGATTTTTGTTTGACGGATGGTATAATGGAGATACGTATGTAGGTAAAGGCGGTGAGTCTTATACTCCGACTGCAAATGTGACGTTGACTGCTCATTGGGCAGAGAAACTGACACCACAGTTTGTGCTTGATAAATCGCAAGTGGAGTTGGATCAGAAAGCCATTTTAACGCTGACGAATGTTAACAATCCATCGATCAATATTTCTCCGGCTGGCATTGTTGCCTATAACGCTCAGAATGGTGAGTTAACGGCGCTGAATTTAGGTACGGTTACTATCACTGTTACGCAACAGGCAGTTGGAGATATAAAGTACAAGCAAGAACAGTTATCGTTGGAGGTGATTCGTAAAACTCCAACTTTGACGCTTTATATAGATGGAGAAGAACGTACCAGTAAATCGGTTGTTCAGGGACGTAAGGCAGAAATTACTTATGATAAGGTTTCGGATGCTAATGTGGTTGTAACCAATGTAAGTGGAGGAAGTTATGCAGCCTACGCGAATGGTGAAATTACAGCAAGCGAAATAGGTACTGCAGTCTTCCGTGCAACTTTGCCGCAAACCAATACGTATCAAAGTACGTACGTAGATTTTTCGATTAAAGTGACGGAAGACTTGTCTCACTTACCCATTACTATCAATAGCAGCGATGTATATGATGCAATAAAGACAGGTGGTAGTGGCACTTATGGCTGGAATAACTCGAATGGTGTCTATGTAGGAAATACAGATAAAGGCATGGGTACGGCAACCAATTGGGATGATAAGTATGTAACCATTCATTTTACCGGTGTTCCGGATAAATTGTCGTTCAAGTATACATATGTTTACTATAGCGAGACTTTTAAAACGTCAGCCGTAGGCCCGGGCGGTAGTGTTGACCCAAATCAGCGTTATTACTTGTATGTAGAGGAGAGTGCTAACGGCAGCGATTGGACTGCATTAAGTTGGCAAGATACAGATCCTCAGGCGTATCAACGATCTTCCGGAGATCAGCAGTTAAAGAAGACAACTCGTTATCTGCGTTTCCACTTACATGCCAATTATGCAGCGTACTACAAGGACATCCATGTAACGGAGTTGAAGTACGTGCAAGATCCGGATCCGGCAAATATTGATTTAGGAACTGCTGTTATCAATTCCGGTGAGGTAAGTAAGACGACATTGGTCAACTGGTGTAATGTTGCACCGTTGGCGGTTACAAGTAGTAATCCTCGCTTTACGGTTAGTCCTACTTCATTCGGCGGCTATGAGGATTATGGTTCTCAGACGTTGACCATTTATTATACGCACGGTTCGGCAGTGGGACCGCAAGAAGCAGATATTACCCTCAGTAATGGCAATGCGAACTTTGATAAGACGATTCACGTAACGGCCGAGACGACTAAACGTCCGCAGACTATTACATGGAATAGTGCATTGGTTTCAACAGGATATGCGATGAACGTAGGTGAGCAGTATCCTGATGCAAGTATTGCAGCAGTAGCTACGGTAGCAAGAGGTGCTCGTGTAACTTATACTTCTGCTAATAGTAACTTAATTGAGGTCGTTGCAGATACAGCATTGTTAGCAAAAGCTGTCGGAAGGGTAAAAATTGCGGCACATCAGGCAGGAGATAACGAATATGCTGCCATATCAGATACGGTAGAATTTCAAGTGACCAATTTGCTAAAGCAATCCATAACTTGGGATCAAGATCTGATGAGTTTATTAACGACCAGCGGAACTGTGGAACTAAATGCGACAGCTTCCAGTAATGGTCAGATTACTTATACGTCGGGCAACTCGGATGTAGTAAGCGTGAGTGGTAATACGTTGACGGTTGTAGGTGAAGGTGAGACCACTATTACTGCTACTCAAGCAGGCGGTGAGATTGGAGGACAAACGTATCTGCCGATATCGCTGACGGCTTCTGTATATGTACGCAATCCGGCATCTCAATGTAATGGTAAGGCGTTGAACGTTAATTCGCTGACTTTGAGTAGTTCTCATCTGACGCAGGAATATACCTTATCCGGTGTACCGGAGACCTTGACTTTCTCTGCATATCACGGAACGAAGTCCGGACAATGGGGCACAGCTCCGAGTTATGCATCGTTGATCGTAGAGCAATATGCCTGCATTAATGATTTGTGGGATTGGTATGAGGTATATAACCATGTAGTAGGCACGAGTGCGACAGCATCCGGTAATGTAAGTATTGATGCAAGTGCTACTAAGATTCGTTTCCGTACCGGTGAGACGGCAGTAGATCATACAATTTCCGGTATTCTGGTGAGCATGAAGAAGTTTATGAGTGCTGATGTGGAATCCGTAGATCTGAATGTAGAAGCGAATTCTATTTGGCAGCAGACAATTACTGTCAGTCACTCCAATATTGACAAAATGTCTGTGACTACAAAGCAGGGCCTTTTGACGTTAAGTTCTTCTACTTTGGGTGACGGATGCGGCGATTTCGGAGACGATGCTTTCGAAGTAAGTTATACTCCGACCAACAAGAATTCCGAATATAAGGATACGATTGTTATTACCGATAGCAAGACAGTTCCTTCTACCATTGAGATTCCTGTTCGTTTGTATGCGCAAGCATTGAATCAGTCGATCAATGGATTTGTATTGCCGACATCAGCCAAGACAACGGATCTGATTAATCTTACGGCAGAGGCAACAAGCGGTTTGACGGTAACTTATTCTACTTCTGATGAAAATATAGCACAGATTATCAACGATAATCAATTGATATTTGTTGCTGCAGGCGAGGTTAAAGTAATAGCAAGTCAAGCAGGAAATGATGCATATAATGCTGCAGATTCGATAAAGAAGACGATAGTTGCAACGAAAGTGTCTCCGGCGATTGTAGCATATCCGACGGGTATGGAGATAGCGTATCTTAGTACGTTGGAGAATAGTACGTGGACGGCCAACGGAACAGCAACGACAACATTACGTGGTGTCGCAGATCAGCCGATTGCAGGTACGTTCTCTTGGGATGAACCGAAGCATGTCGTTATGGACGCTGCGGGCAAGCATAGCTATGCGGCTACATTCAAACCGACCGATACTGGCATGTACAACAATGTATCTTATGACCAAGAGATTACGATTCTGCGTGCTGACGCGTTCATTACAATGAAAGATAGTACAGTCAAAGTGGCTGTCGATGGTATCGATGCAGGCAAAGCGGATTCGAAGATTGATTTGGATGAATTAATCACTGGACAAACTACAGACGGCAACCGTACTGGCGCTGTGACTTACGAGGTTGTCAGCGAAAATAAGGCGAATGCGACGATCGGAGAAGGCAATATTTTCTCGGCAACGGTTATTGGTGACTATACGATCCGTGCAACGAAGGCGCAGACGGATTGGTATAATGAAGTAACGGATGAATTCGTCGTGAGCGTAAGCAAGCGCGCGAACACGATGGTTCTTAGCGGTACTGCATTCGAGCAATATGTTGATTTAGTTGTTGAGAATATTCGTTCAGTACAGAACAGTGACGCTATCGTTCAGACTAGCAGTACTTTCCCGACTATTGCATATTATGATGTGGAAAGTAACATGATTCGTATTCCGAACAGCGAGAGCGACTACCAGATGTTCGGTGCGCAAAAAGAAGTCACGATTAAGATTTGGCAGGACGCTACCGATCGTTTTGAGGCCTCGGGTGAGAAGACAATTACATTGACCGTTCATAAGTATGTGACGACTTCAAGCGGAAATGATATTATTCTTGAGGTGAACGAAACGAAGGATGCAGATTATGGTTTTACCAATACTTCTGCAGCCTATCCGAGCAGTAATCTGAACGATGATTTCTACTACACGATAGATGAGCCGAGTTTCGAAAATGCGGCGCTTAATAATGGTGACAAGTTGATTACCTACGATCCTGTTACCAACAAGATCACTGGACATAATGCCGGAACAACGAAGATCACCTTCTACCAGAACGAGACTTACAAGCACACGGGTGTTACGCTAATGTGTAATGTGGCGGTAGAGAAAAAAGAGAATACGATTAAGAACTCATGGAAGAATAGTCCTTGGCAGATGGCGATGAACGAGAACGAGAACTTAGCTGTTTCGTTCACTTCTGATCGTGGTGATTATACCAATAGTCCGATTGTCATTGAGCAGATTTATGGCGAGGATGTTGCTACGTTGAGTGGAAATGCATCCGGCGCTACGATCACATCGAACACGACAAAGGGCTATGCGATTTGGCACTTGTCCCAAGCAGAGAACTATGAGTATTATGCAGCGCAGAAAGACCTTATGGTGTTGGTCGGTGTACCGGCTCCGCCGACCTGCTATGTATATCAGGATAATAGTGAACATAAGTTCTCTACGGAGATTACGGATGCAGAAGGTAAGTTCGAAACGCCGATAGCAATTAATTCTCCGATTGATAAGATTTGGTTTCACGCTAAAAAATCTAGTTTGGGTGTAAACAAATTTGTGGTTCAGTATTCCAAGGATAATGGAAAAGAATGGATTACGCTGTCTTCTCCCTCTTTGGATAAGAACTATAAGTCAGAGCGGTTTGAGGCTACCTTCCCCACACTGCAAGGTACAGAGCGAATTACGCATGTACGATTTGGAGCTGCAACAGGAGCAACGCTCAGCAAATGGTATAAGAATGTACAGATTTCTCGCCGCTCCTACCTTAATCTGCAGGACGCTGAGCATAATAAGATCTCTCAATTACCGACCATGGAATGTACGATTGACGAGACTTCTACGGCAGAGGCAAAATTCTATATTGATTATAGTACTTGTGATGATGAAATCATCATCGAGTCCAGTGATCCGACACATTTCACAGTTAGCGAATCGTCCATAAATGTTTCCGATAAGCACGATAATCTCCTGTCGGCCAAGAAGGAGATCACGGTAACGTATCACTGTACGGAATTAGGTTCGCACAGCGCTATGATAACCGTTCGTACATCGTATCAGACAAGCGCTTTATCGGTTAGCGGAGAAACGAGCAAACGTGTTCCGGAATTAATTTGGCAAGAGGGGTACACGAATAACCCGCTGACTTTGCCGGTTGGTTTGGTTGTTAATGCCCTCAAACCGGCTGCCAAGTCAACGAGTTCTGCATCGGTTATCTATGAATCCAGCGATGCAAGTGTTGTACAAATCTTAGAGGAAGGCTATGCGTTTAAGGTGGTTGGTGTTGGTTCCGCTACGCTGACTGCTACAGCTCCTGAAAATGACAAATGGAAATCTGTCTCCGGTACGCGTGTAATTCAAGCAACAGAGAAGATTGTCCAAGAGATTGTATGGGATCAGAACTTCCCGCGCTTTATGACACCGGGTGATGTGATTGATTTGGATGCGAAAGTATATTTGCGCAATCTGTCCACAGGAACATTGACTTATAGCGCAGATCGTTCACAATATCTCTCGTATTCGTGTCCGCTGAATAACGGTATTGCTACTGTTAGCAACAATAAGTTGACCATTTTGGATTACGGCGAGGTGAAAGTAACTGCAGCTGTAGGAGGTAATGCCGATTACGCTGCGGCTGCATCTGTGATTATGTTAGTACACGTTCGTCAGCCGTCTGTAGGTTGTCCGACGCCGTTAGTGCTTGATAAGCAGGAGACAGTCGAAATGTTCGAAATGAATGTCGACTTCTCTAATTATTTCAATCTGACCACTGAGGAGATGATTTCGAGCGAAATTGAGCTTAATTCAGCTCAGGGCAAACCGGATAAATTATCATTCCAATACGCAGGAGAGGAGTTCGATGCAATAGTCAAGAAATATTTTGGCGGATATATTAAGTTTGAGCAACGCGTCAACCAGCAATGGATTTCTGTGGACGGCTCACGCGTAGAGACGAAGAAGAATGAGTGGAAAAGTGTGTCAGACTTACAACTGAATGAGAACGCCGATGCATTGCGTATCATTCGCGAAGCTGGTTCTACAGGATACCATTATATCAAAGATATTCAGGTGACGCGTAAGCAGTACCTGCGCGCGACGCAAACAGCCCTCGATTTGGGTGAGATTAAGTTGGGGCAATCAACAACTGTAAACATCGGTTTTGATTATTCGGATGTGAAAGGAGATTTGACAGCACGCACGATTAATAATACGACCGATGTGGCGATTAAAGACAACGGTGTAATTGATGTTGAATGCGGTAGTTTCGGCCATTATAATCTGCCGATTACCTTTACACCGACTCATGTAGATTCTACCTGGGAAGGTGCCATTGAGGTATTTGACGATCTTACGAATCTCAACTTCACCGTAGCTCTCACAGCAAAAGTCACAGCCAACGAACAGTATATCTTTAGTGAAGCAGGTAACTGGAATGATTCTACCAATTGGACAACGAAACTTGTGCCGGACGAGAATGCGGATATAATAGTGGCTAAAAATATGACCATCAACTCGGCAGCGAGTGTGAAGAGTATGACTATTGAGGAGGGCGTTACTGTTACCGTCAAGAGTGGAGTGACGCTGGTTGTTGGAAACGGAAGTCCGAAAAGCCGAGAAACATATGGAAACCTGCATGTCGAAGATGGCGCGCAAGTCATACTTAGTGATGGTGCAAGTCTGACATTGAATGATATGATCTTAGATGCTAAATTGGGCGAAACAAATGGAAATACAACCTCTGCATCTAGTTCTGGTCAAATAACACATGATAACCAGCTTACTGTTAATGGAGATGCTTATTTCCAATTGACTTTGGATCCTTCTGGACGTAATACTTTAGGTTGGTATGACTTCGTACTGCCGTTCGCAGTAGATGTAATTGGAGGTATTAGTATCGCAGGTGACGAAGATACGCCTATGCAATTCAATGTAAATTATGCTGTGATGGACTATTCTGAAGCTAAACGTGCTGTCAATGGAAAATGTTGGAACAAGTTCCGCGGCACGATGGAGCCGGGCAAGGTATATACCATTACTTTGGATGAAGAGAACCCGAAATGGAATACGGTTATCTTTAAGAAGAAAGCGGGTGCGGATGTTACTGGTGATCGCTCGTTTACAACCGAGTACTCCGGACTTGGGACTGATGACAAAGACAACGGATGGAACGGTTTCGGAAATGGAACATTGCATCATACAGAACTGAATGTTCCGGAAGGAACGCTTATCCAGATGTACGATCATACAAATCGTTGCTATCAGTCGCGTGAGGCATATGGCTATACCATTCCTGTTGGCCTGTCATTCTTTATGCAATTTGACGGCGTGGAGACCATTAACTTGATATCAGCAGAAGGGAATAGCCAATTCCGTGCTCCTTCCCGTGAACCTCGTCAAGTAAGCAAGTTCCGTTTGTCGCTGAAGGAGGAGGGCGCAGAGAACGCTGCTGATAAGTTGTGGGTAAGTGCGAACGAAGAGGCAACAGGCGAATATGTTATCGGTCGGGATGTTCTCAAAATGGGTACAATCAATGAATCTCAAGTAGCTCGTATGTGGAGTGTGCGTAATGATGTAACTCTCTGTAGCAGCGAAATGCCGATGAGGTCCAACAAGGCAAATTGTGACCTTGGTTTGTACGCTCCTCAATCGGGAACCTATTCGATAGAGATTGAAGCAGCTCCGGCAGACGCTACGCTTTATCTGACATACAATAACCGTGTTATCTGGAATCTCTCCATGAGTCCGTACGAGATTGAACTTAATCAGGGTACGACTGAAGGCTATGGTCTGCGCATTGTTGCTGACGCCCAAACACCAACAGACTTAGAGAATGTAAATTCGTTTAATAGCGAAGACGGTGTACGCAAAGTACTCATTGACGATCAGGTTTATCTTATTACTCCGGACGGAAAGATGTACGATGTAATTGGAAAAAGTGTAAAATATTAATAAAATTTGCACAATTCAAAAAAAAGCAGTACCTTTGCACGCTTTTTGGTTAGAACAATGAGAAAAACGTATTACATACCAACAGTAGAAATTTGCCTGTTAGAGGCAAATATCTCTGTGATGATTGCTGACAGCGGTCATGGTTACGCAGCCCCAAGACGTCGGGACGATGTGTTCTAATTAACGAAGAGTTTTAGCCCAGCGGCGAAGATATTCTAACCACTCCTCTGCACTTGTTGCGACGGGGTGGTTTTCTTTTGTCGCTCCGCAAACGGTTAAATAGAAATGCGCGGTATAGTATGAATAGAAATACCGTTTCTTATATAAGGTATAGAGTTTCTTTTCTTCTTTGAGCAGACACAAGTTATTTTGCTTGTCATGAACCGGTGTTTCTGCAAACTCTTTCGGAATAAATACACCCAAACCTACTGTCTCTTTGCCGTACTTAACCGTGTCATTTACCGGCCAGTCCGTTCCCCAAGACGCTAATAGAATTCCGTTCGGCAAAACAATCGTCACCGTGTCTTTCCCTCCCTTAGCCGGAATAGTCTGCACGCCGGTACAAAGGCCTTCTATCGGATGAGTCGTATATACGTCGCATCGCATATCTCGATGCCCGGCAAAGAGCGTATATTGTACCGCCATTTCTTCCGATTGTCCCTCTACTTGCCAATCTTTAACCAACATGCCTATTGAGGCCTGATGGCGTGTTTTGTCTGCAATATATTGAGCTCGCCTGCCTGCATTGATATGAACCTGTTTCGTGCCGTCCCAATATTTCACACTCCCAACACCCACCGTTCCGCTCACACGCAGTATATCATCGCCATAACCTTCTGCCAACAGACTATCATTCGGATACCAATAACTCTGCGCTAACTCCAGTTGAGGTTTCCGCTTGCAATAGACATCAATGGTCTGTTTCTTGTCGAAATAAAGCCTATAGGCCATCAGCTCGCTCTCTACTGCCACTCCATGATGATGCAACTGATGATACGTATCTACGTCAGCAGAGTCTTCCCATTGGGTAATTGGATAGCAGTGCCGTGTTTTGCCTTCCGCATGAATGACCGTATAACCCGCACGTAGGCTATCTGCCTCCGTACCGATCTTCCAAAATGAAGTAGCTACCCGCGGGCTGCAACCCGCGAGTAGTAAGAGAGGCATTACCGTAATTACGTTATTACGTAATCCCGTAATACAGAAATTTTTAATTGATCTTGACATTCTCAACAGTCGGAGCAAGCGAGAAGGCTTCGCCTTTCTCTGCCTGAATATGTACGTTCTCGATAATCAGCCCATCTGTTTGACGGAAGAGCGCACCTTCAACTGCACTCATCGTGATATTACGCAGCGTCACATTCTGTATTTTCATCTCCGGCAGACCGTTGAAATAGATGGCGCGTTTAATATTCGTGCCCTTGACATCCTCGATCACAATATTGCGGAAAGCAGGTGTCTCTTCGCTCACTTGCGGTGCTTCAGCATTCATGCGTGCTGCGAGTTCTTCTTCCGTCTCTTCGCCTGCTCCCTTACCACCGTAGAACAAGTCAAACAGCAGTCCTTCGTTCGGGATATTGACCATATTCACATCGCGGATATAGATATTCTCCACTACACCTCCGCGGCCACGTGTACTCTTGAAGCGCAGACCTACATCCGTACCTATATAGAGGTTATTGCTTACTTGTACGTTCTTGATACCACCGCTCATCTCTGATCCGCAAACAAATCCACCGTGACCGTGGTACACCACACAATCATCTACAACTACGTTCTCCGTCGGAATACCTCTATCACGACCCGGTTTATCTTTACCGGACTTCATACAGATAGCATCATCGCCTACGTCAAACGAACAATGACTGATCACTACGTTCTTGCAACTCTCGATATCTACGCCATCTCCATTCTGGCTATACCACGGGTTGCGTACGTTTAGATCCCGCAGGATCAGGTTCTCGCAACACATCGGATGAAGGTTCCATGCAGGCGAGTTCTCAAACGTCACACCTTCAAGCAAAATACCCTTACACCCAACGAAATGCAGCATCACCGGACGCAGGAACGACTTTACTACTTGCCACAGACTGTCGTCTTCAATCACCGGTACATTCTGATCCAGGCAGTAACTCTGCGCGAGCAGCGATGCGCTATCCGGATACCAGATGTCATTATCCACAATTCCGCCTTTCTCCTTGAGGTGTTTCTTCCATTGTCCAGGAGCCATCTTGCTTTTCTTGAGCGGACGCCACCAGTCGCCGTTGCCGTTAAAAGTTCCATGACCGGTAATAGCTATATTCTCTGCGTCACGTGCATTCAGCGGACTCGTGCAACGCTTGGTTGGAATTCCTTCGAACCACTCGTCGTAGATCTCATACAGATCCAGATCGTGCGAAAAGACCACAAAGCAGTTCTTCTCCGTGTACAAGCGCACATTCGACTTGAGCGTGATAGGCGCTGTCGTGTAAATACCTTCCGGAATAATAACCGTTCCGCCGCCTAATTCCGTACATTCGTCAATAGCCTGTTGGATCGCTTCGGTGGAAAGCACCACTCCCGTCGGATCTGCTCCGTAGTCCAGTACATTAAAGGTGCGGTTTGGAAACGAAGGAACGTCCACTTTCGGCATCTTGAACGAAGCCGATTTTGTCAACCGGTTGACGTCGCTTTGCTTCGTCGTTTGGAACTGCGGCGCATTACAAGCGCTTAAAAGAGCTGCGGCAAGCAGCAAGATAGAGAATTGCTTTTTCATAGATATATCTCTTGGGGATAAATGATTTCAACTAACGACAAACCTTCAGCAGGCGCTGAGTGCCCGGCTTTGCAGCGATCATGTGCCTCGATCACTTGTTGGAACTGCTCCTTGGTCATTCGACCTTTGCCTACTTCAAACAGTGTACCCACCACGGCTCGCACCATATTCCGTAAGAACCGATCGGCACGAATAACGAAATACGCTTCCGTCTCGTTCTCCTGTACCCATTTCGCCTCTCGCACATCGCAGATAGTAGTCTTCACGTCTGTATGCGCACGGCAGAAAGAAGCAAAATCCTGACGACCTAATAAGCACTTAGCTGCCTCATTCATAGCAGTAAAGTCTAGGATTGGTAGGACTCTGGTACGATATTGGTAGGTAAAAGGGTCCTTTTTAGTAGTTATTCGGTAGTAATAGGTGCGCTCTAAGGCATCGAACCGCGCATGCGCGTCGTCCTTCACCGGCACAATCGAAAGCACGGCTATCGAGTTTGGCAATAGGTTATTCAGTCTTGCGCCTAGATTAACAGGAACAGCCTTATCTACATCAAAATGCGCTACCATCTGTTCGGCATGAACGCCTGCATCCGTTCGACCTGCAAACGTCAAGGCCACAGGCGTTCGTAAGATGGTGGCAAAAGCCGCTTCCATCTCTGCCTGTACCGTGTTTCCGTTCGGTTGTGTCTGCGAACCGTGGAAATCTGTGCCTCTATATGTGAAACTAATGAAGTAACGCATTGATTTCCGGTGATAATTTTGCTTTGTAGGCAATGAGCGCACCGCCTCCGATAATAACCAAACTACGCACAATGCTGTCGAGCCATATATGCATAGCTGGCAAATAACTTTGCCATGCCCAGTTGAGCGCAAAGAGCACTATTAGCAGCAACGCGATGTACCACCAGTTTTTGTCCACTATGTGGAAATGACCTAAAGGCACTACGGTTGCAATAATCAGCACGTAGTACAAACCGTACGAGAGCAGGTTACTCAATGCCGCACCTTCCATGCCATACAACGGCACAAGGTAGTTATTGAGTACCAACGCACTCACGGTCAGAATAAGCGACAACAGCAGACTGAACGCGTAGTACCGCGAGTAGTTCAATGCCGTGAAGCAGATAGAGAATGTTCCCAAAACCAATTGGCTAACACCCAGAATAAGCACTACGTTCTTTGCTGCGGCAAACGTAGCACCGTTTGGTAAAATATAGAAAATAAGATCGATATTTACCCAAATGAGCAACAAGATAAATCCTCCGACCAGTAGCATGTTTCGCGTTACTTGTTTGACCAGGATCGAACATTGTTCGCGATCATCTTCCTTGATAGCCCGTGCTAACTGTGGCGATGCGATAGCGGCTACGGATCGGTTCGGTACGCTTACCAGTACCGCCATATAGGTAGCAATCGCAAAGATACCTGTCGTGTCCAGACCCATCTTGGCTGTCACAAAGAATGATGAAAGGGTAGGCGCAAGCACCGTTGTGACAGCGGATAGTATCAAAAAGCCGGTGTAGATCAGGTAGCGACGCACTAATTGATGATTAGCCTTCAGAAAACTCCAATCAGGCCGCAGGTTGATTCGTTTGAGCGAGAAGGAAGAATCGTTCCCTTTTAGGGAAAAGAAGTAGCAGATGTTAATCAACGCGGCAAGCGCGTAGTTCACACATAGACCAATCACGAACCCGTCTAACGACAGCACACGGAAAGCATAGAGCAGGTAGAGTGCCAACAAGCCGACACGAACAATCAACTCTCGTGTCGCACGCGGCAGCACAATGTGCATCAATACGTTACACGTCGATTCACAGATTGTCTGGTAGAGCATGAAGAACGCTAACGGAAGTACGAAATAGTAATACTCCACGAACAGCGGAGATTTATCGCCGAACCACGCGCCGAGCGGTACACTACATGCCCAATAGAGTACTGCGAACAGAAGGAAGCCGATGAACGGCACCACTAATGCCCAGAAGAAGAAACCATGATCTTCTTCACTGTCTTTCTCTTTAAAATACGGATAGAACCGGATAACACTCGCATTCGTCCCTAATTGCGCCAAACCGATAAAGAGGGTCGCTGCATCGATAAGCACTCGTGCCAACCCGATTTCCTCGGTTGTGAGGAAACGGGTTAACACGAAGAACGTGGTGACAACGCCTACGGCGATGCCTAGATAGGTCACTATCGTACCACGAATCGATTGCTTAGCGATAACTCCCATTACTTAATCTCCAGTAACTCAACTGTGAAGATAAGGGCTGCGTACGGAGGGATCGATTGACCTGCTCCGCGCTCGCCGTATCCTAATTCATACGGGATATACAGTTTATACTTCGAACCAACGGACATCAACTGCAGACCTTCCGTCCAGCCTTTGATAACACCGTTGAGCGGGAACTCAATAGGCTCGCCACGCTGATAACTGCTGTCGAAGACAGTACCGTCAACGAGCGTACCTTCGTAATGAACTTTTACCGTCTGTTCTGCCGTCGGCTTCGGACCCTTGCCTTGAACCAATACTTCGTATTGCAAACCGCTCTCGGTTACTTTCACTTCCTCGCGCAGCGCATTCTCCTGCAAGAACTGCTCGCCAGCAGCCTTCGTCTCACCGTACTTCTTGTTGTTCAGCACCGTTTGTACGTATTCGTTAGCTGCTTGAGCGTCCATCTGCTCGGTGTAGTTATACAGACCGTTGATGAAACCTTGCTTGATCATGTCGTAGTTCGTCTCCAGACCGGCTACGCCTAACAATCCGACCGACTCTTGCTCGCGAATGGCGTTACCGATGTTCTTTGCTACCGAAACCAATTGCGGGTTACGAATCTCTTGCTTCATGCCCTTCACTACATTATCCAGGAACTCATCAATAGCGTTACCGGTGGTGTCCTCAGCCAGAAGGTACTTGTTGACTTGTGCACCGTTAGCATAACCGAACGCATAGTTGAGCGAATCCAAGGCATTGTTCAACGTCACAGTCTTGGCTTTGCGTGGGCACTTAGCATAAACGACCTTTGCTTCCGGCATCTCTTGATGCGACTGGAAACAACTCATCACGAAGGTCTCCACTTCGTCTTCCTTCATAACGGTGGTGTCCTTGTACAGCGCGTTAACCAGACCTTGCAAGAATAACTTCTCATTCAGCGTCCATCCTTCACGCTCAGCCAAACCTTTGGTCTCGAAGCTCTTAATCGAAGAACCGAACTGACGACCTGCCTGCTCGATCTCGTTGAGTTTCTCCTCTTTGTCCAGATAAGCCGCTTCGAGCGCGTCGATAAACTCTGCAACGGTCTCATCGCTGCTGTCGTTCGCGAGGTAATATTGCTTGAGTTGCAGACCGTTCACCAGACCTAAAGCATAGTTCAAAGAGTCTGTCTCATTGTTCAATTGGGCGTCTTGTGCCTTGTAACTGTTGCCGCAGGAAACCATTGCTAGTGCGGCGAGGAAAAAAATACTAATTTTTTTCATTTGTGATTTATAATTTATGATTTGTGATTTACTCAATTCCTAAAAGTTCTACTGTAAAAATTAATGCAGCATAGGGCGGAATAGATGCACCTGCACCGTGCTCGCCGTAAGCGAGTTGATACGGGATGAAGAATTTGTACTTCGAGCCGACGGACATCAGTTGCAGACCTTCTGTCCAACCTTTGATCACACCATTCAACGGGAATGCAATCGACTCGCCGCGTTTATAACTGCTGTCGAAGACGGTACCGTCAATGAGCGTACCTTCATAATGTACACGTACGGAGTCTGTCGCTTTCGGTTTCTGACCAATCGTAGCTTCCAGCACTTCGTACTGCAAACCGCTCTCTGTTACCTTTACGCCTTCGCGTTTGGCATTTTCTGCGAGGAACTTCTCGCCTTCCTCTTTGGCTTTCGCAGACATGTTCAGCACGAGATCAATGCCTGCTTTGAACTCCTCATAGTTGAGTTCTTTCTCTCCGTATTGCATCAGATATTGAGCCACGGAGGTTCCTAATTGAAACGATAAAGAATTTGTGTTCATTTTATTTGTTGTTTAAAATCGCTGCATAGCGGGAGAGGTATTTGCCGAGGATGTCGAACTCGATATTGACCACGGCGCCTACCTCTATATATTTGAAATTCGTATTCTCTTCGGTGTACGGGATGATACACACGGATACATACCCTTTGTCACCTTGTATATCCGGTTCGCAGACCGTCAGACTCACGCCGTTGATCGTAACCGAACCTTTATCCACGCAGAAATAGCCGCGTTCAATCATCTCTTTCGAACTGTCGTACTCAAAGCGGTAGTACCAACTGCCGTCCGTCTCTTTGGCTTGTATACATACGGCTTTCTGGTCTACGTGCCCTTGCACGATGTGTCCGTCCAAACGACCACCCATCAGCATGGAGCGTTCTACATTGACGAAGTCACCCTCTTTTAGCAAGTCGAGGTTCGTCAGACGTAGCGTCTCTTGCATGGCGGTTACCGTATAAAGGTCGCCTTCAATCTTCACTACCGTCAGACACACACCGTTGTGAGCAATCGACTGATCGATACTCAGCGGTTCGCCGAACGGGTTGCGAAGCGTGAAATGTTTATTGGTCTGCTCGGTCTCAACCTTGACGACCTGAGCCATTGTTTCTACGATTCCTGAGAACATTGATGTAGTTTTTTATTGGAAAATCTAATTTACATAGGATGACCAGATAAATCATCAGCAGTACGGTGCCGATTGCCATCATGATCCATATGTTATGTGTATAATACAGACGGATTGCGTAGTACACTGCTAACAAACCGATGGTCAAAGAGGTGTACAGTAAGATCCGTTGGATGTCGTACGGGATCGGTGCTTTCTTCTGACCGATGAAATAGGAGAGGAGCATAATCACGAAGTAGCATACAAGACTACTACCGCAACTTGCCCAGTACCCGATAAGCGGTACACCTACAATCTGCAGTACAAGTGTAATAATCAATCCGATGAGTGAGAAATACGCTCCCCACTTAGTCTCATCCGTCAGTTTGTACCAGAAACTGAGGTTGAAATAGACGCCTTGGAACACGTACGTCCACAAAACAACCGGCACAATCTTCAGTCCCTCCCAATAGGCACTCGAGACAATATACCGGAAAATATCCAGATAGAAAATTACGCCTAACAAAATCAAGTACGAGAAGATGATATAATACTTCATCGCGTCTGCATAGGCCTCGACAGACTGCCTGTCCTTATGCTTGGCAAACACAAACGGCTCGTACGCATAGCGGAACGCCTGGGTGAACATCATCATCACCATCGCCACCTTAAAGCAAGCACCGTAAATACCCAATTGTGCCTGTGCGTCGGCACCCGTGTATAGGTACGGAAATAGTATACGATCGAGCGTCTGGTTCATGATGCCGGCAACGCCGAGCACCAGCAGTGGCAGCGAATAGCGTAACATCTGCTTGAGCACCTGTGCGTCATAATGTCCGCCTTTGGGTAAGGTGAACGGTAACAGACACAGGGTCTGAATAATGGTGGCCAGGATATTACTGAGGAAGACATAGAAAACGTCATTCAGTCCCAATACAACTAAGAACAGCAGGTTGAACCCTATGTTCAGTACTACAAACAGCAGTTTGAGCGCGGCGAACAAGATCGGGCGTTTCTGATAACGAAGGTAAGCAAACGGAATACACGCAAAAGCATCTAAGGCCACCGTGATAGCCATCATTGTGATGAACGATTCGTGACCGGAATAACCCATGCCGTCTGCAATCGGTTGCTGGAATACCACGACGAGCAGCGCAAAGAGAGTACTGGTACTGAGCAGCGTCAGGAAAGCCGTTTTATATACGCTCTTGGCATCGTAATCCTCACGATTGGCAAAGCGGAAGAATCCCGTCTCCATGCCATACGTCAGAATCACTAACAGCAATGCTGTCCAAGCATACAAGTTCGTCACGATGCCGTAGTCATCCGTTCGCGCCAGCACATAGGTGTACAACGGCACCAACAGGTAGTTTAAAAACTTACCTATGATACTACTCAACCCATAAATGGCGGTGTCCTTCGCCAAGGATTTCATCTCACTCATTGCCTGCTACACAAATGACTATTTCGCCTTTTGGAGGCGTTTGTTTGAAATGTGCTATTAACTCTGCCAGTGTGCCACGAACCGTTTCTTCATGCACTTTACTTATCTCACGCGTCACACTTGCCTTGCGCTCTTCGCTGCATACAGATGCTAATTGTTCCAGCGTCTTTACCAACCGGAATGGCGACTCATAGACAATGAACGTTTGGTCT
Source organism: uncultured Bacteroidales bacterium (assembly GCA_902769535.1). GTDB lineage: Bacteria > Bacteroidota > Bacteroidia > Bacteroidales > Paludibacteraceae > Colicola. The sequence goes on from CACXPH010000004.1 coordinate 42,956, forward strand.
AAGGATGCCAAGTACTGTAACCGCGTTTGTCTTCCTTTCTTTTGCGGCAGGAAGCCTTCGAAATAGAAGTGGTTATTCGGTAGTCCGCTATCCACGAGTGCCGGCACAAAAGCTGTGGCACCCGGCAGACACTGCACTTCCACTTCCGCTTCGGCTGCTGCACGAACAAGGAAGAAACCAGGATCACTGATCGCCGGTGTACCGGCATCAGAGATCAACGCGATATTAGCACCAGCCTTCAGGCGCTCCACGATATCGGCACTCGTCTCATGCTCATTGAACTTATGATGGCTCTTGAGCGGCGTGTGGATGTCGAAATGCTGCAAGAGGATACCGCTCGTGCGCGTATCCTCCGCTAAAATCAAATCCACAGATTTCAGCACTTCAATCGCGCGGAACGTGATGTCCTGCAGATTGCCTACCGGTGTTGGAACGATATACAGCATTTATCCGAAACGTCTGTGAAGGGTTACAAGGAACTGCTGATACGTGTTACTCTCCGTGTCCCAGTTGAAGCGACTGATATAACTCATCGCCTCGTCAAACGAACCTAACTCGTTCAACTCCGTCAACGTGCGTTGCATCAATTCGGCATTCTGACCGAACAGCTCACGTTGGTAGAGGAAACGGTCACCTAAAGAAATAGCTAGGCGAATATCATCCACGGCTTTTCCGTACATAGCGGCCTTCGGCGAAGCTACCTCTTCTACAACCGGCTCAGGAGTCACTACAGGTTCCGGCTCAGCGATAGGTAGTTCCGGTTCTTTAGCAGGCTCAGCCACGGGTGCAGCCATTACCACCGGCTTCTCAACAACGACTTCCTTAATTACCTCCACCGGCTTCTCTACCTCTACAACCTTCTCAACTACCTTCTCTACCACCTGAGGTTCGGGTGTCGGAGCGTTCTTTAACTCCTCTATATCCGCCTCCAGCGAAGCGATAATCGCTTCGTTATTGGCTTGTGCTTCCTCAAGTGCCGCAATACGCGCCTCGAGAGTCTCAAAATATTTAATGAGTTCGTCCATTATTTTGTTGCGTCTTCTAATTTACCCATCATTGCGAACATAAAGATAGCGGCTACAAGGCAAACACCGATGAATACGCTCCATACGAGCCACAGCGGCAGATTACCCCAGAGGAAACCACCAACCGATACAAGGAAGTTACCGAGTGCGGTAGCAACAAACCAACCACCCATCATCATTCCTTTGTATTGCGGAGGAGCTACCTTGCTGACAAACGAGATACCCATCGGACTGAGTAACAACTCGCCGAAAGTAAGAACCAGATACGTCATGATCAGCACGTTCGAATTTACCATCAACGGACTCTCACCTGCTTCCAAAGCTGCCTCTTGTGCGTTCGGCGTCAGCAAACCAATCGAGCAGAAAGCCATCACGGCATACGCTGCGGCTGCTACCAACATTCCATATGCAATCTTACGCGGCGCACTCGGTTCTTTGCCTTTCTTGGCAAGCGCACCGAAGATAGCCATGCTAACCGGCGTCAGCGCTACTACATAGAAGGGGTTGAACTGCTGGAAGATAGGAGCGGAAATACCCAGCTCTGCCGGGTGATGGAAATATTGATAAGCCAAAACGCCTACAATAGCCACGGTTACTGCACCCCAAATAGATTTGGATTTGGCCGTTCCTTCGCCGAAGATACCAAATAAACCATATACACCAATAGCAACCAAAACCAGGTTCCAGATGTTGAATGCCATCGTCTGTGCACCCGTTACAACCGGATTAACAAACTTATCGGCGAAATAGGTCAGCGTCAGACCATTCTGGTGGAAGGCCATCCAGAAGAAGATAACTACTGCGAATACCAGACACAATGCCACAATGCGTTTCTTGGTCTGCTCCGGAGATAACTCATCTACCTTCTGACCACTCGCTGCGGCTTGCTTGGCGGTGTTCTCTACGTGCTTGAACCAAGGACGGCAAGCGTAATAAATAGCGATACTCAGTACGAGCGAAGCACAGGCTACCGCAAAGGCAAAGTGATAACTGTCGTTCACGCTCACGCCAAGCGACTCATGAGCCCAAGCCATGATCTTCACAGCGGCTGTCGGAGCGAACATGGCACCTACGTTAATCGCCATATAGAACAACGAGAATGCAGCGTCGCGACGGTCTGCGTACTGCGGGTCGTCATAGAGGTTACCTACCATCACTTGCAGGTTACCTTTGAACAAACCGGTACCGAACGAGATCAGTACCAACGCACCGATCATACCGGTCATGGCGACAGCCGTACTACCGTACTCAATGCCTCCCATAGGAATGGCCAGCAGTACGTAACCAAGGAACATAATGATAATACCGATTGTCACGCACTTACCATAACCGATCTTGTCGGCTATAATACCACCAAGTAACGGTAAGAAATACACAAATGCCAGGAACGTGGAGTAGATAGCACCTGCTGCACCTGCTGACAAACCAAAATTAGCGCGTAGGAACAGCGCAAAGACGGCTAACATCGTGTAGTAGCCGAAACGCTCGCCTGTGTTGGCTAAAGCGAGAGCAAAAAGCCCTTTGGGTTGATTCTTAAACATAATTTATCTTGATTTTAATTGTTTGTCGTGGTCTCGTGGTCACGTAATCTCGTGATCACGAAAATATCTCTGTCCATCCGTGCTTATCTTCTGCACGGCCGTACTGGATGTCCTTCAATGCGCGATACAATCCGGTTAGAACCTCTCCGGGCTCAGCACCGAACGAATACATCACGTTCTTCTCCGGATCGATCACACGGTCGATAGGCGAGATGACACACGCGGTTCCGCACGCTGCAGCTTCGCTCATGTCGGCCAATTCCTCCAATCGTATATGTCGTCTCGTCACTTTATAACCTCTTTCCTTGGCCAAGGTCATTAGACTGTCATTCGTGATACTCGGCAGAATAGCACTCGAGCGCGGAGTGAGGTATTCAATCTTATCGCCTTTCCGCATAATGCCGATGAAGTTCGCTGCCGAGCACTCGTCAATGTACTTATGGTACTTAGCGTCCAAGAACAGACAATCCATACCCATGTTATGAGCCGCTTCCGTCGCGCGGAAAGAGGCTGCATAGTTACCGCCTACCTTGAATTGACCTGTGCCGTAAGGCGCTGCCCGATCCACGTATCGATTGACGATAAAACTTGTGCAATGGAACTTGCCCGGGTAGTACGGACCGATAGGCGAGGGAATCACAATGAACTCAAAATCCCGACCTGGCCCTACTCCCAAACGCGGTGTCGTACCGATCAGTAACGGACGGAAATACAGCGTAGCTCCTGTGCCGTACGGCGGAACAAAATCCAAATTCTTTTCCAGCGCCAGATGGATCGCTTTACCGAAAACAGCCTCCGGAACGGGTGTCATGAACAGTCCTTCCGCACTTCGTGCCATTCGTTTGGCATTTTCACGCCATCTGAACAGTCGAATCTTACCGTCCACGCCACGAAAAGCCTTCAACCCCTCAAACGCCTCCTGACCATACTGCAGACAAGTGGCCTGCACGTGTAAATGCAGGAACTTATCCTGCGTTGCATAGGGATCTTCCCATACACCTTCATGACAAGCCGAACGCACAATATAATCCGGTTCGGTGTAATGAAATCCTAATTTACCCCAAGCAATATTCTTCATTCTTTAAATATTTGCGTCCGGATGCGATCCGGTCTTTCATCAAATAATGTGTCTAATATACTCAATTCCGTTTGCCACGGATGCTTGTCTGTCCAAATCTGTCCGTTCCAGTCTGTTGTGCGAACTGAATACTGACTACTGAAAACTGACGGCCTTTCTTTCTGTAATAATGCAACTAGCGTCGCATTCATCTCGTCATTCAGATCAATCAACCATTTGTACTCTTTCTCGTAAAACGGCCGCAGGTAGTCCGCGAAATACAAAAAGTACGGTGTGTGTTGATAAGCGCTTACCAGTGTAATCCAGTGTTGGTGTTGCCAGCGTGTTTGGTAACTGATCTGTATGTCGCGTGTCAACTGTTTATGCTCCACTTTACCCACCGGAACCGTCAACCGAACCAAATCCCCCTTCGCGTCGCGGATAAGTGCCCGGTTGCGAAAGGTCTGTTTCTCAAACGTCTCCATCTGCTCAATTGTCGCCGGTTCGCTTATCAGCGCTTCTATGTACGACAAGGGTGGCAAATATGCAGTAGGCAAAACCATCTATCACCAATTACCATTTCTTCATGGTGTCGCCTAAACGACTCCAGCGAATATTGTGTTTATCCTTATCGATACTCAACCAGATGAACACCGGTCTGCCGACAATGTGATCTTCCGGCACAAATCCCCAGTAACGACTGTCGGCACTGTTATGACGGTTGTCGCCCATCATCCAGTAATAGTCCATACGGAACTCGTACTCCTTGCCAATCGTCATGGGCTGGAACTCATACGCGTCTGCAATACGCTTATAGATCCAGTAGTTCTCTTCCGTAATGAGCACCTTGTCGCCTTTCTTCGGAATATAAATCGGTCCGTAGTTATCACGTGTCCATTCGTTGTGACCAAGCGGATAAACGGCTCCGCCGCGCTCTTCCGGTTCCAGTACAAGGGCCGTCACGTGCGGATTTTTCTCCAGCTCTGCTTTCATCGCCTGGGTCAACGGGAAATGCCAGGTCTGCGGATCCACTTGTATGCGATCGGCAACACTCACGCCTAACTTCTCCAGATACTTTGCGCCGAACACATGCCCGTCGGTTTGCACAAAATAATTGAGTTGCAGTCCTTCGCGTTCGGGTTCGCGCTCACCGTTGATATAAATGACGTTGTCAATAATCTGCAAACTGTCTCCCGGTTCGCCTACACAACGCTTCACGTAGTTCTCGCGTCTGTCCACCGGGCGTGTGATAATCTCGCCGAACACATCCTTGCGGGAGTTAACCATGCCTGTGCCGTAGTAATAACAGAGCGTGTAATAGTCCGGGTTCTGCATCTGTGGATTGGAACAAACCGTGTCGCCGGCGGGGAAATTAAACACCACAATATCGCCTTTCTTCGGACTCGTCCAACCGGCCAAACGCTTGTACTCCCAATGGGGTTTCTCCAAATAACTTTTACCTCCGCCTAACCATGCCGGCATCGTGTGTTGCACGAGCGGCATCGACAATGGCGTCTGTGGCACACGTGCACCGTAGGCCATCTTGCTCACGTACAGGAAGTCGCCTACACGCAAGGTCTTCTCCAGACTCGAACTCGGGATCTGATAGTTCTGGAAGATATACAGATTAATGAAATAAACGGCTACCAACGCAAACACGATGGCGTCCACCCAACTGCACACGGTATACAACGCAGGTTTGGTGTCTTTATATTTGCGCCACCATGAGTAGTTGATATATTTGGTCGTGAATGCGTCCACGATGAGTGGCAGTAGTACCAGCCAACCCAAACTCTTCCAGTCACCCCAAGCTACCCACAGCACGAACGCGATGTACAAAGCGCTCCAGATACCTGCGCGTATCCATCCGCCGCGACTAACTTCTGAAATTCTATCTTTGAAACTCTTCATGTTTAAGTGTGATGCTATATATGTCCTATGTATATCCTATGTATATCGTATCCTGGTACACCTTATATATACTATTTATAGTATATATCCCGTGATTTTAGAAAATGTCTTATTTTATGTCTTGTTTAGCAAATTCCTCTGCCGCTAAAACAGCTCCTAATGCAAAACCTCTACGGCCCTTGGCGATATGCGTGATGACAATCGTGTCTTCCTCGCTATCCCAACTTACTACATGCGTACCCGGCACTTCTCCTTCACGTATAGACTCTATAGGTACGTTTTCCCATAACCCGTCACCGATAACCCGTAACCCTTCAGCCAAGGTCTTTGCGGTCCCACTTGGTTTATCCAACTTGTGTATATGGTGCGTCTCGGTAATAGACGGCGTGTACTGCGGCTGTTGAGCCATCTTCTCCGCCAATATCTTATTCAAATCGAAGAAAATATTTACGCCTACCGAGAAGTTACTGCTCCAAACAAGCATAACTTTGCCGGTCTCGTCAGAGATAACCGTTTTGTTGTCCTTGATTTTTAATTCGTAATTTTTAATTTTTAATTCCTCTGGCTTCCAACCTGTGGATCCGCACACTACAGGCACGCTCTGCGCCCACGCGCGCAAAATATTATCCTTAGCCGTTGCAGGAGTTGTGAACTCAATCGCTATCTCCGCGTCTTTCAAATCGAATGCATCGCCTGCATCAATCCGCGCAACAATCTCATGTCCACGCTCCAGGGCAATCCCTTCGATCATATGCCCCATCTTTCCGTATCCGATAATCGCTATTTTCATTACTCTCACAAATTGCGGGCGCAAAGGTACAAAAAATAAATGACATATGCAAGCATATGCCATTCTTTTCGATTATTTGTGCAAAATCCGTCAATTTTTACACATCCAACGCACCAATTTTTCTACTAATTCGTCAATGAAATGTGTTCCGTCGTTAACCAGTACCAGATCTCCCCGTGGAATGCGCTGCGTCTGCATGCGCGCACGAACCTTTTGTATATTCGCTTCCGTGGCTTGTCCTTCATAATCCCGCGCAATCGTGCGTGCGATGCGAATATTCTCAGGCGCATCGACTACAACGATCTTGTCGCACAAACGATCCAGACCTGATTCGTACAGTATAGCGGACTCCACAAAGTCCGGTTGTCTAGTCAAAATGTCTTTTCCTACTGCAGGGTGCACGATGGCATTCAATTGCTTCAATAACTGCGGCTCGACAAATACGCGTTTGGCTACGTATGCCGTATTATACCGCCCGTCCGCAAAAGCCTCTGCGCCTAACAAATCGACAATGGCCTGCTGCACATCCTTATCTTCCGCGATAATCCGTTTGGCTTCCTGGTCACAGTCATAGACTGTGTACCCGCGTTGAACGAGTGCCTTTGCAATCGTGGATTTACCACTTCCTATTCCTCCTGTAAGACCTGTCATAACCGCTTAAAACTGAAAGTAAATGAAAGGCTGCATATCAGCCGTAACAAACTGATAAATGATCACAATGGCGATGCACACGGCAATCACGATAACCCAGATAGGCATAGCGGTGAACCAAAGACGATAACGTCGTTTCCAATTAGTCGGCAACCAGTGGATGACCATTCCCGCGATGAACATCGCTACCACGTATTTGTAAGCCCACAGAAAATCCGGAATAATCGCGTTACTCCATGCACCGCCAATCTGATTAACCATATTCGTTGCTGTGCGCCAGGCCACTTCATTCGCCGTCGCCGGATCGAGGTTACTACTCGAGCGGAAGAACAGACGCGTGAAAGTGATGAACGTGAAAGTCTGTGCAATCGCCCACGCATTAGAAATCTTGTTGGTGAACTTCGTATCCACGCCGTTGAAAAGCCAATAGACATACCGAATGAACGTACCGACCCAAATGATTAGTGCCCACACGGCAAAGAGTCGCCAAACGGGTAATGCCCATATATGATCTGCAGCGAAAAGACCGATGGTCAGCGCTGTGATGGCAATGATACGAAGAGGCCAACTTGTCTCCCGCCAGATCTTCTCAACAATCATACCGGCACCGTTGATAGCACCCCACAACACAAAATTCCAACTTGCTCCGTGCCATAAACCACCCAGCACCTGCGTGATGAACGAGTTGAAGTTGGCTGCCCATAGTTTCTTTGCCTTAAAGCCAAGAATCGTTCTGTTTCCGCCTAAAGGAATATACAGGTAACTCTTGAGCCAGCGACCGAGCGACATGTGCCACCGCCGCCAGAACTCCTGCGGGTTCTTGGACTTGTACGGACTGTTGAAGTTCATCGGCAAGTAGAATCCCATCAACATCGCTACACCAATCGCAATATCGGTATAACCCGAGAAATCGGCATAGACTTGCAGACTATATGCAAAGAGCGCAAACAGGTTTTCAAATCCCGAGAAGAGTAGGGGATTGTCGAACACACGGTCAATCAAATTGACTGCCAGATAATCCGACATAATGATCTTCTTTGCCAAACCGTTGATAATCCAGAAAACAGCTATTCCAAACGCTCTGCGACTTAGTCGGTAAGGCTTGTATAACTGCGGTATAAACTCCTCTGCACGTACTATCGGGCCAGCCACTAACTGCGGGAAGAACGACACGTAGAAACCGAAATCGAGTATGTTCTTGACCGGTTCGATCTTCTTGCGGAAGACGTCACAGGTGTACGAGATAACCTGGAAAATATAGAACGAGATACCTACCGGCAGCACAATCGTATCTACGCTAAACCGACCGGCTGTCGCAAAACCGTTGCCTACATACGCGAAGATGTCAAACACCCGAAAGTCCGCTCCGAACCAGCTGTTAATGACGTTCGTGAAGAAATACGCGTACTTGAAATAGAAAAGCAGGCTAAGGTCTATCACCACCGAAAGCGTCAACCATAACTTCCTTTGAATACTAACGTCTGATTTCTGAATTCTCCTCGCTATCAGCCAATCGGAGATGGTGATAAATGCTAATATCAGCAGGAACAGACCGCTGGTCTTATAATAGAAGAACCAACTAACGAACAGCAGGTATATATTGCGTAGATGCAGTTTCTTGTTCCCGAGTCGGTCAGGTACGCCTTCGATGATGAGTGCGAAGAGTGCAAATACCAACGCGAAGAATGCCCAGAAATAGAACTGGGTGAACAGCAGAGGCGACTCGGCGTTGAAGGCTAATATGTACCGGAGAGTATCCATTCTACAACTGCATTTCCTGCTTTACGGGCGCCGACACGATGGAAATGTACGCCATCTGATCCGGCCAGTCCCACTTCTTGCCATCGTTTCATACTACCGGCACCACCCATCCATTGGAACAGACTAAAATAGGCGATCCCTTCTTCCAGCGCCATCTTCTGGAGCAACTTATCCATGTACGGCACCATCGGATAGGTCTGCCATTCGCCATCCTCTTGTGTGAGCATGTCGCTCGGTCCGATAAACAGAATACTCGCTTCCGGCGCACAAGCTCGGATATACTGCACTTGCTCGCGCAGCCCTTTCACAATGCCTGCAATCGTACCGGGTTTCTTATTAGAAGGTATGGCATTACCGCCAAACTGCATGATGATCAACTTCACATTCTGCTCGCGGTAGAAAACACTCAATTGCGCTTGGCTCATCTTTGTGAACACCAGTCCCAGACAGCCGCGCATAGGGATATTATCCACTATCACGCCGGTCGTGCTCTCCTGCGACAAACCGTACACATTGCCTTTTCCTTCCATGAAAACCGTGTCTCCGGCGAACGAGTAATGAACAGAACTGTCGGCGAAAACTTTCCAACGGTTATACCGCGCCGAAGGAATGAGTGGTGTGCAAACGGTTGTAACACTTTCGCTACCTTTCACGAGGCTATCGTTCATAACAGCCATCTGTCCCATCACTCCATACAACCCGTCTTTCCGTTGCATAGCAGGCGGACCATAGACCATATAGCGCTTGAGACTATTAGACGGACTGACGAAACGACCGTCGAGATAAAGCTGCTGTTTGACGGAGAGACTCGGAATAGTCTGTGCCAGCGGCATCAGACCGACGCCACTACCTCCGTATCGTTCTTGTAATTGCTCGCGAATCTGCTGCGTCATTCGATCTTCTTCGATCTGGCTGTCGCCATAATGCAGTACACGCACCACGCGAGACCCGCTCTCGGCTAAGGACTGATAGAAAGCCTGTAAGTAATACCTGCTGTCGGTGGTCGAATCGACCTGAACAATCGGAATAACGATCTTTTCTTTCTCTTCCGGTAAGGTGTCTGCTGCGGCTATCGTGTCTTGCGCTACGACCGCTTCGGCTATGGGCACATCGGACTCTTCCGGGAACAACAGATAGATTGTTCCCAGAATAGCCATCACACAGGCAATAAACAGCAGAACTTTGTACGGACGCATCTTATTTTTTCCAAAGAGCTCTACTGAATAACAGCAGTACCGTAAATATCTCGAGACGACCGATAAGCATAACGAAGGTGGCTATCCATTTAGCCGTGGCAGGGAAGGCGGCATAGCATCCGCTCGATCCCCATTGACCGATAGAAACACCCACGTTGCCGATCATCGAAACGGCTACGCCGAGTGACTCATCGAAACCGATGCCGCATCCGCAGAAACAGAGTGCCGCCAGTACGATGATGATGACGTAGAAGAACATAAATGCTACGATGTTACTGGTCGCGGTCTCGCTCATTGTTTTTCCGTTGAACCGTACTGGAATGACTGCATTGGGATGGATGCGGCGTTTTATTTCCGCATGAGCCGACTTGGCAAAGATAGCCATGCGAACCCATTTCATACCACCGGCTGTAGATCCGGAAGCTCCACCCGGGAACATCAGGAAGAACACTACCATCCATAGCACAGGCGGCCAGATCATATAGTCGGCTGCCACAAAACCGGTACTGGTGATGGTGGCTATAGAGGTGAACAGACCGATACGAATGCTCGATAAATGTCCTCCAGTCCAGAAGAGCAGACCGGCGGCTAACAGCGCACCGGCAATCAGACAGGCGCTCACATACCAACGTGTCTCTTCATCATGCAGCAGTTTCTCAGGCTTACCGCGGAAGAGATAGATGAGTTGGGTAAAGTTAATACCCGACAGCAGCATGAAGATCATGATTGTCCATTGAATAGCAGGACTGTAACCGATCACGCTGTCGTTATGGGTGGCAAAACCACCGGTAGAGATGGTCGCCATGGAGTGACAGATGGCATCAAAACCACCCATGCCGTACATCCACAGGATTATTCCTTCGGCAACGGTCAGCAGGATATAGGTCAGCCACATATGTTTGGCGGTGTCTGCAATTCGCGGGCTGAGTTTTTCGTAACTCACACCCGTCACTTCGGCGCTATAGAGCTGCATTCCACCGAGTCCGAACATCGGTAGAATCGCTACACTCAGCACGATGATACCCATACCGCCGACCCATTGTGTCAACGCGCGCCAAAGTAAAATCGAATGCGTCTGTGCAGCTACGTCTGTGAAGACGGTCGAACCCGTCGTAGTGAAGCCCGCCATGGTTTCATACCAAGCATCGGTAATGGCAGGGAGTGCTCCGCTGAGCCAGTATGGCAACATACCGAATAGTGAATAAACTACCCAGATAGTCGCTACGATCACGTAGCCTTCGCGTTCCCCCACGCGCCGCTCGGCTTTGCGTCCGGCGAGTAACATCCACCAACTGCTCAGCCAAGTCACTGCAGACGACACGATCCATGCACCTAAGTCTGCCTCGTGATAACACCAGGCGGTAAGGGTAGGAATGAGCATGAACAACGCCTCCAGCGTCGTCAACACACCCATCGTCTTGAAGACTAGTTTCCAGTTGAATGTCCGTGTCATTTGAAGAATCGCTCTAAATGTCTAATCACGTGGTTCTTGCAGAAGACCACTACCAGGTCGCCTGCTATGATCTGCGTCTCACCGTTCACGAGAATACCTTCTCCTGCACGAACGATACCGCCTATATTCGCTTCGTCCGGCAGATCGACGTCTTTGACTTTATGTTTGGTGATACTACTACCTTCTTTGGCTACGAACTCCACAATCTCTGCGTCAGCACTTGTCAAGTTGTGTACACCGCGAACCGAGGCGTCGAGTAACATCTGATAGATATAACTTGCGGCAATCGTCTTTTTGTTGAGCACCGTGCCGATATCCAGTCCTTCGGCCATCGGTATATAATCAAGGTTCTCCACCTCAGCAATCGTCTTGCGAACACCGAAACGCTGAGCTGCCAGACATGCGAAGATATTCGCCTCACTGTTGTCGGTTACCGCTACGAAGGCATCGGCATCTTGGATGCCTTCTTCCTGGAGTACACTCATATCCGATCCGTCATCGTTGATAATAAGCGCGTCCGGTACTTTCTCGCTTAAGAGATCGCAGAGCCCCCGGTCTTTCTCGATGATCTTGATATTCATCTCTCCCACCAGTTCCGTCGCTGCCTTGCGGGCAATGCGACCACCGCCAAAGAAGATGACGTTCTTGATTTCGCGTTTATTCTTACCCATCTCTTCGCGCAAATATTCCATGTGCTCTTTAGGGCAGACGCAATAAACCAAGTCGCCTTCTTCCACCGTGTCTTGGCCACGCGGGATGATCGTCTCTTGACCGCGTTTGATCGCTACAATGCGGTACTTGCCGTGGTTATAAACACCTGAAGCAAAAGTCTGGCCGATGGTCTTAGCTGAAGAGCGCACCTTGATGACGCACAGTTCGAGTGCACCTTGACCTAAATGCAAATGATACCGCATCCAGTTGGTACGCAGACTCTCTTCAATCTCATTAGCGGCCAGTACCTCCGGATAGATGAGGTGGTTTAGACCCATCTTCTCGAAGAACGCCTTGTTCTCCGGTAATAGGTATTCGTAGTTGTCAATACGCGCAAGGGTTCGCTTGGCTCCTAAAGCGTTGGCAATCAGACAGGCCGTCATGTTCTCTGTCTCATGCGGTGTGACGGAGATGAACAGGTCGCACCCTTGTACACCGATCTCTTTCAAGTCACGGATGGAGGTGGGGTTACCCACTTTGGTCAGCATGTCGTAGTTGGCGCTCAGGTCTCCCAAACGGTCTTGGAACTCATCCAATAGGCTGATCTCCATGTCCTCGCGGCTTAGCAACTTAGCCAAGTGCGTGCCTACTTCACCGGCACCTGCAATAACGATTCGCATAGTCCTTCTTTGTCTAATTTAAGCATATGATAGAGCTCTTTGGTAGAGCCGTGTTCTACAAACTGATCGTTCACGCCGAGGCGTATCACATGCGGTGTGTAGCCATGATCGGCCATCCACTCCAGCACCGCACTGCCGAGACCTCCGGCTGTCATGCCGTCTTCGGCGGTAACGATGGTCTTAAAGTTCTTTCCCACCTCATGCAAAATCTCCTCGTCCAGCGGCTTGAGCCAGCGCATGTCATAGTGAGCAAAACTGATAGCCTCTCGCCTCTCACCTCTCGCCATTTCAATGGCTTCGCTCATGGCGTTTCCGATGGCACCGATGGTCAGTACCGCGACGTCTTTTCCGTCGCGGAGCTTCACACCCTTGCCGTATTTCACCATTCCATCATTTGCATCTTTCGCATCATTCGCCATCGGCGTCCTTCCTCTCGGATAGCGGATAGCTATCGGACCATTGAGTGTCTCGGCCATCTTGAGCATTTCACGCAGATCCTCTGCGGTACGCGGTGCACAGATTTGCATGTTTGGGATCGGTCGCAGATAGGCTAAATCGAGCAGACCGTGGTGCGTAGCACCGTCGTTGCCGACGATGCCTGCGCGGTCGATACAGAAGACCACGTGTAGGTTCTGCAGCGCTACGTCATGCACGATGTTATCGTAGGCTCGCTGGAGGAAGGTGGAGTAGATGTTACAGTAAGGCACCATTCCCGCCTTGGCCAAACCGGCACTGAAGGTCACCGCATGACCTTCGGCGATACCTACGTCATAGACGCGATCCGGTAACTCTTTCTGCATGATACTCATCGAGCACCCGCTCGGCATAGCCGGCGTGATACCCACTATCTTCTCGTTCTTCTTCGCCAGTTCCAATAAGGTCTCGCCGAACACCTCTTGCCACAACGGCTGAACACTGACTGCTGACTGCTGATCGCTCTGACGTTCGCCTGTGGCGACGTCGAATTCCCCCGGTGCATGCCAAACGGTCTGGTCGTTCTCGGCCGGTGCATAACCCTTACCTTTCTTGGTGATGATGTGCAGCACTTTCGGACCGCGGTGGTTCTTGATCTCACTCAGGATACGCACCAGACTCTCTACGTCGTGACCGTCCGTCGGACCGAAATAACGAATATTCAAACCCGTGAAGATATTACTCGGTTGTTTGCTCAGTACCGCCTTCAGACTGTTGTTGCGACGCAGCATAGCGCGCCGTTTACGTTCATCCACCAAGTGCAGTTTTTCTGCAAACTGGTACAGCTTCCAGCGCCATTTATTGTACATCTCGCTCGTCGTGAGATCCACCAAATACTGCGTGATACCTCCCTTAAGCGGGTCGATGGCCATATGATTGTCATTGAGTACGATGAGCAGGTTATTCTTATCCATCGAGGTGTTGTTCAGTCCCTCGAAAGCCAAACCACCTGTCATGGCTCCGTCACCTATGATTGCCACAACGTTACTGTCACCGGCTACGTCCAGTCCGAGTGCTGCGGAAATCGAGTTGCTCGCATGTCCGGCAATGAACGCGTCGTATTCGCTCTCCGCCGGATTCGTGAACGGGCTAAGACCTTTGAACTGCCGGTTCGTGTGGAACCGATCCCGACGACCGGTGAGGATCTTATGGGCATAGGCCTGGTGACCAACGTCCCAAACCAATTGGTCCTTCGGCGTATCGAACACATAATGCAGCGCCACGGTCAATTCGATCGTTCCCAAGGACGAAGCCAAGTGGCCGGGGTTCTTACTCAGCGCCTCGATGATGAACTGCCGTAACTCTGCACAAACAGCAGGCAGTTCTTCTACCTTCAACTGTTTCAAATCAGCCGGCGAGTCAATCTTATTTATATACTTATATTCCATGTGTCGCGCCTTTTTGGCGCATAATATACCAAAATAGCGCACAAAGGTACAGCTTTTTTCGCATATGTGCAAATAAATTGCAAAAAATCGTCTATTATTTGCACAAGTGAATTCTTTTTTGTACTTTTGCAGCGCAAAAGTGTGCGTATGAGAGTATCGGAAATTAAAAAGGTGATTGGTGACCGGTTAACGGTTATCGGGAACGAGGATTTGGACATTCGTCATCTGTTGATTGACAGCCGGCAGTTAGGTGCTGAACCAGAGGCGACGCTCTTCTTTGCCATCAAGACCGACAAGAACGACGGCGCGAACTATATCCCGGACTTAAAAGCGAAAGGCGTGAAGGCTTTCGTGACCGGTGATGCCGTGCAGGCCTTACAGGACTTGGCAGCTTACGTACGTAGTACGTTTGATGGCACAGTCATTGGTATCACAGGTTCGAACGGCAAGACGGTCGTCAAGGAGTGGTTATATCAACTACTCAAAGAGGACTATGAGGTAATTCGTTCCCCCAAGTCCTATAACTCGCAAATAGGCGTGCCCCTCTCGGTGTGGCAGTTAGCCAACACCAAACCCCAAATAGCCATCTTTGAAGCGGGTATCTCCATGCCCGGTGAGATGGAGAAACTCGAGCGAATCATTCGTCCGACGATTGGTGTGATCACGTATATCGGTCATGAGCACGATGAGAACTTCGCGTCCCTAGAGCAGAAACGCGAAGAGAAGAACAAACTCTTCGTGCATGCGAAGACGGTGATCGAAGACCCGACGCACCAGAACGTACGCACTTGTGCTGCCGTTATGAGGGCACTCGGATACGATGAAGAGACCATTGCTGAACGTATTCTTCACCAGACCCACGAGACGGTGATGGAAGTAAACCTAACGGCGCTTGTAGATAATGTGCGGTACTTCCGCAGCCTACTCAAACCGACGACTAAACTGACCTGTATGGTCAAGGCTTTTGCTTATGGCGCAGGAAGCGTCGAAGTGAGCAAGGCACTGCAGAAATGCGGCTTAGTGGATTACCTCGCTGTTGCCGTGGCCGACGAAGGCGTGGAGTTGCGCAAAGCAGGTATCACGCTGCCTATCATCATCATGGATCCGGAGGTGGCGGCGATGGATCTGATTCTCGAGAACAACCTCGAACCGAATGTCTATTCACACCAGTCACTCAAGACGGTTATCGCTGCGGCGGAGGCCAAAGGCCTGGAGAACGTACCGATTCATATCAAGATTGACTCGGGCATGCACCGACTTGGTTTCTACAAAGAAGACCTGCCGTGGTTGATAGCGCACCTGAACACTACCAAAGCCGTGCGCGTAGCCTCTGTCTTCTCGCATCTGGCAGGTTCTGACGAGCCGCAGTTCGATGATTTCACCCGCGAGCAAATCGCTTATTTCGACAGTTGCGCAGAAGAACTCAAAGCAGGCCTCTCATACACCATACATCATACACCATACACCATTCTTAAGCACATCTGTAACAGCGCGGGTATTGAGCGCTTCACGGACTACCAGTTCGACATGTGCCGTCTCGGTATCGGTCTGTACGGTTTCTCGTTTGCAGGAGCACAACTGCGAAACGTCTGTACGCTGCGCACCACGATCCTTTCCGTCAAGACCGTCAAGGCCGGAGAGACGATAGGTTACGGACGGCATACCAAGCTTGATGAAGACCGTGTGATTGCTGTCATTCCTATCGGCTATGCCGATGGTTTTGACCGTCGCTTCTCGAACTACGGTGGAGAGGTGTTCATCCGCGGTAAGCGTTGTCCGGTGGTGGGTAATGTATGCATGGATCAAGCCATGGTAGATGTCACCGGTACCGACGCTCGTCCGGGGGACTCCGCAGAGGTGTTCGGCGATAAGATGCCGCTGCAGGAACTGGCCGATAAACTCGGTACTATCACATACGAAATTTTAACATCTGTCTCGCGCCGTGTCCAACGTATCTATTTCTACGAGTAACCTACAAATAGGTTACAGTGATCAGCATTCAGTTGTCAGTGTTCAAACGGATCTTACCTTCTCGCTCTATGAGGGTGAGATGGTGTGTATGCTCGGTCCTAATGGATGCGGTAAGAGTACCTTGCTGCGTACTTTAGCCGGACTGCAGCCAGCGCTCGGTGGTGAGTTCACGCATTGCGATGAGAAGAATATAGCACTCGTTCTCACGGAGCGGCTTAGTATGGAGAACACGACGGTGCATGACGTGGTGGCGATGGGTCGGTATCCGTACACTTCGTTCTTAGGTGGCCTCACGGAAGAAGACGAACGGATAATAACAGAGGCGTTGGTTTCCGTCGGCTTCGAGATCACGAGATCACGAGATAATGAGATCACGAACACACCCTTTAACGCACACTCTGACGGAGAAAAACAGCGGATATTGATAGCGAAGGCCCTTGCCCAACAGACACCGATCATCTTGTTGGATGAACCCACGGCACACCTGGACTTGCCGCACCGCATTCTTATCCTGCGGCTCTTACGTCAGTTGGCACATGAGCAGAACAAGACAGTCCTTATCTCTACCCATGAGTTAGATCTGGCGCTCGCGCTGAGTGACCGAATATTACTTATGACGCCCGGCAAGGGTATTCAGTTGGATACCGCAGAGAATCTAAAAAAAGCAGACGCTTTTACATCTTCCTTTGGAATGGATATATTTAGTCCGTTGGGTTAAACGCGTTCAGCCTGAAAGAGAGTAGGCTTACCGGCCACGCGACAACCGATCACATAACCTGTACCTCCGTCACGAAGGTGCAGTTTTTTCTTTAACTGTTCCGGTGTGAGAGGGTAGTTGCGAACGAGGACGTTCGCTTGCTCGATTTTTGATTTTTGATTTTCGATTTTTGATTTGATTTCCCACACTCTGCCCGGGAAGTTTTCTACCAATTGGTCGGAGGCATAGAGATGTGTATTCACATCGAGTTTCTGCAGTCCGAACCGCTGTGCCACTAACTTATACGCACCGGCTTTTAATATACTTGCCGAAGGCTCGTAGAGATAGGTGTATGGTGTATGGTGTATGGTGTATAAAGCCTCTTGTTCTTCTTCGCGAGTGAAGACAAAAGCCTTCTCCGGCTCGGCAAGGTCTATCGCTGTAATAGTTCCTTTTCCGCCACTGAGCAGCAACACTTCTTTCACTTCGTTCTTGACGGCCACTACATAAACTGACCACTGAAGGCTGAAAACTGACAGCTCTTTTATCGCTTGACTTATGTCCAGCATAGGCGATAGTTTGAGCATCAACTGTTTGCTGTGCTTAAGCAATTCCGGAAGCAGTTCCACTATGTTCGGTGTGCAGTCGGTTAACTTAAACACCTTTCCTCCGTGTGCATCGCGTCGTGCCGGGTCGGCGAAGATTAAATCGTACTCACCGGCTGAGGCGATGAATTCTTCGGCGGTGGTGTTATGAACGATTATCGATTTTCGATTATCGATTAGTGAGAAATTATGCTCCGCAATGCGGCAGAGTTCGGCGTTTTGCTCTACGTAGTCGGTATGCGTAAATTGCTCGCTCAAGAAGTAGGTATCTACGCCATAACCGGCGGTGAGGTCTAATAAAGTTGAAAGTTGAAAGTTGAAAGTTGAAAGAAGCTGCGCCTTATACCTTGCCGTCAGTTCCGATGAACATTGCTCACAACTGAGACGCACGGGATACCACCAGTCATCGATAGCTGCGAAGGTAGGCAGTTTGTCTGCCGTGCGCTCTCTGCCTTCGACCTGCTGCAAGAACCAACGCCACTCCTCGTCGCTCAGGTGTTTGTACTTATTTCGCTGCAATGCCAATTCGAGTACCGACATAATAATGCGAAAGTATTTGTTCGTAGGAATAACCTTCGGTAGCCATCTGCGCGGCACCTATCTGACAGAGACCTGCTCCGTGACCCCAGCCGTGACCGGTTAGTGTCCACAGACTGTTTGCATGCGAGACCTCGAACCAGGAGCTATAGAGGCATTTTTTGCTTAAGGCATAACGGATGTTCAGTTCTTTGCCGATGATCTCCGAGCGATTCGTACCGGTTATTCGCAGACTGTCTATGCGCCCGGACGCTCCGCGATGAAGTGGTTCGAGAGCGGTTATATGTCCTATTCCCGGATAACGGGCATTGACGATCCCGTCCAGTTCGTCGTCTGTGTAGGTTACTTTCCAATCATGAAAATCCTTGGTCTCCTGATCGTAGTCGTTGAGCACCAGTCGTAGCGTCTGTGCACTCACGCGTCCGCAGTACGGACATTCGACGGACTGAATATAGGGCACGTCTATATCTTCCCAACACGTGCGCCAGATCTCTGAACGGCCTCCGCAACACTTATAGTATCGGCAGTCGCAGATTTCCCGCTCACCGCTCACCGCTAACCGCTCACCGTTAATCAGCACTTGTCCCGCTGTCTCACGGACGGCTTGTACCGCGCGCTCATTCATGCGCAATAGACCTTCATAACGCTGGCAGTGGTCATCTGCACATACATGGAAACCCTCATGGTTCGGGTGCTCCATGGCGCGCATAGCCCAGGACCGACTAATGACGGCGTGTGCCTTGAGCAGTTCCATCGGACTGTTCGCATTCATCTCAGACGAGATGACGGAGCACAGGTAGTCTTCGAGGTCGAGCGTGTTGATAGCAGTCTGTGTGCCGTCGGGATTGGTGCGGATCTCGAGTTCGCCTTGAAACTCCTGATCTTCGTGCCGATCCCAATGAAAACCAATACCGATGCGTACGTTCTTTAATAGGAACGTGTGCTCGAGTTGCTCAAACTCAATTTTTGGCGCCGTTAATATCCCAACCTTGATTGCAATTCCCATGTACGCAGGCGATCCTTATACCAGTTATTGCGGTTCATAGCGACGACATCACAGTTCGCATCGGAGTTGTCTTCCCACCGGCGGCAGTTATACAGCACGTTGTAGATACGTCCGATAGGCCAGTCGCGCGAGATGCGCAAGCCCACGGCGTAGTCCTCACCGTACTTGGTAGTTGGATAATTGATCGTGCGTAGTAACGGCACATAGAACCCACGCGGTGCACCGAGTCCGTTGATACGAAGGGCGTTGTTACGACCGTTGTCATCCGTCCACTCACGGTGGTCAATCACACCCGGAGGAAGAATCTCACCGGCCATATTCGTCAGTTGGTACGTGCCAATCACCATGCCGTATTTGCCACTCTCGAAGGCGTCGATGAACTGCTGCACGGTGGTCTCGTCGAAATAGGTGTCATCGGAGTCCAGTTGGATGGCGTACTTACCGCATCGCGGGTCATGGATCGCTACGTTCCAGTTTCCGCCTATCGCATGCCAGGTCTTATCCTGGGCAATGTAGATCAAATCTGAATTCTGACGGCTGATTTCTGAAATCTTTTCTGCTGTGCCATCGGTGGAGTTGTCATCGACGACGATGACGTTGAAGGAGTAGGGTGCACGCACTTTCTGACTCAACGCACTTTGGATGGCATCGCCTATCGTGCGTGCACGGTTCTTGCAAGGGATGATGACCGAAGCGGTGACAGGGTAAGTGTCGTCGGCTTTAGGAAGGGGCTCGTATTTACCCGGCGCAAGGTATGCACCGATGCGTTTGAGATGCGCCGTGACGCATTGCTCCATCTCAATCTGCACTTGACGATTGCGCGGATCGACGTAGTCGAAGAGTTTCTCCCCGGACTTACGCGTATCTTCCTCAATCTCGTAATACAAGAACTCAGGTATATGACTGATAGCTGATGGCTGATCACTGAATACTTGAGATGCTCTCAGGCGCAAGTCATACAGCCCTGCGAACTCATAGTCTGTGTCCATCTGCGCCACAAGGGCTTGGAGTTTGGCGGTGTCCCAGAGGAGTACCGAGCCAAAATCAAAATCGTCGCGTAGCGCACCTATCTGATAGTCGATCACAGGCGCTTGCTGACCGTTCGCGAAATGATCGGCATAAACCATCGTGGCACCCGTCATCTCCATCACTTGCACCATGCGTTCTTGACCAAGATACACCCACTCGATGTGAGGTTTAAGACAAATCATAGTGTACGGCGTTTGTGCCTGTTGTGCAATCTCACGGATGGCTTTCGTCGAGCAAACTCTGCCTGGCAGATAAAATGTTGTTATCATAGTGGTTTTTATTAGAGTCTAATAGCATTTACCTACGATATACCTAGGACATACATAGGATAAACATAGCATAAACATAGCATCACTCCGTCGTGGGGATGATGGCGTCTTTATGATACTCTTTGAGACCTTCGATGGGGTCTTGGAGGATAAGTCCTACTTCGAAGCCTTCGGCATGCATCGCTTCTTCGAGGATCGGACGGTAATAGTAAGCGATCGAACCTACAAAACAAACGGGTTTGTCCGTCTTATACTGCACGAGGTTGCGGCGGATGAACTGAACGAAATGGTCATAGACGAGGGCATGGATGCGGGAATCGTCGATGTGATCGGCGCAGAACTTGGAGAGTTTAGCCAGGAAGCGGTTAGGGAAGGGTTGCCGGTACACTTTCTCGAAGATATCGGGCATGGAGGTCTCGTACTCCGCGAAGAACGCCTCTTTGAGGTCGTCACCAAGTTGGTTCTTGAGCAGGTCACCGACGAGTCGTTTGCCGAGAACAGCCGCTGAGCCTTCATCGCCGAGGATATAACCGAGCGAGGGCACGTTCCATTCGATCGTCTGTCCGTTATAGAAGCACGAACCGCTACCTGTTCCGAGGATACAAGCTACGCCGGGTTCATGACCGAGCAGACCACGTGCCGCACCGAGCATGTCGGACTCGACATGTACTTCGGCTTTCTTGAAGACCGCTTCGAGTGCACGTTGAACAAACACTTTCTTCTCGGGCGTACAGCCGGCTCCATAGAAGAAAACATGGGTGAGTGTACCTGCCCAGAGGAGCGGTGCTATCTTGGGTAAGAGGTTATTGGAGATGCTGTTACGCATCGCATCACAGGTCTGAAACATCGGGTTGATGCCATCGGTGAATACATCGGAGCATTGTCCGCTCGCCGTGACTAAACACCAGTGCACTTTCGTGCTACCACTATCCGCTAAAAGTATCATAATTGCAAAATTTTGTGCAAAATTAGTGAAAAATTTCTAATTATTCAAATAATTGCGATTATTTTTCACAAAATTTTGCATATGTGCAAGAAAAATCGTATCTTTGCAGCGTTAATTTTAACCTTTTAATTATTATCACTTATGACAAAGAAATTTATTTGCCCGATCTGTGGTTATGTACACGAGGGCGCAGAGGCTCCTGAGCGTTGTCCGCAATGTAAACAAATCGTTGAATGGAAGGTCGCAGAGGAAGGCAAGTTGAACTTCGCATGCGAGCATATCGTAGGTATCGCTAAGGACGAGAAAGATCCGATCATTGCAGAGGGTCTTCGCGCACACTTTATGGGTGAGTGCACCGAGGTAGGTCAATACCTGGCTATGGCTCGTCAAGCAGACCGCGAGGGTTATCCGGAGATCGCTGAGGCATTCCGTAAGTACGCATACGAGGAGGCAGATCATGCATCGCGCTTTGCTGAACTGCTCGGTGAGCTCGTTTGGGATACCAAGACCAACCTTGAGAAACGCGCGATGGCTGAGTCCGGCGCCTGTGAAGACAAGCTGAAAATCGCTACACGTGCAAAACAACTGAACCTCGATGCAATCCATGACACCGTTCATGAGATGGCTAAGGACGAGGCTCGTCACGGTAAAGGTTTCGAAGGCTTGCTCAAGCGTTATTTTAAATAATTATACCGCCTCCAATCACCAGGTCGTCTTGGTATAAAACCACGGACTGGCCGGGAGTGATACCCCAAACGGGAGTTGCAAATTCAAGGCAACTCTCGTTTTTTATTGTCGCTTCAACGGCTTGCGAGCGGTAACGGACCTTGGCTGTTATTGGAGATTCCGTAATCACTTGATCACGTGGTCTCGTGAATGGCTGAAAGTGCAGTTCGGTGGCGTAGAGGTCGTCGTTGGTGCCGAGCGTCACTTGGTTCTTCTCGGCATCTATATGGGTGACGAAAGCGCGTTGACCGAGGGCAATGCCGAGGCCTTTGCGCTGACCGATGGTGTAGTTGGCATAGCCTTGGTGGGTGCCGAGCACTTTTCCGTGTGCGTCTATGTACTCGCCCGGGCGCACGCGTTCGTTGTAGTCAGGCACGTTCGCGCGCAGGAAAGCACGGTAGTCATCGTCGGGAATAAAGCAGATCTCCTGGCTCTCTTTCTTGACCGACAGTTTTTCATAGCCGTGCTGCCAAGCTATCTCGCGCACTTGGTCCTTGGTGTAATCACCGAGCGGGAAGATGGTTCGGCGTAACTGCTCTTCGGTGAGCATCCATAGGAAATAGGTCTGGTCTTTGCGCGTGTCGGCTGCCGTACGCAGATAGACGTGTCCGTCGCGTTCGGCAATGCGGGCATAATGACCGGTGGCGATGAAGTCACAACCGTACTCGTCCGCCACGCGCATGAGTTCACCCCATTTGATGTGACTGTTGCATAAGACGCAAGGGTTCGGTGTGCGACCAGCCATATATTCGTCGATGAAGTTCTGTATGACGCAGCGGCGGAAAGTATCTCTAAAATCCACAATGTGGTGCTCAAAGCCCATGCGTTCGGCATTGCGCTTGGCTTCCATGATGGAGTCGATGGTGCAGCAGCCTTTCTCCTTGGCGAGGCACGACTCTTTCATGCTGTCGAACGTGCGGAAGGTGACGCCGACGACCTCATAGCCCTGCTCGAGAAGGAGCATAGCGCTTACTGTGGAGTCGATACCTCCGGACATACCGAGCAGCACTTTGTGCTTCGATTTTCGATTTTCGATTTTTGATTTTTGATTTTCCATCAGGCCTGCATCTCTACGAGTTTGGTATAATAGCCGCCTAAAGCATATAGCTCGTCATGTGTGCCGCGTTCGACGATACGTCCTTCGTGCAGCACGCAGATGAGGTCGGCATGCTTGATGGTCGAGAGGCGGTGCGCCACGACGAGCGTTGTACGTTCCGCCATGAGGTGCTCAAGTGCTTCCTGAACGAGTTTCTCGGACTCCGAGTCGAGAGCTGAGGTCGCTTCGTCGAGGATGAGGATCGGTGGGTTCTTGAGGATAGCCCGTGCGATACTTAATCGCTGGCGTTGACCGCCGGAGAGACGACTGCCGCGGTCACCGATAACGGTCTCGTAACCTTCCGGCATCTCGGAGATGAACTGATGGGCATTGGCAATGCGGGCCGCTTGTTCGACGGCTTGAGGCCAGGTGAGACCGTTGGGTGCAGCTTGCGTGGTGTCCACACCGAAAGTGATGTTATTATAGACCGTGTCGTTGAACAGCACAGGTTCCTGGCAGACGATGCCCATGAGTGCACGCAGGTCATGTGTGGCAAAGCGCCGTATGTCGGTTCCGTCCACGGTGATGGTGCCTGTTGTCGGGTCATAGAACCGCGGCACAAGATCGGTCATGGTGGTCTTGCCGCTACCGGACTGACCGACGAGTGCGATGGTCTTTCCTTTGGGTACGGTCAGACATATATCCGTCAGCACTTCGCGCTCGGGTTGGTATGCGAAATGCACATGATCGAACGCGATGGCTTGCTCGAAGAGCACAGGTTGCGGTTGTGTCGGTTCGAGGATATTCGACTGCGTGTTGAGGATGGTGTCGATACGCTCAAGCGATGCCATGCCTCGACGAATGCCGTAAGCGGCCTTGCTGAGGTCTTTTGACGGGTTGATGATGGAGTAGAAGATGACGAGATAATAGATGAACGTCGAGGCATCGATGGTGGCATGGTCGGAGAGGATGAGCAGTCCGCCGAACCACAGGATGATGGCGATGAGCGTTGTGCCGAGGAACTCCGAGAGCGGGTGCGCGAGATAATACCGCCGGTTGATGCGGTTGAAGGTAGCACGGGTGGCGTTGATGAGTTTGTCGAAACGCGTGCGTAACTTATGCTGCGCATTGAAGCCCTTGATGACACGCAAGCCGAGGAGGGTCTCATCGATGGACGAGAGGATCTCCGCGTTCTGTTCCTGGCCTTTGGTGGACGCGCGTTTGAGACTGCGTCCGATGCGACCGATGAAGAAGATAGCGATCGGCATGAGCAGCAACACGAACAGCGTTAGTTGCCACGAGATGACAAAGAGCGTGATGAGGTACACGAGGATCATCACCGGGTCTTTGAAGAGAATGTCGAGGGCCGACATGATAGAGGCTTCCACCTCGTTCACATCGTTCGTCATGCGGGAGATGACGTCACCGCGTCGGGCCTCCGTGAAATATCCCATCGGCAGGGAGAGTATCTTATCGTACAGTTGTTGGCGCAGGTCACGCAGCACACCCGTTCGGATAGGTACCATGAAGTAGTTCGCCAGCCACGCCGCTGCACACTTAAGACCGGTCATAACCACGAGGAACAGACCGAGAAGGAGCAGCACGTAACTCGAGCCGTGGAGCGCTATCTGTTCATTGAGGATGCAGTAGAGGTTCGAGCGCAATGCCGCGATGGTCTCCTGCAGTCCGTTGACGGTGCTGAGGTCTGTCCATTGCACATCGATCTCGGTCAGGCCGAACAGGATGCGCAGCACAGGAATGATCGCCGCGAAGGAGAAGAGCGACAGGATGGTCGATAGCAGGTTAAACAGGATGTTCAGCGCCATCTGGCCTTTGTACGGCGGCACAAAACGACGCAGGATGTTATTTACGTGTATTCTCGCGGACATAAGTCAGTATTTGTTTGTCAAAAGGTGCATTCGGTGTGCAGAACTTCACGCGAATAGGCAAAGCAATGAGGCGTTTGTTCTGCGCCCGGAGTCGCTCTACGAGAGCCGTCGTGCGTAGCCGTTGAATATCTTTCTCTGTGGTCAGCACGAAGTCAAAATGCTGGGCACGCTCGATGATGGCCTCTATGTCTGCAGGCGAGTAGGGATGATGGTCGGGGTACGCCATCAGTTCGGCCTTGGGGTACTGCTGTTGCACATGCTCGAGCATGTATTCCGGGTGTGCAATGCCGGTCAGCACGAGCGGTGTGCCTTCCTGCTCCAGCGGCGCGTACTCAATACCCGTGAAATGCAGTTGCTGATACGTCGGAAGATGGAGCCGGTTATCCACCACGCGCATGTCGATAGGACGTATGCTGTCCGGGCACTTGGTCACGATGACGGCATCGGCCTTGAGTGCCCGCGAAGGCAGGTCGCGAAGGGTGCCCAAAGGAAGCATATGATCATCAATATAAAGTTTATCATACGGCGTGAGCAGTACCGTCAGTCCGCATTGGATAGCGCGGTGCTGCATTGCATCGTCGAGCACGACTACATCGAGTTCATTGAGTTGGCGCTTGAGTTGACGCACACCGCGTACGCGGTTCTCGCAGACGGCTATCGGTACGTCCGGAAAAGCGCGATGCATCTGCATCGCCTCGTCGCCGATAGTGTCGGTAGTAGACAGCGGGTCGGCCATGAGAAAACCATGCGTCTTACGTTTGTATCCGCGCGAGAGGATAGCCGGGTGATAGCCGTTGTTCAGGAGCAGTTGTACGATATACGCCACCATCGGAGTCTTGCCCGTACCACCCACGGCGATGTTACCCACACAGATGGTAGGTACGTTCGCATCGTGGGTGATGAGCAGGTGCTGATCGTACAGCAGATGCCGAATGGCCACACCTGTGGCGTAGAGCCAACTCAGCGGTATGTGGACGATGTTTTTTAACATCGTATTTGTAATTTGTAATTTGTTATTTGATTTCTACTTCAGGCATGAGGGCCATGATACGCGGTTTGGAGCAGAACTCTTTGACCTTGAGCACGAGTTTCTCTTCGTCGGTAGTGTTGTCGAAAGCTTTGAGAATCTCTTCCCACGGATCGACTACGTCCGGGTAGTACGCCAGGGTGTAGAACTCGAGTCCCGCCATTTCCACGGCCTTGGCTATGGCGTCGTCGATATTACCCATCTCATCTACGATACCGATCTCCTTACCTTTGTTGCCGAGCCATACACGTCCTTCGCCGATGGACTTGATGTAGTCCTGACTGACGTGACGACCTTCGGCACAACGGCTGGTGAACAGGTCATAACCGCGTTCGATCATACTTTGCATGATTTGGCGCTCTTCGGGGTTCATGCCTTTGTAGATCATGTTCCACTCGAGCGTGGAGTGCTTGTTGGTACCGTACTCGTCGATGTCCAGACCGATCTTCTCACGCAATTTGGAGACGTTCGGAATAGTACCGAAGATACCGATGGAACCGGTAAGAGTCGTGGGCTCTGCATAGATGTAATCTGCACCGCAGGAGATGTAATAACCACCCGAAGCGGCGTAGTCACCCATCGATACTACGACCGGAATACTGTCGGCTTTGATATTTTGGATCGCATGCCAGATCTGCTCAGAGGCATCTGCCGAACCACCCGGACTGTTGACACGCAGCACGATTGCCTTGACGTCGTCGTCCTTACGGATCTTCTTGAGGGTCTTGATGACGTCTTTGGCCACGATGCCGTCACCATCCTCTTCGGTGATGGCGCCTTCCAGATAAACGACTGCCACCTTGTCTTTTGCCTTGGATTCCGGACGCTTGACTTGCGCCAGTTTGTTTGTGGTCAAGGTCTTATAGTCTTTCGTGCCGGTATAAACACGCAGCAGGGAGTCTATGTCTTGCTGATAAATGATGGTGTCCACGAGGCCTGCTTTGACCTGCTCCTGCGCACTCTGCAGTGGCATATAACGGTCAGCGAGTGCATCGAGTTGCGCCTCGGTCAAGTGACGCGAAGCACCTACGGCTGACTTGTATTCTGCCCATATGCCATCGAGGAACTCTTTGGTCTGCTGACGGTCTGCATCGGACATAGAGGTGCGGAAATACGGCTCGACGGCGGACTTGAACGTACCTACCTTGAGGATCTGCATCTCGATGCCGAGTTTCTCCATGACGCGGGTGTAGTACATTTTCTGTGCTACCAGTCCGTACCAACCTACGGCGCCCGTCGGATCCATACAGATGCGGTCAGCCACCGAGGCTACGTAGTAGTTCGTCTCGCCGTAGTTCTTAGCTGACGCGATGATCCATTTGCCGCTGGTCTTGAAGTCGAGTAGGGCATCGCGGATGGCTTTGGCACTGGCCGGTGCCATGTTCAACTGACCTCCGTCCAACCAGATACCGAGAATGCGCTCGTCGTTCTTAGCAAGGCGTATGTTACTGAGTATGTCATCCAGTCCGACAGTCTCGTTCTGGGCATAACTGCTGTACGGCATGGAGCCCATGAGGGATGCGAAGGGGTTGTCCTCCTGCGCTTGTTCTACCAAGTTACCCTTGAGCTGCAGACGGTACACCGTCTGGTCTTTGAGTTCGACCGTGGAAGAAGAAGAGAACGTGTCTCCTAAGATCCAGCCAAGAATGGCACTACACAGGAAATACACTGCGAAGAAAATGAGGCAGCCGCCGAGGCAACCTACTTTGCGGCGAGGACGTTGTTGACCGTCTGCCGTGGTCTGTTTGGAAAAGAAAATCATACTATTAACAATTTAACGTTTTTATTCAATAAAAACCATATTAACTTCTTAACTATTTAACGTCATTTAATTTCAAGTTAAATGACAACCGATGATAGGGCGTCGGACCGAATTGCTTGAGCGCCGCATAGTGCTCGGCCGTCGGATAACCTTTGTTGGTGTCCCATCCGTACTGCGGATACTCGGCGTGCAAACGGAGCATATATTCGTCTCGATAGGTCTTAGCTAGCACGCTAGCCGCCGCTATCGACATGTAGGTGGCATCGCCGTGCACGACCGTGTCAGCCGGTATCTCAAGCAGTTCACCTTCCGGCACGTAGGGTTTCCATTTATTGCCATCCACGAGGATGTGCTCCGGTCGGACGGTCAACTTGTCCAAGGCCCGCTGCATGCCGATGATGGAGCACTGCAGGATGTTCCGCTCGTCTATCTCTTGTGCACTCACTTCGACCACTGCCCAGCTGACTGCCTCGCGTTCGATGACCGGCCGTAAGGCCTCCCGTTGTTTCTCGGTCAACTGCTTGGAGTCGTTGAGCCATGCGAACTCAGGTACCTCTGCCACTCGTTCGGGGTCTAGGATCACCGCGGCGCAGAACACACTGCCTGCTAACGGTCCTCGTCCCGCTTCGTCGCACCCGGCTTCGATGAGCCCTTTTATCATCTGCGTCTTTAGCATACTAGTTGTCCAGCCGTCTAGTTGACTAGAAGGGATGACCTATCGCAAAATGGAAGGTCATATCATCTTTCCAGCAAAGACCGTTAGGAGCGGTGCGCCACTCTTTGCCTTCTGCGATGCGACTCGGGTCATGCAACTTGACACCGAAGTCCACACGGAAAATGAAGATGGACAGGTCAAATCGTATACCCACGCCGTAACTCCACGCAATCTGTTTGTAGAACTCGTCCCATTTGAACACACCGCCGGGTTGTTCGTTGTATTGCTTGATCGTCCATATATTCCCCGCGTCAAGGAAGGCAGCCAGTTCAAGGAACGAGAGCACCTTGAAGCGGTACTCGAGGTTCATGTCGAGCTTGATATCACCCACCTGCAGATCATAGGAATACCCGCCTTTGGTGTTTCGGAACGCTCCTGGTCCCAGGGTACGCGCCTGCCATCCGCGGATGCCGTTCGCACCGCCGCCGAAATAGCGTTTCTCGAAAGGTAGGATGGTGGCGTTGAGGTAAGGCATCGCGACACCGAGACCGAAGTGTGTCACTAGATGGTGCTTTGGATTGATGATGCCGTGGTAGGTGAAGTTGAAGTCGCCTTTTGCGTACTGCGCAAAAGGAATCTTCCAGAGCATATAACTGCCATTCTCGTCTTGCTTGAATTTAGCCACTTTGCTCAGCGCGTACAGCGCGTTACCGGCAGTCTCTACACGCAGTGCCAACTGCAGATAGGAGCGGTTCGGGTTGCGTTGGTCGTACGTCGAATAGGTGCCCAGATAACTCCAGTCGAGGATGAAATGGTCTTCGTAACTGGCTTTGAGTACCGACGATTTATCAATGAACTGCTTCTTGAAATCCGCGGACATCCACGGCACGTAGATATAATTGATGTCGATGAGGTTGAACTGGTGCGTCCAGCGACTACGTGGTTTGCGCGGCACGGTATAACTCAGACCGGCATTGGCGATGGTACGGGTGTACTCGTCCGGTCGCTGCTGATAGTTAAAGGCAAGGTTCAACTTCACGTTCGAAGGGAAGAGCAGCCCTACTTCTCCTTTAGCTTCTATCGCGCGACCACCGTTAGCACGCCACTCATACGAAGCACGTGCACCTAAAGTCAGCACTTCGGCTCCCTTGAAAATATTCTTGTTGCTGTAATTGATGCCGGCACCCACACCCCAATCTCCGGCGCTGTATGTTCCTTCCACTTCGGCGGCAATCGAGTTGAGTCGTCCGCGTGAGAGGGTAATGGTGCAGTCAAGCAGGCTGTCGCCGGCCGGAGTGAAAGCTACGTCCACGTACTTGACCGGCGCGAGTGCGTTCATCCGCGCGTACGTGCGCTCCACGCGCCACTCCGCATAGCGGTCACCGGTCTTGAGACGACTGGCACGAAGTAAGGTGCTGTTGCGCAGGAAGGGTTTATCCATCTTAAAGTTCACCTCGTTGATGTAATAGCGGGTGCGCAGACGAGCGAGGGCTGCCGAGTCGAGATGCATCACATAAGGCGCCGGATGGATACGAAGATCCACCTCATGCGTGAGCAACGAACTGTCGGCCGTGAACTCAAACATGGATTTCTCCACATAGAAATACCCGCGGTTATGCAGTTCGGTTGTGATGCGCTGCCGCTCTTCGTCCATCGTTTGGGTGGAGAAACGTTCTCCGGGTCTGATCAGGCAGTGCTCGTCCATCGCGATGGCACGAATGGCATCGTTGGGAATATCCACTTCGTAACTGCGAATCCGATAGGGCTCATGGGCTGTGATGATATACGTCAGATCGACCTTGCGTTTTTTGACGTGCTTGACGGTGTCCACCTCGGCATTGAAATAGCCCATATTATTCATTTGCTGGCGTAACTGCTGCATGCTGATAGCGGTCAGTTCCTCATCATAGATAACAGGCGCCTCTCCCATCTTCTTCGCATTGCGCGCAAGACGGGCTTTCGACTTGGTGGTCGTGTCCGTAGGAGCGGTGTTATAGACATGTAACTGCAGTTTCCAGAAACCGAGAATCTCTGTGTTTTGGCGCTGACGGAGGTAGTTGCGCAGGTCACTGGTGGAGACAGTCTTGTCATCTACGCATTTGACATGCGCCTTGTATAGCAGGCACTCGCCTTGCGGTACGAACTTGGTCGTGTTACAGGACGAGAAGGAGATCAGCAACAAGCCGATCGTCAAAAGTCCAAGTCCATATGTGCGCACTATGCGTAACATAATCAGCGTGCAAAATTACAAAAATATTTGCATATATGCAAATTTTTTACTACTTTTGTGCCGGAATTCGAAATTATTATGGAAAGAATCAGTAAAGCGCAGGTTAAACTGGTCAAGAGTTTGCAGATCAAGAAGTTTCGTGACGAGTTAAGTCTGTTCGTCGCCGAAGGCGATAAATGCGTGTCGGAGTTGGCGAAGGCTTTTGAGTTGGTGCAACTCTACCGCGAAGACGAGAATGCTACACGCACGGAGATCGAACAGATGAGTGGCTTGAGAACCCCGCAAGGTGTCATCGGCGTGTTTCGAAAGAAATCGGATACTATCGGATCAAATCAGATTGAATTGGATCTGACGCTTGCGCTGGACGGTATTCAGGATCCAGGTAATTTAGGCACGATCATTCGTACCTGCGACTGGTTCGGCGTGCATGATATTTACTGTTCGCTGGACACCGCGGACTGCTATAATCCGAAGGTGGTGCAAGCGACGATGGGTGCCTTGGCCCGCGTACGTATCCACTATGTGGATCTGCCGGCATGGCTCAAAGCGCAGCAAAGTCCGATTATCGGTACATTGCTCGAAGGTCGTGACATGTACGACTCCCCGCTTCCTAAGTGTGGAATCATCGTCATGGGCAATGAGGGAAACGGCATCTCGCAAGAAGTACGTTCCCTGATCACGAATCCGATACTCATTCCTTCGTATCCAAAAAACGTTGAGACTTCGGAAAGCCTCAACGTTTCTATTGCCACCGCGATTGTTCTCGCGGAATTCAGGCGGTCTTAGTACTCAGCCATCTGCGCCTTCACCGTATTATTGATGAAATCAGCGAACTCCTGAATGGTCATCGAGCCGTCTCCTTCCGGAGCGGGTTGACCGCTGGCTTCGCCTCCTTGACGACGTACGGATACCTTGCCTTCTTCGGCCTCTTTCTCGCCGACAATCAGCATGTACGGGATACGCTTGAGTTCGTTGTCGCGGATCTTGCGTCCGAGCTTCTCATTACGGTCATCTACGATCACACGTACGTCTTGCGCTTCGAGCATCTCTTTCACTTTCCATGCATACTCGTTGCTCTTCTCGGAGATCGGCAGCACAACGGCCTGATCCGGCGTCAGCCAGAGCGGGAACTTACCTGCCGTATGCTCGATCAGCACCGCTACGAAACGCTCCATCGAACCAAACGGCGCACGGTGGATCATCACCGGACGGTGTTTCTGGTTGTCCTCACCCGTATATTCGAGTTCGAAACGCTCCGGCAGGTTATAGTCCACCTGAATCGTACCGAGTTGCCAACGACGTCCGAGTGCGTCCTTGACCATGAAGTCAAGTTTAGGTCCGTAGAATGCGGCCTCACCGGTCTCTTCCCGTGCCGGCAGATTCATCTCCTTACATGCCTCGCGGATCGCGTTCTCTGCGTGCTCCCAGATCTCGTCTGAACCTACGTATTTCTCGTGGTTATTCGGGTCGCGCAGCGAGATCTGTGCCTCGTAGTTCTCGAAATTAAGCGCCTTGAAGATGATGTTGATGATCTCCATCACGCGGATGAACTCTTGCTTGACCTGATCCTGACGGCAGAAGATATGGGCATCGTCCTGCGTGAACGAACGTACACGCGTCAGACCGTGCAGCTCGCCGCTCTGCTCGTAACGATAGACGGTACCGAACTCCGCGCAGCGGAACGGCAGGTCCTTGTACGAACGCGGGCTGTTCTTGTAGATCGCGCAGTGGTGCGGGCAGTTCATCGGCTTCAGCAGATAAACCTCACCTTCCTCCGGCGTCGTGATCGGCTGGAAAGAGTCCTTGCCGTAGTGGTCCCAGTGACCCGAAGTCATATACAGCTGCTTGCTTCCGATATGCGGCGTGATGACCTGCTGGTAACCATAACGCTTCTGGATCTTCTTCAGGAAATCCTCCAGACGCAGACGCAGTGCCGTACCCTTCGGCAGCCAGATAGGCAGACCCTTGCCCACCATGTCGCTGAACATAAACAGTTCGAGGTCCTTACCGATCTTGCGGTGGTCGCGTTTCTTCGCCTCTTCCAGCAGCGCCAGGTACTCATCGAGCATCGAGCGTTTGGGGAACGAGATACCGTAGATACGCGTCATCATCGGGCGTTTCTCATCACCGCGCCAGTAAGCCGCCGAGCACGACAGCACTTTGACTGCCTTGATATCGCCCGTACTCAGCAAGTGCGGACCTTTACAGAGGTCAGTGAAGTTACCTTGGGTGTAGGTCGTAATCGCTCCATCCTTGAGCTCAGAGATGAGTTCGCATTTGAACGTCTGACCTTTGTCTCCGAAGGCTTTGAGTGCATCCGCTTTGGAGATCTCCGCGCGAACGATGGACTCTTTGCGTTTCTGGATCTCCGCGATCTTCGCCTCGATAACAGGGAAATCCGCATCTTTAATCACCGTGCCTTCTGCTGGCATCACATCATAATAAAAACCATTCTCGATAGCCGGTCCGATACCGAACTGGATACCCGGATAGAGCTCCTGTAAGGCCTCGGCCATCAAGTGACTGGAAGAGTGCCAAAAAGCGTGTTTCGCCTCCGCATCTTCCCATTCGAAAGACTGAATAGAACCGTCTTGATATTGAACTTTTATCATAAATTATAAGTATTTGCGACAAATCGGCTGCAAAATTACAACAAAAAAATGACATATGCAAGCATATGCCATCTTTTTTTCTATTTCTTCGCGAGTTTGATGACCTCTTCTGCTATACGCCGTGCTGAGTCTTTCTGCGCGAGGGGGAGGATGTTCGTGTGCAGCGTCTTTAGTTTGGCGTCGTCTTGTATCAGCGTCCGTGCGGTAGGAATAAGTTGTTCTGCCGCGTCTGCATCGCGAACAAGCACAGCGGCGTCCTTATTGACCAGCGCCATCGCGTTGTGCGTCTGATGATCTTCGGCTACGTTCGGCGAGGGCACGAGGATAGCAGGCTTGCCGAGCAGACATAACTCACTGATAGACGATGCGCCGGCACGGGAGATGACAAGATCGGCATTGGCGTACTGATCCGGCATGTCGGAGAGAAAATCGTGCACTTCGATATTGGCCGGTTTGCCGGCTGCTTCCCAGGCGGCTTTGCATTTCTCGTAGTAGATCTTACCGGTCTGCCAAACGACGTGAATAGTGCCTCCCGCCAATTCCGGCAGAGCCGCTTTGATGGCTTCGTTGATTGTGCGGGCACCGAGGCTACCGCCTATGATAAGAAGACGCTTTTCGCCTTTCACCTTTAACCTTTCACCGTTAAGAAGGTTCTGCCGTACAGGATTACCGGTCAGGATAATCTTGTCTGCCGGGAAGAAACGCTCCATGCCTTCGTATGCCACGCAGATCTTAGAGGCTTTGTCTTTGAGGATCTTATTGGTCACTCCGGCAAAACCGTTCTGCTCCTGAAGCAGGATAGGGATACCCATCTTCGCCGCTGCCCACATGGCTGCACCGGAAGCGTATCCGCCAACACCTACGCCTACGTTCGGCTTAAAATCGCGAATGATTTTCTTGACCTGTTGGATGGACTTGGCCAGATCAACAAGCACCGATACATTCTTCCATGGTTGAGCACGGTTAAAACCCCTTACGGGCAAGCCGACAATCTGATAACCCGCTTGCGGTACGCGCTCCATCTCCATGCGACCGAGCGCACCGACAAACAAAATCTCTGCCTCCGGATCGAGTTCCTTCAAGGCGTTGGCAATGCTTACTGCGGGGAAGATGTGACCACCTGTTCCTCCGCCGGAAATTAAGTATCTCATGTTTATTCTAATGTGACAATTGGTGCGTCATCAAGGGACTCTTCAATGGTCTCGTTGACGCGTTCGCGTAATTCTGTCTGTTCGCGACTGACACCCATCATAATGCCGAAATAGATGGAGGTGATCAGCACGGATGTACCGCCTCTACTGATGAGCGGCAAGGGTTGTCCGGTGACCGGCCCGAGACCTACTGCCACGAGCATCGAGATGAGTGCTTGGCAGGTGATCATGAGTGCCAGACCCATCGTCATTAGCATGGCCGGCATGTCTGAATATCGGCTGGATATATTGCAGGCTCGGAAGAGGACGGCCAAGTACAGGAAGATGAGTCCGAAGGCTCCGATAATACCGCTCTCTTCTACGATGATAGCGAAGATATAATCGGCAAAAGCAAGGGGTAGGTAGTCACGCTCTTTGCTGTTACCGGGGAAAACACCTAAAGGTGTAGTTCCTCCACGGGCAATGGCCACAGACGAATAGACCTCTTGTATATTCTCATCGGTCAGCACATATTTAGACCCATCGTCTTGTTCAAAATGGCGGTCGATACGACTCACCCAAGTGGTCGCACGTTTGAAGGGACCACTCATCTCGCGATGAGGCCGCACGAACGCGAACTCCACGAGTGCATAACCCAGACCTAAGACTACGACAGCGATGCCTACCACGGATAGTGTATATTTCCACGGGATGCGTGCGAGTATCCAAAGGCAGAAAATGATCAGACCGATCAGCACGGCCGTGGAGAGGTTGGACGCCATGATAGGTAGCATTACCACGCCGGCAATGATCAGGGTGCGGTAGAAATATTTCCGCTTGTCCGCCTCTGTTTTGATGCGTGCTAGCTGATCCGCGATGACGATGATAAGACTCAACTTAGCCAACTCAGAGGGTTGGAAAGTGATGCCGGCAATGCGCACCCAACGCGCAGCACCGTTGATGGTTACCACGAGCGGGTTACCCGGTATAATGGTCGAATAGACGAGCAGCGTACTGATGGCTAACAACCCGTACCCGCCGAACCGTACCCAGTAGGAAGGGATAAACTGGATGAGGTAAGCCGCGACTAAACCGAGGGCAATAAAGAGCATCTGCGAACCAATCGGACCTAGTACTGACCCACGCTGATAGACCAGCGTCGAAGACGCTGAAAACAGCGCGATAATCGCTACAATGATCAGCAGACCGTAGATGATCCAGAAGGTCTTGTCAATATTTTTAATATTGAGTTTCAAATTTCAAATTTTTGATTTATAGTTTGCGTACTGCTTCCATAAACTGCTCACCGCGGTCTTCGTAACTCTTGAATAGGTCAAACGACGCACAGCACGGCGAGAGAAGCACGGTGTCCCCCTCGTGAGCCGCATTATAGGCGCCTTGTATAGCGTCGTGTAAGTTATCGGTGTCGATGATATTGAGCCCGAACCCACCGAAGTGATCACGCAGTTTCTCGTTATGGAGTCCCATGAAGATGAGCGTGTGGCATTTCTCGCGCACAAGTTCGTCTATCTCCGAATAGTCGTTTCCTTTGTCTTTTCCGCCGAGGATGAGCACGGTCGGCGTCGTCATGGACTCCAGCGCATACCAGCAGGAGTTGACGTTCGTCGCCTTGGAGTCATTGATATATCGTACCCCTTTGACAGTGGCTACATATTGGAGACGGTGCTCCACACCTTGGAAGGTCTTCAGACTCTCGCGAATAACTTCGTTTTTGATATTCAGTACATTCGCTGCGATGGTGGCCGCCATCGAGTTCAGGACGTTATGACGACCCTTGAGTGCCAGTTCGTCTTCGCCTATAGGCAGCGGGTTAGGTTGTGAGAAACCGTAAGGATAGAGCGTAGCACCTAACTGCAACTTCTTCATCTCCCGGTCAATGATCGGATCTTCTGCCCAGTAGATGAACGCATCGTCGGCCGTCTGGTTGCGCGTGATGCGGAACTTGGCATCGATGTAGTTCTGGAACTTGAAATCGTACCGGTCGAGGTGATCTGGTGTGATGTTCAGCAAGATGGCTACATCCGCCTTGAAATCGTACATGTTATCCAACTGGAAGGAACTCAGTTCAATCACGTAATAGTCGTGTTGCTCATGTGCGACTTGGAGGGCGAGCGAGTTGCCTATGTTTCCCGCCAGACCGACGTTAAGACCGGCATTGCGCAGGATATAATAGATGAGCGAGGTGGTCGTGGTCTTGCCGTTTGAACCGGTGATGCAGATCATCTTGGCCTTCGTATAACGCGCTGCGAACTCAATCTCGGAGATGA
Organism: uncultured Bacteroidales bacterium; assembly: GCA_902769535.1. Taxonomy (GTDB): domain Bacteria; phylum Bacteroidota; class Bacteroidia; order Bacteroidales; family Paludibacteraceae; genus Colicola. The sequence goes on from CACXPH010000004.1 coordinate 79,949, forward strand.
TCGGAGTGCCCTGTGCCTGCAGTTTCTGAATCAGCGGAGCGGTCAATGGAATACCCGGCGATTTGATAACCTCGTCGGCGTTGAGAATGAGCTCCTCTGTATGCTTGCCGTCTTCCCATTTGACACCATTTTGGTCCAGCAATGCACGATACGGCTCGGTGATCGTACCGCAGTCGGAAACGAACACGTCAAAGCCTTTCTCCTTGGCGAGGATAGCGGCTCCGCTACCTGACTCGCCTGCGCCTAAAACAACGATTCTTTTCATAAGTCTATTACGAAATTACGTAATTACGTTATTACGAATTATCTTATTTTCAATGTTAAAATTGTGATGGCTGCTAAGATCAGCGTCACAATGCAGAAACGCAGTACGATCTTCGACTCGTGATGCAGATTCTTGCCTCCTTTGAAGAAGATGGAGCAGGTCGGGTCGTTCTTGAGCACCTGATCGACAGATGTGCGGAAATGGTCGTGCAACGGCGTGCGCTTCCAGATACGTACGTGCAGACCGCGTTTCTTGTAATATTTATAGACCTGCGTCTGCAAGATCACGCTCACGCTCTCCATGAGGAAGATACCGCAGAGCACAGGCACTAACAACTCCTTATGAATGACCATGGCGCAGACGCCGATGATACCTCCAACAGTCAGGCTCCCCGTGTCGCCTAAGAAGATCTGTGCGGGGAAACCGTTGAACCATAAATAGCCCACCAACGCACCTACGAAGGACGCGAGGAAGACTACCAACTCTTCCGAGCCGGGAATGTACATGACGTCGAAATACTCGGCCCATACTACGCTACCGGAGGTATAGGCGAGGATGAGCAAGGCGATGGCAATGATGGCCGAGTTGCCCGCACACATGCCGTCCATGCCGTCATTGAGGTTCGCACCGTTGCTGACTGCTGCAACCACGAAGATGGTCAGCAGTACGAAGAAGATCCATCCGAAGCGGTATTTATTGTTATCGCCTGTCCAGCTGAACAGGTCGGCGTAGTTGAAGTTATGATGCTTGACGAACGGAATCGTGGTCTGCGTGGACTTGATCTCCGGCGTCTTCTCAACAACCACGACGTTGTTCTCGATATGACTGCTGACGGCTTCGTTCATCGTGACGGCCGGGCAGAAACGCAGCGTCAGACCGACAACCAGTCCGAGCGTTACTTGCCCTGCAATCTTGATCCATCCGTTGAGACCTTCTTTGTTCTTTTTGAACGTCTTGATATAATCATCCGCGAAGCCCAGCGCCCCCATCAGCAAGGTGGTGACGAGCATGAGGATCATATAGACGTTCGTCAACTTACCGAGCAGCAGACACGGGATAAGGATGGCTGCAATAACGATCAGACCACCCATCGTCGGTACGCCTTTCTTGGCTACATTGAACGGGTCAATCTTCTCATCGCGCTGCGTCTCGGAGATGTTATGACGCTTCATGTAATCAATGAACCAGTTACCAAACCAAATACTGATCAGCAGACCGATGATGCCGGCAGTGATAGCGCGGAACGAGATATAGGTGAACAGTCGCGCACCTAACACATCGCTGAAATGATTAAAAAGAGAATAAAACATAAATCTTCAATCTAAAATCTTCAATCTTAAATGTTCGCAAACTTGCGAACGATCTCATGGTCGTCAAAATGGTGCTTGACGCCTTTGATGATCTGGTAGTCTTCATGACCCTTACCTGCCACTAATATCACGTCTCCGCTTTGCGCAAGCGTGCAGGCTGTCTGGATAGCTGCCGCACGGTCTTCGATGACGAGCGTCGTCTTCAGTTCGTCTGCGCTGAGGCCATCTGTCATGTCTTTGAGGATGTCGGCAGGTTCTTCATCACGCGGGTTGTCGCTTGTCAGAATTAACTGTTCGCTACCTTTCTTCGCGATTTGCGCCATCATAGGGCGTTTGCCTTTGTCACGGTTTCCTCCACAACCGACAACCGTAATCAGTTTGGCGTCTTCGCACTTGATCTCACGAATAGTCTGAATGACGTTATCCACGGCGTCCGGCGTGTGGGCATAGTCCACGATGGCCGTCCAGCCTTTAGGACTGTGGATCGTCTCAAAACGACCGTTTACGGGCTTCAATGTGCTGAGCACGCGCAGTACGTCCAACTCGTCAAAACCGAGATTGAGCGCCGCGCCGTAGATACAGAGCAGGTTGCTCACGTTGAACCGGCCTACAAGAGGCACAAATACCTCCTTGCCGTTGATATTAAGCATCATGCCGTCGAAACCTTCCTCCAATATCTGCGCCTTGTAATCGGCTAGTGAACGGGTGGAGTAGGTGTGTACCGCCGCCTTGCAGTTCTGCGTCATCACCAGGCCGTTCTTATCGTCTTTGTTCGTCACCGCGAAGGCGGTTTTCTTAAGCCCGTCAAATAACCGTTTCTTCGTGTCGCGGTAGTTGTCAAACGTCTTATGGTAGTCGATGTGATCGCGGGTGAGGTTGGTGAACAGTGCACCGTCAAAATCCAGACCAGCGATACGTTCTTGCGCAATGGCATGACTACTTACCTCCATGAAAGCGTACGTACAACCGGCGTCCACCATGCGGCGCAAGAGTCCGTTCAGTTCGAGTGCGTCCGGCGTGGTGTGCGTCGCTTCCACCGCCTCGTCTTCGATATAATTGACGACAGTCGAGAGTAGTCCTGCCTTGTGACCTAACGCGCGCACGAGCTTATATAATAAGGTGGCGATGGTCGTCTTGCCGTTCGTGCCGGTGACACCAACCAGCGTCAGTTGTTTACTCGGTTCGCCGAACCACTTACTCGCCATCAAGCCCAGCGCCTTATCCGTGTTGTCCACCAAAATATAGGTGATCCCGTTGAGAGGATTGGCCATGTAGGACCGATCACTCAGCACCACCGCTGCAGCACCTTTGGCGACACAACCATCAATGAACGTGTGTCCATCTACTGCTGTGCCTACCTGGGCTACAAACAAATCTCCTGCGCCTATCTTGCGGCTGTCAAAATGCAAGCCCTTGATCTCGACGTCCGTCGAACCGATCACCTCAATAGGCTTAATTACCGTCAATAATTCGTTAAGTTTCATTGACTAAAAATGTTTTTTATTGTTTTTGTTCTAAATTATCTTTTATCTAAAACTTTCTGACCGTCTTTATAAACGTAGCATCCCGTGTAAGCCATCGTCTTCTCGGCAATCACGCGTACGGTCGAACCGCAGTCCATGCCGGCGTCATAGCCGCCTTGCGGATCTTCTATCATGCAGATGCAGGTGTAGCGCGGATTCTCCTCCGGGAAGTAACCGACGAACGTTATTCTATGGCGTTTGCTCGAATAGCCGTGGCCGGGAACAAAAAGCTGCGCCGTTCCGGTTTTACCTGCTATATGTACCAAGTCAGACTGCGCTTTGCGACCTCGCCAAGGGTTGACGGAAGCCGTACCTAATTTATTGTCCCATACAACGTCATGCAGTGCGCTCTTAATGTCTTTTAAAGTACCGTTCGAACAAATCGAACTCTTGACGGTCTCGGTCTTGAAGCGCTTCACGTCCTCGCCGTTCTGCTGGATCGAGGTCACAAGCATCGGCCGAACCATGCGTCCGTTATTCGCGATAGCATTATAAAACATCATAATCTGCATCGGACTCAACTCCACTGAATAACCGTAACTCATCTTACTGAGCGTCACGGTGTCTTTTGGGATGTCGATACGCACTTTGTCCGCACCCGGGATCTCGCAATACACACTGTCCATAAGCCCCATTTTCTCTACGCGCCGAACGAATTTCTTAGCCGAACCTTCATAACTGCGTGTGATAAGTTTAGCCAGCGCGATATTCGATGAAACGGCAAGCGCCGAACGAACGGTCAGCAAGGTGTCCATCTTATGCGCGTCCGTGTGTTGGACGGTGAAATACTTCCAGGGTTCCCGGGTGATTGAGACCGTGTCATCGATCTTTATCTTGCCGTCGTCCAGTGCGGCCATCAGGGCGATGGTCTTGAAGGTCGAACCGGGTTCTACACGTTGCACGGCGTGGTTCTGCGCTTCGTAGTACTGACCGTCTTCGTTCGAGCGGTCGATATTGGCAATTGCACGGATATAACCCGTCTGCGTCTCCATGAGCATACAGCAGCCCCATTTGGCATTGCGCTCCATCGTCTTCGCTAACAGTGCGTTCTCAACAATATCCTGTAGGTTGGCGTCGATAGTCGTTACTACATCCAGACCGTCCTGCGCCTCCTCTTCGGTGACCGACTCATTGCGTCCACCGATGCGTTGGATCGAACTCATGCCGTCCACGCCGCGCAACTCTTTGTCAAATTGCTTCTCCAAACCTGAGTTACCACTGCCTCCTTCACCGTAAATACCACCAATGGTACGACTCGCTAAAATGCCGTAAGGCTTAATACGACGGTGCTGATCCTCGAAGAAGATACCGCTTTTGTACTTGCCTTTTTTGATCAGTTTGTTCTGCTCCAGCGCTTGGCGTTGCAAGTAGTTGATACGATGGTCACACACCTTGAGTCGCTTCTCACCGCGGCGGTAAGCATTCGTGATACGCGCCTTGTATTCCGCGGCCGAGTGTTCGCCTACGATAGTCGCCAGATCGACAGCCAAACTGTCAATGTTGTCCGCGAAGAGCCGGCCTTGCTTCTCGTGTAGCGCGGGTACGCGCGTATCCATATATACATAGTACTGTGGCATACTGGATGCCAACAAACGACCGTTGCAGTCGAGGATGTTTCCGCGTGTGGCAGGAATAGGCTTGCGCGTCGGAATTTGGTTTTCTGCCACTTTGAGCCACTGAGCACGTTCGACCGTCTGGACATAGACGATCTTACCCAAGACCGCCACAAAGCCCAGCGCGATCACCGTAAAAATGATCGCAAATCGCCAAACCGTATTTCTCTGCTCGTCAGACATAAAATCTCAAATCATAAATTTGAAATCATAAATTTGAAATCATAAATCATAAATTACCAATTACCGTCCGACTTTAGTCGGCGGTACGGTATTCTCCTGTAACGCACTGCCTTGCTCTTTTAATGCTTTTACCACTTGGCTCTGCCGCGTGGTGTTGGTCAACTGGGCGCTGACCGTCATATACCGGAACTTAGCGTCCAGCATTTCTTTCTTCGTGTCCGTCAGCCGGTGTTGCTGTTTGGCGGACTGGTATCCGGTGAGGATATATAGGAAAATAAGCGCGGCAATCAGGCCGAGCAAAGGGTACTGCTCTTTGAGGCGGCTGCTGCGAAGCTTGTCGCCGTTCAACCAAGATTGTATGTCGTGCTTATCTGCCATTCTCTAATTCCCTAACTCACTAATTCTCTAACTCTTTTTCTCTGCAACCCGTAGTTTGGCACTTCGGCTACGCGGATTTCGTTCTACTTCATCGGATGAGGCCTCACGACCTTTCTCGATAACATCAAACGGTGTCAACGCGTTGCCGTAAAAGTCCTTTTCTATCGTGCCTTCGAGGTTTCCGCTCCTAAGGAAATTCTTCACCAGTCGGTCTTCCAGCGAATGGTACGTCAGGATTGCGATACGTCCTCCTGGCTTGAGCAAATCCCGTGCCGCCACTAACATCTCTCGCAAGGCCCCCATCTCATCGTTCACCTCAATCCGCAGCGCCTGAAACATCCTCGCCAAATCCTTCTTGTACTGCGCCGGTACTTCTATCTCAGCTCCCCTCCTTTTAGGGAGGGGGTGGGGGTAGGCTGCCTCTACGAGCTCTTCCGTTCGCTCTATCGGTTTCTGTGCCCGCGCCCTGCAGATGTTTCTCGCTATCTGCCGGCCGTTCTTCAGTTCGCCGTACAACCACAACACTTTTGCCAACTCTTCCTCGCTGTACCCGTTCACAATATCGGCCGCCGTGCGCTTGGCCGTCTGGTTCATGCGCATGTCGAGCGGCGCACTAAACCGAAAACTAAACCCGCGCTCCGGGCAGTCAAAATGGTGAAAACTAACTCCCAAATCTGCCAACAGACCATCTATTTGTTCCACTCCGTAATAGTCCATCCAGTTGCGCAGATAACGGAAGTTGCTATGCACAAACGTCCAACGCTCATCGTCTATCGCATTGCTCAGCGCATCCTTATCCTGATCAAATGAGTATAAATGACCCAAATTTGAAATCTCAAATCTCAAATCTTCAAATTCGTGCAATTTAGCTAAAATTGCACGACTGTGCCCTCCTCCTCCGAATGTCACATCTACATAAACACCCTCCGGTTTGATGTCCAAACCTTCAATCGTCTCCGTTAGCATTGCCGGTATGTGATAAACGTTAGCCATAAATCATCATTATAGTAGGTAATTAGTAGGTGATTAGTAGGTGATTAGTAGGTGATTGACATAATCATTACCCAACCATTTTCTTAGGTCTTTATACTTTCTTTATCATCTTAGCCCTTAATCTTGCCGCCAATTCACTCTGACTCAGGCGCTTATTTGCGAAGGTCTCCGGTGCCCAGAGTGCAAAACGGTTCAGCATGCCGACGAACAACACGTCTTGTTGCGCACCGATAGTCTCTAAATTCTGCTGGCGCAGCAGAATACGTCCTTGCGCGTCAAGTTCCAAGTACTCGGCGTCTGCCATGAATTGCATGAGAATGAGCTGATCCTCCGGATCCCACTCGTCCAGCGTCTGGCGCATTTGTTCCACCTTCTCATTCCATACTTGCTCCGGATAAAACATCAGACACTCATTGTCCGTATCGCGGCGCATTACCATGAACTTCGATCCTAACTCTGCCAGGATCTTACGATAAGCCGCCGGTACGAAAATGCGCCCTTTCTCGTCTAACCGTGCTTCTATATTTCCCACAAACGTACCCATAATAAGTCTGTATTCTGTACTCGGTATTCTGTTTTCTTTGAAATCGGGTGCAAATATACAAAAAATATTTGAAATAACCCACAATTCCCCACAAAAAATTTTTTCAATTGTTTTATTTACAGGTTTTCAACAGGTATAAACATAAAGAAACCCGCGTAAAATCAGGTGTTTACGCGGGTTTTTAACAATTTTACGAAAATGTGGGGTAAAATGGGGTAATTGTATTCTTATCTGAAAATTACCTTAATCCAAGGACTCTTTCTTGCCATTTTATCCTCCGGCATATACTTCAGTAAGTACAATGCACCGCGGGCAAATTCTTCCTTGTTGATCGGAATGATATTGTGGTGCATACTTATCGGAATGCTCTTTACCAACTCGCCATTTGTATTATAGATATTCAGACTTCCGTTCGACAATGCCTGCGGCAAATAGATGACATTGGTGGCAGGATTATAGTTGATCGAGTCATAGGCAAGGGTCAGATGTTTTGAGTCTGCCGTTTCGCCATTCTGTGTGAATACATAAAAAATCTGGCTTAACTCACTCAAATGTTCCTCGCAGCCCTTGTTCTCCGAGCATTGCATGCGTACGTAGTATGTGGTGTTCGGAGTGAGGTCGTACGCATAGAACTGCGTGTAGGGCTCTTGATCTTCTAAGTCTTGCGGGATGATGGTCTTCTCACGTCCTTTATAGGTGTAGATGGTCTTCTCGTTAAAGGTCGTTGTGAATGCATCGAGACACAAACCGTCTCCGCCTATGGATGTGTATGTCAGTTCGAACCGACGATATCCTTGCTCTACGGTGAAGGTCTTGGAGTAGGTTTGTTTCTTGGTGTTCTTAGTGATATGAATAACATCAAGGGTGTCGATGTCTCCAACCTCGCTGTAGCCGATCAGATAGAGCAGGCCTACTTCGGTTTCTGTCGTAACCGGCGCATTAAGCCACATGCTCAATTCTACTACCGGCAGCGGATAGATAGGCGAGATTAGCTTCTCGTTGTTCTCTTTAAACCACATAGAAACGGAACCATGCTCTTTGGCCTTGGTGGTCGTGCGATAGAAACTCGTCCACCAGCCGCTCTCTGCTACGGTCATTTCATCGTCGAATCCTTCGAAACTCTCCATTGTGGATTCGCTTCCCGGCTCCAGGTGATACAGTGTCACATAATATTCTTCTGCGTCCTGTTGCGGAGTCCATTTCAAAAGGAATGAAGTAGGAGTAACCTCATTGACGGACGAGATTTCCGGTGCTTCGATAAGTACCGGACGCGGACTGGTACCGCGGACGGTTAACGTGCCGACGGATTTATCTTGACGAACAGTGATGGTACCACGCTGGACATCGCATACTTGTTTGCCCGGACGATAACGCACATAGATGTCCTTCTCAAGAAGCGAGTCTGCACCAACGGTGGCATTTAGACTGCTGGTCCAGTTGAGGCTGTCATTGGAGATGGTGAACCCGTTCGTGGATGCCGAGATGGAAACCGTCGCATTCGGAATCAGGCCTTCGCCTACGATGCGCACTTTGCTGCCCGGCGTGTACGCTTGCTTGGTATCCGGATTATAGGTGCTTTGAATGATCGGTAACTCTGCCGGCAGGAACATAAACCCGTTGGATTTGAACGTGAAGGTGATGTTCTGTCCTGATACAGCGATATCTGTCAACGGCTGCTCCACGATTTCTCCATTGTGTAACATCGGTGTGAACGTTGTCACTTTCTTCGAGCCGGGGAAGGGATCACTATCTGCGGAATAACCTCTTAGGCCTCCTGCTTCTTCGATATCATAACGCAGCGGAGTGCCGTTATTCGGACCATTGGATCCCCATGCCGAACTGCTGTAGTCGATATGCCAAATCAGCATTCCTGTGCCAGGCAGACTGGTACTGTGTTTGTCCCAGCCCAAGTTCTGACGGTTCTCCAGCAACCAATACTCATTCGGGTTCGGGTTGTTGAAGCTTAGGTTATGGTCGGTCTTGGCAATCAGGTATGCTGTGTTGGTGGTAACTAACGGCTCAAGCGTATAGAAACCAGCGTCCTTCAGTTGTACCGGTTTGAGCCAGCCTAACTGGAAACGCTCACCTGCCGTATAACTCGGAGGGGTCTTGCCGCTACCGTTGTAGCTACCCGAGCACATAATGTCCCACGTACCTACGGTGTAGGCATAGGAGTACTCGGTGTTGTAATAGTCCGGCAAACCGAGAACGTGACCGAACTCATGGCAGAAGGTTCCGATACCGCACATCGACTTGCCTGATGAACCGCGCAATTCTGAAGTACAAGCGTAGTCGTAGATCAGTTTACCTTGTACGCGGTAGTCACCTAATATTATGCTGCGGTGCGGCCAAATCGTGTTGGTCGAAGCGCCTTCTGCCTGGTTGTGTCCTGCATAATATACGAAGACATTGTCCAAACGACCGTCGTTATCGGTATCGTATTGCGTGAGATCAACACCCATTTGATCTACAAGGTTACATGCCTCGATGATCATCTGACTCGCACGGGGACTGGTATTACTGCCTTGGTCTGCACCATAGTACGCAAGCTCGTGGCTGAGCGTTACTGGTCCGTAACAGTCAAACTGCGGTGAGAAGACACTATCTGAGCACGCAATGAAATAGTCGCGTGCCGAACCTACACCGCCGTTGGAACTGTAACCCGATTCCGTCAGCATACGCTGGTAGTCCTCTAATTTATATAGGAACGCCAGGTCCTTGAAGTTCACAAGGATCACCAGACTCTTCGGTGAACCGGTCAACGGATACCCACCACTGACGGCTACTTGCTGTGCCGCTTTACGAAGCTGACGAGCCGATTGCGGTATCTCGGCAACAGAGGCGTCGTCAATCCACATACCTTTGTTACTCAGGCGTACGGGCGTGCCGTCCATGCGCGTGTAATAACTGTGGAACTCGTCACCCACTAACTTCAGCGTGACAGTTGTGCCATCCGCTTGTGTCTTTACAATCGGCTCCGGCGTAGCCATCACAGCCCATGCCGATACACTCAGCAAACAAACGCTCAAAAATACAAATATCTTTTTCATATGCGTAGAATTTTCACAATTTTGCGCCGCAAAATTACAATAAAAATTCCACATATGCAAGTATTTGCAAAAAAAAATCCCACATACGCAAGAGTATGCAGGATTTTTTTGTAATTTTAAGAAGTACTTCTTAAATTATTTGCGCGTCAGAACGTCCTTGCGAGCGATCTTTTGCTCTTTCTTCTCAACGAACTTTTGAGCAGTGTAGGTCTTCGGAGCAACTTCCTCTTCGCCTAAGTACTCATAGTACTTTTGTGCGCCGAGCGGAGCCCAAGTGTACGGTTGTACGAAGTCATAATCCTCTTCGCCGGTCTCCGGGTCAGTAACCAACTCAACTTTGAAGCCCCAATACTGCGGATCCTCGAACCAAGCAACATAGTTTTTGTAGAGAGCGGTGGTCTCGTCGCCTACGAAAATACTCTTTCCAATCAGACCTGCGAACGGATCGAGGTATTTCTCGTTGTTGTAGTCAATAGCCTGAATGGCACCGGTGAATACTTGCGGAAGCAAGTCGGTGGTATCGGTCAACCATGCATAGTGCTCTGCAGCCGTACCAAGGAGTTCGCCTGCGATAGCGCAGCTAGCAAATGCGGTGTCGTTCCAGTTGAATTTTTCTCTCGGGATGATGTCCAGACGGCTAACACCCAGATAGTGGTAGTTCGGGCCTTTGCCGAGATCATCGGTGATCAACAGTGCAGTACCTTCTACGTTAGCTACATAGCCGGCACCTGCCAGGTGGTCTACATCCAGATAAACACCGGTGCCCCAGATCTTATAAGTAGCCGGAATCATCAAGCAGCTAACTACTTGACCGGAACGCAAGGTTCTCTTGACGGTGTCCGGGCTCAAGATTGTCGATTTGTCAAGATTCCAAAGGCTCCAACCTGCCCATGCGAGCAAGTCGCGAGAATCCTGAACGGTGATTTTACATACAGCTTCCAGTTTGCTTTCGCCTTCGCCATAGGTAGCGGTTACGTTAGCCTCACCGGATGCTACTGCGGTTACGGTACCTTTCTGGTCAACAGTCACTGCCTCTTCGTTGCTCGATGCCCATACAACTGCCGGAGCATCCAGAGTCGTCGGCTCATAGAGAACCTGCAACTTAGTAGTTTCGCCAACTGCCAGTGTCAGCTCAGCGTTTTTGAACTTCAGGCTGGTGTACTTGTTGGTCTCTTCTGTCGGTTTACAGCCTGCCAATGCTACAAGGGCAGCTGCTAATACAACTAAATACTTTTTCATAATAATGGTTGTTTAGTAAATAAATTTGTTTATAACAGACTATTGTCTTTAATCTTCGTTTTGAAGTGTCGTCTTGTCTCCGATGAACGGATTGTAACGTGTTTCCGATGTCGGAATCTGGCACTGGAATTGCTCCTTCTCTTTGGTGATATCAATTTTCTTGTTTTTGCGAGTAAGGTGGTTCGTGCCTAAATCACGTTGTTTCTGAATTCGACGCAATACCTGCAGCGAGTAACCTTCACCCCACATCTCTACACGCCAGTTGTAAATGATAGCCTCTTTAACGGCATCTTCCGAGGTTAGACTTGCCAACCAAGTACTGTACTCGGTGTCCATGCCGTCCGCTACGCGCTCATCGCACAGTGCTTTGAGATAGTCAACCGCCGTTGTGTTGTCTCCTTTGCTCCACGCTGCCTCGGCTGCAATCAGATAGGCAGCCTCCACACGCATGAACACATTGTCACAAAGCCAGTTACGATCGACCTGATCCAAAGCCGTGATGTTCTTGTATTTCGGGCTGTAGAACTTGCCGTCCGGGCAGTACGGGAATTTCTGCGTACCGGTACGGAACCATTTAATACGCGCATCCCATTTGTTCTTGTCAATCTCGTCATACAGCTTGCTGTCGATACCTTTGGTATCGCCGGCAGCGGCATAACTGTACGAGTGAATATCTACTTGACCGAAGAACGAACCCAAGGCCGTCGTGGTCTCAACGGTTACGTCCTGACCCCACATCCAGTTGGCTGCATTGACATCAGCAAAACCGGTGGTTGTCAACTCGGCTTTCTTCATCAACGGATATTTACCTCCGTCGATAACTGCCTTTGCATTCTCCAGCGCGATCTCATAGCAGTTCTTTCCGTCTGCCACAATCGTATTCTTGTCACCATGGTTCAGCATGGCATATGCCAACATGATACGAGCTACGTTAGCATCTACCTCGAGTTTCGAACCACGATCATTGTACTTGCTGTAGAAGTCCAAGAGTTGAATAGCCTCGGACAGATCCTGGTATAAACGGTCATATACCTCTGCTACCGTCGAGAGTGGAGCTCCTAACGTGCCGGCTTTGACATCCGTACCTACATATACCGGAATAGCGTCTGCATCCAAATCCGCTGCATCTTTATCACGCGGATCTGTGAAGACATCCAGCAGGTAAGCATACGACCATCCGCGCATCGCTAAGATCTGACCGTAGTAATAACCGCTAAGCGCAATTTCCTCTGAAGGATCTTCTGTGCTGGTAGTAGCGTTCCAGATTGCTTGGACGCTGTCTGCAATCGCTACATCGCATATGTTCGCCAAGTTAATAATCTCGTAGAAATACGACCAAGTGTAGCTGCGAGTTGCAGAATAGTAATAGCCGCGCTCATAGCTGTCGAACCAACCGTAGCTGTTTCGTTTCATCGCCATATCACCCGACTGAATATCGCCGTACATATCCAGCGAACGTTTACCGAACGTGCTGTGTCCGCCGTACTCGTAAAGCTTCGTGTAGATACCTAACACGGCGCCTTGTAACTTATCCGGCAGTTTCTGATATTGGTCTTCCAACAGCACTGCACCTTCCGGATATTGGGTTAAGAAACTGTCACCACAAGAGGTGAGTCCAAGACCCAGTATGATTGTTGCAAATAAATATTTTACATTTTTCATAATTGTAACCTCCTATGTTTAGAATTGAACCTTAATACCACCCATTACGGTCGATAGCGGGCTATAATCATCGTAACCGTTGGTACCACTATAGGACATCATCGGGTTGTAACCCTTACGTGCCGAAGCGATAGCCAGGTTGTCAGCTGCTACGAATACCTGCAGGTTGGTCAGTTTGATCTTCTCGATCAGTTTCTTCGGGAACTTATAACCGAGGTTGATGTTATTCAAGCTCAGGTAACTGTTGCTGGTCAAGAAACGATCCGAACCAATCACGGCATTTTCGTCAGCACCGTTGCTCAGACGCGGAATATTGGTGTTCGTGTTATTCTCTGTCCAAGCATTCATGATGTCTTTGTGCCAGTTCATACTACCGATTTTGTCGCTGTGCATCAACAGCGCGTACATGTTGTCATATCCGTAACCACCGATACGGTAGCTGCAGCTGACGCTCAGCGTTACACCGTACGCCTCGAGGTCGATACCGAAACCACCGTCGAGATCCGGCATGGCCGTCTTACCAATATAGTTGCTACCTGCATACGAAGCATACGTGCCGCTTACAGAGTGTTCGCGGATGTCTGCATTCGGGTGTTGGAGTTTGTACTCATATACCGAAGCGATGTAGTTGTCGGCTTTTTCTCCTTCTTTAATCAAGTCTGCAGACTTCGTGCCGAACTCACCCTTGTTGGCGTCGTAGTATGCGGTATAATGAGCCACACCTTCGTCGTCAATACCCTCGTAGTGAGTTATATACCAGTCGTAGGTCGAGTGGCCGACAGACATACCGCCGGACATAACCATACGGTGCTCAACGCCACTGGCGTCTGTGTAGTCAACCGGCATCTTAAGCATCTTGTTACGATAGTAACCGCCGTTCAAACGGAAGTCTAACTTCACGTTACGCAGGTCAACCAAGTGTGCCTTGAGGTCGAACTCAATACCCTGGTTCTCCATGGCTGCATCGTTCACATAATAACCGCCGTAACCGATCGAAGGAGCTACATAGCGCGGGAATAACATGTTATCCGTCTTCTTGTAGAAGTAGTCAAACGTGAAGTCCAAATACTTGCTGATCGATAACTCAAGACCGAGGTCGATAGTCGAAGTGCGCTCCCAAGTCAGGTCCGGATTGCCTTTGTAAGACCATACATAACCCTTCTGCTCGTTTACGTTCTCCACGTTATATTGGTCAGAGAACATCATGTCACCGATGTCCTGGTTACCCAGTACACCCCAACTCAGACGCAGCTTACCGTTCTTCAACCAGTCTGCCGCCTCCGTACCTTCCATGAAGTGCTCGTTGGTGAAGCTCCATGCACCACCGACAGAACCGAAGTGACCCCAGCGGTGACCCTTCGCGAACTTAGACGAACCGTCGGCACGGTAGTTGGCCGTGATATGATAACGGTTGTCGTACTCGTAAGTTGCAGTAGCAAGAGCGGACTCCAGAGTGCTCGTACGAGCGTAACCCTCTACACCGTCCATCGATACACCGTTGCTCAACTGGTTCACGTTATCTTCAGCGATATTCTTCTTGTATCCGTATTGCAGGTTGTACGTGTAATAGGTGGTCTCGTGACCGGCCATTACACGGATCGTATGCTCGTTGAAGCCTTTGTTGTACTCCAACAACTGGTTGCTGGTGACAGCCAGGTAGTTGGTTTGCGTCTGGCTTACACGACCCAGACCGGCTGCGTTACCGTAGTACTTGTTGGTCAACGCATTCGTGTTGTTGTTCAAGTACTGCGCACCGATATTCACCGTGAATTTCAGACCCTCATAGAGTTTGAACTCCAAGAAAGCGTTAGCCACAGTTTGGTGACGAACCGTCTTCTGCTTGTCCCACTCCAGCGCACCGGCCGGGTTGATACCGAACGAATACGGACGACCACCATCTTCACCGATGTTGTCATTTCCGTTATCTCCGTAGTCATACATCTTACCGCCGGTCTTCGGATCAACTTTCGGTTGACCCGTTGCCGGATCATAAACGTATACCGGATAAATCGGCGGGATTTGGTTAACGAACGCAAAACCGTTGTTCGCGTCGCTACCTTGACCCGGGTTGCTGATAGCCGAATACGAGTATTGGATATTCAAACCACCCTTCAACCATTTCTTAGCCTGATATTGGATGTTCGCACGGGTATTGAAACGCTGGAAGTCCGAAGCGGTATAATAACCCTCGTCCTTCAGGTAACCGAAACTCGTGTAGTAGTTCAGTTTCTCGTTACCACCGCTGATCTTCGCCGTTGCCTCCAGCTTCAAACCGTTGTGGAACAGGGTGTTGTACCAACTGTCCATGTTCTGGAATTGCGCCAGACGGCTTATGTTCTTGTCGAAGCTCGGGTTAATCTTACCGGATGCATCGGATGCATTGATCAACAGGTTACCCGGAGAATCCCAGATGTTGTAAATCACCGGAATACCGTTAGCGCCGAAGAGCGCATTGTTGGCATTGGTGATAGACTGGTTCTCGCTCTGTTTGAGGATCCAACGCTGTTGGTTGTACAAACTCTGCCAAGCCATTACGATGTAATCCTCCGGATTGTCGATCACGTCGTACATCGGCAACAAGTGCATGTTCGCACCGGCCTTCACGTCGATCTCAATCTTACCTTCGTCACCGTTCGAACTACCTTTCTTGGTCGTAATCACGATCACACCGTTCGCACCACGGCTACCGTACAACGAAGTTGCTGTTGCGTCCTTCAGAATAGTGGTCGATGCGATATCGCCCGGGTCAATCGAGCTAATCGAACCTGCATCCAAAGGAATACCATCTACTACGTACAACGGAGTGCTGCTTGCCGAGATAGAACCGATACCACGAATACGGATCGATGCTACCGAACCCGGCTGACCGGTCGAAGTAACGACCTGAACGCCGGCAACCTCACCGGCCAGAGCCTTCGTGATGTCCGACGGGTTCTTCTTCTCGATGTCCTCAGCTTTGACAGCTTCTACCGAACCGGTAAAACCACCCTTGCTGACGTCACCGTAACCGGTAACAACGACTTCTTGAATCACCTCGGTGTTCTCCTTCATCGTGATTCGCATGTTCTTGCCGGCCGGCACTTCCTGTGTCGCCATGCCGACATAACTGACGACCAAAGTCTTCACAGTCTCTGGTACCTCCATCTCGAACTTGCCGTCGTAATCCGAGATCGTACCAAGTGTGGTGCCCTTTGCCTGAACGCTCGCACCGATCACCGGCTCGCCGTTCTCATAGACTACCACACCGCTTACTTGTTTCTGCGCATACAAGCCTAGGCTCAATGCGGCCAAAAACAAAAGTGTAAAAATCTTCTTCATTGTTTGTTATTTTTTGTTAAACTGTTGATTTCTTCCTATAACGCGCGTATATAGTATATAGGATACGCACACGCGCACAAACGAAAAAGTGCGCAAAGGTACGACTTTTTTTTGGAATACGCAAATTTTTTAAGGAAAAAGTGTAAAAAATCTACATTTTGTGTCATTCGTATGTCAAAATGTAACGATTTTCTTCACAAAACAAATCATTTGCTACTTCAGAAAGTTCTTTTGAAGACGTTTTTGCTATTTTCGCGAAAATTTCCTGCCATTCTGGTGCGTTGCCTCTATATAACATCGACTTCGCCATCGCTAACGCACTGTTCTCTTGATTCTGTGCGCTAATAGCCAATTGACCACGTAACTGTTCGATCGATTTTCGCAAAGCAGCCGGTGATAACGGTACTTCACGTAACTTGTTTAACTCGCGTTCTACTAGTTCTATACTCAGCGGATAGTCCTCCGGATCGCATGCCCAATAGACGCACCAATAACCTGTGTCGCTTAGCGGCGTATAGGTCGATTCTACCGTGTATACCAAACCCTTCGACTCGCGCAGACTCAGGTTCAAACGACTGTTCAAACTGCCTCCGCCTAAAATATTATTGAGCAGAAACATCGCTAATTGCCGCTCGTGCCCCAATTCATATGCCCTTCCGCCTAACATGGCGTGCACTTGATGCGTGTGTTTTTTGTAACTCGCGCACCGTGGGGTAATCGTATGTATATCGTATGTATGTCCTATGTTTGTCCTATGTATATCGTTATATAGTCTAAAAAATGTTCCACAGAACTCCTTCTCCGCAATTCGGAAAATCTTCTCCGGTTTTACATTCCCCTGACAGAAAACAACCATCCGCTCCGGATCGTAATGTTCCTTCATCCAGTTTTTCGCATATTCCGGTTTGGACGAGATGTGCCGAAGGGTCTTCTTCGTGCCTAAAATCGGCTGTGCCAGACTGCTTCCGGCAAAAACCAATTGTTCAAAATCGTCGTAAATAAGCTCACTCGGACTGTCGTTATAACTCTCGATCTCGTCTAGGATCACCATTCGCTCTTTGTCTGTCTCTTCTTTCTTGAACGTCGGCTCTAAGATCATCTCGGCAATCAAATGGAGCGCCACTTGTACATGCTCCGCCATGATTGCGGCATAAAACGTGGTCTCTTCTTTCGTCGTGTACGCATTGATCTCCCCTCCGATGCCTTCTATCGACGAGATGATCTGCCGCGCCGAATGGTGTGCGGTCCCCTTGAAAACACAATGCTCTATGTAGTGCGCCATGCCGTTCTCTTCGGGTTTCTCGTCCCGTGTGCCGGCTCCCACCATCACACCCACATATGCCACAGGACTCGGCGTCTGACGATGCACAATTTTAACGCCGTTAGGCAAAATATGATAAAAAGTTTGCGTATTTTCTTGCATATTTCAAAAAAAAGCAGTACTTTTGCAGCCGCTTTTGTTAAAAAGTCATGGGCGCTCGCTGCGCTCGCGCCGCGGCATTGGCGGAATTGGTAGACGCGCCAGACTTAGGATCTGGTTCCTTCGGAGTGAAAGTTCGAGTCTTTTATGCCGCACACTATGAAACGTATTTTCTTTTTTATCGCTTTAGCGATTATATCTATTTCCTTCACCTCGTGTCTTACGGGTGAGGCGCAGTCAACGCCATTAATTCAAGTTTCCAAGACTGTTTATCGCGCTACACTGGCTGGTGTGCATGATACCATTTCCTTGACGGACACGATACATGTAGGTGATACGCTCCGCGTGCCTCTTATGCTTTACGGCAACTACAACAACCTTACTGAGTTTACAGTAACGGTCGATGCCGCCGAGTTGGACATGCGTCTGTTGGTAGATTCCGCTTGTTTGGCACTCTTGGATACTACTTCCGCTCTGGACAAGGCGTATCTTTGCTTTGCAAAAGACGTCTATATCTTCCCTACGGAAATGCTGTATGTGCCCAAGAAAACCGGTGACTTGAAAATCTCTATGAAGCTGGCATCGACAGCCGAAGCAAAATACTCTCCGCTGAACGCCTGGTATATCAGCACTGTTCGCTGACCCCCGCATGGCTATCCTGCCCAAGTCTAAACTTGCTTGGCTTCCTGCCAAAGCTCCTCCATCTCCTCCAAGCTCATGTCTTGGAGGTTTTTATTTTGCTCTTTAGCCTTCGCCTCTACGTAGTTGAAGCGCTTGATGAACTTCAGGTTCGTTTGCTCTAACGCATTGTCCGGCTTGAGTTTGTAGAGTCGTGCGACGTTGATGAGCGAGAACAAGATATCGCCTAATTCTTCCTCGGAAGGATTTTCCTCGAACTCCCCGATTTCTTCCTTTACCTTATCCCACACATCCTCTTTCTGCTTCCAGTCGAACCCCACATTTGCTACTTTGTCTTGTATCCGATAGGCCTTCACCAGACTTGGCAGGCTGTCCGGAATACCACCCAACACGGTCTTGTTACCGCCTTTCTCTTTCAACTTTACCTGTTCCCAAAGATGACTCACATCTTCGGCATTCTGTGCCGCTGCTTCACCGTATACGTGCGGGTGACGGAAGATCAACTTGTCGCTTATCTTATTGCATACATCGGCGATGTCAAAGTCTCCGGTCTCACTTCCCATCTTGGCGTAGAACACGACGTGCAGCAGTACATCACCGAGTTCCTTGCTGATCTCGTTCATGTCGTGACGACTGATAGCCGTCGCCAACTCGTACGTCTCTTCAATCGTGTTTTGGCGTAAACTGTCGAAAGTCTGTTTCTTATCCCACGGACATTTCTCGCGAAGCGTGTCCATGATATCTAACAGCCGCCCGAACGCCGCCAATTGTTCCTCTCTACTGCTCATAATTATGCATCGTTATATTACCGTGATGATCAAGCTTGGCGTAAGTCCATTGTCTGAAGCAATCACCCAAAATAATCACGCGGCTACCTGTATCTAATTTCAGATCCAACTCAATATGCCGATGGCCGAAGATATAATAATCGCGGTGGTTTTGCTGTTTCTCCTGATCCTTGGCGAACAGCACCAATTCCTCCTTGTGCTCGCCTTTGTACGGACACGGATTTGCCAACTCTTTCAACCGACTGCGTTTAGCCCATCCGTAACCGATCTTATTGCCCCATGCCGGTGGTAAGCAGCGGAACAGGAATTGCAGCACCGGATCATTAAAGATCTTGCGCAACGCTATGAAATGTCGTATTTTCTTGCGAATACGGCTCGGATAATAGGTCTCCCAGTCTCTTGGCAACAGACCGTCTCCATGCGCCAGAAACAACGTCTTGCCGTACCGGTTGATTGTGCATGATTCATAGTGGACCTCCGCGCCGGTCAGTTGTTGTAAACCACCGAACGTCCACAGGTCGTGATTGCCCGTGAAGATGTGAACATGTATGCCTTTCTTGGCTAACTTACGCAACTCCTTACAGAACGGATGATACTCTCTCTTGCTCTTGTCGTGCACAAAATACTCCATCCAGAAATCGAACATGTCACCGAGCATGTAGATAGAGACGGCATCCTTGCTCATCATCTCTAACATCTCGATTAATTTCTTCTGCTGCGCGTACCCGCGATCATTCGCCCAACTTCCTAAATGGGCGTCACTTATAAAATATATCATAAAAACCCTAATTCCAATTTTGCTTCTTCGCTCATCATTTCTTTGGACCACTCCGGCTCAAAAACGATGGTCACGTTTACATCTTTGATGCCGTCAACACTTCCTACTTTCTGCCGAATGTCCTCTACGATAAAGTCTCCGGCGGGACACGAAGGTGCGGTGAGTGTCATCGTAATATCGCACACACCGTCATCCTTTATGTCGATGCCGTAGATCAAGCCCAAGTCATAGACATTGACCGGAATCTCCGGGTCAAAAACCGTCTTGAGCATCTTCAATATCTCTTCTTCTTTCTCTAAAAACTCGTTCATCTGTCTCTGTTCAGCAGCCCTTTCAGCCGCAAAACGGCTGCAAAGGTACTGCTTTTTTTTTATATATGCAAATATAACTGCCAAAATGGCAGAAAAAAGTGAATTGGCATGCCTTTTGTCTATCAAAAAGTGGAAAATTATTAAAACACATATATTATGAGTAAAGGAAATATTGGGGTAACGAGTGATAACATCTTCCCCGTCATTAAGAAATTTTTGTATTCCGACCATGAGATCTTCCTGCGTGAGTTGATATCCAATGCGGTTGATGCGACGCAGAAACTCAAGACTTTGTCTTCCGTGGGTGAAGCCAAGGGTGACCTCGGCGACCTGCGCGTACGCGTGTCTATAGATAAGGATAAGAAAACCCTCACCGTCTCCGATCATGGTATTGGAATGACCGCTGAAGAGGTCGATAAATACATCAACCAGATCGCTTTCTCCGGCGCGGAGGAGTTCCTTAACCAATACAAAGACAAGGCGGAAGCTATCATCGGCCATTTCGGTCTGGGTTTCTACTCGGCTTTCATGGTCAGCAAAAAGGTTGAGATCTTCAGCCAGAGTTACAAAGAGGACGCGAAAGCCGTTCACTGGTCTTGCGAGGGAACACCGGAATATACGATGGAAGATACTATCAAGGCCGAGCGCGGTACAGACATCGTGCTGCATATCGACGACGAGTTCCCGCAATATCTGGAGAACGCTACGATAGAAGGGCTGCTTCGCAAATACTGCAAGTTCCTGCCCGTGGAGATTGCTTTCGGCAAGAAGAAAGAGTGGAAAGACGGCAAAGAAGTGGAATTAGACGAAGAGAATATCATAAATGATATTAATCCCGCCTGGACTCGCAAGCCGAGTGAGTTGAAAGATGAGGATTATGACAAGTTCTATCACGAGTTATACCCGATGCAGATGGATGAACCGCTATTCCATATTCACCTGAATGTGGACTATCCGTTCCACCTGACCGGAATCCTCTATTTCCCGAAGATCAAGAGCAACCTCGACGTTCACCGCAACAAGATCCAGCTCTATTGCAATCAGGTCTATGTGACGGACGAAGTGGAGAATATCGTGCCGGAATATCTGACTTTGCTGCACGGCGTCATCGACTCTCCGGATATCCCGCTCAACGTCAGCCGTTCATATCTCCAGTCGGATAACAACGTCAAGAAAATCAGCGGATACATTACCAAGAAAGTAGCTGACAAACTTGCAGAGCTGTACAAGGCCGACAAGGACGAGTTCGCGAAGAAATGGGACGACAACAAGATGTTCATTCAGTTCGGTATGCTGACCGACGAGAAGTTCTACGAGAAAGCCACCGGCTTTGCGCTCTATAAGAACCTCGACGGCCAGTACGCTACGCTCGACGAGTACATGGACAAAGTGCGTGAGAATCAAGTGGACAAGGACGGTAACATGATCATCCTCTACACCAACGACCCGGACGCACACTATACCTTTATCGAGCGTGCGAAAGCAAAGGGCTACGACGTACTGCTACAAGATGGCGAACTCGATGTACACTGTATGAGCCAGGCCGAGCAGAAGCACGAGAAACTGCGTTTCGTTCGCGTGGACAGCGATACCATCGAGAACCTGATCAAGAAGGAAGACGCGGCGAAGGACGAATATACGGACGAGCAGAAAGAAGGGCTGCGCAAGGCCTTTGAGGCTTTGCTGCCGACCGATGCCGACAAGCTCAAATACAACGTCACCTGCGAAGCGGCTGCGGCCGATGCCCTGCCGGTCTTCCTGACGCAGAATGAGTTCATGCGCCGAATGAAAGAGATGGCAGCTCATCAGCAAGGTATGTCGTTCTACGGCCAGATGCCGGACAGCTATAACCTCGTGCTTAACACTTCGCATCCGCTCATCCAGGAGTTGGTAGGCAAAGAGACCGCCGAGGAAGTACAGGAAGAAGTGGAGAAGGACGGCAAGAAAGAGACCGTTGTCAAAACAGCCTATAAGCTCGAGGGCGAAGACGAGCGAATGAAACAACTGATAGACATCGCTTTGCTCGCAAGCGGCCAACTGAAAGGCGAAGCCTTAGCGAAGTTCGTCAACCGATCGGTTGAAATGCTATAAATGAAAAATGGCTGCTTAACGGCAGCCATTCTTTTTTTTGTTTATCTTGTTATTGGATGACTGAGTCGAGGAAACCGAGTTTGATGGCTTCGTCGGCTTTCATCCAGTTGTCGCGGTCACACAGTGCTTCGATCTGCTCGAGCGTCTGACCGCTGTTCTCTGCCAGCACCTTATAGAGGTCTAACTTAAGGTTCTCCATCTCTTTGAGATGGATAGCTTGGTCCTTGAAGGTCGAGTAACCGATGCCGGAACTCGGTTGATGGATCATGAAACGCGAGTAGGGCAGGGCTGTTCGGTGACCTTTCTCTCCGCTCGAAGCGATGACGGCACCCATCGAAGCGGCCAGACCTAAGACGGTCGTGTATACCGGCGACTTGATGAACTTCATTACGGAGATCAACTCCAGACCGGAGTAGCACTCACCGCCTGCCGAGTTGATGTAGAGGTTAATCGGATCGTGGTTGAGCGAGTCAAGGAACAGCAACTGCGCTACCAGCGTGTCCATCGTGTCGCCTACTACCTCTCCGCTTAGGAAGAGGATACGGTCCATCATCAAGCGGCTGAATACATCTAATTGCGTGATGTTCAGTTGGCGCTCTTCAATAATATACGGATTAAAAATCCGACTGTCAATCTTGTTTTCTTTCATATTCGTTAATTCGTTAATCTCTAATTCGTTAATCGCCGAGTGCCGCGCACTTGTATGCCAAGTATTTCTTCTCCTCGTCGTTGAGCAGCGGGCTGACCTCTTTATATACGCGCACGTGGTAAGCGTTGATCCAGTCGATCTCGTCTTCCGTCATAAGGCTCATCTCGATCAGACTTGTGTCATAGAAGCAGAGCGTGAGGGTCTCGAATGCGAGCCATTCATCCTCGGTTGTGGTCGCCTTGGTTTGTTTGGCAGGAATGACGGTGATCAGGTTCTCCGTGCGGATGCCCCACATATCGGTGCGGTAGATACCCGGTTCATCGGAGATGATGTGTCCTACCTCGAGGGCTGTCGGGTTATTGTCCGTGCGGACGTTCTGCGGACCTTCGTGACAACCCAAGAAATGGCCTACACCGTGACCTGTACCATGACCGAAAGTAATGCCTGCTTCCCACATATACTGCTTGGCAAGGGCATCGAGTTGGTTGCCTCTCGTGCCACGCGGAAAACGGGCACGGGCAAGAGCGATGTGACCTTTGAGCACATAGGTGTAGTCCAGTTTGGCCTGCTGCGGAATACGTCCGCCGAGCCAAACGGTGCGGGTGATGTCCGTCGTGCCATCGAGGTACTGACCGCCGCTGTCGAGCAGCAGCATGCCTTGCGGCTTGACTTCAGCGCAGTTATCTTTGGTGGCGGCATAGTGCACGATGGCTCCGTTGCCAAGGTAGCCTGCGATGGTGCCGAAGGACTCCTCCACGAAGTTCTCGCCTTTCAGGCGGAACTCATGCAGTTTCTCCATAAGCGACCATTCGGTTTGCGTCTGGCCGTTGGCAAAGGCCTCTTCCTCGAGCCACATAAAGAAACGCGTAAGAGCAACGGCATCTTGGCGCATGGCGATGCGCTCGCCTTCCAGTTCGACAGCGTTCTTCTTGGCCTTGTCGATGAGTATAGGAGATTTGGCGTTGATCTTCTTGCAGCCTTCCGGAATCGCCTCATAGAGCGCCTCGTTGACCCGTGCACCGTCGTATAGAATAGTTCCGCTGAGGCTGGAGATGTACGAGAAAACGGCCTCGTACGGCTTGACATCAATGTTGTTGAAGTCCAGGTAGTTCTGCGCCGGAGAATCAATCTTATTCGCATCTACGAACAGCGTGCATTTATCGGCCTCGAGTACCACATACGAGATCACTACAGGGTTGTACTCAACATCGTTTCCGCGGATATTGAGCAACCACGCGATCTCGTCCAGTGCGCTCACGATAAGCGCGTCTGCTTTCTTTTTAGCCAACTGTTCACGCATGCGTGACAACTTACTTTCTACGGTCTCGCCTGCAAAATCTGCAGAGTAGGGGTAGAGTTTATCTTGCGGAATAGCGGGACGATCTTCCGTCCAGATGGGCTTGATCAGGTCGATAGAGCGTAGTTCTGCTTTCTCTTTCCAGTCCGCGAAGTCATTGACACTGAACATCTCGGGGTTGACACCTATGGTGCCGTGGATGTTTTCTGCCAGCCAGTCGATGACACTTGGGCAGTCGATATCACTCTCGCGCATCAATTCGATGGTCGAGTCCTTGAGTTCGATGCCTGCCTGCAGGTAATACCGGCTGTCTGTCCAAAGCAGAGCTTTGTCGAGCGTCACTACCATCGTGCCGCTCTCACCGTTAAAACCGGAGATCCACTGCATCTCGCACCAATGACTGGCCATGTATTCACTCGCGTGCGGGTCATTTCCCGGCACTACATACGCTACCAAATTATTCTCGCGCATCAAATTGCGCAAAGCATTCAATCTGTCTAATACTGTCATAAGTCAAAAACCTTTGCGGCTGCAAAGGTACGAAAAAAAAATGACATGTGCAAGAAAATTCAAAGAATTTTTACACGCGGAGGGTGTAACTGACGATATTTGTAGTAGCCAATAGGAATGGAAACGGGCGAAGTCGGGGTCGAAATAGACACATGGATAGGGAGGTCCGCTAAGTAACGGGCCGGCTCGGACGGTTGGTTTTGGGCTGTTTCGACGGGTTCTACGGGTTGATTTTTGGCTGTTGCGACGGAGTTTATGGGTTGATTTTGCAATGCAGCACGGAGGTCGCGTTGCAGCACAAAATAGACGTAATGAAAGAGACGGGCGTAAGGCTTGATGCCGTCTTTCGGGTTGTAGTAATTAGCCAAGTGCTGTACGCGCCATTCGAGGGCTGCGAGAGAGTGGTCACGTTCGATGGCATGGGCCCGGAGACGGGCTTCATGCATGAGTGCACGGTTATCTTTGCAGGCCTGCGACCATGCTTTCGGAATATGGTAGGTATAGAGTTCGTGATAGCCGGGACGGTGGCGTGACGGGCGTACGACGATGCGCTTATGGTACTTGCGGCCCTCGCTGATGAGATCCATGGCACCACGAAGGGTTTTGATGCCGTCTACGGTCGTAAAATAGCGCACGCCCTTGGAAGAGGGAGTGGCGTCCGGCATCAGCGAGACAAAAGTCGCACAGGTGGCAGACAAATGCTCCATAACACGTGTTCTCAAGTATTTTCCCATAGTCGTTTTGTGCGTCGTAAGTTGCTTATTTACAATGATTTACAAGTTTTAAATTTTTATGAAGTCTAGAAATGGCTAAACAAACATCAATGATTGCTGCCTTTCTGGTCTAATTTTGCTGCAAAGATACAAAAAAATTTTGAGATTTGCAAATTTTGTAATGGAAAATATCAAGTTTTTTGAGAAAAATGAAAAGAAAACCGCCACGCGATGCGCAGCGGTTAATTATGAGCGGGCAATCAAATTACCCAGATAATGGATGGAGAAAGCGGCACATGGATTTGCCGCGCACAAACGCTATTTAAACATGATTAATAATATTCAACCATAAAGCCACTACAAGGAAAATTATACATTACCATAGTATCTGATAGTGCGAAGTTTATAGAAAATTTGTATTGCTGAATGGCAGGAGTATTACATATTACGTGCTGTTCAAATGAGCGAAAATGTGCTTCATTGGTAATTCTATCTATGAAAGCCGGTCGCTGGTGTTGTTCGTCGTCATTATCCGCAAAATATATCTCATAATCTTCAGGAACGGTTTTGGGGAGTGTATAGCGTATACCTGCCTCCCAACCGCGAGAGTCGTCTTGAGGAACAAGCGTTTTTACTTTTTGATAAAGACTATCACTGAACATTAACAATATGGGACGCACATCTGTTATAGAATCCGAATAACCGACTCGCAACAAAAAATGACTGACCTGTTTCTTGTTATTATACATAAAAGAAGCATGCATGATTGCATTCCCTTTGCTAAGATGCTCTACAAATTGCTGCTGTTTTATCGGTAAATCCATTCCTTTTTGGACATAAATATCGAAATCCTCCGAAGGTAAGTTATATGTATATTCATCACCTTCATGTGTAAATCCATATGACAATAACATGGAATCCATCGTTTCGGATGGTATACCAATCTTCAGTTTTGTAATAACATCATGGCTCAGTTGTTCTAAAAGTTGTCGGTCAGAACTATTCAACTGCAATGGTTTCGTCGGTTCGTCAGACCCACACGAGCAGAACATTGTTATCAACACAATGAAAAAGATCGGAAAAACTTTTTTCATAACGATTGTAGTTTTCTATTATAAATAATTTTAGTTTATCTATGTAGCGCACACTTGCGCCTGTCCTTACTATTTAACGTCACAAAGAGGGACGGTCGCGAAAACCTCGCGCGGGGTTAATTGATTTTGCGCTGCAAAATTACAGAAAATTTTTGATATATGCAAATTTATTTGCAAAAAAATGCCACACGCCGCATGGGCTACACTCGCATTGAACACCTCGCGGGCGGGGCGGCATCTTTCGCGGCCTTATGCAATATGACGCCAATATGCCGGACGCGAGGGGGCGAACAAACGGCGCGGGGAAAGATAATTGCGGAGGTAGGCGCCAGCGAAGACCTAAACCGCCTATGGTCGAGCCAACAAGAAGTAAAGGAAAATAACAAAAATGCAAATATTCTTGCATATGTCATTTTTTTGTTGTAATTTTGCACGCAAAATTGTGGTCTTAAGTATGGCAAAAAAGATAAAACCCTATTTGGATCAGGAAGGACGAGCATTGCCGTATCCGTGGTTGATCAATCTTATGTTGATGTTGGTGGGAGGGTCTCAGACGTTACGTCTTCGATTCTGGAGTCGCAAACCGCGGCACATCGCAGAGAAGACGCTGCGTGATATACTGACTATTTCGCGGGATACAGTTTATGGTAAGGAACATCATTTCGACCGAATACTGTCTGCTACGACGGCGGAGGACTTGTTTCGTTTGTATCGCCTCTATGTGCCGGTGAACAACTCGTTTGAGACGCTGCGTCCGTACGTAGAGCGGCATAAGAACGGCGAGGAAGACGTGCTGTTTCCGGGCAAACCGGATATGTACGCGACGACTTCGGGTACGACGAGCGAACCGAAATGGATTCCGATGACACATAAGTACCTGAAGGACGTCTACGGCAAGATGAGTCATATATGGACCTGGAACTTCGTCAAGCACCGTAGTCGTATTTTCGGCGGACATATTTTTACAACCGTCGGCAAGGAATGCGAAGGCTATGCGCCGGACGGTACACTGTTCGGAGCGGTGAGCGGTGTGTTGGTGCGTGACATCCCGCAGATCATCAAGAAGCACTACACGGGACCTGCAGCTGTGATGTCTATTCCTGAATATGGCACGCGTAACTATGTGCTGATGCGTCTGGCGCTGCAGCACCGCGACGTAACTTTATGGGCGACAGCGAACCCTTCGACGATATTGGAGTTGATGCGTGCGCTCAATGAGAATACGGAGGAGATGATTAACGATATTGAGAAGGGTACTATCTGCGAAGATTTCGAGATTCCGTACGAGATCCGTTCGGAACTGGACGCGTATATATCACCTAAGCCTGAACGTGCCGCAGAGCTGCGTAAGATTCTTGCGGAGAAGGGACATCTGTACCCGAAAGATTTCTGGCCGTGGTTGCAATATCTGAGCACGTGGAAATGCGGTAACACGAAGATCTACATGGACAAGTATATGGATCAGTTCGACTGGAACAAGACCTATTACCAGGAGTTAGGTTATATCGCGACGGAGTGCCGTTTCGGATTCTCGCTGGACGAGACAAACGAGAGTGTGCTGTTCCCGCAGTTCCACTATTACGAGTTTGTGGAAGAGAGCGAGTTGGACAGTCCGCACAAGCACTTCAAGCAGATCGACGAGTTGGAACTCGGCAAGCGTTACTGCGCGTACGTGACGACCTATTCGGGCTTGTTCAGATATAACATGAATGACCTCGTGGAGGTGGGTGGCAAGTACAAAGAGACGCCGACCGTGCATATGGTGAGCAAGGTCAACGGTATTGTATCCATGACCGGTGAGAAGTTGTACGAACCGCAGTTCATGGACGCAGTCCATCAAGCGGAGGACGCGACGGGCATCAAGACTAAGTTCTTCGTGGGCTTTGCGGATGTCGAGGAGAGTAAGTACCATTTCTACTACGAGTTTGCGGACGAGAAGATCAAGCAGGAGCAGGCGGAGGCGTTCACGAAAGTGGTGGACGAGAAACTGCAGCATATTAACCTCGAGTACGAGAGCAAACGGCAGTCCTTCCGTCTGCATGAACCGGAGACGCATATACTCCTTTCTAATGCGTACGCGCGTTTCAAGGCCGCGTGTCTGAAGGATGGATTTAGAGACGGACAGTTTAAGTTCAATCTGCTCATGCAGGATGAGAAACGCCGCACGAAATTCAACATGCTGCAACGCTGGGAAAGCCGCTTCGACCAGTTGAGCGAGAATATTATCAACAGAGCCAATAAGATAGATGAGCGACAAAAAGAACGTGCTAAACGGCGTACAGACCGTCGTGCTCGATCTGGACGGAACACTGTACGATAAGACCGGTCTGGCAGTGAGGATGGTGCGCCGCCTGTGGTGGTGTCTGCCTATGCTGGCTGCTGAGCGACTGGCGCGGCGCAACATGCACTACGTGCAGTATGCCTCCGAAGAGGAGTTCTTCGAGGCGTTCTTCGCCTATATGTCGCGTGGTCATTGGTGGGGTGTGAACACCGCTGCCGCCTGGTATCACACGGTGTATATGCCGGCCATGATCCGACTGATACACAAGTACCATAAACCGCGTCCGGAGACGATGGCGCTGATAGAAGAGGCGAAGGCGAAAGGTCTGCAATTGGCGATCTACTCGGACTATGGATGTGTGGTCGAGAAATTAGAAGCATTAGGCATTGATCCGAAGCCGTTTGACTTGCTGATAGCTGCGCCGCAGTTAGGTGCGTTGAAACCGTCGGAACCCTGCGCCAGAAGAGTGCTTGAACTGTTAGACGCTAAACCCAAGACGACCCTTTTCGTGGGTGATCGCGACGAGAAAGACGGCGAGAGTGCAAGGGCTGTTGGCGCGAAGTTTTATTTAATTTCGTAATAACGTAATTACGTAATGACGAACAAGAGATATATTGATTTGAAAGTGACGCCCGGTACATATGTACCGCCGGTAGTGATGGACTATCCGGAAGATGATCCGTATGTGGGGTTGTACAAACCGATCTATGACCGGCCTTATCCGGAGGTCGATGCGAACTATCCGTACGTGGATGATAGTTTCAAGAACCGTTTGCGTATATGGTTCGGCTATAACGTCGTGCTGCGCATTTTAGGTGCGATACTACGTATTAAATATGGTTTGCGCTGGAAGATGGAAGGTGATAAGCGCTGGTCGCGTTGCTCGTGGACGCTGCGTAAACGCCTGCGTCAGTATGACTTGAGTAACGGTGCTATTACTGTTGCTAACCACTGTTACCGGCACGACTGCGCATCGGTGTTGACGTCTATCCACGGTTCGCATCGGATGCGTATTCCGATGTTCGCGCCGAACTTCCGAACGAAGGATCAGTTCTATCTCTGCGTGATCGGCGGTATTCCTATTCCGGCGCCGGAAGCAGGTATGAGTGCGATGAAGGCGTTCAACGCGGCTTTCGATGAGTTCAACCGTCGGAAATATTGGTTTCACATCTTCCCGGAGGCTAAACGCTGGGACTGGTACAAGCCGCTGAGACCTTTTCAGAAGGGCGCTTTCACGATGGCGTATAAGTACAACAAACCGATTATTCCGTTTGCAGTCAGTTACCGTGAACGAACGGGTATCTGGCGACTCTTCGGACCGAAAGACGAACCTTGTACGCAAGTCATCATGGGTGCACCGATCTTCCCGGATACCACGAAACCTCGTGCGGTGGAGACCGAACGATTGTTAAACGAAACACATCAAGCCATATGTCGCTTAGCGGGAATAGAACACAATACGTGGCCGTCGCAGCTCTGATCGTTTCAATGATCATCTGGTCTGTCAGCGGCATCGCTATCAAGCACGCCTTGGCCGTTCTACCGCCATTCACGATGATTGTTTTGCGATTTGTACCTTCGGTATTGATCATGCTGGCCATCGGTCTTATCTGGCGAAAGAGTCCGCTTTTCGGTTTGCAACGCCTGGAACTCAAAGACCTGCCGCTTTTCCTAATTGCGGGTTTCTGCCAGCCCTTCCTATATTACCTGCTCGAGACCTACGCCTACGATGCCCTCAATAGTCCGACTATCGCAGAGACTTTGCTCTCCACCTCGCCGCTCCTCAGTCCGATCTTTGCCGCCGTGCTCCTTCGTGAGCGGGTGACGAAATACAATATTATCGGAATTATCGTCTCGACCTTAGGCGTTTTTGCACTAACCTTGGTGGGTAGTACCGATTATTCGATTGGTAATTACTGGGGTATACTCTTGGCTTTTGCTGCGGTGTCTGCCGCTGTAGTGGATAGCATCATGATGCGCAAAGTGCCGGCTAAGTACAGTTCGCTCAGTTTTATTTTCTATGCCCAACTGATCAGTCTGCTTTTCTTCCTGCCTATCTGGGCATGGCGCGAAGGTTTCGGTGCGTTGACGTCCATCGACTGGTCGGCCACGGATGCGCAGGTAGCACTTGGTTGCGTAGCGTATCTAACGGTCTTCGCCAGTGTGATAGCGTTTATCCTGTTCTGTTTTGCGCTGCGCAAAGTGGGAGTGACGCAAGCGAATGCGTTTAATAACATCCGTCCTGCATTTACGGCTTTGTGGATGTTTCTGTTCTTCGGTGAGCATCTACCGCTCGCTAAATGGGTTGGTATACTTTTAATCATTTTCGGATTATTTGTATGCCAAAAACAAGAAAAAGTTTCCGATTGTTAAGATTTATTTGCCTATACGAAATATATTTCGTAAATTTGCAAACTTTTTTGCGAAATTAATAACAAACAAATATGCCGATAGAAAACATTTACTCTATTGATTTCTTTTACGATCTGCTCTACATCATGTTTTTGGTGGGCTTAGTCGTATTCGTATCTTTGTATTTTGTGGACGCAGGTTACGGAAAAATGCGTTCGGAAAAATGGGGACCGGCCATTAATAACAAAGTAGGCTGGCTGCTGATGGAGTGCCCGGTGTTCTTCGTAATGCTGTACCTCTATTTCAAGTCCTTCCCGCTGTATGGCGGAGTGACGATGAAGGCGCCGTACTGGTTGTTCTTCCTCATTTTTGAGTTCCATTATTTCCAGCGCTCGTTCGTTTTCCCGTTCTTGCTGAAGGGAAAGAGCAAGATGCCGGTGGTGATCATGATGCTCTCTGTCATCTGGAACCTTATCAACGGTTATATCCAGGGTTACTGGCTCTTCCATTTGGCTCCGCAGTACTATCCGGAACTCTACACCTCGGCTTGGGTGACAAGTCCGCAATTCATCATCGGTACGATTATTTTCTTCACCGGATGGATCATCAACATGCATTCTGATCATGTGATCCGCCATTTGCGTCAACCGGGTGACACGAATCACTACTTGCCGAAGAAAGGAATGTACAAGTACGTGACGAGTGCCAATTACTTGGGTGAGATCACTGAGTGGCTCGGCTTTGCTATCCTCACGTGGTCGCTTGCAGGCTTGCTGTTCTTCTGGTTCAGTTGCTGCAACCTCGTGCCGCGCAGCAACGCGATCTACAAGAAGTACGAAGAGGAGTTCCCCGATGAGTTCGATCGTAAGAAACTGAAACGTATTATTCCCTTTATTTACTAAATAATGGCAACAAAAAAGAAGCAAGAGCAGGCTGCAGAGTCGAAGCTCTTTACTCCCTATCAATTGGGACCTATCACGCTGCGTAACCGCATTATCCGTAGTGCAGCGTTTGAGAATATGGCGCGTGCGAATGCACCGACGCAGGAATTGCAGGACTACCACGTGTCTGTGGCACGCGGTGGAGTAGGTATGACGACCGTCGCTTACTGCGCGGTAGATCTGAGTGGCGTCTCTTTTGACGGTCAACTCTACGTGCGTCCGGAGATCATCCCGGATATGAAGAAGATGACGGATGCTATTCATGCCGAAGGAGCGAAAGCCTCCATCCAGTTAGGTCACTGCGGAAACATGACGCATTTCTACACCTGTCATTGTATGCCGGTCAGTGCCGACACATGGTTCAACCTCTATAGCCCGACGATCCACCGTCGCCTCAAGGTGGCGGAGATCAAGAATCTCGTTAAGAAATTCGGTGAGGCGGTGGACTGGGCACGTGAGTGCGGTTTTGACTGCGTGGAGATCCATGCCGGTCACGCGTACCTCATCTCGCAGTTTATCAGTCCGCGTACCAACCACCGTCATGATGAGTACGGCGGCAGTTTTGAGAACCGCGTTCGCTTCATGAACGAGATCCTCGACGAGGTGATGGCGCATGCAGGCAACGACATGGCAGTAGTCGTTAAGACCAATATGTGGGATGACTGCTGGCACGGTGTGACCATCGAAGAGGGTATTAAGGTCGCTAAAGAGATCGAGAAGCATAAGGTGCACGGCATCATCCTCTCCGGAGGAACCGTAAGCCGTTCGCCGATGACCATCCTTAGCGGTGCGATGCCGTATAAGACGCTCGCGCACTACATGCCGATGAAGTCCTTCTGGTGGCTCAAAGCGGCGTTAAATATACCGGGCGTACATCAGATCATGCTGCCTACTTCGCCGTTCAAGGAACTCTATTTCATGGACAAGGCGAAGATCTTCCAGAAAGAGATCACAAATACACCGCTGATCTATGTAGGCGGTGTGCAGAGCGGTGATAACTGCCAGCAGATCATGGACGAAGGCTTTGAGCTCTTCCAAATAGCGCACGTGCTCATCAAGGATCCGGAGTTCGTACACCATGTTCAGGAGAACCCGCATTACCATGCAGGCTGTGGTCGTTCGAACTACTGCGTAGGCCGTATGTACACGCTCAACATGAAGTGCCACGAGTGCGTAGAACGCGACGGAGAGGTCATCGCACCGCGTATTAAGAAAGAGATTGCACAACTCGAGGCGAACGCCAAAGAGTCTGTTAAACAGCAAAAAGCCGGTAAATAAATGTTAGCTCTTGTAACAGGCGCTTCGTCAGGTATCGGCTTGCAGTACGCCACGGCTCTTGCGCGTGATTATCATTGTGATCTGCTGCTCGTCAGCAATCAGGAGAAAGAACTCGACGAGGTAGCCAAAGACCTCGCTCAGAAATACAACGTCAAGACCGTGGCGCATTATGCGGACCTCAGTCTAAGTGACGCGGCGGAGAACCTACACGACTGGTGTGTCAAAGAAGGGTTTGTCATCGACATACTCATCAATAACGCCGGTGTATTCTTTTTCAATCCTTACTGCGAGACCTCGATGAAGCGTATCGAGTTGATGCTACAATTGCATGTGATGACGGTGGCTAAGCTCACGCGGCTCTTTGCGGCCGACATGTGCCAACGTCAACTGACGGAAGAGGAGGCTCGTTCACGCATCTGCGGGCATAAGCGTATGCGCGGGTATATATTAAATATGAGTAGTATGTCGGCTTGGATGGCGATGCCGGGTATTCAGACCTACAATGCCACGAAATCCTTCATCTATAATTTCTCGAAGTCTATCTGGTACGAACTCAAGCCGCAGAACGTCGGAATTACGGTCATGGCACCAGGTGCAGTGGACACAGGTCTGTTCGGTCTGGCGCCGAACCTCCGTAAACTGGCAGTGGCGCTGACGGTTTCCATTCCGCCGGAGAAACTGGTTAAACGTGCGCTCAAGAAAATGTTCCGCAATAAGAAAGCGGACACGCCGGGATTCATCAACTGGTTGAGCACACCGCTGCTCAAGCACACACCGGACTGGATGTTGTTTCTTGCGCAGAAAAAACTGAAGCAGTTCATGCATTAAATAAAAAAAATAGAGCCTTGCGGGGCTCTATTTTTTTATCTCTTGTAGTGCGCGTTTCAGTTCGTCATCGTAGCGCAGGTTGTATGCTGCCTGGCCTTTCTGGTAGTAGTACCTAAGCACTATCTCTGCGCCGAGGAACTGCTTCACTTCCTCTTTGTTACGCTCGATGGCTGCGCGGAAATCAGGCGTCAGGATGGGTTTTAATGCCTCTAACTGAGCCAAAGTCGTGGAATCAATATCCTCGTGCTTGGCCATCTTGATCATGTCGGCGAAGAACTTACTGGTCTCTGTCTCGTATTCAAACTTACGCTCATCCAGGTACGCACAGAACGCCTCGATATCCGCGTCGCTCACTTCGTATTCCTTCGGTGCGGCTATACTGTCGTGCGTGCGGTGGTAGCGCGTCGCGAAATCAAAGAAATAATGATTCATATACAGCGTGTAGCAGATATCCACCTTGGCGCTGTCGTCCATCACGATATCCGGCAGGATACCACCGGCTGTATCGCGTTTGAGTTCGCGTCCTTTCTGCCGCTCGCTGTAATCGATCGCTTGGATACAACGGCCGGAAGGCAGGTAGTACTTACTCGTTGTAACCTTTATATGTCCGCCGTGTGTGATACTTCGTACGTTCTGCACGAGGCCTTTACCGAACGTCCGCTGACCGATCAGTTGGGCGCGTCCGAGGTCTTGCAGCGAACCTGCTACGATCTCACTGGCCGAAGCGGAGTTCTTATCCACCAGCACGATGAGCGGCAGCTCTTTGTAACGCGGGTTGTTACGGGTCTTATAGACGTTGTTACTGCGTTCGGTCTTACCTTTCGTCTCCACGATCATCTGATCGCGATCCACGAACAGGTTCACTAACTGCAGCGCCTCTTCCACGATGCCGCCTCCGTTGCCGCGCAGATCCATGATAAGCGCACGTGCACCTTGGTTGTAATAGAGTTCGTCCAAGGCGTTCGCGAACGCCTGCGCCGAACCTTCCGTGAACTCGCTGAAGGCGATATAGGCGATTGGATAGGGCAGGGTGTCTGCCGTCAGCACCGTGGCGTAACTCACAGGCTCCAAATGGATGTCCTCGCGTACGATAGACACCTTAAACGGCTTGTCCACGCCTTCGCGTTCCAACTCCAGCACAACGGTCGTACCCGGTTCGCCACGCAGGTTATTGCTCACCTCACTCACCGTCTGCCCCTTCGTGCTTTTACCGTCCACCGACAGAATACGGTCGCCTGCTAACACACCTGCCAGTTGTGCAGGCTTGCCTTCGTACGGGTTGACGATATAGGTCGCTAGTGAGTCTCCTTTCACCTTTAACCTTTCGCCTTTCGCCTTTTTCAACGGCCGTTGTTGGATGATACTACCGATGCCGCCGTACTTACCGGTGGTCAGCATGCGCAGATCCTGGTTCTTCTCCTTCGGATAATAGACCGTGTACGGGTCGATCTTACGGAGCATCGCATTGATGGCCGTTTCCGTCAAGTCCTCGTAGTTAAGCGTGTCCACATAGTTGACATCCACCTGACGCAATACATCGTTGAAAATATCGATGCATTCACTGGCACGCGTCGTCGCCTCCCGCTCTTGCGCCCATACTACTGTGGGTAGTATCGCAAGAATCAAAAATAACGTTTTACGAAGTAAAACCATTTTAACTATTTAACGTTTTAACGATTTAACGTAAGCGATTGGGTACATAATCGCTTACATCCTTGCCATATGCATACAAATCGCGTACTAAGGTCGAAGAGATATGTGCGTATTCGGGACGAGTATAGAGGATGATTGTCTCTACGCCACCGAGTTGTTTATTGGCCTCGGCCATGTTACGCTCGTACTCGAAGTCGCCGATACAACGCATGCCGCGCAGGATAAACTGTGCCTCTTGCTCCTTGGCGAAATCCACCGTCAGACAATCGTAGATAGCTACCTTCACACGCGGTTCTTCCGCGAAGATCTTCTTAATCGCCTCTTCACGCTCGCGGATAGGGAAGGTCTCGCGCTTCGTGCTGTTTCGACCGATGCCGATGATGATCTCATCGAATAACTCCAGGCCACGCTTCACAATGTCGTAGTGGCCTACGGTAAAGGGATCAAACGATCCCGGAAATATTGCTCTTTTCATTTCTCTAAACTTTTAACTTTAAACTTTCAACCGCAATCCGGTAATTCTTTTCCGGATTGCTATACATTTCGTATAGTTTCTCTCTTAAGAATTTCTCGTCCTTGTTCGGCAACTCAATCTTAGCCAAACGACTCTCAATATACGCATCAAATTCTGTGCCACGCTCGAAGATCTCGTATCCTAAATGAATATGACGGTCGATGATGTCACAGACGTGTTGTAACTGGTCATGGATCGGTTCTTCGCGGTACTCCGGGTGAGCTGCGAGCATGGCGTCAATCTCAGGGTTGATACTCGGTGTGAGGCGGTACACCACGCGTCCTTTCTCGCCGCGGATACCCGTCTTCATAGACTCAACGTCATCTTTCGCACGCTTGCGCCATTTGGGATCGTCGCGTTTGAGTTGCATCTCTTTGGCCTTCAGGTAGTCGCACGGATCGAACTCATACGTGATACTTACGGGACAGATATTGAGCGCCTTTACGTTCTCAAAGAAGTCCTTCTCGCCGAGCGTCAGCATATGCAGCACACTCGGTTGTGTCAGGTCGTTACTGTCTTTCGCACGGCCTTCGCGTTGTGCCAGCCAGATGGACTTGCCTTGTTCGCGCAAATGACGGATATACGCGCTCAACTGCTTGGCGTTCGCTAACTGTGCATGCGCACCTGCACCGCGTTTGACTACGAAGCAACGGTTGAAACGAACCAGCACCTCGATCCATTTGTAGGCGAAGAGGTTGTTACCGATGCCGATGAACGGACGGATGAAATAACGGCAGCGCAGCAACTGCGATAACCATGCCGAGTCCAACACGATATCGCGGTGGTTGGTCATGAAGAACGCACCGTGTTGGATGTCCTGCTCGATCTGTTTGCGGTCGCCAAGATAGTCCAACTTGATGCCCTTCGTCGTCCGCTTCCTCCAGATCCACAACACAGGAAAAGCAAACAGGAAATCGCAGATGGTCAACAACCATCCTACGCGATACGCCCGAATGTCCTTAAATGATTTCTCGTCCATAAATCATAAATTTGAAATTTGAAATCACAAATTATCCAATGCCGCTTTTGACGCCTCTCGATAGGCCACCATCAGTCCGCCTGTACCCAGTAACGTGCCACCGAAATAGCGCACAACGACCACCAATATATTATCCAGTCCTCGTGCATCAATCGATCGTAAAATAGGTGCGCCTGCTGTGCCGTGCGGTTCACCGTCATCCTTGGTGCGCCAGAGGTTGGGTCCTAGACGGTATGCGTAGCATACATGCCGTGCGTCGTGGTATTTCTTCTTGTACCACGCCACCCGTGCCTTGGCCTCGTCCTCATCTTTGATGGGTTCGGCGAACCCCAAGAACTTAGACCCGCGATCCTTATATATGCCTTCTGCTGCCACTTACTGTATATGTTTCTGTCCGTTTTGAATGACGATGCCGTGATAGTTGCTGTCCACCGGACGACCGAGTACATCGTATGCCTGCCCTTGGAACGGATCCGCCTCTACGTCCTCCATGCCCAATGCGTCCGGCGTGATGGTGACGGTCGCGTTCAACTTGTTCATGCCCGTTGCAGCCTCCCATACATCGGTGTTGGCAAAACGTACTGCATAGGCCGGATTAGAGGCTATCGATTCGTACTTGTCCGGTAGGTAGAGGTACAACTCATACGTGCCGTTCTCTACATTGTCCGGAATAGCCAGTCGCTCGCTGATGGTTGTCACCACGCCGTTCG
This sequence comes from uncultured Bacteroidales bacterium, assembly GCA_902769535.1. Classification (GTDB taxonomy): domain Bacteria; phylum Bacteroidota; class Bacteroidia; order Bacteroidales; family Paludibacteraceae; genus Colicola. Next base: position 117,853 of record CACXPH010000004.1, read on the forward strand.
GTAACCAGGTACGCGGGTCAGATTTCAACTGAATTCTGAAATAATCGTGCCCTTCATTGGCTAAGAATACTGATTGCTGATTACTCGTGCTCTTGAGCACGATATACGCCGGTCGCTCGTTGTACAGCGGTGCGTAACCGACGTTCTTAATCTGCATCTCGAGCCATAGATAACCGCCTGCTGCAGCTTTGTCGTTGAACGAGGCGGTCACTAACTGATAGCGGTAACCCATCTTGCGGTTCAGTTCAGCGAACGTACCGTTGCCGCGCCAGTAGTTGGTGGTCTGTGTCGCGTAGCCGCTCTGGATGAACGTCCAGTGCAGGCGACTCATCTCAGCGGTCGTCTTATCGTAGGTGGCCCACTGCTGCGCAAGACTGACGTCGGTGATATCCGTCTCTCCGCCGAGCGGTACATAGAGCGTCTCTTGTGCCAGCCACGGTTTCTCGGTGGCCGTGTCCTGGTACGTACCCATGTTATCGTAGTCGTACAAGAACGCATCGTTATGTTGCGCCAGACGGGCCTTGGGTGTGTTCTGCCATGCTTCGGCTGCGGTTAGCGGTGCTTCGCTGTGCAGATACGTCGTCTTGAACTTAGGCGTACGTAGCTGGATACAGCGGTCAGCCGGCACAGCGTCCAACATCGCATCAATCACCTGACGGCGCGCGTCGTTCATCGTGTCCACTTTATTGCCGTAGTTCTTCGTGAAGTACCATTCACCCCACGCACCGACGATACCTGCCTGGAAGCAGAAGATCACGTCCGCGTTGGCTTGCCAGTGACTCTTGTATTGCTGTATGTGCCCTTGGACTATGTTCCAGGGTGCGTCGTTCGCTGTCCCGTTCGAGTCGTGATCTACGTACGAGAAGCGGATGATGGCTTTCATGCCTTTCTCGCGCAGCACCTGCATGTCCGCGTCAAAAGCGTTGATGATCTTATCGGGCAGGGTAGCGGTGCTCCTGTAGTTGTCCAGGTAATAGTGCGCCAAGATGATCGTGCCCTGGTCGTTGTTGGCGTGCTTGTTGAGCGAACTCTCTTTGCCCTTGATACAGTACGGATTGCTGTTCGACAAGTGACCCTCTAACATGGTGATAAATCCGCGTTCAGGGTTCTTGAAGATCGTTTCATCGTCTGCCGTGTACGTAACGGTTTTCGCGTGGGTAGCCAGAGCGATGAACAAGCCGATGACAAATAAGATCCTTCTCATTAGATGCCGAGTTTTTTGCGAATATCTTTTGGAATAGCGTTCTTATGAACTAAAATATCGTTCGTCTTGTACTGCATGAACGCCTCGCTGATGTACCAGATACCCTTGTAGTCCGACTTGACGGTTCCCCAACTGTTCTTGACCATGTAGTATTTCTTGCCGTTCTGGTCTTTGGCGGTACCGAAAATCTGCATGCCGTGGTCATCGGTTGTCTCCCAGTTATCGTAGGCGCGTTGACGCATCTCTTGCGTGATGGTTTTCTCCGGCAGCGGTTTCTTGGTCAACTCCTCTTTCTTCTTGTCTGCCGCCATGCCGACCCATTTGGCCATGTCGCTACCTGTGATATCAGCGCCGTGGTCCTCGTCCGGTACGACACCGATACCCTTACGCGTGAAACCGATCTCACTCACGTCAGCTGCCCATGCAAGCGTGTAACCGTTCGATATCGCATTGTCGATGATACGCATCATCTCGTCCATCGGCACGTTGTACATCTGATCCATGCGCCAGTTGTCCGGCACCTCGAGTGCGAACTTCTCATAGAACGGATGGTGGGTGTAACTCGTGATCGAGACGTAGTCGTCTGCGTTCAGACCCAGACTCTTGACCCAACTCTGCGGCGTGTATTTCTTCCCTTCGTACTCAAACTCCGTCGGACAAACACCCAGATACGTGTCGTAGATCGCCTGCAGACCTTCGCGCCAAACCGGACTGAGTTTCTTGATGCCTTTGAGTCCGCCTAAGTACCCTTTGGCTACCTTGCTCAACTCTGTGAAGACGGGCAGGGTGTCAGCCTCTGTCCAACCGTAACGGATACCCGGCATCGCGCTCTTCGGCACCAGTCCGTAGTGGTCCATGCAGTAGATCACGTCGTACGCACTACCGCCTTCCGCGAAGTTCGGTTCCAAGTACTGACGTACGCAGTACGTCGCGCGGTCCATGAGCGTCTTGCTCACTACGTACATCGGTGCGAATTCTATCTCTTTGCCTTTGATGCGGATCACCTCGCTCTCCAGAAATCCCAGCGTCGAGAACGCCCAACAAGTACCACTCCGATTCTGGTCTTTCACACGCGTGATACCTACGCTGTCTACTGTCGTGAAGCGAAAACCTTCCTCCACTTTGGCCGTATCCACGGCAGCACTGTCTAATACAAGTGCGGTTAATAACGTTAAAAATAACATACTTTATGTTGTTTTACAATCGACTTATTTGATGTGTTTCTCTCCGTTTTGGATCACGAAACCGTGGTAGGTATCGTCTACCGGACGACCCAAAATGTCATAGGCTTGTCCGTGGAACGGATCCGCCTCCACCTCCTCTACGCCTAACACGTCCGGCGTGATGGTGAGGGTCGCGTTCAGCTTGTTCATACCCGTCGAGGCGTCCCATACATCGGTGTTGGCGAAACGAATGGCGTATTTCGGATTTGTCGCCAGCGTAGCGGAAGCGTCCGGCAGATGCAGGTACAACTCATACGTGCCGTTGGGTACATCCTCGGGAATAACCAGCCGCTCGCTGATGGTTGTCACCACGCCGTTCGGCAACCACCGCCGTGGGTCGGATGCCAACTGAATTCTGTATACTGATTGCTGATTACTCGTGCTCTTGAGCACGATATACGCCGGTCGCTCGTTGTACAGCGGTGCGTAGCCGACGTTCTTGATCTGCATCTCGAGCCATAGATAACCGCCTGCCGCACCTTTGTCGCTGAACGAACCGCTGACTAACTGATAGCGGTAACCCATCTTGCGGTTCAACTCATTGAAGATACCGCTGCTACGCCATTTGTTCGTCACTTTTTCTGAGTAGGACTCGCCGCAGAACGACCAGTGGTACTTGCTCATCTCCGCTTCCGCCTGGTTATACACCTGGCTGGCCAGATCCGATCCCTCCACGTTCGTCTCTCCGCCGTTGGGCACAAACAGCGTCTCGTCTGCTATGTACTGACGTACACTCGGGTCGTCTGCTAACTCTTCGTCCCAGCTTACGTACGTTCCATCATTACCCCATTCATTGAGAAAAGCGTCGTTATGGTGACCGATGCGAGCGCGTGCCGAACCGCTGAACGCTTCGTCGGACGTTAACGGGTTCGTGTCAGGTTGGTTCATCTTGCCTAAGTACTCACCCTTGATCATAGGGTAACGCACCAGCAGGAAACGGTTCGCCGGACAGGCATCTATCATCGCCTCTAACACCGCACGACGGTTGGTATTCAGGTGCTGGCTCTCGTTGCCGAAATGGCTGCTGTAGTACCATTCGCCCCACTGACCGACAAAACCGGCTTCTAACACGTAGATCACATCGGCGTTCTTGCTCAGGTACGGCTTCAACTGGGCTATATGCGCCAGCACTTGATCTTTGCTCGCGTCCGTCTTGGTTTTCCAACTGTAGGCAAAACGCAGCACGCACTTGAAACCCTTGTCGCGCAATATCTGCATGTCTTCATCAAAACCCTGCAGGATCTTGTCGGACAAGGCCTGCTCTTTGTAATTGCCCAGATAGTACATCAGCACCACCAGACTGCGGTAGTTCTTCTCGGAAAAATACCACTCTTGACCTTTGACCACATGGTTCTTGCTGTCCGACAGCATGGTCTCACCGCCTAACTCGTCCGTATAACCGCGTTCGGGGTTCGGAAAAATAGTCTCGTCATCTGCCGTGTAATGCACCACAACCGCCTGAGCGCTCCAGCTCAGCAAAAGACTCGCCAATATAAGAAAGAATTTACGCATATTAATCAGGGAATTCCATGAGGTATGCTTTGATAAATGCGTCAATATCGCCATCCATGACGGCATTGACGTTACTCGTCTGGTAGTTCGTGCGGTGATCTTTCACGCGACGGTCGTCGAACACGTAGGACCGTATCTGCGAACCCCATTCGATCTTCTTCTTGCCGGCCTCCACCTGAGCCTGCGCCTGACGGCGTTTCTCCATCTCCAATTCATAGAGTTGGCTTCTCAAATGCCGCAAGGCATTCTCGCGGTTCTTGGGCTGGTCACGCGTCTCGGTGTTCTCTATCACGATCTCGTCCGGCTGGTTCGTGAGCGGGTTGATGAACTTATAATGCAGACGCACACCGGACTCCACTTTGTTCACGTTCTGTCCTCCGGCGCCGGACGAACGGAAGGTGTCCCAACTGATATTGGCGGGGTTAACCTCCACCTCAATCGTGTCGTCAATCAGCGGCACTACGAACACCGATGCGAAACTCGTCATGCGCTTGCCTTGCGCGTTGTACGGACTGACGCGCACCAAACGATGCACACCGTTCTCGCTCTTCAGATAACCGTACGCCATGTCGCCTTCGATATTGAACGTCACGGTCTTGATACCCGCCTCGTCGCCTTCCTGCAGGTTCTCGATGGTCACCGTATAACCGTGCTTCTCGCAGTAACGCTGGTACATACGCATCAGCTGTTCCGCCCAGTCCTGCGCCTCCGTACCACCGGCACCACTCACGATCTTCAGCACCGCCGGCATCTGGTCTTCCTCGTGACTCAGCATGTTCTTCATCTCCAGGTCTTCCACCTCCTGCATCGCCTTCTCGTACGCTGCATCGACCTCTTCCTCGGTCACCAGTTCCTCTTTGTAATAGTCGAACGCCAGCGTCAACTCCTCCACGGCCGCACGCACGCCTTCGTAGCCTTCTATCCAGCGCTTGATGTTCTTCACCTTACGCATCTGCGCCTCGGCGGCTTTCGCATCGTCCCAGAATCCCGGCGCTTGCGTGTGCAGCTCTTCCTCCTCGAGCTGAATACGCTTCTCGTCGATCTGCAAGTACGCTTTCAACTTGTCCGCACGTTGCTGTACGTCTTTTAATTGTTCTATCGTTATCATAAGCCTATATTTTGCCAAATTAAAATCGCCTGCAAAGGTACTATAAAAAAATGACATATGCAAATATATTTGCAATTTTTGTTCCGTGCTCGTAACTTTAGTTGCGAGTTTTGGAGTGTTTTCTATGTCAATTACGCCGGATGTTATCCGGCATGCTGTTTCTTATTTTGTTGTTTAGGTGTTTTCCCTCGCTATTCCCTCTCTTTGGCGAGTACCTCCGGTGGTGTTTCTTGATTTGTTGTTTAGGGGGGGTGTGCCCCCTGCCGCGCGCCGCGGTCGATTTTTTTTGCCCTTTCTCTTGCGTATCTCGCAAAAATGTTGTACCTTTGCACTCGCAAAGGTTTTGAGTCCCTTTGTAAAAAATATAGTATCTTTACAAAAAAATCACTATTATGGTAAGAAAAACAACTTTAGGATTGGTTCTAATGGTATTACAATCCCTATTCTCAGTAAGTTATTCTATCGAGCCTTCACAAGCCACCACGTGGCATTGCGTAAGTGTATATCGAATGGCGTTTGATTATGACAATGTATATTTTTCTCCTGCTACCTATCAATTGCAAGGAGACACATTATTCGGTGACACACGCTATAAAACTTTGCGTAGTGAAAACGGTACGTATTGTGGAGCGGTACGCAAGACAGATGACGGGCAACAGGTATATTACCACCCGAGGGGAGCGGAGAGGTATCCGGCAACTATCGGAAAAGAATATCTACTATATGATTTTAGTGTAAAAGCGGGTGACACGACGGTTGTGTATAACGGTTTTATGGATATCTACTATGAAGAGGGCAACCCCTACGTACATTTCACTGATTCGATGGTAGTTGTTTCTGTGCAGGTGATTGACGGAAGAAAACATGTGCTTGTACAACGACTGCATGAAACAGGACAAGTAGAATGGATAGAAGGTATCGGAACCCGTAGTATTTTATTTAGTTGTGACCGCAATATCATTCCCGGTAATTATTATGGTTTATACACTTTGTGTGCCGCTGATAGCGAAGGCAATATACTCTATTCGTTTGATACGGACAATATAGGCATTCGCAACAACTGTCCGGACTGGGAAATAATCGAGGCGATCGGCCATGTACCGTCCGATATGCCTTCCGCCACTAAACTTCTCCGTGACGGGCAAATCCTTATTCTCCGCAGGGATAAAACCTACACCCTCACTGGACAAAAAGTAGAATAACGATTCGGATATTTTACACCAAATATTTGCACAACGGCTAAAAGCACTAATTAGCATCGCTTCGGCGGTGCTTTTTTTATGTCTTTTGCCATCTGACCGGTTTTGTGTACTTTTGTACTTGCTTTGGATTAATTTTCCCCAAAGTCAGTACAAACATGAAAAATAATTTCGAGCGCATCGCGCATCTAAAAGCCTTAGGCGTGTGGGAAGAAGATGTATTACCACTCGCAACTAGACTTTCCACCCTCGAGAGGTATTACAACATCTATTCCTTCATCGTTGAACATGAGCCGGGACGACCGTATGGAGCTATCCCGAAAATCCTGAACAATTCTATGTTTAAGGAACAATTCGGATCCCAATACGATGAAAAACATCTACACAAAATCGTTGAAGAGATGACCAAAAATCACCTAAAATAGTAGATATTCGTTACTTCATTCAGCAGTACCTTTGCACCGCCTTTCGGGACAAGAACCTCACGTCGAGGCTTCTAATTTCCCCCGTCTGGCGGTTTTATGATTTATACTTTTTTATCTTCAGTGTTTATTACACTCTTCCTGCTAACCGCTGCGCTTGCGATGATGGGTTTCCTTGAAATGATGCGGAAAAACATGCCGCTCACGTGGGTTTGCTATCAGCATGTAATTGTCTTGGCGATTATCGCCGTAGTATGTCTAATCGCTGCCATATTCTTTGGCTACCAAATCCCCGCCTGCTATGTCTTCTGAACTCCAAAAGTACCCGCATTTTGAACCCGAACCCGGTTGTACTGGCGTATTCCGCTTATTCCCCGAAGACGGCGACCCGTTCTTGGTCTATCAAGGCCGACGAAAAGACGGTTCTATCACGCCGGATTGGTATGCCTCGAGGGATGGCAAAGCCTACCATCGTACACGCACAGGCTTT
>CACXPH010000005.1 GCA_902769535.1 uncultured Bacteroidales bacterium
GTGCAAGAATTGACAGCGTGGGCATCCAAGAACTTGCCGACGATCATGAAGCATCGTCAGCAGTTCGAGGAATAAGCTAATCCCGCGTTAGGGATTGGAAGGGCTACGGTATTGTGCAACAATGCGGAACTTGTAAACCCCTGCAAAGCCCGACCGACGTAGCTCTGGAGAGAATGATTTGCAGGGCTATGGAGGAAACGCCCAAACCTTTATAGTCAGACAAAATACTACGATGCTCGTCATCGAAAAGAAATAGAGGCTCACAGTCATACAACAGATAAGGATGCCCGTCATCCGGAAGAACTTGTGCCCCGTCGTGAAAAAAGGAGGGTTGCCCCTCCCAATTCCATTTCTTAGATTAAAAGTTATACTTATAGGCTTCAGCTCTTAACGCTTCGAACTCAGCAAGTGCTCTTTCATTCTTGCGCTCATGCGCCATCTCGCGCTCCAATTGCGCGTAGAGCCATGCGCCACGGCCGTACATCAAATCCTTTTCAAGTTCCATTTGAGCTTCGAACTCTGCTCTGGAAATGGAATAGCGGACCGTTTTTGTTTCGCGCTTAACTTCTTTCTGCGTAAGAGAAACTTGCTCTTGTGGAAAAGATTGCAGACTTTTTCAATGTCACGATTGACTCCTTATTTGAGCGCGCGCACCCGCCAGCAGAATCCCGGTTACAAGTAGAATTTTTTTCATAAACTGTATTGTTTTTTGTGTGTGTTTCTTGCACGATTCGCGTGCAAAGGTACAACTTTTTTTGATATATTCAAGAAAATTTATAAAATTTTCAGTTTAGTGTTTAAAGTTTGAAGTTTAGACACAAAAAAGAGAGCCCAAAGGCTCCCTTTCCCGTAACCGGTAACCCGTAACCGCATAGGGGTTAAATAGGGATCATATAGGGGTAATCCTAGACTTTAGTCCTTATATTTACCTAATCACACCCTAATATCGCCCTATGTCAGACATCGTTCATTGCGTCAAATGATATTTTGACAAACATTTTATCATGTCGCTATGTCGCTATGTCGCTCTTGTCGCTCTTCTATATCATGCTGATTTATAGCGATTTATACTGCAAAATGATTTGCAAAAACAGCGACATAGCGACACAGCGTCATCCTTCTTTGACCTATTGGCCTCCCCCCCCAAAAAAAGAGACGGGGCACGATGAACGTGCTCCGCCTCTTGGCTGATTTCTGACAGCTTAATGCTGACAGCTATGATTTATTTCTCAGACTCTCTCTTCGCCGTTGATGACGGTACGGAGCTCCATCGGCTGGCCTGCAACGTGCCTTCAAACAAGCCGGAGCGCAGACTATCATTATGTCCCTTTGGCCGGTTAATTGGGCTGGATTTATTATGTTGGACTGACGATTTTACGTAGAATCGCAGATTATTTTGTGCAAAATCGCAGATTTTTCTTGCAAGAATCGCAGATTTTTTGTACCTTTGCACGCGATTTTGACATTTAATTAAACGACATATGAAAAAGTACCTCTTCAACACCCTGTGTATTCTTGCCTTTTGGGCAGTTAGCACACCCGCTCTAGCAGAAGACTGCAGTGTAATCATCGGTGCCGCTCGCATCCTGTATCAGCAGCAGAAATGGGAGATCGCCAAGATGGAATGTGAGGCATACCTCAAAGAATGCGGTTACAATGCCGAAGTGCAGCAGATCTTAAACGCCTGCAACCAAAACTTGAAAGGAAGCACTCCTGCACCGGTTACTCAGAGTAGTAGCGATGAAGATGAAGAAGAGTTAAGTCTATTCGGTAACCCGTCACCGGCACCTGCACCTGCTCCTGCACCTGCACCCCAACCTACGCAGCAGCCGAGTCAGCCCAGTAAGCCCAGTCAACCGAGTCATTCTACTCAACCTACTGCACCTGCAGCAGGTGTAGGTTTTGGATTGGAACTTGAAGAAGAAGATGAAGCAGCTCCTGCTCCGACCTATACACCACAACCGACCCAACCGACCTACACGCCGGAACCGGTATTCATTCCAGAACCCGAACCCGAGCCGGAACCCGTTTATACGCCGGTACCGGAACCTGTCTTCACTTCGGAGATAGAACCGGAGCCGGAATCCGAACCGATCATCATCTTGACGGAACCCGAACCTGAGCCGGAACCGGTACACGCGCTGGTGGTAGAACCGGAACCGACCAAAGCACAAGAGTCCGTAAAGGAAGAAGAACCGGTGTATATCCCACAACCGGTGGAGAGACCCAGAAAAGAGATTTTGTTCAAGGTTTCCAAATCGTTCCTGGAGTTCCCGGAGCAAGGAGGCGAGAGTCGCATTGATGTGACGTCCGACGACGGATGGAAAGTGGCGGACAAACCGGCATGGGTTACCGTTCAGCGCAACGGCAACACGCTGACCATCAAGGTAGCAGTCAACGAACGCTTCACGGCGCGCGAAGGCGATATCGTGCTTACCAATGACAACCATGTGGAACTGCGTGTAGTAGTTGCCCAAGAGCGTAACAGCGATTACATGAACCTGTCGGCACAACTGATTGACGACACCGAAGGAGACGGTGGACGCTACACGATCAAGGTAAGCAGTAACAAGACCTGGAAAGTAGGCACGTTGCCTGACTGGTGTACCGCTGAACAGAATGGAGAAAATCTGTCTATCCGTTTGGATGCCAACAAGAGCGGTGCTGCTCGTCAGACACAGATCGTGATCACGGCCAACAACTCGGTATTGCCGGCACAGGTCATCACGGTCAAACAATCGCCTATCCACGATTATATTATTATCAATCCGAATATCATCACCTCGAGCGGTAAGAGCAGTATTGCTACCGTCCGAGTGGAGACCGATCAAGCGGAATACCGCATCGAAGGCCTGCCTTCATGGTGCACCATCAAGCAACAGACTGCTAAAGGTTTTGTTATCGAGATTGCAGACAACAGCGGTGGTGCATCACGTGAAGCGCAGTGCGATGTAACGATTGCCGGTGGTAAGAGCGAGAAACTGCTCATTCGTCAGGAAGAACGTCTGACCTACATCATGGTATCGCCGAAGATCATCACCGCCTCCAAACGCGGAGGTACCATCACGGTGAATGTAAAGAGCAGCGGTCCATGGCGTGTAGTGAACCTGCCGGACTGGTTGCAAGTGACTGCTCAGACCGATTACACCTTCACGCTCTCTATTGATGAGAACAAGACTAACGGCCCGCGCCGCGTTTGTTTCTCCGTTTCGACAGGAGGTCTGCGCGAGAGTATCGAAGTGAAACAAGAATAAGATGAAACAACTAATCGAACAAGCACAACATATAGTCATCTTCACGCACATGGCGCCTGACGGGGATGCGATGGGTTCCAGTTTGGCGTTGTGGCATTGGATTAAGGGGTTAGCGGTTACGGGTGACGGGTTACGGGACGTGACGGTCATTGTGCCGAATGCGTTCCCGGCTTTCCTTAGTTGGATGCCGGGCGCTGACCGGATACGTATCTACGAGAAAGAAAGCGATGCCTGCAACCAACTGATTGCGGATGCAGACTTGTTTATCTGCACGGATTTCAACGATCCGAAACGTATCGGACTGATGGGAGAGAAAATGCTGGCGAACAAAGCCAAGAAGATCCTGATTGACCACCATTTAATGGCGAATGGCGAATGGCTAAGGGCTAATGTAGACGAAGTACACTCTTTCCCGGAGGCGAGTTCCGCATGCGAGATCGTGTATCGACTGTTAGCCGATGAGGGGTTACAGGTTACGGGTGACGGGTTAACGACCGACATCGCGACATGCATCTACACGGGGTTGATGACAGATACCGGTAATTTCTCCTACAACAGCGCTAACTGCGAGATATACGAGATCGTGGCTGATCTTGTACGCGCGGGCGTGAAGAAGGAGGCCGTTTACGATGCGGTCTTCAACCAGTATTCGACCGACCGCATGCGTCTGACCGGCTACGCGCTGTATCGCAAGATGCGTATCTATCCCGAGTATCACCTGGCGCTCATCACACTGGATGCCGATGAGTTGGATCGTTTCCATTACCAGCAAGGTGATTGCGAAGGACTGGTCAATATGCCGCTGCAGATAGGCGACGTCTATTATTCGGTCACGATGCGTGAAGAACGCGCCAAACCGGGCACACCTAAGTCCCGCATCCGTATCTCCTTCCGTTCGCAAGGCGACCGACCGGTTAACATTTGGGCCAGTGAGGTTTTCCACGGAGGTGGACACATGAACGCCTCCGGAGGCGAAGTGTTCGGTTCGCTCAACCAAGCCGTGAGACTTTTTGAAGATACTTACAAAAAGTATTTAAAGATTTGAGATTTTAGATTTTAGATTTTAGATTTTAAATATGAAAAAATTAGTTATTTTTGCAGCCGCAACTGCCATGAGTGTTATGGCGCTTGCACAGAGTGAGACCCTTATGACGATTAACGGCAAGGCCGTGAGCGCAGAGGAGTTTCTCTACATCTACGAGAAAAACAACCAAGCAGGTGCTGTCGATCCCAAGACGATGGACGAGTACCTGGACATGTTCATTAATTTCAAGCTCAAAGTGGCGGAAGCCGAGGCACAAGGCATTGATACCACCGCATCCTTCATCAAGGAACTGAAAGGGTACCGTGCACAAGCGACACCGAAATACATGCAGGACGAGGCAGCGATGGACAGCCTCGTTGAGATGAGTTGGCGTCACTTGAGCAAGGACCGTCGTGCCGCACACATCGCCATCCAGTGTCCGATGAATGCTGACGTGACTACCGAAGCAGAGGCGCAGGCTAAGATTAACGAAGCCTACGAACGCGTAACCATCGGTAAAGGTGTGATGAAGGGTAAAGGCAAGAAAGCCAAACTCGTTCGTCAGAAAGTAGAGGCGTTCGACAAAGTGGCTCGTGAGATGAGTACGGATCCGCAGGTTCAAGAGACAGGCGGTGAGTTGGGATGGATCACTCCGTTCCGTTATGTCTATCCGTTGGAAGAGGCGGTATATAACACACCGGTAGGTAAAGTCAGCGAACCGTTCCGTACCCAATACGGTTTTCATATCGTGCTGGTAGAGGAAGAGATCGACCATAAGGAAGTCAAAGCTTCGCACATCATGAAGATGGTGCCGGCAGACAGCCTGAACGAGGCGAAGAAAGCGCTGATTGACAGTCTGGCTAAGGTGGTAACACCGGAGAACTTCGCTGAGGTAGCTCAGAGAGAGTCCGACGACCGCGGCAGTAGTGCACGTGGTGGTTCGTTAGGATGGTTCGGTAAAGGCATGATGGTTAAGCAGTTCGAAGAGGCGGCCTTCAGCATGGAGAATGGTCAGATCAGTGCACCCGTTCGTACCCAATACGGATGGCATATCTTGTATAAAGAGGACGAGCGCGGTATTCAACCGCTCGATTCCATGCGTGCACAGATTCATCGTCAGGTGCTGCGCGACGAGCGTGCGAACGAAGCCGACAAGAGTTTTATCCGCAAGGCACGTGCGGAGTATAACCTGCCGGCAGAGATGAGCGACGCGGATGTAAAGGCTTATGTGGACGAGCACCTGGAGGAGAAATATCCGGAGTTCCGCAACCTCGTTCAAGAGTACCACGACGGTATTCTGCTGTTTGAGGTTTCGCTCAAGGAAGTATGGGACAAGGCTGCTAAAGATACAGCCGGTCTGGAGGCATATTTCAAAGCCAACAAGAAAAACTACACCTGGGACAAACCGCACTACAAAGGTTATCTGGTTCAGGCCAAGAATGAAAAAGTAGCCAAAGCGGCAGAGAGTATCATCAAGAATGCCAAACCTGACTCAGTGGATAAATACGTAGAGAGTCGTCTGAATACCGACAGCGTGAAGTTCGTTAAGGTTCAGTACGGCTTGTGGGAAGTAGGTCGCAATAAACTCGTGGACCGTTTCGGTTTCAAACAGCGTGATGCATACAAACCGAATCCTGATTATCCGGTTGTTCGCTGCGTAGGCAAGAAAATCAAAGCACCGCAGACCTGGGATGATGAGAAAGGTAAAGTGACGACCGATTATCAAGATTACCTCGAAGCGCAATGGGTTAAAGCACTGCGTGAGAAATATCCGGTAGTGATCAACCAAGAGGTTTGGGAGAAAATCAAGAAATAAAGGTGAGAGGTTATAGGTGAAAGGTTATTGGAAAGCCATAGTTGTCATCGGAACCTGCGCCGTGTTGCTGGCGCTGAGTTACGTGTGGGTCGTTCGTTGGGATCTGACGGACGACAAACACTACAGTCTGAGTGAAGCATCCAAAACGATGCTCAAGCAGACCGATGCACCTATACACGTCACCCTACTCTTGGACGGCGACCTCAATGCGGGTTTCCGACGACTCAAGAAAGCCACGGAAGAGACGCTGGAGGAGTTCGGTGTGTATGCGGATATAAAGGTGAAAGGTGAAAGGTTAGAGGTTAGAGGGGATTCCCTTGGACTGCATCCTATTGTCATCCATGAGCGTGAACAAAACGGCAAGACGGCACAGACAACCGTTTGGCCGTATGCGCTGATGGAGTATAAAGGACGCAGAGCGGTAGTAACCTTGCTCAAGAACACACGCGGTCTCAGCGGCGAAGAGAACCTGAACGCCAGCATTGAGCAGTTGGAGTTCGCTTTCATGGAAGCGCTCCATCTGTTACAACAGACCGAGACGCCGCGTGTAGCAATCCTCGAAGGTCACGGCGAACCCGACGAGGCACATACGTACGACCTCATGTCGGCACTCAGTAAGTACTTCCAGATCGATAGAGGGAGCCTCACCCCGCCCTCCCCTGAAGGGAAGGGAGACAGCATCGCTATCGATGCGCATATGCTTGATGGATACAAAGCCATCATCATCGCGAGTCCGCAGACGGCTTTCAGCGATGCCGAGCGGTTTGTGATAGATCAGTACATCATGCGCGGAGGAGCCGTACTGTGGGCGCTTAATGGAGTCCGGTTTAGCGAGCAAGTGCTGCAGAGCGAAGGCTTTACACCGATCATACCTCTGGAATTGGGACTTACGGAGATGCTGTTCAAATACGGTGTACGGGTAAACCCTGCGTTAGTACAAGATTTCCAATGCCTGCCTATTCCCGTGAATGTCAGTACTGATCCGCAACAGACGAACCTCCAACCGATGCCGTGGACCTATGCGCCGTTGCTGCTCACCAGTCAAGGTTCGCCGATCACGAAGAACATGGGGCAAGTGATGAGTACGTTCGTCAGTCCGATTGATGCAGTGGGAGGCGAAGACGGAATAGAGAAACGGGTGTTGTTAGCCACCAGTACGGCCAGTCGCGTGACGGCCACGCCGGGAGAAGTGAACCTAAGCGACATGAATCCCGACGTGAAGACCTTTGTCTATCAGTATGTACCGGTGGCCGTGTCGCTGGAAGGCGTTTTCACGAGCGCCTATGCGCACCGGATGGTTCCCGAAGGTGTTATCACGGATGAACCGATACGTAAGAACGGCGCCAAGACACGACAGGTAGTGATCGCTAGCGGCAGTGTGTTGCTCAACGAGGTGCAGAAGAACCAAGCCCTTCCGATGGGTTATGACCGCTACAGCGGCATGCAGTTCAGTAACCGCGACTTCATCACGAATGCGGTGCTGTGGCTCACGGATAGCGAAGGACTGATCAGTCTGCGCGAAAAGAGCGTGGCACTTCAACTGCTCAATGACCAGCGTGCCCATGAGAAACGTGCACAAGTGCAAGCCGTCAGTGTAAGTCTGCCTATCATCATTCTGGCTCTCATCGGTGGCATTGTTTTTGTGATTCGAAAGAAGAAGTATGAACAGAAAGTTTAGAGTTGAAAGATGAAAGTTGAAAGAAGTCTTATAGTTATTGCTCTATGTTTTTTATTCCTAGCACCGGTAGGGGCGCAGGAACTCTTGAACTATCCGTTGGACACGATCAACGGAGAAGAGGTGTATCGCTATCAAGTGGAGCGAGGCATCGGTCTGTATCGTATTGGTGTGAACTTCAACGTAGCTCAGAGTGAGATTATTCGCCTCAATCCTCAGTTACGCGATCGCGGACTGCACTATGCTGAGATACTATTGATTCCTACGGGCCGCAACGTGCAGGTAGAAGGGCACGTGGTGGAAGAGCCGGTAGTTGAAGAACCGGTGGTTGAAGAACCGGTGGTTGAAGAGAATCCGATTCCATCCGATACGATCCGAATTCATCCGATAGAATCCGATTCGGTTGTAGCGGATAGCGTCTTAACGGATACGGTTGTTGCGCAGGACACACGCCGTGTAGTAGAGTTGGCGCTGATGTTACCGTTTGAGAGTCAGCAGACCAAGCGTAGCGGTAATGCCGAGCGCATGATGGAATTCTATCAGGGTGCGTTACTCGCGTTGCATGATCTGCAGAACGACAGCACACTCTATCGTCTGCGCGTTTACGATACAGAACGCAGCGAACGGAAAGTGCAGGCCTTGTGTGACAGCACAGAGTTAGACAGCGTCAAAGCGATCTTGGGTCTGGTGTACCCTATTCAGATAGAGCGCATGGCAGCATGGTGCGAGACACATCACGTGCCGTTACTCTTACCGTTCAGCGACGAGGTGGATTTGGCTAGTCATCCGCAGGTATTGCAGTTCAACTCCACGGACGAGCAAGAGGCGGACAGTCTCTGTGCCTGGTTGAAAGCGCAAGGAGAGAATATTCACGTCGTCGTAACGGAAGTACGTGAAGCGGAAATAGCCAGTTCTATTCGTACACTGCGCAAGCGACTCAAAGCGCACGGCATTTCGTACACGGGTCTTCCTTTGCGCGACCTGATGAACGACAGCGCAGCGTATGCTATGGATCTGGACAAAGAGAATATTATCTTGCTGCATTCGGATCGCTATCAACAGGTACGTGTGGTGTTACCGCACATCGCCGCGTTGCGCAAGGTAGGCCATAACGTGCGTCTGATCAGTCAGTATGCTTGGCAGAAAGAGCATATCGACCTGCCGCAAGTCTATACATCAGTCTTTACGGCAGAGACCAGTCGTGATGCCTATGACGCTTTGTGGGATCAGTTCTACGCAGGCGGACATGTGAGTGAGAGTCCGCGCTATGACTTATTAGGTTACGACCTGATACAGGCATTGATCGGTTGGTTGCAAGGCGAACAAGAGACAACCGGTATTCAGTCCGTCATTCAGTGGAAACAAGTTCAACAAGGAGGATTCCAGAACGCATGCGTAAAAGTGCTTGCATATTGATTTTGACACTGCTGGCCTTGTGCGTAAGTGCACAACCACGCATGAAATCGCCGGAATATTGGGTCGGTGCGCATGGTGGTGTAACGGCCAGTACGGTTATCTTTAATCCTTCGCGAGACGGTATGTCGCCTATCACGGATGCATGCGTCTTAGGCGGTAATGCAGGTCTGGTATTCCGCTTTGCTGCTCATAAGTACTGCCATTTCCAGATGGAATTGAACTATATGCATCGCGGGTGGAAAGACGCATATGGAACGAATAGCCTGCACTATGTAGAGTTGCCGATCCTGATGAATCTCAATTTCGGTAGTGAGAAATGCCGCTGGATTTTCAATCTCGGTCCGCAGATCGGTTATTGCGTGTGGGAAGAGAGCGGAAGTATCACGGAACGGTTTAACTGGGGATTAGCCGCAGGAACAGGTCTGTATGTCCGCACGAAGAAAGCCGGCGCGTATGAACTGGAAATCCGTTATGACTTCTCGTTAGGAGGCGTTTTCGGCACAACCGTCACGGATACCTATAAGATGGCTAATCCAATGGATTTGAGTATCAATCTAGGTTGGTATTGGCCGATTAAAAGTAGAAAATATAGTAAATAACACGATATGAAAACGAATTATGAAGTGCGTTACGCGTCGAATCCGACGGACGCCAAGAGTTATGACACAACGCGCCTGCGCAAGGACTTTTTGATTGAGCGCGTGTTTGCAGCCGATGAGGTGAACATGGTTTATTCGATGTACGACCGCATGATTGTAGGTGGTGCTATGCCGGTTAAGGAGACGCTATTACTGGAAGCGATTGATCCGTTGAAAGCGCCGTATTTCCTGACAAGAAGAGAGATGGGTATCTTCAACGTAGGCGGTAAAGGTCGCGTGATTGCAGGCGATGAGGTGTTTGAACTCGATTATAAAGAGGCGTTGTACCTCGGTCGTGGAGACCGCGAGGTGAAGTTCGAGAGCGTAGACGCCAACAAACCGGCTCTCTTCTATTTCAACTCGACAACGGCGCATTGTGCGTATCCGAACAAGAAAGTGACGAAAGCGGATGCCGTCGTAGCGCACATGGGAAGTCTGGAGATGAGTAACGAGCGTGACATCAATAAGATGCTCGTCAACCAAGTGCTGCCGACCTGCCAGTTGCAGATGGGTATGACGGAGTTGAATACAGGAAGTGTATGGAACACCATGCCGGCACACGTACACAGCCGCCGTATGGAGGCGTATTTCTATTTCGAAGTACCGGAAGAGCAGGCTGTCTGCCATTTCATGGGTGAAGTGGAAGAGACGCGCCATATATGGATGAAAGGCAACCAAGCCGTGCTCTCGCCGGAATGGTCTATTCACAGTGCAGCTGCTACCCATAACTACACCTTCATCTGGGGCATGGGTGGCGAGAACCTCGACTACGGAGACCAGGACTTCAGTCTGATAACAGACCTGAAATAATTGATGATTTATGATTTAAGATTTTAGATTTATGAATAATCTTTTTTCATTGGAAGGCAAGAACGCCTGGGTGACAGGTGGTTGTTACGGTATCGGTTTTGCGATTGCGAAAGCTTTCGCACAGGCCGGAGCGGCTAATATCATCTTCAATGCCCGTAGTCAAGAAGCCATCGACAAGGCGTATGAATTGTACCGCGCAGAGGGCATCAACAACGTGCACGGCTATGTGTGCGACGTGACGGATGAGGTGGCCGTAAAGGCGCTCGTGGAGCAGATTCACGCAGAAGTGGGACAGATCGATATATTGGTTAACAACGCCGGAATCATCAAGCGCATCCCTATGCACGAGATGAAACGCGAAGAGTTCCAGCAGGTCATTGACATCGACCTTGTGGCACCGTATATCGTGAGTGCGGCCGTATTGCCGGAGATGATGGCGCGTCGTGAAGGTAAGATCATTAATATCTGCTCGATGATGAGTGAGTTGGGTCGTGAGACCGTCAGCGCGTATGCGGCAGCCAAAGGTGGCCTGAAGATGCTGACGCGTAATATCTGCTCGGAGTACGGCGAGTATAACATCCAATGTAACGGTCTGGGACCGGGATATATCGCTACACCGCAGACGGCACCGCTGCGTGAACCGCAAGCGGATGGTAGCAAGCATCCGTTCGATGCGTTCATCTGCGCGAAGACGCCTGCTGGTCGTTGGTTAGAGGCGGATGAGTTAGGAGGAACAGCCGTCTTCCTGGCTTCGCACGCTTCCGACGCAGTCAACGGACAGATCATCTATGTAGACGGCGGAATACTCGCCTATATTGGAAGACAGCCCAAATAAAAATGTTGTAAATCTCCTATGCCTGAACATAGGACATACATAGGACAAACATACGTTAAACATACGATCACCCTATGAGACCGATAAATGTTCTATTTTTCGCAATTGCTCTTTTGAGTCTGACAGCCTGTCACAAAGAGGTTGTGCAGCCGAAAGTGTACGGACGTTTTGTTCCGGAGCGCAAGGATGACTTCGCCTGGGAGAACGAGTACGCCGCTTTCCGTATGTACGGTCCGGCCTTGCGACCGGAGAACCCGAGCAACGGTGTGGACCTGTGGCTTAAGGCAAGTCCGGAACTGGTTGTGGATAGTTTTTACTACCGCGAGCATGAGTTAGGTCTGCCCTATCATATTAACTACGGCAAAGGTCTGGATTGTTATAAAGTGGGACACACCTGTGGTGCAGGAGGATTGGTTGTTATCGCAAATGACCAGACGTTTATCGGTGGCGCGTACGACCGTTGGGAAATACTCGAGCAGACACCGGATCGGTTTGTGTTTAAGTTGGAGTACGACAGCCTGAACGTGGACGGACATATACTGCACGAATCAATTACTATCACCGCCGAAGCCGGTTCGGCTATGAACCAAGCGGATGTCGTGCTGACAGGTAATTATGATGAAGAGTTGTTAGTAGGCGGCGGTATCTACATGCACGACACGATTGATCATTTTGAGGTGTATGACCGCATCGGCATGATCTTCTACGAAGAGGACGCGCTGAGTGATAAATCAGCTGCGCAGATGAACTACGAATATAACGGTAGCACTTCGCAAGGTCGTATTTACATCACCGTGCAGACTCCGGACGCAACCGTTACGGACATACAGGACGGTAACTTGATTGCCGTCAAACCGTACACTTTAGGCGACACATTGACGTATTATTTCGGGGCAACCTGGAGTGAATATAAACAAGAATGACGTATTTGATTATTCGTTTGGCAACATTAGGCAACGTGGCTATGACGGTTCCCGTGATAGCTTCGCTTAGTCGTCGTTATCCGAATGATCGATTTATTGTCGCGAGCAAGAAAGACTTAGCGTCTATGTTCGCTTCGATGCCGAACGTGGAGTTTCGAGAGGTGGACAATCACTTGGGTTGGAAAGGCGTCTTTGCTATTTGGAAAGCTTGGCGTGATGAGGTAGATGCCGTCATTGACTTGCAGGACTTACCGCGTACACGCCTCTTCGACATGTTGATGCGCCTGAGCGGCAAGCAGGTAACACGTGTGCGCTACGGCCGGTTTAGCAAACATCTAATCACGAAGTTCGGGATTGGCAAGAAACAGTTACCGACGGAATTCGCGCGGTACAGAGATGCATTCCGGCGTGCAGGATTAGAGACGGACGAGACTTTCGAAGCCATCCCGAAGAACAGTGCGGCGGCGAAGAAGATCATAGAGCGTTTCGGAGAGAAAGAAGGACGCTGGATCGGTTTGGCGCCATTTGCCAAAAGCCGTTCAAATATGTTGCCTTACCGCGTCTCGAAAGACATCATCGAGCAACTGACGAAGGACAAGCACACACGCGTTTTCCTTTTCGGAGCAGGCGAAATAGAGTGCGAGATGCTCAGACAGTGGTCAACGGTCTTTCCGCGCACAGAGAGTGTGGCTGGACGGTTAAAACTCAAAGAAGAGTTGGAACTGATGCGGATGTTAGACGTGATGATCTGTATGGACAGTGCGAACCAACATTTGTCAAGTCTGGTGGGCCTTCGAGCTATCAGCGTATGGTGCGCGACACATCCGATGATCGGTTTTGCCGGTTGGAAGCAAAAGCCGGAAGATATTATACAACGGCATGATTTGCAATGCCGACCGTGCACATGCCACGGTACCAACCATTGCCGATACGGCAATTACGCCTGCCGACAGATTGAAGCAGAAACAATAATCAAACAGATATGAGTAAAATTATTTCATTAGCAAACCAAAAAGGAGGCGTCGGCAAAACGACTACTTCCATCAACTTAGCGGCTGCTTTGGCCAAGCAGGGCAAGCACGTGTTACTCATCGATGCCGATCCGCAGGCTAACACCTCATCGGGTTTGGGTGTGGAGATTAGCGAGTTGGACAACACGATCTACGAGTGCCTGGTGAACGGTATTGAACCGCACACGGCCATTGTGCACACCAATACGAAGAACCTTGACATGATCCCAAGTCACATTGACCTGGTGGGTGCTGAGATCGAGATGCTGAACATGGAGCACCGTGAGCAGTTGCTCAAGAACGTGCTGAACCAAGTACGCGACGAGTATGACTACGTGCTCATCGATTGCAGTCCGTCGTTGGGTTTGATCACCGTCAATGCATTGACGGCCAGTGATAGCGTGATCATTCCGGTACAGTGTGAGTTCTTTGCGCTCGAAGGCATTGCCAAGTTGCTGAACACGATCAAGATCATTAAATCCAAACTCAACCCGGCACTCAAGATCGAAGGATTCCTGCTCACCATGTTCGACAATCGTCTGCGTCTGAGCAATCAGGTGTACGAAGAGGTGAAGCGTCATTTCGGCGACTTGGTGTTCAACACCGTCATCTCGCGTAACGTCCGTCTGAGCGAAGCGCCCTCGCACGGTGTGTCGGTGTTGGAATACGACTCCAGTTCGAAGGGAGCCAAGAATTATACCGCATTAGCTAAAGAACTTATTGCACGAAACAAATGAAAAAGACAGGTTTAGGACGAGGTTTGGATGCACTCATCGACACCTCGCATGTAGATACCAACGGAGGTAGTTCGATCTCGGAGATTGAACTGAGTGCCATAGTGGCCAACCCCGATCAGCCGCGTCGCACGTTCGACGAGGAGGCTTTACAAGAGTTAGCGGATTCGATCCGTGAGCATGGTGTTATCTCGCCAATCACGCTGCGTGACAATGGAGACGGCACGTATATGATCATTGCCGGAGAGCGTCGTTTCCGTGCCAGCAAGATGGCCGGTCTGCAGTATATACCGGCCTATATCCGTACGGCGAAGGACGAGCAAGTCATGGAATGGGCGCTCATCGAGAATATCCAGCGTGAAGACTTGGATGCGATCGAGATTGCTTTGGCTTACCAGCGTCTGATGGACGATTATGACCTGACGCAAGAACGAATGGCGGAGCGCGTAGGAAAGAAACGTGCCACGGTGGCTAACTATCTGCGTCTGCTCAAGTTACCGGCAGAGATCCAGGTGGGTATCAAAGAGAAGAAGATCGAGATGGGACACGCCCGTGCTATCTTGGGAACGCCTTCCGCAGAGCGGCAGTTGGCGCTGTACCAACGCATTTTGCGTGAGGGTCTGTCTGTTCGCAAAGTCGAAGCCTTGGCTCAAGAAGATAAGAACGCGGATAAGAAAGAACGTGTACGCACCGTTAATCCGTACGCTTCGCTGGAGCGCGAACTGAGTATCTCGAGCGGTTTGAATATCAAAGTACAAAACGGCAAAGTGATCATTGCTTTTGCCAACGAAGAAGAATTAGAACGCATCGCACAGCGCTTAGTTTGAAAAAGTGGGTTCTCATAGTATTGATGGCGCTGTCGCTACCCGTTATGGCGCAGCAAGACAGTGTCTATTTCCATAAACCGGATGCCTTAAAAGCTGTTTGGTTAGGCGTCATTGTGCCCGGAGCCGGACAGATATACAACAAGTCCTATTGGAAACTGCCGATCGTCTATGGTGCGTTCATGGGCTGCGGATATGCGATCAACACGATGCAGAACAGGTATAGCGGTTATAAACAGGCGTATCTGGATCTGTACAACGACAGCCAGGCAGGTACAGTGAGCGAAGATCCGAGTAAGAGTTATATTGCCGTATTGCCGGACGGGTACGATTTAAACCGCGTAGGTGGGACGAGTACGTGGATGAATACGCTCAAGAACCGTCAGAGTACCTACCGGCGCTATCGGGACTATTCGATCCTGGCGACCTTCGTCGTGTATGCACTAAGTCTGATTGATGCATACGTGGATGCGCAGTTGTTTGACTACGACATCTCGCCGGACTTGACGCTTAATGTAGAACCACAGATTTATTACGACTTACAGCACCAACAGAGTGCGGAAATTAAATTAGCTATACAATTTTGAAAAAGATTTTTTTGATACTATTGGCAGGCCTTGCGCTCTGTGCACAGGCGCAAGAGATACAAGAGACACCGGAGATCCAACCGGACAGCGTGCTCATGGATAGCCTCGCTATCGACACGCTGTTTCTCGACACATTGTCCATAGACTCGGTGCTGATGGACACCATCGTACCAATCATACCGTTTTATCAGTTATGGAACGACAGCGACCTGACGGACATCGAGATGCGTGCGTTGGACTGGAGTCTGCAATGGTTAGATACGACCGACTGCATTGCCGTGCATGATACGACTACCCTGCCCGACTCGGTGTACAAAACGCGTCTACAGGCTCTGCCTTGCGTCATTGAGTTGCCGTACAACGACCGCGTTAGAGGATTTATCTTACGTTATGTCAAGCGTAGCCCCAAACAGGTGGCGCGTATGATGCGCATGAGCGAGTATTACTTCCCGATGTTTGAGGAAAAACTGGGACGGTATAACCTACCCTACGAACTCAAATATCTGCCAATCATCGAGTCGGCACTGAACCCGATGGCTCGCTCGCATGCAGGCGCAGCAGGTCTTTGGCAGTTCATGCCAGCAACCGGTAAACTCTTTGGACTGGAGATTAACTCGCTGGTGGATGAACGAATGGATCCAATCAAGGCCACCGAAGCTGCGTGTCGGTTCTTGAGCAGCATGTACCATGTGTACAACGATTGGAACCTCGTGATTGCCGCTTATAATTGTGGTAGCGGAAATGTGAACAAAGCCATCCGGCGTGCAGGCGGTAAGCGCGATTTTTGGTCTATTTACCCGTTCCTTCCACTCGAGACACGTAACTACGTGCCTATCTTCATTGCCGCCAATTATGCAATGAACTACGGTCAGGAGCACGGTATATGCAAGGCGCCGATAGAGAAAGTGATGATCACGGATACCATCCGCACCACGCAGCGTCTGCACCTTGAGCAGGTTAGTCAGAGTCTGGACATCAGCATGGACGAGTTACGTCGCCTGAACCCGCAGTATTCGCGAGACATCCTGCCCGGAGGAAGCGCATATACGCTTTGTCTTCCGGCCGATAAAGTAGGACCGTTCATTGACCAACAAGATAGCATTCTGGCCTACAAAGCCGATAGCCTGATCAATAACCGTCGTGCAGAGATCGATATGGCAAAAGTAACGTCTGTCAGCGGTGCGTATCGTGTGAACGGTGTGACCTATTATACTATTAAGAATGGCGACAGCCTCAGCTCGATAGCCAAACGTTTCCATTGTACAGTAAAACAACTCAAGCAATGGAACGGTCTAAAGAGTGACGCCATCCGCGCCGGAAAGAAACTGAAGATTTGCAAATAAATTTGAAATCATAAATCTGAAATCATAAATGGCCGAAGGCAAAATATATTTTTCTCTCCGCGAAACAGAAACCGAAACCGGTATTCCGGCTTCTACGCTTCGCTATTGGGAGAAACAGTTCGATGAGCTCCAGCCGCGCAAGGACGGACACGGAAACCGGTACTACACGCGCGAAAACATCGAAGTGATCAAACGTATCCGGTATATCCGTGACGAACTGAAAATAACGCGTATTGAGGCCATCCGCAAGGAACTCAAGGGCAACGGCAAGAAGTCCGATGAGCGCCAAGCCGCATTGGAGATCCTACAGCGCGTACGCGAAGAATTATGTGAAATCCGCAAAATGATTAAACAATGAAGATAGATTGGAAGAAAATTGCCCCGTATTTGGTGGCTGTGGTAGTATTTATTGGCTTTGCCATTGCTTATTGCAGTCCGCAGATGAACGGTCGAGTGCTACTCCAAGGGGACATCAACAACTGGAAGGGGGCTGCTAACGAGGCGCTGACCTATTATGAAGCGAATGGCGAACCGACAGGATGGACGAACTCTATGTTCGGCGGAATGCCGACGTATCAGATCACGTTCCGTAACAAAGCCGGAATGGCAACCTCATGGTTTAAGAATGTTTTAGTCGGTTGGTGGGGGGAACCCATCACGGCTATCATGCTCTATTTCATCGGGTTCTACCTCATGTTGCTCTGTTTCGGTATCAATGCATGGTTGGCATTAGTCGGGGCATTGGCGATGGGTATGTCTTCCTATTTCTTCATTATTATTCCGGCGGGACATATGTCCAAAGCCTTTGCGTTGGGAGGATTAGCACCCGTTATCGGCGGTTTATATGCTATTTTCCGGCGCAAATACTGGTTAGGCATCCCGATGGTACTTATCTTCGGTGCTTATTCTATTGTGCTGCACCCGCAGATGACGTATTATATCTTCATGCTCATCGGCGTGCTGTGCATCGCAGAACTGTACATCCACATTCGCGACAAACAATGGAAAGAGTTGGGCATCAGCGTAGGAGTTATTGCGCTTTGCTTGGGACTGATTTTCCTAACCAAACTGTCATGGTGGACATTGAACCAAGACTATCTCAAAGAGACTATGCGCGGTGGGCACAGTGAACTCACCAAACAGGCACAGGACAAACCTGCGGAAGGACTCGATATTAAATATGCCACCGATTGGAGTTACGGCAAAGGTGAGACTATGACGCTCCTCATCCCGAACTGGGAAGGCGGCGCCAGTGGATACAACGTCGGAAAAGACTCCGAACTATGCAAAGCCCTTCGCAAACAAGGTGTTCCGAAACGCGATGCAGAGCAGTTCTGCAAAAGCGCGCCTACCTATCGGGGTGAGAAGATGTTCACGAGCGGTGCTGTTTATGCTGGAGCTATCGTGTGCTTCCTTTTCTTGTTGGGTTTACTCATCGTTCCCGGACCCTATAAATGGGCACTCCTCTTCGCAACGCTCATGTCTATCTTCCTCGCTTGGGGAAAGAACCTTATGTGGCTCACGGAACTCTTCTATAACTATTTCCCGATGTACAATAAATTCCGCGCCGTGGAGTCCATTCTCGTAGTCGCGGAAATCACTATGCCACTATTAGGTTTCCTCGGCTTGCAACGCATCGTGCAGGGAGAAGTGGAATGGCCTAAACTACGCAATAATCTTTTCATTGCGGGAGGAATCACAGCGGGTCTATGTCTGTTTGGCGCACTCTTTGCCGGCAGTTTCGATATGACCAGTTCGTACGACGCGCAATGGAAAGCCCAGATGCCCCAATGGGTTTATGATGCCATTCTCGACCAGCGTATAGCGATGCTAAAAGCCGATGCATGGCGTAGCTTGCTCTTCGTCGTTCTCGGCTTCGGACTTGTTTACTGGTATGCCAAATCTCAAATCTCAAATGTCAAATCTCAAATGTCAAATACAATATTATATGCTGGTCTAGCAGCATTAATATTGATTGACCTCGTTCCTGTCGACAAACGTTTCTTCAATAACGATAACTTTGTTAAGCAGAAAGATAGTGAGGCGTATTTTAAGATACAGCCATGGGAGGAACAGATTCTCCAAGACAAGAGTCTTGACTACCGCGTGCTGAATCTCAACACGAACACCTTCAATGACGCACGTACAAGCTATCGTCTCAAATCGATTGGAGGATATTCGGCTGTCAAACTGCGCCGCTATCAAGACCTGATTGACGAGCATATCTCCAAGATGAATTGGAATGTAATTAATATGCTCAATACCAAGTATATCGTCACGCAACGCGGCGTCATCCCAAATCCCGATGCGATGGGTAATGCGTGGTTTGTCAATGAAGTGCTGTTCGTGCCCACGCCCGATGATGAGAGTGCAGCGCTCAACACACTAGACTTTAGCCGCACAGCTGTTGCTGATGAGAAATTCCGCGAGGTGCTGACTTGCGAGCCACAGCCCAATGAGGAAGATAGGATTGTTTTGACGAACTATCAACCGAATAAACTGGTTTACGCAGCGAACTGCGCTAATAACCGTGTAGCTGTCTTCTCGGAGATTTATTATCCGGATGGTTGGCACCTATACATTGATGGAGAAGAGAAAGAAATCGGTCGTGTGAACTACGTCCTCCGTGCAGCAGTCATCCCCGCCGGAGAGCACACGGTAATGATGGAGTTTATGCCGAAAGCGATGACTTGGGATAATTGGTGCTATGCGTTGGCCATCATATTGATGATACTTAGCCTCGGTCTGCTCATCGGCTGGCCGATTTATCAAAAGAAAAGAGCCGCTTAACCAAGCAACTCTTTAAACATTCTCTCAACGGCCTTTTCAGAATAGTTGTTGAGGTAACACTGCCGCGCGTTTTCGTTCCACTTGGGGCGAGGATGCGCGGCAAACTCATTAATGCACGCGATATATTCCTCTGCTGTGTTACATCGCCATGCACTCTTGCCTTCCTCAATCGCATATCCTTCTAATGCCTCATTCGTCGCGATGATGTTCTTCCCGTACATCAAACTCTCGCAGGTTTTTACCTTCATGCCGCTTCCCGCAAAAATCGGCAACACCATCACATCTGCTTCTTCGAAATACGGAACCAACGAAGGAGCATCGGATATGACGGGTATTTCGCGCAACAATTCCGGTTTCTCCTCTTTGAGTTTTGCCATTCCCTTACCGACTATCATATATTCCACATTCACATGAGGTAACACGTTCTTCACGAACCACAAGATGCCCTCGTTATTCGGACCAAAGTACGCACCTATAGACAAACATTTCACCCGCTTGCTCGTTTGTGCGGTCTTAGCCGGCTCAGCATCTAATCGATCACTCAACGTAACAGGAATGATAAAATCAGCCTCTCGTTGATAGCGTTTTTGTAACTCAACCTTATCACGTTCATTAAGCGCAATGACAACATCGGAATACGCGCAACTCCATTGGTCGTTTTTATCTGCACAATGAATCAGAACAGATCGGAACGGAAGGTGTTTCGGCATTTTCGCATCCATATAGAGCGCCTCCACATTCTGAAAAGAAGTAAGTATCTTTCCTTTATAATCCGCCTCCTTCAATGCTTTTGCGATGACACCAAATAAACTTCTGTCAATAAATACAAAATCGTATTTCTCTGCCTTGCATGCAATCTGCTCCACTTTCTTCGGCGTGAGTCCTAAGAAATATCCGAACGGCAGATAGAACACCGCTTTAAAATACTCCCATAACGAACTCCTACCGGCTTTATCATGCAGATAGTACACCTCTACATTCGCCTCGCCCAGCACCGCACGCAACGCATCAAGGTTCTTCTTCGTCCCCTGGTCACCCCCGTTCATCACCGTCCCAAACGGTCGGTATTGTATAAAAAGAAGTTTAGACATATTTTTTGAGAAATATGAAAGGATATTAGCAGATATATCTTCTATAGCATCTCTCCTTTGTCGGTTTAATGCGGGTCTTAAAATCCTTAGCATTCCAATTCTTTATCGGCGTCATATAGGAATCAGAATATATATCCTTTAGCCATTCGTGCGCCCTCACTGGTACATTTATTTGAATACCTAAAAAGTCTGTCTTCTCAAATTCTGACTTAGGCACATACGATCGCGCAACAGGAAAACCATCAGAAGCATTTGCTTCTTTCCAATCTTTATATTCGTGTTTACGCGGGCAATAGGCATACCAATCATCTCCTTCTGCAAAATAATAGAAGACATCATCTCTCACATTTCATGACATCTAGATTTCTATATTGCCTTACCGGATATGGATCTCTACGCGTTTTTCTTGTTCCCGGCACCCATCCTTGAATAGGCTGCATAAAATCATCACCATACAAATCTTTCAAGAATTGCTCTGCTGTGTCTGGCATATAGAAATAATGGCCTAAGAACTCTTTTTTTGATACTGTAAACGTATCCGTCGAATCGATATCACATGGGAAACCGTCTGTCTCATTAGCCTCATACCACTCTTTGTACTCATGCCGTTTGGGAACGAATGATGCCATTGTGTATTCATCCACCTCATAGAAATAGTAGAAATCTACAGGAACGCCCTTATAGTCAAACTGGTCTATCGTAACCCTATTATCTTCTTTAAAGTAGAATTGACGAACCCATTTAAAACCATTCTTTTGCATTATTTGGACTATATTGTCAGGTCGTTCGGAAGCAAAAACTCCTAAATCAAGGTCATAATCATAAGGAATAAAATTATGTTCCCTATAAGCACCGAGTAATAATCCGGCATAGAAAAAAGGCCGTACTCCGTGCGGTGCTAGAACATCTTGAACTAATTGAAGCACTTCTACTCCATGCTCCTTTACTGCCTTTGCTTCCTTTTTTTCCTTATAGTTATTAATGATTTTAACACAATATTGATAAAGGCCTAATCTTGCTGCAATTTTTTGAATAATTCTACTCATTTCCCCTCTCTCAATCGAATTAATGTTTCATTTATCAGCGTACTGCTTGTTCCTTTCGTGTACGGAAAATACACTACTTTCGCGCCAACTTCTGCAAGGTCTTTCTCTATCTTATTCCATTTATCCGTTCCCTTCCAGTCGTCTCCCACAAACATGACATCAAAATGGTACTTCTTCCATGCTCCAAGTTTGTCCATATTTTCCTGGGTAACAACCTCATCTACATATTTGATAGCAGCGACAATTTCCTTGCGTTCCTCAAATGGAATAACAGAACGCTTTCCCTTGTATCCCACTAAATCGTCCGTCGAAACACCTACTATCAGATAGTCACATTGCGCTTTTGCCTTACGGAGTAGGTTCAAATGTCCGATATGAAATAAGTCATAAACACCTGTTGTATATCCTACTTTAATAGGATCCACCATATTCAAGAACTCCTCCAAGCAATACAACAACCACTTCTGATTTCCCGTCAGGGATGCCATATCAATATCTCTGCGGAACTCCGGACGAGTCGGACCTGCCCAATCTTTGAAATAAATATCTACCGGACGAGGCATCGGAGTCTTCTCCGGTACTGGAATTTCCGGATAGCACATATGGAATAACTCTCGGATTAGATATTTCGACTCACCGCTCCGTACACGCTTCAAATCCAACGGATCTGCCATCTTCACCATGCCCGAAGGATCGAAGAGAGGAACATACTTCATGCCCGCAGTTATAACCGCATTGCAATAAGATCCACTCGACTCATGTGCAAAAATCTCATCTTGGAATCGCAGAAAATCAATCTTGTTGTTCGGCAAACGGTAACGCTCATAGATATGTGCCATCGATACCGGTTCCTTAAGCACTTTCTTCGGATCCAAGAACGTGTAGAAATCTACCCACTCATCAAAATCCCAGTCTCTCGACAGCATCTTATCCATGCCTCCAAAAACCAAGTCACTACCATCAGCTGCTACTATTTGCTCCACACCATCCTTCTTGGCTTGCAGCGCAGCCTCCATAATTTGCGGCTCGATTGAATGAACAGGTGCGCCTTTCATCTTCATCAATGCGGGAAGATGTTTCTTTACTATATCAAAATTGATGTCCACATAATGCAGATTCAACTTATACTTCTCCGCATAAAGTTTCGCACGTTCCATATCTCCTGTTGAGAAAGTACCATCCATAAAACGGAACGTATACGCATCCGTACCCGGTTTCAAGAACGCTGCCAAGCAAGCAGAATCCATACCTCCGGATAACAAAATACCTAATTTCGTATCTTTCTGCTTTTCAGCAAACATCTCCTTATATGCCTTCGCTATATCAGCTGCAGTATGAACCAACACCTTCTTATCTTCCGGATAAGGTATGTCCAATGTATGCTGCAAACCTTCCTTAAACTGCTTATTCGGATCTTCTACATAACGGAACGTTAAGTACGAACTCATGCAATAATTTTTGTCTTCCATAACGCAATAAATTTTATATGTGAGTAAATGAATTAATATTTCTGATTATTTGTGATTCCTTTCAAAATGACAGACGCCAACGACTGACTCTGCGGTTTATATTCCTCACCGGAAAGGATTAGTTTCTCTACTTTCAATTGACGCAAGTTCTGCGGTTCCAAATCATATGGATTTGCTGACAATATAACCATATCAGCAATCTTTCCGACTTCCAATGTACCGCGCTCTTTCTCGTCAAACGTTTGATAGCATCCATTATATGTCAACATTCGTAATGCCGTATAGACATCCACCGATTGACTCGGATTGGTATGGTTGCATGCTCTGTACAACCAATCCAACGGATCCGGGTTCGTACATGGAGCATCACTACCCTGTCCTACTACACAGCCCTTCTCTACAAATGTCTTCACCGGATTCAATCGAGCGTTTCGCTCCTTACCTAATATACTCTCCGTGTACTCAGGAGGCTCCTGCCGCCAGTTATCAAAGGCTGACTGCATCAGCAAATTGATATGATACTTCGCGCAGATTTCTATTCCTTCTTCCGTTGGAAGACATGCGTGAATAATACCATGTCTATGATCGTCTCTCGGGAAATCATCCAACGCCGCTTTCAAGGCCTTCGTCGCTTGCTCAAAAGCCTTATCGCCTATCGCGTGCATCTCTATCTGCAAGCCCATCCGATTCGCTTTCTTGCAGAACTCAATTACTTTCTCATCCGAATAATACAACACGCCGCTGTTACTCTTATCATTCACATAAGGCTCGATCATAGCCGCGTCCCGGGAGCCGTAACAGCCATCCAAGGCACATTCAAAACATCCACCTATTCGCGGTAATTTACGACTTGTCGCCACACTTGTATCCATCGACTGCGGGAAAACACGAATCTGGAAGCCGTTCTGCACACTCTTCGCGAACAATTTCTCTATCGTAATATCTGCATTCAACGGGAAACCTACTCCACTCACGGTATGAACCATGCCTATTCCATGCGCAGCCTCATAATCCACCGCTTTCTGCATGTTCCGAATCATATTCGGTATAGATATCGAATTGGAAATATAATCCGACACTGCAAAGAATGCCTCTTGGTTCATTTCTCCGCTTTCGGGATGATAACCGCGAAGTTTACTTAGTTTCTTATCGAGTTTCCTCAGTAATACACTATTAACTACACACGCGTGCCCGTCATATTTTACCATCATCATCGGTTTGTCCGGGCATACACTGTCCAACTCTTTGCGGTTAATCAACCTTCTCTCTTCTACCGAATAAGGCGAAGCGCCAAAAGCCAACAGACTCTTTTCCTCTGCCTTGGATACATATTCCTTAATGGCTTTCAACATCTCTTTATTTGATGTAAAATCCATCACGTTCAACCCTGAATGAAAAATAGCAAACGAAGCAAAATGTTGATGTGTATCCACGAATGAAGGTACTAAAACCTTCTTCCCTAATTCAATTACTTCTGCATCCGCATACTCTTTCGGCAATTTATCGCCCACATACACGATACACCCTTTGTCTTCTGCAAGATATTGATAGATGTTATTCTTCTCATCTACCGTAATGATGTTTCCGTGATATACTCTCATTTCTATCAACCTTTTTTATTTTCTTTCTAAAAATTTGCTCTGTCAGTTTTGTCATTATTGTCAGTTTCTACTCTCAAACTGACAAAACTGTCAATACTGACATGTTATTTTTTTGCATGGCGATCTTGACGTTTTTGGCGATATCGTCAATATCGTCAACTTCGCCAGTACATTTTTTCATTCATTTTTTATATCATTCTCTCCGTCAAACGGCAATGTCGGCAAGGCAAACCTATCAAAATCCGACTCAAATAGCCGATCCTGAATGACGCGATACTTCTCAAACTCCGTCTCCGCATACTCCTGTGCTGCCTCATGGCTCACACTTCCGGCATCCGTCAACAACGGACGCTCATCGCTGTTCAGATAGGCATCAATTCGCTTTGCCCAGTCCTCCATCGTCATCGGGATGTGCCGTTTGGCACGAGCCTCCGCAAAATCCAGCACAGCCGACACGATATTACCCATATCCTCCAACTCGTTCTGCTTCAGGTAGTTCTTCGCGATGCTCACGTCCGTTTTGACGATCTTCCCACTCGGTGCATTCTCCCAGGTCGTCAATCCCATATGCTCTTTCTCCGCACTGGCTCGTTCCACAATCAGCTCAGCTGCTGTATGCTGATGCACCGCATAATGCATCTTGTTCTGTATCATCTGGAAGAACTCCCGCGTCAACGGTGAGTCTTTGTCATAGTCCATACTCGTCGCGTAGATGTCCGTCAACTTCTGATAGAATCGCCGTTCCGAAAGACGAATCTCATGGATCTCAGCTAATAGGTGTTCGAAGTAATCCTCGCTCAGGAACGCACCATTCTCCATGCGCTTACGATCCAGCACATAGCCTCGCAACGCAAACTGCTTCAACACACTCGTAGCCCATCTGCGGAACTGCGTTGCACGAATCGAGTTGACGCGGTAACCTACAGAGATGATAGCATCAAGATTGTAGAACTGTGTATTATAAGTTTTACCATCTAAAGCAGTATGTGCAAAAATTGCACTAACTGCATCTTGTTGAAGTTCAAGCGATTCAAAAATATTCTTAAGGTGCTTGGTAATAACCGAGCGATCTACACCATATAACTCAGACATAGCCTTCTGCGTTGCCCAGATGTTCTCATCCTGATAGAACACCTGAACACCCTGCGCCTTATCTTCAGCTTGGAAGATCAAAAACTCCGCTGTGGAATTACGTATTTGAAGTTGTTTGGACATATCTATTGGCTACCAAACGTTAGTTATTCCTTAGATATTCGTCAAATATTCGTTTGTTATTACCCTTATTGCACCCTACTCTCTTCCTTCCAAGATCCTATCAGCAATCTCTCGTACCGCCCCTTGTCCTCCGGGCGTCTTTAACACATGTATCCCGGGCACAGCAAGCACCTCCGGTCGTGCATTCGGCGGACAACAAGGATGACCCACCTTAGTCAACAACTCTACATCATTCACATCATCACCCACATAACAAACCTCCTCTAGCGAAATGTCTAACTCCTGGCATATCTCCTGAGCGGCCTGTAGTTTGGTCAAACAATTGGGATTTACTCTACTCCCGACACCGAGGTACAAGTACTGCAGTTTCAGTTTCTCTGCACGCGCCTTGACTATCGGCGAATTTTCGCTCGTCAAGATGCCGCACGGGATACCGGCTTGCTGCAGGCGCACCATACCCATACCGTCATATACGCAGAAACGCTTCATCGCATCTCCTTCTGCGGTGTAATACATCCCTCCGTCTGTCAGACATCCGTCCACATCTGTCAAAAACAACTTTATCATAAGCCCTCCGAAACCTGTTTGTTTTATATGTTTTTTCTACTTTAATGATAAAATCGCGTACCGGGCAGGCACGAGAAGGAGTCGATGATACCGCACACTCTCGTGTCATCCAATACAACCAGCGTGTGAATCGAATAGTGATTCATCGTCTCTCCGGCCTCTACAATCTTCGCAGACTTAGCAATCGTCTTGGGATTCTTACTCATGATGGCGCTCACCGGCGTCGTGAAGAACGCCTGTCCGAGTCGCTGCATCGCACGGCGGATATCTCCGTCCGTGATGATACCCACCAGTTGTTCGTTATCCACTACCACACCCACACCGAGTTTACCGTTCGTCACGATCTCAATAGCCTCAGCCATTGTTGTAGTTGGAGCCATTAACGGCAGATTGTCGGTGAACATGACGTCTTCCACTTTTGCCAATAACTTACGTCCGAGGTCTCCACCCGGGTGTAGCATCGCGAAGTCCGAAGGCTGGAAATGCGCCGCTTCGATGAGTGCGCAAGCCAATGCGTCACCTAACGCCAAGGTCACGGTTGTCGAGGACGTCGGCACGAGGTTCAGCGGGTCTGCCTCCCGTTCCACGGATATATCCAGATGCACCTGCGAGTACTTTGCCAGCAACGAAGACGGATTACCGGACATGCCGATGATGGGTATGTGCTTGGCTTGTATCAGCGGCAAGAAACGCAACAGCTCTTCCGTCGCTCCGGAATAAGAGATGGCGAGTACCAGGTCGTTCTCGGACAACATACCAAGGTCGCCGTGGTAGGCGTCCAGCGGATTCAAGAAGAACGCCGGTGTACCCGTCGAAGCCAATGTAGCGGCTATCTTCGAGCCGATATGACCGGACTTACCGACGCCGGTTACCACTATTTTGCCTTTGCAGTCACGGATCAGTTGCACCGCCTGCACGAAGTGCTCGTCCAGACGCGGTATCAGCGCCTCGATAGCCGCCGCTTCACATTGCAGGCATTCCATTGCCCGTTTGATGATGGCCTGTGCTTGCATATCTATTTATTTTAAATCTTCCTTATATGTTATTTTCTTGTTGGCCTCGTCGCCTTCAACGATATAGACATCCACCTCAGGGTTGTACTTCATCAAAATGCCTACATCGTCCGTTGCTTCTATCTTTCCTTGTTGTATCGCGCGCATGTACGCCGGTCCGATAACCAAGTAATGGAAAGCCTGCGGTGTCTGCGCACGCATGAAATGCTTCCTATTCGGAATACTTTCAACTTTCACCTTTAACCTTTCACCTTTAACTTGATACAACGTATCCGTCACCGGCACAGCCACCGTCACAGCCAAATGACTCTTCAACCCTTCTGCTACATGACTGATGATATCCTGCGACACGAACGGCCGTGCTGCGTCATGGAACCAGTAAAACGTATCCGGATCTTTCTTGTCATCCTTTAGATGCAAGGAGATCGCATTCCACGAACTCTCCCAACGCTCACTGCCTCCGCTAATGACACGTTGCACTTTCTGCCACGTATTACGAAGGATTGTCTGCTCCGCCTCAGGAATCCAGTCTGGGTGCATCACAATGACGATCTCATCGATATAATGAGAGTTCTCAAACGCATCCACCGAGTGCTCCAGTACTGTTCTGCCGTCTGCCAAAGGCAGGAACTGCTTTGGCGTATCACCGCCCACTCTGCTTCCCGTTCCACCGGCTAATATAAAAACTATATTGCGCATACTAATCCAAATTATGCGGCAAAGGTACAAAAAAAAATGTGGCTACACAACTTTTTTTGGCAAAATCACCACATTTCGACATTTTTCTTTGCATATATGCAAAATTTATTGTATCTTTGCGCTCAAATTACAAATTTGGTTTATTGTGCGGATAGGAATAGTAGGTACGACATGGCCATATAGAGGCGGATTAGCGGCGTTCAACGAGCGCTTAGCGCGGCAGTTTCAAGCAGAAGGACACGAGGTGGAGATCTTCACCTTTACCATGCAATACCCTGACTTTCTCTTCCCCGGTAAGACCCAGTATTCGGACGATCCTGAACCGGCGGACTTGTCCATCACACGGGTGATGAACAGTATCAACCCTTTCACGTGGATCAAGACAGTGCGCATGATTAGGCGCAAGCAGATAGACTTGATTGTCATCAAATTCTGGATTCCGCTCATGGCACCGTGTTTAGGTTCTATCGCGCGCTGGTCACGCCGTCACGGTGTCCGCGTGGTGTCTATTCTGGACAATGTCATTCCGCACGAACCCCATTTCTGGGACAGATGGCTCATCCGTAATTTCGTTCGCAGCGTCGATCGTTTCGTCGCAATGTCAGAGAGTGTACGGCAAGACTGTCTGCGTTTTCTTCCCGCTGATCGTCAGGACTGTGTAGCCCTCACGCCGCATCCGTTATACGACAATTTCGGAGAGGCAGTAGAGAAGCTCGAAGCACGTACGATACTCGGCCTTCCGGAGGACAAGATCATCCTGCTCTTCTTCGGCTTCATCCGTGATTACAAGGGACTTGACCTGCTTATGAGGTCGTACGCTCAAGCGCGTGCGAAGAGTCAGGACTTACTGCTCGTGGTAGCAGGCGAGTTTTACAACAATTCAGAGCAGTACAAAACGCTGGAGAAAGAGCTTAAGTTGGAAGGCTCCATTGCTTGGCATACCGACTTCATTCCGGACGATAAAGTGCGTCTCTATTTCTCGGCAGCCGACCTTATCGTGCAACCATACAAGACAGCCACCCAGAGCGGTGTAACGCAGATCGCGTACCATTTCGAAAAACCCATGTTGGTGACGAACGTAGGCGGTTTGGCAGAGATCGTACCAGACGGCAAAGTGGGTTACGTCTGCGAGGTTGACGAAGCGTCCGTGGCGGATGCCATCAGTCGTTTTGCAGCAATCGAGCCGAAGCAACGCGAGCAACAGTTCCGCAAGCACATAAAAACAGAAAAACAAAAATACGCTTGGTCGAAAATGACCGCACATATTTATGATCATACGAAGTAAAGCACCATTACGTCTTGGTCTGGCCGGAGGCGGCACAGACGTATCGCCCTACTCAGACCTGTACGGCGGAGCAATCCTCAACGCGACTATCTCGCTCTATGCCTATTCGACTATCGAACCGCTCAACAACGGCAAGATCGTTTTCTCTTCACCCGACGCAGGGTTGGAGGAGATATACGACACCACAGAGGTCTTGGACACCAAAGGGTATTTCGTACTCGCCAAAGGCGTCTATAACCGCGTTGTCAAGGACTTCACACACGCGCCTCTGTCATTTAAGATCACAAGTCATGTAGACTCACCGGCCGGTAGTGGTTTGGGTACGTCCAGCACGCTCGTAGTTAGCCTCTTAGGCGCCTTTGCAGAGTGGCTCAAATTGCCCTTAGGCGAATATGACCTCGCACGCCTGGCCTACGAGATAGAGCGCAAAGACCTCGGCATGGCAGGCGGTAAGCAAGACCAGTATGCCGCCACTTTCGGTGGGTTCAACTACATGCAGTTCCTTCAGGATGACAAAGTGATTGTCAACCCGCTGCGTATCCGTCAGCGTTATCAGGATGAGTTGGCGCACAACTTGCTGCTCTATTACACCGAGACCTCGCATGTCAGTGCGGAGATCATCCAAGGTCAGATAGACAACGTCAAGGCGAAGAACAACAAATCCATCGAGGCCATGCACCAACTCAAAGAGCAAGCCATCATGATGAAAGAGAGCCTGCTCAAGGGTGACATCGATGCCATCGGTCAGATTCTCAACTTCGGCTGGGAGCATAAGAAACAAACCGCTTCGGGCATCACCAACCCCTTACTCGATGACATCTACCGAACGGCGATGGAAGCCGGTGCCACGGGAGGTAAAGTGAGTGGCGCAGGAGGTGGAGGATTTATGTTCTTCTACTGCCCGAACACCAGTCGCTATGCCGTAGAGAAAGCCCTGACAGAGCGCTTCTCCGGACAAGTCAAACGTTATGAATTTACACAGGAAGGACTGAAAACATGGACACTATAATCCATTCGATTGAATCGAGTATCAGCACCAAGCAGCAGATCTTGGCTAACCCGCAACTAATAGAGACCATTCAGGCAGTAGCCGAGGTGATGGTCAATGCCCTTAAGAGTGGCAAGCGTATCCTTTGGTGCGGAAACGGCGGTAGTGCAGCCGATGCGCAACACCTCGCAGCAGAACTGTCCGGACGCTTCTATTACGACCGTCCGCCGCTCAATTCCGAGGCCATGCATTGCAACACGTCGTACATGACCGCGGTGGCGAATGACTACGGCTACGACCTCATCTACTCGCGCATGATTGACGGCGCGTGCAAACCGGGTGACGTGCTCGTAGGTATCTCTACGTCCGGTAACTCGAAGAATATATGCAATGCTTTTCGTAAAGCGAAAGACTTAGGCGTCATTACTGTAGCCATGACGGGTGCTACGGGTGGTGAGATGAAGACCATGGCGGACTACCTGCTCAATGTGCCTTCGACCGACACGCCGCGTATCCAGGAGAGTCATATCATGCTCGGTCATATCATCTGTGAGATCGTAGAAGCCACGATATTTCCTAAAGAGAAATGTTAAACTGTTAAAACGTTAAATCGTTACATTGTTTCGCGAAGCGATTATATTAGCCGGAGGGTTCGGTACGCGTCTGAGTCATGTGGTGAGCAATGTACCCAAACCGATGGCACCGGTGTACGGTAAGCCTTTCCTCAGTTATGTCATTGACCGTTTGGTGGATGCGGGCATAGAGCGTGTCGTGCTCGCCACGGGATATAAACACGAGGTCATCGAGGCTTGGTTCGGCGATTCGTACAGAAGCGCGCAGATTATCTATTCACACGAAGATACGCCGCTCTTTACCGGCGGAGCCATCCTGCAGGCAGCACGGCTGCTGCAGTCCAACGATTTCATCGTGCTCAACGGCGACACACTCTTCGACATCGACTTCTCAGAGTTATATGATTTCCATACCGCACATAAGGCGCATCTAAGTGTCGCCTTGCGGCAGGTAGAAGACACGAGTCGGTACGGTTCGGTCACCTGTGACGACCACCGTATCATCGCCTTTAGTGAGAAAGCGGAGAGTCTGGGAGCCGGAGACATCAACGGCGGTATCTATGCCATCAACCGGTCTTGGTTGCTCGCGCAGGACTTACCGGTCAAGTTCTCGTTCGAGAAAGAGTTGATGCAACCCTTGGCCGGTCAAGAAGGCTTCTACGGACTGAGTTTCAATACCTATTTTATCGACATTGGCATTCCAGAAGATTATTATCGGGCACAGCGCGAGTTCGGTGCTCTCTTCCCGCAGGATGAGTTCCTGTTCTTAGACCGCGACGGCGTGCTCAACAAGCACCTCGTAGGCGATTATGTCCGCACATGGTCTATGTGGGAATGGATGCCGGGTGCAGTGGAAGCGGTGGCATCGCTCAGCAAGCGCTACCAACGTATCTTCATCGTCTCTAACCAACAAGGCGTCGGCAAAGGGCTCATGACGATGGATGATTTGGAACATATCCATCGGCATATGCTGGCGGATATACAAGCCGCCGGAGGACGGATAGACAAAGTCTATACCTGCACCGCCTTAGAGGCCGAGCATAGTCCGAACCGCAAACCGGAGATCGGTATGGCGCTGCAAGCGAAGGCGGATTTTCCGGAGGTGGATTTCCATCGTTCCGTCATGGTCGGAGACAGCCTAACCGACATACTATTCGCGCAGAAAACAAGGATGCGCGCGGTGTATGTAACAAAAAATAATCCCGTACCGGAGCAGGTACGGGATATAACGGACATATTCGTTAATTCGTTCATTCGTTAAACGCATTCCATCCTTGCGCCTTGAGCGCCAACTCCTCACCATTTCTTCCGATGAGGTTACAACCGTATTCGGGTTTGGTGATGTGACCAATAATATAGAGGTCCTCCACAGGGATCAGTTTCTCGTAATCATCCAGCGAACAGGTGAAGAGCAGTTCGTAGTCCTCGCCGCCGTTGAGCGCACAGGTAACTATATTAAGGTTCATCTCTTCGGCCAAAGCAGCTGCCTGGAAATCAATCGGCAACTTATCCTCATAGATGCAGCAACCTACTCCACTCTGCGTGCATATATGCAGCAGTTCGGACGACAAGCCGTCACTCACGTCCATCATTGCTGTGGGCTTAACACCTGCCTTACGCAGTCCCTCTAAAATATCTCGCCTTGCCTCGGGTTTCAACTGCCGCTCAAGCAAGTACTCCTTGCCGGCAAAATCCGGTTGCTCTGCATTCGCAATTCGCTCGCGCTCCAGCAGCTGCAGTCCCATATACGCCGTACCGAGGTTTCCGCTCACACAGATCAAGTCGTTCAGCTTGGCGCCGTTGCGATAGACGATATCCTTGGCTGCTGCCGTACCGAGACAAGTGATCGAGATCGTCAGACCGGTCATGGACGCACAGGTGTCACCTCCGACTAGGTCCACGCCGTAACGCTCGCATGCCAGACGAATGCCACTATAGAGCGCCTCGATGTCCTCCACCGAGAAACGCTTGCTGATACCCAAACTCACCGTAATCTGCGTCGGAGTGCCGTTCATCGCGTAGATATCCGAGAAGTTGACCACGGCCGCTTTGTAACCCAGGTGCTTGAGAGGCACGTACTCGAGGTTAAAATGAATGCCTTCCAGCAACATATCTGTCGTCATCAGCACTTTCTTGCTGCCGAAATCCATCACGGCGCAGTCGTCACCGACTCCTTTCTTCGTGCTGGGTTGCACGGGCTTGAGGTCTTTGGTAAGATGCTTGATCAAGCCAAACTCACCCATCGTAGAAATTTCCGTTCGAGCCATGTTTTTACAAATTTGTTGCAAAGGTACACTTTTTTTTGCACATATCAAAATTTTTTTGTAATTTTGCACAAAATTTGGATTTGGACAAATACTATTTGAGCATATGATTAATAGAACAATGGTTCGCACGCGGGTGGTACAGACGCTGTTTGCCTACTGTCAGGACAGCGATAAGACGATGACTACCGCGCGGAAAGAGTTGATAAAGAGTTTTGCCGACACGTACGATTTGTATTTCGCGCTCTTGGATTTCGCCAACGAGCTGACGGCTTATGCGCAGCAGCAGTTGGAGGAGCAGATCGGTCGTGCGCGTGCCACGCACTCGAACTGGACGCCTAATCGTCGGTTTGTGCAGAACCGTCTGGCACAGCAGCTGTTCGAGAATCGTGCGTTGCGCAAGCGTGTAGAGGAGCAGCATCTGAGCTGGGACAGCGGTATGCCGGCCGTGATGGACACGTACAAACGGCTCGTGGAGTCGGATTTCTACCGCGCGTATATGGAGGCGGACTCCTGCACGTACGAGGACGACAAGCGCATCTGGCGGCAGATATACCAGAACCTGCTGGCTAACGATGAGAACCTCGGTGACGCATTGGACGAGATGGAGGTAACTTTAGACAAAGCCAACTGGTCGGTGGATGTCGATATCGTACTCAGTTACATAATCAAGACCATCAAACGCTTCAAGGCCGAGAGCACACCGGACGAACCGTTATTGGAGATGTTCGACAGCGAGGATGAGTTGCAGTTTGCTACTACCCTGCTCGAGAAAGCCATCGCAGGCCACGAGCAGTACGAGCAGTTGATCAACTCGCATCTCAAGAACTGGGATGCAGACCGCATCGCGTACATGGATCGTATCATCCTCGAAGCGGCATTAGCAGAGATTCTCGAATTCGAAGATATCGCGCTGACCGTCTCGATGAACGAGTATATCGAGTTGGCAAAAGCCTACTCCGGCGACAAGAGTTATATGTTCATTAACGGTATATTAACCGAGATCCTCCGCGATCTCAAGCAAAGCGGAAACTGTTTTAAAGCATTAACATTAAAATAACAATAAATTATGCTGAATTTGATTTTATTGCAGGCTGAAGGCGCTGCACAACAAGGTAACCAATGGTCGTTCTGGATCATGATGATCCTTATTTTCGTAGTATTCTATTTCTTCATGATTCGTCCGCAGACGAAGAAGCAGAAAGAGTTGCAGAAACAACGCGAAGCGATGAAGAAAGGTGACAAAGTTGTTACCGCCGGTGGTATCTACGGAGAGATCAAGGAGGTACAGGACACCACCTTCATCATCACAATCGCTAAGGACGTGACCATCAAGGTAAGCAAGGACAGCGTCTTCGCGGATGCAGCGGACGCACAACCTGCTGCTGAACAAAAGTGAAACGAGATATCCTGACATTTCTACTGTTTGTCGCGTTGGCCGCTGCTATTTGGTACGGTCACGCGATGCAGTCAGTGCGTAACACACGCGTACCGGTGCTTATTCAGTACACGGGCAAACCGGGTTCGATCGGTCTGGCCGCTCCGGGTCTGCCGGACACAGTGCTGATAGAGGTGCGTGACGCGGGAGCGCGTCTCAATGCGTACCACCGCGATCCGCTGCGTCTGACGATTGACCTGCGTTCCTATATCCACGGCGAGAAAGGTACGATTCATGTGCCATCCGATGCACTGCGTCGTAGTCTGAGTGATATACTGCAGGGTACAAGTAGACTCATCGGAACGCAACCCGAAGAGATTACCTGCGCTTATTTCACCGAGCAGGAAAAGAGTGTAGTGCTCGCTTTCGAAGGGGACGTGAAGCCTGCAGCCGAGTACCAGATTGTGAGCGGACCTACTCTGAACCGCAAGCGTATCACGGTGTACGGCGAGGATAAGATGCTGAGCACAATCGACACGATCTACACGGAGCCGGTCACGCTGAGCGATATCAGCGACACAACGAACCTGCGCGTGGCTGTTGCACAGCAGAAAGGTCTGCGCACAGAGGTGGACAGCGTCGATGTAGAAATCATCCTCGAGCGCTTCACGGAGAAGAAATTCATAGTGCCCTTGCACGTCAAAGGAGTGCCGGAAGGCTATCGCCTGCGACTCTTCCCAAAAGAGGTTGAGGTCAGCGTGCGCGTGGGTATGAATCATTTCGCCGAAGTGCAGCCGAATGATATATACGCCTACTGCACCTACTCGTCCGAACGCACCGACAAACTCGATGTCGATATCCAGTACACAAACCCGTTCATCACCGCCGCGTGGGCATACCCCGGCGTGGTAGAGTTTATTTTGGAGCAATAATGAGAAAGATACAAATGGTTGACCTGCAGACGCAGTATCAGCACATTAAGCGCGATATCGATGCAGGCATACAAGAGGTGATTGACTCGGCGGCTTTCGTCAAGGGACAGAAAGTGGCGGATTTTCAGGCGCACTTGGAAGCGTACACCGGTGCCAAGCACGTAATCAACGTAGGCAACGGTACCGACGCGCTCCAGATAGCGCTGATGGGCCTAGGTCTGAAAACAGGTGATGAGGTCATCACCCCTACCTTCACCTTCATCGCAACAGCAGAAGTGGTAGCACTGCTCGGTCTGACGCCGGTGGTAGTTGATGTCGATTGGAACACGATGAACATGGACGTAGAGGCCGTGCGTCGCGCCATCACACCGCGTACCAAAGCGATCGTACCCGTGCACCTGTTCGGTCAATGCGCAAACATGGAGGCGATCATGGCGCTCGCTAACGAATACCATCTGTACGTGGTCGAAGACGCGTGTCAGGCTATCGGCGCGAAGTACACCTTCTCCAATGGCGAGACCAAGCAGGCCGGCACGATGGGACACATCGGTTGCACCTCTTTCTTCCCTTCGAAGAACCTCGGCTGTTACGGAGACGGCGGCGCTATCTTCACCAACGACGATGAGTTAGCGGCTAAGATGCGGGCAATCGCTAACCACGGCATGGTCGTTCGTTATCACCACGACATGATCGGCGTCAACAGTCGTCTGGACAGTATCCAAGCGGCCATTCTAGATGCCAAGTTGCCGCACCTAGAC
Source organism: uncultured Bacteroidales bacterium (assembly GCA_902769535.1). GTDB lineage: Bacteria > Bacteroidota > Bacteroidia > Bacteroidales > Paludibacteraceae > Colicola. The sequence continues at coordinate 36,558 of CACXPH010000005.1, forward strand.
GAATATATCGCCGCGCGTCAACAAGCCGCAGCGTATTACGACAAAGCGTTCGGTCCTTGCGACAAGTTGCTTATACCGGGACGCGAACCCAACTCCACGCATGTTTTCCACCAATACACGCTACGCGTAGTGGGTGCAGACCGAGACAAACTGCGCGAAGGACTCGCTGAACGCGGTATACCGGCGATGATCTACTATCCGGTACCGCTGCACCAGCAGAAAGCCTACCTCGACCCGCGCTATAAAGACGGCGATTTCCCGGTAGCAGAGAAACTCGCTGCTTGCGTTTTATCCCTTCCCATGCACACTGAGTTAGATCAAGAACAACTCGAATATATCACGTCAAACGTACTTGACTTATGCAAAGCATAGCGCTCAATCAGAACCTGTCGCAGACCATCAAACTGACGCCAACGCAGATCCAGACCGTCAAGTTGCTGGAGTTGCCGTCCGTGGAGTTGAGCCAGCGTATCAACGAAGAGTTGCAGGAGAACCCTGCGCTGGAGGAAGGTCGTGATGAAGCGGAAGAGCGATTAAACGGGTTAGAGGAGGATGAGTTCGATGAGAACTACCAACCGGACGACGGTTATGACGACGGTCGTCAGCGTGACCCGCTGCAGAACGATGATTTTAACTACGAGCAGTACGTCTCTGACGACGAGACTCCGAGTTATATGCTTCATCCGCAGTACAACCCCATGGACGAAGACCGTCGTGAGGTGCCGATCATCGGTGGCAGTAGTCTGATAGAAGAGTTGAAAGCACAGGTGTACCTGACGGACATGACCAAGCCGCAGCGGCATATAGCCAAGTGGGTATTAGGAAACATCGACGATGACGGCTATCTGCGTCGCACGACCGAGCAACTCGTGGATGATCTTATGTTCCAAGAGCAGATCAGTATCTCGGACGAGGAGATGGAGCAGATCGTCAATAAGATCAAACTCTTTGAACCTCCCGGAATAGCGAGCTCGACCTTGCAGGAGTGTCTGCTCCGTCAGTTGGACGTCAAGATAGAGAACGACCCGAACAACGAGAGTTTGGGCTTTGCCTATGCCATCGTCAAACGGTATTTCAAATCATTCTCCAAGCACCATTTCGATCATATAAAGGAACGGCTGGAGTTGGACGACAAGGATCTGCAGGCTGCTATCCGCGAGATAGTATGTCTTAATCAGAAACCCGCCAATGCCATCACCGGTAACGTGTATGATACGCAGCGTGAGACGATCATACCGGATTTCCTGATCGAAGAACGTGACGAGGAGTTGTTCGTAGTTCTCAACACAGGCGATATACCCGAACTGCATGTGAGTCGTGACTACAAAGAGATGTTAGCGGACTACGAGCGCATGCCTAAGAGCAAGGACAGCAAGGAGGCCAAGCGTTTCCTGCAACAGAAACTCGACGCAGCGCAGTTCTTCATCGATGCCATCAAGCAGCGCAACGAGACACTCATGCGCACCATGACGGCGATCCTCAAAGCGCAGTACGATTTCTTCCTGGACGGCGAAGCAAGCAGTCTGAAGCCTATGGTGCTCCAAGATATAGCAGACCGCACAGGATATGACGTCTCGACCATCTCGCGAGTAAGTAACAGCAAGTATGTCCAGACGCGCTTCGGCATCTACCCGCTTAAGTATTTCTTCTCCGATAAGATGACAAATGCCGACGGTGACGAGATATCCACACGCGAAATCAAAAAAATGCTCAAAGAGCTTATTGACAACGAAGATAAATACAACCCCTTACTGGATGACCAGATCGTTTCACTAATGGCGGAGCACGGTTACACGATTGCTCGCCGCACGGTAGCCAAATACCGTGAGCAGTTCGGTATCCCTGTTGCCCGCCTACGCAAACGGATATGAGAGTTTTGACCTATATAGCAAAATTCCTGAGCGTTCTCTTATACCCGCTCTTCGTGCCTACCTATGGTATCGCACTCTTCTGCTGGATGCAGTCATTCGAAGAGCAACCGCTCCACTGGATATGGATACTCGTAGCTATCATCGGAACATTCCTGTTCACTTGTGTGCTACCGATAACTGCTATCTGGGTTATGATGAAGCGCGGAAAAGTAAAGGACCTTTATATTGACAATCCCGCCGAGCGCACCATGCCGTACCTGTATGCGTGTATGGGTTTTGTATTCTGGTGCTGGTTGTTGATGAAAGTGCTCCAAGCGCCGACCTATCTAACCGGTATTGCCATCGGTGCCACGGTAGCCCTAGGCTTGGTGACGCTCATCAACCGCTGGTGGAAAATCAGCGCGCACTTAGCCGGACTAGGCGGACTGATAGGCGGTATCTTCAGTTATTGTTTAGGCGTTGGTGCAATCCCCACCTGGTACGCACTGTGCCTGTGGTTCGGTCTGTCGTGGCTTCTTATGTGGGCACGGATGTACTTGGGCGCACACACCGGTGCACAAGTATGCGCCGGTTGGCTGCTTGGATTGGTCTGCACCTTAATTCCCTTATGGATCATCGGCTAATGAAAACTCTTCGCACATATGTCCTTGGTTTGAGCCTGATTGTCAGTCTGGCGTTACAAGCCATGCCTGCGCTCAGCGAGGGTGCACGTTTGTCGCTGCTCACCTGTGCACCGGGAGAGGAGTTGTACGCGCGTTACGGGCACACGGCTATCCGCGTGGAGGACAAGGCGAACAATTTGGATGTTGTCTTCAACTATGGTATCTTCGATTTCAACACCGAGCATTTCTATTGGAAATTTGTGCGCGGCGAGACCTGGTACGAACTCGGTGCAGCGCCTTATTACTGGTTCATGCGCGAGTACGAGCTAACGAACCGTCCGGTGTATGAGCAAGAACTGAACCTAACGAGTGAACAACGCCAACAACTATGGGACGCCTTACTGACGAATTTCCAACCGGAGAACCGGAAGTACCTCTATAACTTCGTTTTTGATAACTGCGCCACACGGCCGTATTACCTCATTGCCCGCACTTTAGGCGATACGCTCGTCTCGGACTATGCCGGTTATACAGGAGTGACGTATCGTACGTTCATTCGTCATTACACGGGTGCGCTATCTTGGGAAAACGCCGGTATCAATCTGCTCTTCGGTCCTAAAGCAGACCAGCCGATGAACAATGAGCAGCGGCTGTTCCTGCCGGAAGAGCTGATGTTCTTCATGCAGTCCGCACACCTCAGTGACGGTACACCTGTTCTTCGCGAAGGTCGTATCGCTCCTTTCCAGATAGAAACTACACCGTGGTACGCTTCTTGGCCTTTGGGGCTCGCGCTGTACTTCGTGTTCGTGGCACTGATGAGCCTGTACGATCGAAAGCGTCAACACCTCTCTTGGTGGGTGGAGTTGGTGGCCGGCATACCATACCTATTGCTAATCCTTATTGTGGTCTTTCTGACCTTTTTCTCTTGCCATCCGCTCGTGGGCTTTGGATGGCGTTTATTGATCATTCCTTTGACACATCTATGCGCAAGACTTATCTATATAGTACGTTAATCGCCTGCCTCTGGGCATTGGGTTTGAGCGCTGCTCCGCGTCTGACGGTAGTGGCAGTAGTGGACGGTCTGACAACGGAGAACCTCAACACCTTACGTCCGTACTGGCAGCAAGGTGGAATTCGTACCTTAAGCGAAGAAGCGTATCAAACTACAATCGCCTTTCCGCATCTGGTATATGGTGGAAATGAGACGACAGCTACCCTCATGACCGGCGTCACGCCGGATCGGCACGGTTATACGGCCGACACCTATTTTGCCCGTCGTGACCGTAAAGCACACACGCTGTTGGAAGACGAGTCAGTACACGGCATCGGCACCAAGCAACAACTGTCCGCCAAGAACCTGCTCTCGCAGACCATGACCGATAAGATGCGTCTGGCGTACCCGGAGGCGAAGATCTACGCGATCGGTCTGCAGGCTGAGACCTCGGTGCTCTTAGCGGGTCATGCGGCTAACGCCTGCTGCTGGATCGATGCGAACACCAAACAATGGGTTGCCACTGCTGCTTATAGCGGAGGACTGCCTTCGGCGGCGTTCGAGCAGAACAAAGCCGGTCGGATAGCAACCTTGGCCGCGCGCCAATGGACTCCTAGTCTGGATATCTCGACCTACGAAACACCGACCGCACAGGAGCGTAAGAAAGGCTTCAGTTATGATGTGAAGAACGTGCTTCTTCACGCACCGGAGGCCAACACGCTGGTCATCGAACTGGCACTGGCTATCCAGAAAGCCGAGAAACTCGGAATGGACAACACACCGGACGTGCTCATGCTCCAACTCAACACTTTGAGTCCTGCTGCACAAGCAGATCATATTGCCAGTGCCGAGCATGAAGATATGTACCTGCGACTCAACCAAGACTTAGGTTTCCTCATGGAGCAGTTGGACAAACGTATCGGTCGCACGAACTACCAGATTCTGGTGGTGGGTCGTCCTATCTTAGGCACCGACGCGCAGATACTGAGTGATATCCATATGCCCGTGCAGGAGTTCAATATCGACCGTGCGGCAGCACTCACCGGTACCTATCTCATGGCACTCTACGGACACGAGCGGTGGGTCGATGGTGCGTACGGGCAATCGATCTTCCTTAACCGTACGCTCATTGAGCAGAAACGTCTGAGCCTGGAGACCATCCAACGGCAGGTAGCTAATTTCCTGATGGATTTTGAAGGCGTGCAGATTGCTATGCCGGGACACGAGACCATGCGCTATCCGCTGTTAGGTGCAACGCTCTGCAAACGCCATATAGGAGATGTAGTCTTTATGCTGCAACCGGGTTGGCGACTCATGCTGGACGACAAACGTGTCATGGACCATGTGATTGATGACAATCCTTCCTCACCGCTCTTGCTATGGTCAGGTACCATCCGACCGATGCCGCAAGATCAAATTGACGCGACTAATGTCGCTGATCTGATATTCCATTAAACATTCAACATTAAACATTACGTATGATATTTCACGAGATTAAAGTTAAGTACGACCGTCAGACGGGTGAAGACAACCCGGGTAAGGTCAAAGAGATTTACCTCATCGATGGTGCGGTTAGTTTTGCAGACGCAGAGAATTGTCTGATGGACGAGATCAAACCGTTCATCTTCGGTGACTGTGAGGTGCAGAATTGCAAACGCAGTCAGTTTTATGACGTGCTCCCGAACGAAGGTGGTGCCTATTGGTACAAAGCCCGCGTGGAGATGATTACTATTGACGGAGACAAAGAGACCCGTAAGAACGTAGCGTTCCTTGTACAAGCCAACATGCTGGACGACGCGGTGTTTGCCCTCAAGCAGGCGCTCAAGTCCTACGACTGTGAGTTCATCTCGATCGCCAAGACCCAGATCATGGATATCCTGCACGCTGTGAAGTAATGCCGCTCCAGTTCGACATACCGACCATCCTGCGCCAGAAGGCTCCAAAAGCACACGTACCGCATTTCGTCGTGCGCTATCTGGAGCGTATCACGCATGTGCAACAGATGAATGCGTTCCTGCGTAAGTACCCTGACTTGCGTGGGTATGAGTTCATCGACAAGGTCATCAGCGAGGAGTTGGGTTGCTCGGCATCTATCGATGGATTAGAGAACATACCGACGGACAACGAACCGGTCATTTTCGTTTCGAACCATCCACTCGGAGGCCTGGATGGTATGATCATCGCCAAGATGATTCATGAGAGTCGGCCGAAGGAACTGAAAGTCATCGTCAATGAGTTGCTTATGTTCATGGAACCGATAGCGTCCTTATGGGCTCCGGTGAGCAAGACCGGTGCGTTGAGTAAGGCGCAGGCTGCCGAACAACAACGTATGTGGGAGAGCGAGACGGATGTACTGACTTTTCCGGCTGGCGCTTGCAGTCGGTTGCAGCGCATTGAGGGCAAATGGCAGATACAAGATCTGGAATGGCAGAAAAACTGCATACAGCGTGCCAAAGAGTACCACCGGAACATCGTGCCGATCTATTTCGAAGGTCGTAACAGTACTTTCTTCTATGTGCTGGCACTACTTCGTAAATGGTTACACATCAAATTAAATATCGAGATGCTTTACCTCGTGGACGAGATGTACGGTGCGCATGGCAAACATTTCAAGGTGCACGTACTGCCGCCTATCCCCTACACCACTTTTGATAACACAAAAACGCCCAAGGCTTGGGCGCAACACCTCAAAAATATAGTCTATGGAACCAATTATATCAGCTGTTGAGACATCGATCCTCTTGAAAGAGTTAGAGGGCCATTTGCTTCGCCCATCCAACAAAGCGGACAACCTCATTTACGACATTACGGCGCATGAGTGTCCGAACGTGATGCGCGAGATAGCTCGTCTGCGTGAGATCAGTTACCGTGACGGAGGAGGCGCTACCGGCAAGGAAATGGATATCGATGAGATGGATACGATGGCCAAACCCTACCACCAACTCATCGTGTGGGATCCCGAGCATCAGCAGATCGTCGGAGGTTACCGTTACCTCTTGGGACACGAAGCAGAGATACGTGACGGACAACCATTCATCACCTCTGCGCACCTCTTCCATTATTCGGAGCGGTTCATTAAGGATTATCTGCCGCATACCATCGAGTTCGGCCGTGCGTTCGTGCAACCGATGTACCAGAAACGCGAGATGGGTGTTAAGGCACTCTTCGCACTCGATAATATCTGGGACGGAATCGGTGCCGTCATGCATAACAACCCGGACATCCGCTGGATGATAGGAAAGGTAACCATCTATCCGGACTATAACGAAACAGCTCGTAACTTGATTTACGCGTATCTCGATCAGTATCACCGCGGTGAAGAGGGTTTGTTTGAACCCTATAATAAGTTGCCGATTCCGACTATTGCTACTCCGTTTGAAGGGACGGATAAACAAGAGAACTACCATACTCTCCAGCGTGCGATACGCGAGCAAGGCACGGTCATCCCGCCTATGTTCTCTGCGTATCTCAACCTGACCAATGACCTGCAGTTCTTCGGTAATGCAATCAATGATGAGTTGGCGAACGTATACGAGACGGGTATCATGGTGGATCTGGAGACTGTGTACGAGGAGAAGAAAGTGCGCTATATTAATCCGTATGTAGCATGGCTGGAGTCGCAGAACAAATAAAAAAGGTACGCGCGCACATCCCCGCGCATGTGACGCTCGTGTGCGTGAGTAAGTTCCAACCTGTTTCCGCTATACGCGAAGCGTACGAAGCAGGAGAACGCCATTTCGGAGAGAGTCGCGTGCAGGAATTGCAGCGCAAGGTGAGTCAATTACCGGCAAACATCCACTGGCATTTCATCGGACATCTGCAGACGAATAAGGTGCGGGACTTACTCAAGTTACGACCGTACCTCATTCATTCGGTGGACTCGGAACACCTGCTGAACGCCATCAATGCCGAAGCCGAGAAACAAGGTTTCGTACAAGATGTGCTGCTTGAGGTGCATGTAGCCAAAGAGGAGACGAAAAGCGGGTTCTCTCCTTCGGAGATTTCCAATTTGAAATCTGAAATCATAAATCATAAATACCCCAACACACGCTTGTTAGGATTAATGACAATGGCGACGAACACGGAGGACGAGACGGAAATCCGGCGGTGCTTCAACGAGGCGCACGAATTAATAGGTGACCTGCCGGTATTCAGTGCAGGAATGAGTGACGACTACCCTATTGCTATTGAATGCGGGGCTACGATGATTCGTATTGGTTCTACCATCTTCGGTGCAAGAGACTACTCGCGTAAACTACGGGCAGTGTTCTTCGATCAGGACGGCGTACTCTATAACTCGATGCCGTACCATGCCGCGTCTTGGGCTTGGGCGATGACCAAGCACGGGCTACCCTACACGGAGATGGAGTGCTATCGCAATGAAGGACGCACCAGTACAGGTGTCATTCAAGAGCACCACCAGCAGATGTTCGGCACAGACGCAACACCGGAACTGATAGAAGCGATTTACCAAGACAAGAGTGCACACTTTACCGAGATGACAGGTGGTTTTCCGGGTATCATACCGAACGTGGACAAGGTGCTGGAATACCTGAACGCGCATGGCATTCAGTGCTGGGTGGTCACCGGCTCGGGTCAACGTAACCTCATCAACGCGCTCAACAAGACTTTCAATAATGTCTTTACCGGTATCATCTCGTCGTTTGACGTCACCAAAGGCAAACCGGATCCGGAACCCTATCTGAAGGCCTGGGAGAAATCCGGTTTCAAGAAAGAGGAGTGCATGGTGATCGAGAACGCACCGTTAGGTGTAAGGGCTGCCAAGGCTGCCGGGCTCTATACGATTGCGGTGAACACCGGTATTCTTCCTGACTCGGATTTGTGGAACGAGAAAGCCGATGAAGTGCTACCTAACATGCAGGCATTGTTAGATCGGATAACTGCCATTTTGTCAGTCTAAGGTCGTTTGGAACATAGTTTGTACATTGTTTAGTGAGATTTGATTATTAACTAAACACGATACAACTATGAATAACAATTCCAACAACAACGAAAACTTACAGAAGTTTGCTATCAACCTCTGCGAGCGAGCTCGAGAGGGCAAATTAGACCCCGTCATCGGACGTGATGACGAGATACGTCGTGTGCTGCAGATTCTCTCGCGGCGTACGAAGAACAATCCTATTCTGATTGGTGAACCGGGTGTCGGTAAGACGGCTATTGCCGAAGGACTGGCGCATCGTATCGTGCGAGGCGACGTACCGGAGAACCTGAAGAAGAAACAGATCTACTCCCTCGATATGGGTGCACTCATCGCGGGTGCGAAGTACCAAGGTGAGTTTGAAGAGCGACTCAAAGGCGTGGTGAACGAAGTAGTAGCTGCTGCCGGTGAGATCATCCTGTTCATCGATGAGATACACACATTAGTGGGTGCCGGTAAGAGTAGCGGCGCCATGGACGCAGCGAATATCTTAAAACCGGCTCTGGCACGTGGTGACTTGCGCGCCATCGGTGCTACGACGCTGGATGAGTACCAGAAATATTTCGAGACCGATAAGGCGCTGGAGCGTCGATTCCAAAAGGTGATGGTTAATGAACCGGACGAGGCTGCCACGATTAGTATTCTCCGTGGACTGAAAGAGCGCTACGAGACGCACCATAAGGTACGTATCAAAGATGATGCAATCATTGCAGCTGTGAGCCTGAGCGCACGATATATCACCGATCGTTTCCTGCCGGATAAAGCGATTGACCTGGTGGACGAAGCGGCAGCCAAACTGCGTTTGGAAGTAGACTCCAAGCCGGAAGAGATCGATACACTCGACCGTCAGATCAAGCAATTAGAGATCGAGCGCGAGGCCATCAAGCGCGATAAGGACGAAGCGAAACTGAAGGTGATTGAGGAGCAGCTCAAAGACCTCAAGAAACAGAGCGATGAACTCAACGCGCGCTGGAACAAGGAGAAAGGATACGTAGCCACGATCCAGAACGAGAAAGCACGTATCGAGACGCTCAAGCACCAGGCTGAGGTAGCAGAACGCGAAGGTGATTACGGCAAGGTAGCAGAGATCCGTTACAGCCAGATTCCGGCGGCAGAGGCGAATATCAAGAGTGCTCAGGACTCCCTGCATGCCATCAGCAATGAGGCATTGATCAAGGAGGAAGTCGATGAAGACGATATCGCGGAAGTAGTAGCGCGTTGGACGGGTATTCCGGTAGCGAAGATGATGCAGAGTGAGCGCGATAAGTTGCTGCACCTCGAAGAGGAACTACACAAACGTGTCATCGGTCAGGATCAAGCTATAGAGGCCGTGAGTGACGCTATCCGTAGAAGTCGTGCCGGTCTGCAAGACCCGAAACGTCCTATAGGAAGTTTCATCTTCCTAGGGACAACCGGTGTTGGTAAGACGGAATTAGCAAAGGCCTTGGCGGACTACCTGTTCGACGATGAGAACATGATGACACGTATCGACATGAGTGAGTACCAGGAGAAATTCAGCGCGACGCGTCTGATCGGTGCGCCTCCGGGATACGTGGGTTACGATGAAGGTGGTCAGTTGACCGAAGCCATCCGTAGAAAGCCCTACTCGGTAGTGCTCTTCGATGAGATAGAGAAAGCGCACCCGGATGTATTCAACGTACTGCTGCAAGTACTGGATGACGGCCGTCTGACGGATAACAAGGGTCGTGTAGTCAACTTCAAGAACACACTCATCATTATGACGTCTAACCTGACAGAAGAGCAGTTACGGGCGTCTGTACGACCGGAGTTCATCAATCGTATCGATGAGATTATTCACTTCAGCGAGTTAACGGAAGCGGATATCAAGGCGGTAGTCGGATTGCAAGTAAGCCGCATCCACAAGATGCTAGAGGATCAGGGAATTGACCTGCGCGTCACAGACGATGCGATCAGTTATATCGCCAAGGAAGGTTACGATCCGCAATTCGGTGCACGTCCTGTTAAACGGGCACTGCAACGACTGGTTCTCAACGAACTGAGCAAATCGATCATCGCCGGAAAGGTCGATAGTTCCAAACCTGTTGTGGTAGAACTTAGAGACGGAGAACTGAAGTTCCGGAATTAAGGAATAATCGTTCGTACGAACGTGAGATAAGAAAAAGAGCGTTTCGGCGCTCTTTTTTTTGTGTATATCAAAAATCAGTAACTTCGGTCCTCCCTACTTAAAAAAGCAGGGTCCCCCCGAATTTACTTTCGCACGTTTGTGCGAATAACAAGCATTTAGCCACTAAAATATAAATAAACTAATATTTTATTGTCCAAATCCTTGTTGATTCCAAATATTTGTAGTAATTTTGCAGCGTGAAACGAAACACGTTCATATTTGGAGCGTTAGTGGTGCTATTAGTACTGCTTTTTTGTCTGGATGTATGCAGCGGAAGTATCTGGTTGTGGCCGTTTGACGACTTGAGCGTCATGGAGCGCAATATACTGAATGCCATTCGTCTGCCGAAAGCCATCACAGCGATCTTAGCCGGTGCGGCATTGTCCGTATCGGGATTGATCATGCAGACTCTGTTCCGTAATCCACTGGCGGGACCTTACACTTTAGGCGTATCGTCCGGTGCAAGTTTAGGCGTTGCCTTTTTGACGTTACTCAGTACGTCGTTAGTCATGGTACTACCCGTGGCGGCTTGCATCGGTGCGACATTAGTGTTGCTGCTCGTTCTGGCGGTGAGCAAACGGGTGACGAATAACGTGAGCTTGCTAATCGTCGGAATGATGTTCGGGTCTATTGCGGGTGCTTTAGTGAGTCTGCTGCAGAACTTCGCGAACCCGGATGCGCTGAAGCTGTTCATCGTGTGGACCTTAGGTAGCTTAAGCAGCGTAGGCTGGAGCGATATGCAGTTGATTGTTCCGATTTTAGTTGTGGGTGCATTGTTCGTGATTTTGGCACTCAAACCGCTCAACGGTCTGCTGCTTGGCGAAGATTACGCACGAGGCTTGGGTATTAACGTAGGCCGTACGCGCTTGTTTATCGTGTTAGCCACGGGACTGTTAGCAGGCGGTGTAACGGCTTTCTGCGGACCGATTGCGTTTATCGGCGTAGCCGTGCCGCATATCGCACGAGGAGTGTTTCAGACCTCTAATCACCGAGTAACGGTACCGGCTTGCGTACTGATAGGCGCTTGTCTGCTGCTTATTTGCGATGTACTGTGCTCGCTGTTTATTTATCCGCTACCGATTTCAACCGTCAGTGCCTTATTCGGCGCACCAATTATTATCTGGATCATATTAAAACATAAATAATAATGTCTGTACATGTACAAAATACCCGAATGACGACAGCTAAGCTGCGTCAGATGAAGGCCAATGGCGAGAAGATCGCCATGTTAACCAGTTATGATTTCACCTTAGCCAGCTTAGTGGACGAAGCAGGCATAGATATACTGCTCGTTGGCGACAGTGCCAGCAATGTAGTATGCGGCAACCAATACACGCTGCCTATTACGGTGGATGAGATGATCTTTTTGACGAAGGGTGTCGTACGCGCAGCGCAACATTCGCTGGTGGTTTGCGATATGCCGTTCGGTAGCTACCAGGTGAGCGAAGAAGAGGCAGTACGTAATGCTATTAAAATCATTAAGGAGAGTGGTTGTGATGCCGTGAAACTCGAAGGCGGCGAAGAGATACTGCCGGCTATTAAGCATATGATCCAAGCCGGTGTGCCGGTGATGGGGCATTTAGGACTGACACCGCAGAGCGTGAACCAGTTCGGAGGTTACGGTCTGCGCGCCAAGGAAGAGGCAGAGGCAGAGAAGTTATTACACGATGCGAAGTTGTTAGACGAGGCAGGCTGCTTCAGTATCGTGCTAGAGAAGATCCCGGCAGATTTAGCAGCCAAAGTGACGAAGGCCGTGAGTTGTCCGGTGATCGGCATCGGTGCCGGTAACCGCTGCGACGGACAGGTGTTAGTGCTGCACGACATGTTAGGACTTAATCAAGGTTTCAAGCCGAAGTTCCTAAGGCATTTCGCGAAGTTAGCCGAAACCGTAAAGGGTGCAGTAAGCGAATATATAGACGCAGTAAAGGATAGTAGCTTCCCGAATGCGGAAGAGAGTTACTAAAAAAAAGAGGCTCGCGTGAGCCTCTTTTTTTTATGGGATGAGTTTTTGGATCTCTGCTGCAATCTCGTCCATATACTTGTTTCCAGTTTCCGGATTGATCGGCAGTGCGCCGAAATCAATGGTAATGAACGGATAGGTGGAGTTGGAAGTAACGAGTTTCAGATCCTTACGTCCCAAACGAACCTCCATGATCTCATTGAACGGAATGACGATACCTTGCGCATAGAGCAGACCCAACTCACGGTTAGCAAGCACATTGCGGCCTACTAATATATCGTGCTGATACCAAACCTCGTAATCGTTACCAAAGATCTCTTTGATATACGCCTCAGCTTTGGGGTTGAGCGTAGCGGCATCGCGTTTCCATTGCAGACGCTGTTGCTCACGCTGGGCAGCTGCTTCGCGTACGTGCTCTTCATTCGCGTTTACGTATTCGTCAATCGAGTCCATATAGGCTTTAGCGCGTGCACGAAGACCGAAGAGCATCAGGAGGTCAGCCAAGAAGACGACACCAGGATAAGCCAATGTACCGTAATACTCTCCTAACACAAAGGGGATAGGCACATAGCAAAGCGTCAATAGCAGACTGACGTAAAGCAGAATACGGCATTTATTATGCGCATGACGGATAGCATGAATGGTCTGCTCGCGGGTGACCTCACGAACGACTTTCAAGCGCTCACGGGCATCGAACCAGTTCCACACCAGAAAGAGGGAAACCAGCATCAAGCCAATTAAGATGAAAATTAACGAATAGAGTAAAACTTCTTCGGGTCTCATATGCGTATTAATTTATAGGTTACACTGCGGCATTTTAAATGTTGGTGCAAAGTTACAACAAATATTTCAAATACGCAAATTTTTTTTTGTTTTTTTATTAGAAATAAAAAATAGGCGCGCCGAAGCACGCCTATTCTTATTCAATCAACAAGGTTGATTATTTGAGGTTTGCAGTAACATCAATCATGATGTTATTCTCAATACCTGTGATGTCATTGGTCTGAACGCCTTCACCATTGCTGAAGATAACGCTGATCGGAGCAATAACGTCGTTGAAGGTATACTCAACCTCGCCATTTACAATCTGGAGTTCCTGACCCGGCCAATCAAGAGCGAAGAGGTTGCCCGCACCATTCCATGCCCAGAGGTAGCAGTGCTCCCATCCTGCCGGAAGATTATTACCGGTAACAGTGATAGTGGTAGTCTCAACCGGAGTACCCGGGGTGAAAGCAGCGCTGAACGAAGTTATACCGTTACCGTCCCAAACGAGAGTGATAACGATGTTGTACGTACCAGCCGGAGTTAGAGTGATGTTACCACCATCCTCAGCGAGTTCAACACCGGTAGCAGTAACGTCTGCCAAACCAAGCCATGCACCATTAGCGCGGAATTTGAACTTAACGCCATCAGCGAAGGTTACGCTCTCCATATTGTAAACATATGTACCAGCCTTTTTAGCAGGGTCGGTTACGCTCGAAGCAGCAGCGTCGTACTTAGCCAACAGCAGACCTTCAGGAGCGTTCCAGCCGTTCATCTCACCGGAGATACCAACTACGAAGGTAGCAGGATCCAGCGCGAGGTCACCAGCCTTAACGAGCTCATAGGTGTAACCATCCTCTACATTACCCTTAGCGAGCTTCCAAGTCAACTTGATGTTGTAAACACCACCTTCAGCAACTGCGATGTTGCCTGCACCCGGAACCATGTTCTGGCCGAGGTTGGTGTTAGCAGATACCTGTTGGGTCTCACCATCGAGGAAGATCTTCCAACCGTTCTCATCTTTGAACTTGAAATCCGAGTTACCCGGAATCTCAACGTTCTCCCAAGTCCAAACGTAATCGTTAGCGGCCTTGGTACCAACAGTCATCGACCAGCCGTTCATACCACCGGAGATACCCCAGCTAACCGGAGCGATGATTACTTGCGGGCCACCAGCAGCGTCGAGTTTGCCGTCCAGGTTGAGGTCAAGAACAATGTGATACAGACCGGTAGCTTTTACGGTCATAGCAGCAGTACCTTCAGCGAGATTGCCGAAGTAACCCATCGGATTGGTACCATCAGAGATCAACTCCTGCTCAACGAGTTGAGCGGTGTATTTAACGATCAACTCACCTTCTTTCTTAGCAAAAGTAAATTCCTTACCAGCCTCGATAACTACGTACTTCTCGTACATACCCTCGCGGAGCTCATTGTTGTTAGCCTCGTTGTGACCAACTGCAAACTGACCTTGAGCTACGAGATTCGGCATAGCAACAGCCTCACCGGTTACATAGAAACCGTTCTCAACGATGTCGTCAATGTCCGGAGTGTTGGGTTTCGGATTACAAGAAGAGAGTGTGAATGCTGCAACAGCAGCAGCCATCATCATAAAACCAAATTTCTTCATGATTTTTGTGATTTTGTTAATAATGTTAATTGGGTTAATTGAAAATTATCTTCGTTTGTAACGAATTTGCATTAATAGCCTTCATTCTGGGTCCACAGCGGCTTGCCATCCTCACCTACAACCGACTTCTGGAGGATTGCAAACGGGATCGGGAACCAGCGGCGAGTCTTCGCCTGGTTGGTCACGTACTGTACGTTCTCGAACTGGTCGAAACGGATGAGGTCACGACGACGGCAATTCTCCCAAGACAACTCACGTCCGCGCTCTGCGAGGATACCGTCTGTCAGACCGGTACCGAGCGAAGTGAATGCGTCAGGATAAGCAGCGTCGAATGCAGCCACCGGATCCGCATTGTACGCGAAGGTACGGGTCTTGAGGGCAGTAATAGCTGCATCCTCGATACCCGGTTTGTTATCCGTACCGCCACGCAGAACAGCCTCTTTCTTCATGAGTACTACGTCTGCATAACGGAGGAGTACGAAGTCGTTCTCCATGTACTTATATGTACCAGTCTGATCCAACTCATACTTGAACATACGTGCACCGTCGGTACGGAGCGCTTGCTCCAGAGAGGTCACGTTACGTGTGATGATGAGCAACGAGTCCTTATCCAGCAGCGGCTCGGTCGAGCCTTTTGCGCAAACCGGACCTACGAACCAACCCCATTTCTTGGTATTGTTGGTACCGAGACCTTCGTAACCGTCACCACGCACATCATGATCGTTGAAGAGTTCCATATAGCTCGGACGAGCTACGAAACCATTCCAGCAGTCGAGCACGAGGTTGTAGCGGGTCTGGAACAGATAGTGAAGCGTCAGGAACTCGATACGCAGTTTGTTCTTACATGCGTACGCGTCACGTTCGTTGTTAACGGTACCGTCCTCCACGATAGTGAAGATGTTTTCTTTGGACTTACCGTTATCAATGAGGTAGTTATTGAAGTAGCTCGGCTCGATTTCGTACGAACCGGAAGCGATTACTTCGTTACAGCAGCGAACGGCATTGGTGTAGAAGTCGGCAGCCGAAGTGATTTCAATACCAGCTTCTTCCATGAGCTTGCTACCAGCTTTACCGTTGTGCGAATCCACGGTACGTGCAGCCGCCATTACGTTCTCCGGCGTACAGCCGTAGGACTCAGCGTTGAGGTACAGTTTCGCCAAGAGGGCATAAGCCATAGCCTGGGTACAACGTCCGTTGTAGTTGGTACGGTTGGCATCGTCCACGATAGCCATGTTCGGTGCGTTCTTCTCCAGACAAGCTACGAGGTGCGCCCATGTAACAGGTACATCCAGCAACTTCTCGTTACGATCGGAATAGTCCTCCATATACGGGATACGTCCGAAGGAGTCGAAGAGCAGATAGTAGTAATACGAACGGAGTACTTCCATCTCACCTACGTACATCGCGTAGAGTTCCGGAGTCATGTTAGCCTCGTTGCCATACAGGGTCTCCAGAATATTGTTACAGAGGACCGAACCGGAAACGGTACAGTTCCAGATATTCTCGAAAGCCTTACCATAAGAGTTCCAGTTATGGGTATTGAGGTTCTTCCAATAACCACCATCGTTCCAGTCACCACCGACACGTACCGGGCAGAGACCTTCGTCTGCGGTCAGGGTATTAACGCCCCAGTATCCCCAGTGGTCATGCATGAAACGCAAGTCGGCATAAGCCTGTCCAACGAGGGAAACGACGTTCTCTTCGTTCTGGAGCATGCCATCTACGGTAGCTGCACCAAAGGTATCCTCTTCCAGCATATTACAAGAAGAGAAGATCGGCAGCGTAATTGCGCAAATCAGCGCATATTTCATAAACTTTTTCATACTATATACCTGTTTGCTAAATTACAATAAATTCAAGTTTACACCGAACAGGAAGGAACCCGTCTTCGGATAGTAGTTATTGATATCTATGCCCGGGTAGTCGATGCAGCTGGTGTTGATTTCAGGATCAAGACCAGAGTAGCTGGTGATCGTGAACAGGTTCTGTCCGGTAGCATAGAGGCGGAGCGAACGAACATATTTCGATTCCGGGAACTTAAAGGTATAACCTACTGTGATGTTGTCGCACTTGAGGTACGAACCACTCTCGAGCCAGTAGTCAGAGAAGTGCTGATAGTCCGCATAAACGGCACCACCGTTAACAGCCGCACCATTACCCGATGCGATATCCTTCACGAAGAAGTTGTAGTCGGTCGTAACGTCCGTACCATCCGGTGTGTACATGAAGCGGGTAGCGTTGAGCACCTTATTACCGAGCACACCGCGGAAGAAGATCGTAACGTCGAGATCTTTCCACTTAACGGTGTTGTTCCAACCGTAAGTCAAAATCGGTTGTGCGCTACCGAGATACTGCTTATCACTGGCGGTCGGGTTAGCTGTCGGAGATCCGAAACGGTCCTCATAGACCCACTTACCTTCGCTGTTAATACCCAAGAACTTATATCCGTAGAACTGACCTACGATACCGCCTTCCTCCAGAACTTGCGTATAGGAGTCAGAACCGTTGAACTTATTACCATAGAGGTTACCTTGCGGAGAAGTCGAATAGTTGAAGCCCTTGTCCGGATCGCTGAGCTTGGTGATCTTATTCTGGTTCCAAGCAAGCGTCAGACCGGAAGTCCAAGTAACGTCTTTGGTCTGAACAGGAATACCGGTTACAGCCAATTCAACACCGTACGAAATCATCTCACCTGCGTTAGCCAGCAGCGTGGTATATTGATACGGAGGAGTCGGAACCTCATAGTACCAGAGCAGGTCTTTGGTGTTACGTACGTAACCTTCCAAACTACCGGTCAAGCGGTTCTTCAAGAATGCGAAATCCAAACCGAGGTTGTACTCGAACTTACGTTCCCATTTCAGATCGGGGTTAACGTTCTGAGTTACGGTGTACGTATTAATGTCTTTACCTGCGAAGGTGATCACGTCGCTCTTGGAGAGGAGGGCAATGGACTTGAGGCTCTCGCCTACGTTGTTACCCGTTACACCGAAGCCGGCACGCAGCTTGAGGTCATCGCACCAGTCTGCATCTGACATAAAGTCCTCACCTTTGATACGCCAACCTGCGCTGACTGCAGGGAAGAGACCCCACTTGTTGTTCGCACCGAAACGGCTCGAACCCTCAGCACGAACAGAAGCGGAAACGAGATATTTCTCTTTGTAGTTATAGTTAACACGTGCGAAAGCAGCAGCCAGCGCGTAAGAACTACGACCGGAACTTACGGTCAAGTTGGACTTGTCTGCAGCACCTTCACCGATACGGTAGTACATCGTGCTTGACATTACGAAGCCGCGGTTAGCAATATTCTCCCAGTCGTTCATGAAGTGCTGATAGGAGAAACCGGCAACAGCCGTAAGAGTGTGTCCACCCCACTGACCTGCGTAATCTACGGTAGCTTCATACAACTGCGTGAAGTTGTTATCCATGCTACGGTTAGCCCAGTCGCCTGCGCTGGCAGCATTCGGAGAAGACAGTTTCGGATCTACATATTTGTAATATCTGTTGTCACCCTCTTCGAAAGCAGCAAAAGCATTAACTTTCAAACCGGGAACGGCCTTGATATCCACCGTTGCTTTCAACGAACCACGGAAGTAGTTACCGTCCTTGTAGGCATTGAGGTAGTTCATGTACTCAACCGGGTTGTTCTGACCACTGTTGGTAACCTGATAGTAACCGTTCGGCGAGGTCTCGTCGTAGATCGGCATGGTCGGGTTCAACAGGGCAGCCTGGGTATAGAATGCATCATCGGAATAGTCGTTACGATAGTGCATGTAGGTTGCATCGTATTGGAGTTTGAGCCAACCGTTGAGTGCTTTCTGATCAGCAGCCAACTTAGCCACGATCTCACGACGGCCGTTCTTGAGCGCGATACCCTGTGCATCCTTGAAGTTAACAGAAGCACGGTAGCTGAAGTTTCTGTGCGCACCCGAGATAGCCAGGTTGTGGTTATGGGTGATAGCTGCTTTACGCGAGATAGCAGCCGTCCAGTCGGTCGATGCACCATGATCAAGACCTGCGACTTTGCCTCCGGTCATTGCACTGAGGTTACGGAATTGCTCAGCATTCGCCATTCCGAGCGAGGAGTTGATCCAAGCTACGTTTACGTAACCGCTGTACTCGAGTTGGGTCTCTGCTTTGTCACCACCTGCAGCAGCGCCACGTTTGGTAGTGATGAGGATGACACCGTTCGTACCACGGGTACCGTAGATAGCGGCAGCCGAACCATCCTTGAGGACGTCCATAGAAGCGATCTCGTCCGGAGAGATGTTATCGATATTATCAGTCGGCACACCGTCCACGATATACAAGGGGTTAGAACCGGTACCTTGACCAAGAGTCGAGAAACCACGGATCTGGATGTTGTAACCGGTAGATGTCGGGTCAGAAGTTGTACGGCTGATATTCAAACCGGCAACCTTACCTTGGAGAAGACCTACGGGGTTCGATTGTACACCTGCGTTGAAGTCCTCTGCTTTCAAGGAAGCGACAGAACCCGTCACTTCTTTCTTCTTCTGCGAACCGTAACCGATCGCTACAACTTCTTGCAGTTGGTGCGTGTCCTCTGCCAAACGAACGATCATACCGTTCTTAGCGGGCAGGGTCTGCGTTGCAAAACCCATGTAGCTGATCTGGATCTGGGTACCTTCGGGCACGTTGAGTGTGAAGTTACCGTCAAAGTCCGTAATCACACCATTAGTGGTACCTACTTGAAGAATGCTGGCACCAATAGCCGGTTCGCCGGATGCTTCTTCTAACACGGTACCCGTAATCTGCGCCTGGATGGCCACGCTGAACGCCAGCATCAAAGCCATCAAACCAAGGGAGAGTGTTTTGTTTTTCATAATGATTGTTAGTTATTTTGTTGTGTTTGTTTTTCGTGACTTCGAGACCACGTGATCACATGATCATGTGGGATCATTCTTTCTCTTTGATAGCGAAGACGGAAGCGGCGCCGAGGAGGAGGAGTACTCCGGCTACGACGAGCATTCCGGCTTGTACATGCGCGCATATATATTTAAGGAGAAGTCCGCCACAGAGGGCTGCAACGATCTGCGGAACACAGATGGTGCAGTTGAACAGGCCAAGGTAATAGCCCATGTTTCCACCCTTGATAGCGTTCGTTACGATCGTGAACGGCAGCGCCAGCATAGCAGCCCAAGCCGCACCGATGAGAGCGTAACTAATCCAGAGGACATATGCGTTCGTTACGAAATAGACGGAGATAAAGCCGAGTGCACCTACGACCAGCGAGATGGCGTACGCGCCCTTGTTACCGAACCAATGCTCGAGTTTCGGCAGGATAGCAGCCCAAAGGAGCGAACCGACAGCCTGTACACAGAAGACTACTCCAACCCATCCTCCGGCATCCTGGAAGGCTGCGTCTGCCGCATTGACACCATCCCAGCCGAAGCAGTTGACAGCTATCGTACCGTTCGAATAAGTCCACATATACATGAACGCAGCCCAACAGAAGAACTGCACGAGACCAACTGTCCAGAATGCGGACGGAGCTTCTTTAAGAAGCTGGATGAAACCTTTCTCTTCTTGCGGTTCATCGTCTTTCTTATCCTTGATACCGTGAAACTCTTTGTACTCCTCAGGATTGAGCTCTTTCACCGTAGCAAAGGTGTACAGCGAACAGAGAATGAGAATCGCTGCGCCTGCATAGAACGACCACTTGACGGAATCAGGAATGACACCTTCGGGAGCTGTGTTGGCGATACCAATCCATGTAAAGAAAATCGGGAAGAGGTAACCAACTACCGAACCGGCGTTACAGAGAGCCGACTGAATGGCATAAGCCGTACCTTTCTGCTCCTCGTTGACCATATCGCCGACCATCATTTTGAAAGGCTGCATGGCGATATTAATGGAGGTATCCAGAAACATCAGACTGAAGAGTCCAAACCACATTGCGGCATTGAGACCGAGGAAAGCCGATTGCGCAAAAGTGAAGTTACCGGCATTCGGCAGGAGCACCATGACGGCAACAGCGATGAGCGCGCCCACGAGCAGATAGGGTTTACGACGACCGAGACGATTCCAGGTCTTATCCGAATACTTGCCAACCAACGGCTGCACAATCATACCCATCAGTGGCGGGAGAATCCAGAAGAAACTCAAGGTGTGGGGGTCTGCACCCAATGTAGCGAAAATGCGGGAGATGTTAGCGCTCTGAAGCGCATAAGCGATCTGAACTCCGAAGAAACCAAAACTCAAATTAAAGAGTTGTGTAAAGGACAAATTCCGTTTCAACATAGTATTTCCTATTAAGCTTAAGCTTCGATTTTTACAAATCGGCTGCAAAGTTACAACATTTTTTTGGAATACGCAAGAGTTTTATGCATTTTTTTAATAGAAAAAGTCGTTTTTCGAAATGTTTCGTAACGTGCGAATAAAATCATCGAGGTAATAGAGGGTATTGGATGATTGTTTTTTGCTGGAATATGTACAAAAACTGTATATATACTAAGTATATATACATATAAAGCACGCTTTTGTCAAAAATTGCCATCCATCCTTGGGCGATCCTTGGGTGATCCTTGGGCGATCCTTGGGCAAGCCTAGGTAATTGATAGGTAATTGCTCGGATTTGGGTAGGAGAAAATACAAAAAAATGTCGCTTAGATTTGCATATATAAAATATATTTTGTATCTTTGTGCCCAAATTGGATTTTTAGTCATGAATATAACACATGAAGATTTAATTAATGCGCTGCAGACCTATTTCGGTTTCGACACGTTCAAGGGTAATCAAGAGGCGATCATCCGCAATGTAATTGACGGAAAGGACACGTTTGTGTTGATGCCGACCGGTGGTGGTAAGAGTCTTTGTTATCAGTTGCCGTCATTGGTGATGGAGGGTGTAGCGATTGTTATCTCGCCGTTGATCGCGTTGATGAAGAACCAGGTAGATGCCATGCGTAACTACTCGGAAGAGGAAGGTGTGGCGCATTTCATCAACTCGAGTCTGAGCAGAGGTGAGATTAATGCCGTGAAAGAGGATGTGCTGGCGGGTAAGACGAAGCTGCTGTATCTGGCGCCGGAGAGTCTGCAGAAGAACGAAAACGTGGACTTCCTGCGCGGTGTGAAGATCAGTTTCTATGCGGTTGATGAAGCACATTGTATCTCGGAGTGGGGTCACGATTTCCGTCCGGAGTACAGTCAGATACGGAGTATGGTGCAGCGAGTTGGCGTGGCGCCTATTATCGCGTTGACAGCGACGGCTACGCCGAAGGTGCAGAAAGATATCCAGAAGAATCTTGGCATGCCGGATGCAACGGTGTTCAAGAGCAGTTTTAACCGACCGAACCTGTATTACGAAGTACGTCCGAAGACGGCAGATGTCGATAAGGACCTTGTGCGTTATATCCGCAGCATGGAAGGCAAGAGCGGTATTATTTATTGTCTCGCGCGCAAGGAAGTGGAGGATCTGGCGGAGGTGCTGAAGGTGAACGGAATTAGTGCGCGCCCGTACCACGCGGGAATGGATGCGGCGACGCGTACAGCCAACCAAGATGCCTTCCTAATGGAAGAGTGTCAGGTAATCGTAGCGACCATCGCTTTCGGAATGGGTATCGACAAGCCGGACGTGCGGTTCGTCATCCATTACGATATACCGAAGAGTCTGGAGGGTTATTACCAGGAGACAGGCCGTGCCGGTCGTGACGGTGGCGAAGGACAGTGTATCTGTTATTACGCGCAGGAAGATATAGAACGACTTCGTCGTTTCCAACAAGGCAAGACGCCGAAAGAGATCGGTATCGGTAACCAGTTGCTGTTCGAGACGCAGAGTTACGCAGAGAGTACGATTTGTAGGCGAAAACTGCTGCTGCATTACTTTGGCGAGGAGTACACGGAGGACAAATGCGGTAACTGCGATAACTGCCGCAAGACCTACAAGCAGGTGGATGCGAGCGAGTTGCTGCAGTTGATATTGGAGACCATCCAGCAAGTCAAAGAGAAACACAAAGCAGAACACATCGTCGATATCTTACACGGTAATACAACGGCTGAGGTGATGAGTTATCACCACGAGGACTTGGAGAATTTCGGTGCAGCGAGCGATGAAGAAGAAAGTACGCTACACGCGATCATTCGCCAAGCGCTGGTGGCAGGTATGATCAAGAAAGATGTAGACACGTACGGTGACTTGAAATTAACCAAGGACGGTCTGAAATTCCTGCGCAAACCGGGTAAGTTCGAAGTTCCGATCGAGGTTCAGGACGACGATGAGATGGATATGGACGGTGCTGCCGTGACGTGTTCTGCGGCGGATGAGGTGCTGTTCTCGATATTAAAGGATATCCGTCGTAAGGTTGCCAAGAAGAACGACGTGCCGCCGTTTGTGATCTTCCAAGACCCGAGTCTGGAGGCGATGGCGACTACCTACCCGATCACCATGGAGGAGTTGTTGACGATTCCGGGTGTAGGTGTAGCGAAGGCCAAACGGTACGGCGACGAGTTCCTACATATAATTAAGGAGTACGTCGATGAGAACGAGATCATCCGGCCGGAGGATCTGCGGATCAGGACGGTAGCCAAGAAATCGACACGCAAGAAACAGATCATCCAGGCGATTGACCGGCGTGTGGATCTGGACGACCTGGCCGAGAGTAACGGTATGAGTATGGAGGAGATGATGGATGAGTTGGAGGCGATCGTGTTCAGCGGAACGAAGATCAACATCAATTATTTCATTCAGGAGGTGGTGGATCCGGACGAGGAAGAGGAGATCTACGACTACTTCAAGAACGCTGAGGACGATAATATACGCAAGGCCATGGATGAGCTCGGCGAGGATTACTACGATGAGATGCATGTACGACTCGTGCGGTTGAAGTTCCACTGCGATTTGGGTAACTAACGTGAAAAAAGGAGAGATAGATTTTATAACGCTCGGGTGTTCGAAGAATTTGGTGGATGCAGAGCGTGTGATGCGGCAGTTAGAGGCGGCAGGATGGCGCTGTGTGCACGATGCGGAAGAGCCGAAGGGGGAAGTGTGCGTGATTAACACCTGCGGGTTTATCGGGGATGCGAAGGAAGAGAGTATTAATATGATCCTGCAGATGGCGGAGCGGAAGAAAAAGGGGAAGTTGAAGAAGCTGATTGTGATGGGGTGCTTGAGCGAACGGTATAGGGCGGAGTTAGAGGCGGAGTTGCCGGAGGTGGATGCGTATTATGGGAAGTTCGATTTTATGAACATGGTAAGCGCTCTATCCTCATCAAAAACGTTCTGCCCCGAACTCCGGCTCCGCGTCCCCAACACGCTCCGCACGGTTTTGAGTGAGGACAAGCGCTTATTGGAGGGTTGCAGTATATATGAGCGGCATCTGACGACTCCCAAACACTACGCATATTTGAAGATCAGTGAGGGGTGTAACCGAATGTGCTCGTACTGCGCGATACCGCTGATCACGGGACGGCATACCAGCCGGCCGAAGGAGGAGATATTAGAGGAAGTACGGTGGTTGGTGAGTCAAGGCGTGAAGGAGTTGAATGTGATTGCGCAGGACTTGAGTAGTTACGGGTTGGATCTTTATAAAGGTGAAAGGCTAAAGGTGAAAGGAGAAGGGAAACATCTTTTACCGGAGTTGGTGGATGAGATGGCGCAGATAGAGGGGGTTGAATGGATAAGACTGCATTACGCGTACCCGACGGATTTTCCGGAAGCGTTGTTGGACGTAATGGCGAAGCATAAGAATGTGTGCAAATACCTGGATATCGCGTTGCAGCATTGTACGGATCATATGTTGGGGTTGATGCGGAGGCACATCACGCGGGAGGAGCAGGATAAGTTGATACGGAAGATCCGAGAGAAAGTGCCGGGTATTTGTATAAGGACAACGTTGTTAGTGGGACACCCGGGAGAGACGGAGGAGGATTTTGAAGAGCTGAAGGCGTGGGTGAAGGAGATGCGGTTCGAGCGGATGGGTTGTTTTGCGTACTCGGACGAGGAAGGCACGTACGCCAACAAGCACTATAAGGACGATGTACCGCAGGAGGTGAAGGACGCGCGCGTGGCAGAGTTGATGGCTATTCAGCAGGAGATAAGCGGGGAGTTGATGGGTAAGTTTGTGGGTAAGACCGAACGCGTAATTATTGACCGGATTGAGGGAGATTATGCGATTGGAAGAACGCAGTTTGACAGTCCGGAGGTGGATTGCGAAGTGCTGATAACGGTGAGCGGTGAGCGTTTACCGGTTATCGGGGATTTTTACGACGTAAAAATAACGAAGGCAGAAGAATTTGATTTATACGGAGAAATAATATAACAATATACCATGCTAACGAAAGAATTTATCGGCTTGATCTCGAGTGAATCGGGATTGAGTAAGAAAGAAACGGAGCAGATGCTAAGCGCGATGAATGCCGTCATTCGTGAGAATCTGATGGCAGGCAAGGCAATACAGTTGCAGGGCTTAGGTGTGCTGGAGATCAAGGAGCGCAAGGAGCGTGTGATCGTTCATCCGCGTACGGGTGAGCGGACTGTTGCGCCGAGTAAAAACCAACTGGTATTCAGACCGGTGGCTAACGTGAAAGATGAACTCAAAAATCTATGATTATGGCAGATAAATTGAGTTGGACGGAATTGCGTAAGGCTATCGCCACGCGCGCAGGTGTGAGCGAGAAGAAGGCCGGTGTCTTTTTAGGTGCGATACAGGCACAGTTGGTAGAGGCGCTGAAGACGGAAAAACAAGTGAAGATCAACGGTTTGGGTACTTTCCGCGTGCAGGCTGTTGCGCCACGTAAGAGCGTGAATGTAACGACGGGAGAAGATATCCTGATCGAGGGCTATAACAAGTTGGCTTTCACACCGGAAGCAGGCGTGAAGGAGTTGGTGGAGATGGGAGCCTCACCCCTCCCCTCCCCTGAAGGGAAGGGTGATTTGATTGACCCGATACAGAAGTTAGGTGCGCAGGCCGAGGAGATCGTAGATATCTTAGGCGAACTCGGACAAAGTCCGAGAGCGTCTACAGAGCCGGAACCAGAGCCAGTTGTAGTTCCCGAACCGGAACCTGTGGTAGTTCCCGAACCAGAGCCGGAACCAGTTAAAGAACCCGAGCCGGAACCGGAGTATGAGCCGATTATCGTGCATGAGCCAGAAAAGAAAAAGAAGAAGAGTCATTTCTGGCGCGACACGTTGATCTGCATGTTGGTTCTGATAGCCATGCTTGCAGCCGGATATTTCTTCCTTCGTCAGGAGTTGAGTGACATTATTCGTTCGTTCATCAAGCCGACTCAGACCGAGCAGGTGGCAGAACAACCGAAGGTAGTGGCACAGGAGGCCGAAGAGCCTGTTGTTGATGAGACCGATGCGGAAAAGGAGTTGATTCCGGAAGGCGAGTTGTCGCAAGACGAGATCCTCGCGGAGTTCTTAGCGGCTTCGGAAGAAGAGGCTAAAGAGGTGCGGGAAGAAGAGAAAGAAGAGGAACAAGGAGGGTTACTTGCCACCGAGGCTATTCGTGAAGGAAGTCGTCTGACTTGGATCTCGAAGCGTTATTACGGTTCGAAAGTCTATTGGCCGTACATCTACAACGCAAACCGCGACGTGATCAGTAACCCGAGTCATATTGACGTAGGAACACCGATTCGCATTCCTAAGCTGACTCAGGCACAGTTAGACACCACCACAACGGCCTTTAAGCAGTTGCGAGAAGAAGCAGAGGCGGCTTGCAAGAAGTGATCCACATAGAAGGTGCCAACACCCATAACCTGAAGCATATTTCGGTTAATATACCGCGTAATAAGTTGGTGGTGATCACGGGTGTGAGTGGCAGCGGCAAGAGTTCGCTGGCTTTCGACACGTTGTATGCCGAAGGTCAGCGTCGTTATGTAGAGAGCCTCAGCGCCTATGCGCGACAGTTCATGGGTCGCATGCAAAAACCGGATGTAGAGAAGATCGAGGGCATCCCGCCTTCAATCGCTATCCAGCAGAAAGTGACGAGTCGTAACCCTCGTTCGACGGTAGGTACCGTGACGGAGATATACGATTATCTGAAGCTTCTTTTCGCGCGCGTGGGCCACACGTACTCACCTATAAGCGGAGAAGAGGTACGCAGGAACACGATCCGTGACGTCGTGCAGTTCATGGAAAGTCAGCCGATGGATACTCGGCTATACCTGCTGAGTCCGATTGTGTTGTCCGAAGACCGGACGCTCAAGGAGCAGATCGCTCTGTGGCAGAGTCAGGGATTCAGTCGTCTGCTTATTGACGGCGACACGGTGCGCATAGACGATCATGTATGGCAGAAAGCGGAAGGACACGAGGCGTATCTGTTAGTGGACCGTGTGGTAGTCGATCATGAACCGGCGACGAGTAACCGCTTTGCGGACAGTGTGCAGACGGCGTTCTTTGAAGGTAAAGGTGAATGCCGCGTGTGGGTGGACAAGCAAGAGAAAGTGTTCTCCGAGCGCTTTGAGGCAGACGGTATACAGTTCATTGAACCGAGTGAGCACCTGTTTGATTTCAACAGTCCTGTAGGAGCCTGTCCGGAGTGTAAGGGAGTCGGTTCGGTGATGGGTATCGATCCGGATCTGGTGGTGCCGGATAAGTCCAAGACGATCTACGAAGGAGCCTTAGCCTGCTGGCAGAGCGAGAAGATGCGGGAGTGGCAGGACGAGTTGGTGTATAACGCAGCGAAGTTTGATTTTCCGATCCACACGCCGTATTACGCCCTGACCAACGAGCAGAAACTACTGCTCTGGACGGGTAATGAATATTTCCGCGGACTGCATGTGTTCTTCAAAGAGATGGAGCAGCAGCAGTACAGCAAACTCCAATACAAAGTGATGTTGGCGCGGTTCAAGGGCAAGACCACTTGTCCTGTGTGCGGTGGGTTCCACTTACGCAAGGAGGCCAACTACGTCAAGGTCAATGGTAAATCGATCCAACAGATCTGCGCGATGACCATCTCGGAATTGGACGAGTGGTTCAATGACTTGCAACTGAGTCCGACAGAGATGCAGATGATTGATGTCGTAATCAAAGAGATCAAGAGCAGGTTGCAGTTCATGAAAGATGTGGGTCTGAGTTATCTGACCTTGAACCGGCAGAGCAACACCCTGTCGGGTGGAGAGAGTCAGCGTATCAGTCTGGCCAAATCGTTAGGTAGCAGTCTGGTGGGTTCGCTGTACGTGCTGGACGAGCCGTCTATCGGTCTGCACCCGCGTGACACGGAGCGGTTGATACACGTGCTGAAGCAGTTACGGGATTTGGGTAATACGATTGTGGTGGTGGAGCATGACGAAGATATCATCGCTGCCGCAGATCACGTGATTGAGATCGGTCCGCAGGCCGGTCGGCACGGCGGAGAGGTGGTGTATGAAGGCAAACCGCGACCGGAGTTGTTCACGTACAAGATCCCGAAGCAGCGGCGTCATTGGAGCAATTATATCGAGGTGGAAGGTGCGTGCGAGAACAACCTGAAGAACCTCACGGTACGTTTTCCGCTGCATGTAATGACGGTGGTGACGGGTGTGAGCGGTAGCGGTAAGAGTTCGCTCGTGAGCAAGGTACTCTACCCTGCGCTTAAGAAGCATTACGGAGGTGTTTTTGCCGAACACACGGGTGATTTCGGTCATCTGCACGGCAGTCTGCAGTTGATGCGTGATATTGAGTTCGTGGATCAGAACCCGCTGAGTCGGTCGAGTCGTAGTAATCCTGTGACGTATCTTAAGGCGTACGACGAGATCCGTCGCCTGTTCGCCGAGCAACAACTGGCAGAGCAGTTAGGTTTCACTCCGGCGCATTTCAGTTTTAACACACCGGGTGGCCGCTGCGAGGCGTGTCAAGGCGAAGGAACGATCACGATCGAGATGCAATTCATGGCGGACTTGATACTCGAGTGCGAACAATGCCACGGAAGGCGGTTCAAGCAGGATGTGTTAGACGTCCATTACCGCGGTAAGTCGATATACGATATACTGTGCATGACCGTCAATCAGGCCGTGGATTTCTTCAGCGAAGATCCGGCATGCGAGCGTATCGTGAAACGGCTCAAACCGCTGCAGGACGTCGGTATCGGTTATATCCAGTTAGGTCAGAGCAGTAGTACGCTATCCGGAGGCGAGAGTCAGCGCGTGAAGTTAGCTTCGTTCCTGACGCAGGAAGAAGGTGATCCGACGATTTTTGTGTTCGACGAACCGACAACCGGTCTGCATCACAGAGATATAGAAGTTCTGCTCGAGGCCTTGAACAGGCTCATCAGCAAGGGTCACACGGTGATCATCATCGAGCATAATCCCGCCGTTATTCTGGCGGCAGACCATGTGATTGACTTGGGTCGGGAAGGCGGTACAGAAGGCGGTAATATCGTTTGTTGCGGTACACCGGAAGAGGTGGCACAATGCGCAGACAGTTATACCGGGCATTATCTGAAGACGATTATTGAACAAGGAAGAAATACAACTATATGAAACAAAATAACTTAGACGAGCTGCATCACTCGGATATCTTTGCGCGAATACCGCAGATGAACTATCTGCCGCGTTGGGGTGTGCTGATGATCGATATTGCGCTTAGCACACTGGCTTTCTGGTTGAGTGTGTGGGTCGGCAGCGGATTTCTGCATTACCTGGAGTTGAGCAACCAACCGATCTCTATTGGTATACAATATCTGGTGGTGATGGGAGTGCAGTTGGTGGCGTTCTGGGCATTCCACACCTATTCGGGTATTTTGCGTTATTCGACCTTTATCGATACGATCAAAGTGCTGTTATCCAGCCTCTGCACGGGTTTTGTGCTGTCAGCGATGAATGGTATTTTCCAGTACGTAGAAGGTTGGCATCCGATCTTGAACACGGTGCTGTTCGTGTATGTACCCACTTCGTTTGTGTTGCTCTTCTCGCTTCGCGCGGGTGTGAAGACGCTCAGTGAGAGTATGGAGCGTACGCAAGGCAGTCCGCGCGCCATGATCTACGGCACGCAAGCAGCAGGTATCGCTATCGCTAAGATGCTCCGTTCGGCAGGTTATGCACCCTATCGTCCGGTGGGATTCATCGCTAATGAGGGAGAACGTTACGGTTATGATCTGGCAGGTCTGCGAGTTCGCTTGCTCAATGAGAAGTTGTTTGACTGGATGAGTCAGCATGGCATCAATCATGTGATTGTCTCGCCGTTGAAAATGAAGGAACTCGATCCGGCCAAAGACCTGCAGGTGTTCATCGACCATAACATCCGCATTCTGACCACGC
This sequence comes from uncultured Bacteroidales bacterium, assembly GCA_902769535.1. Taxonomy (GTDB): domain Bacteria; phylum Bacteroidota; class Bacteroidia; order Bacteroidales; family Paludibacteraceae; genus Colicola. Next base: position 66,654 of record CACXPH010000005.1, read on the forward strand.
CGTACTTCACACAGTGGGACAATATCGAAGAGATCGACACGCAGCGTATTGGACGTGTGGAAGCTATTCGTATCGAGGATTTATTGGAGCGACCGCAGATCAAGATCAACACGGAGAACGTGCGTCAGATCATACAGAATAAAGTGGTACTCGTCAGCGGTGCAGCCGGAAGTATCGGTAGTGAGTTAGTACGGCAGATCCAACAGTACGCACCGCAGGTGACCATCCTGCTGGAGGTAGCGGAGTCACCGCTGCACGACTTGGTGTTAGACCTGCGCAAACAATTCCCGGAAGCACGTTTTATCCCCGTTATAGCGGACGTTCGTAATAGGACACGTATCGAACAGGTGTTCAGCGAGATGCGACCGGATGTTGTGTATCACGCAGCGGCTTACAAGCATGTGCCACTTATGGAGAGTTTCCCGAACGAAGCGATCCAGGCGAACGTAGCCGGTACGAAAAACATGGCCGACATGTCGGTTAAGTACGGTGTGCAGCGCTTTGTAATGATCTCTACAGACAAGGCGGTTAACCCAACGAATATCATGGGTGCCAGCAAGCGTATCGCGGAGATATACGTGCAGTCGCTCTTCCGTAAGTTACACGCTATGAATCCTGATTGCACGAAGTTCATTACGACGCGTTTCGGTAATGTGCTCGGCAGTAACGGTTCGGTCATCCCGTATTTCCGCAAACAGATCGCGGCCGGAGGACCGTTGACCGTCACACACCCGGATATCATCCGCTATTTCATGACGATCCCGGAGGCGTGCTGTCTGGTGATGGAGGCCGGAACGTTAGGCGAAGGTGGAGAGATCTTCGTGTTCGACATGGGTAAACCGGTGAAGATCCTGGATTTGGCGCGTAACATGATTCGCCTGGCAGGTTACACGCCGGAAAAAGATATTCAGATTGTGTTCACGGGTCTTCGTCCGGGTGAGAAACTGTATGAAGAGTTGCTTAACCAGAAAGAGACAACCTTGCCGACAGCCAACGACAAGATCATGGTGGCGCGTGTACGGGAGTTTGATTTTGACGAGGTCAGCACGCAGGTCGATACTCTGATCCAGACCAGCCGTCTGAGTAAACCGTTCACGACCGTCAAGTTGATGAAACAACTGGTACCGGAATATATCAGTAACAACTCTATTTACGAACAATTAGATCCACAATGATACAAACGTTTTTTCTGCAACATAGTTATCTCATCGGTCTGGTCAGTTTTGTGCTGGGTTTGATCGGTATGCCGTTGGTGGTGCGCATGGCGAAGGCGAAAGGATTTGTCGTGCGTCCGAACAAACGAATGAGTCACACCGGCGAAGTGCCAAACATAGGTGGTCTCAATATATGCTTCAGCTTCATGCTGACCTATCTGTTGTTTGAATACAACCAGCTGAACCAGAGTCAGTTTTTCTTAGTAGGTCTGTTCGCGATCATGGCCGTTGGTTTTATTGACGACGTGCTGATCCTCACACCGCTGGCTAAGTTGTTAGGCGAAGCCTTAGCCGGCATCGCACTCATCGGTTTTGCAGACCTGCGCATCACCCATCTGCACGGCTTGTTCGGCATTACGGAGATCGGTATCATTCCCAGTTACCTTCTCTCGCTCTTCGTGCTGGTAGCTATCATCAACGCCGTCAACCTCATTGACGGCATAGACGGTCTGGCGAGCGGTTTAGGTATCTTGTACTGCCTTTTCTTCGCCGTGTATTTCGGTTTGGCAGGCGATGTGAGTTGGTCGGTTTTGGGTATCTGTATGGTCGGTTCGTTAGCGGTGTTCTTCATCTATAACGTGTTCGGTCATCGCGAGAAGATCTTCATGGGCGACAGCGGCAGTCTGCTGCTGGGCTATCTGCTAACGGCTTTTGTATTCCATTTCTGCGAGATCAATGCGTACCATGTAGTGCCGGAAACGCTACATATGAATGCAGCGCCGGCAGTCGCTATCTGCGTGCTGACCGTTCCTATTTTCGATACGATGCGTGTTATCCTCACGCGTATCAAACAGCATAGAAGTCCGTTTAATCCTGATAAGAATCACATTCACCACCTGCTCTTACGGACAGGTCTGAATCATATACAAACGACCTGCGTGTTGCTCTCCGTCAGCCTGATCTTCATCGGATGGGGCATCCTTGGACGCAACTGGAACATGTGGGTGCTGGTCATTAGCGATTTTGCGATAGCGACGGTTATGACACTCATCCTTTGGCGGATCATCAACAAGAAACTGTACGGCACGAATGCTTAGTGTTGAACATTTGAGTATGGAGTTCTCGTCCCGCCCGGTGTTGGACGATATTACCTTCCTTATCAACCGTAAGGAACGCATCGCGCTGGTTGGTAAGAACGGTGCGGGTAAGACGACTTTATTGCGTTTGATTGCAGGAGAGTACCAACCTACGGCAGGTCGTATCAGTCGGGAAACGGAAATGACCATCGGTTATCTGCCGCAGGTGATGCTCTTCCAGGATGACCGAACGCTGCGGGAAGAAGTGATGCGGGTAAAGGATGAGGGGTTACAGGTTACGGGTTACGGGGATGAGGCACGCTTCATCGCTGAGATGGACCGCACGATTATCGGTCTGGGTTTTGAGCGGAAAGATTTTGACCGGCCGTGCAGTGAGTTCTCCGGAGGATGGAGAATGCGTATCGAGTTGGCGAAGATCCTGCTCCGTCATCCGGATCTACTGCTATTAGACGAGCCGACGAACCATCTGGACATCGAGTCTATTCAGTGGTTGGAGGATTTTCTGAAGACCAGTCCGTCGGCGGTGCTGATGGTGAGTCATGACCGTGCTTTCATCGATAATGTGTGTGGTCGCACGATCGAGATCACCCTCGGTAGGATTTATGACTATAATGTCAATTACAGCCAGTTTGTCGAACTGCGCAAGGAGCGTCACGAGCAACAGGTTCGTGCCTACCAGAACCAGCAGAAGATGATTGCCGACACGGAGGAGTTCATCGAGCGCTTCCGCTACAAAGCCACCAAAGCCGTGCAGGTTCAGAGCCGCATCAAGCAGTTAGAGAAATTAGAGCGTCTGGAGGTGGACTTGGAAGACACCAGTCGGTTGAATCTTCGTTTTCCGCCTGCTCCGCGGAGCGGTGATTTCCCGCTCATCATCGAAGATCTGCGTAAGGATTTCGGCGAGCATAACGTCTTCCATGACGTGACGTTCACTATTCGCCGAGGCGAGAAAGTGGCATTCGTCGGTAAGAACGGCGAAGGAAAGACAACGCTCGTCAAGTGTATCATGGGGCAGTTGGATTACTTGGGTAACCTCAAGATCGGACATAACGTCAAGATCGGTTATTTCGCGCAGAACCAGGCTGCGCTGCTGGATGAGAACCTGACGGTATTCGAGACGATCGATTATGTGGCTGTCGGTGATATACGCACCAAGATTCGCGATATACTCGGTGCGTTCATGTTCGGAGGTGAAGCGAGCGAGAAGAAAGTGAAGGTGCTGAGTGGCGGTGAACGAAGTCGATTGGCGATGATACGGTTGTTGCTCGAGCCGTGTAACCTGTTGATTCTGGACGAGCCGACTAATCACCTCGACATGCAAAGTAAGGACGTGCTCAAGGCGGCACTGCAGGATTTCAACGGAACCCTCATATGCGTCAGTCACGACCGCGACTTTTTGAATGGCCTCGTGAGCAAGGTCTATGAGTTCGGAGGCGGACGTGTGAAAGAGCATCTAGGTGGCATCTACGATTTCCTGCGGGCAAAGAAGATAGATAACCTGCAGGAGTTGGAGAGGAAAGAAAAGCCTACCTCCACCTCCTCCCTAAAGGGAAGAGAGGATGGCATGAGCAGTTCCAAAGAGGACTATGCAGCACAGAAAGCTGCAGCGGCGGAGAAGCGCAAGAAAGAAAAGATGATTGCGGAAGTGGAGGACGCCATCACAGCACTGGAGAACCAGCAGAAAGAGATGGAGGCTCTATTGGCTTTGCAGGAAAACCAGACGGCAGAGAATTTCCAACGATACGAAACCATCAAACACCAGATAGAACAAAAACTATACGAATGGCAGATACTAAGCGAATAGTGGATTACATCATCACGTGGCTATGTTACGGGGATGAGCAGGCGGCCAAACGCGTGGCGTACACCGCGGATGAGAAAGCACTTGAGGACCATGACGTGATCATCGTGCCTAACGGTAAGTTGGGTTATCACATCGTGTTACCGGAAATGGATAAGGTGCGTGTGGAGACCCCTGCGAAAGGTAAGGCGATCATTCGTACGGACATCGTGTATAACACGTTCTTCTTCATCTCCCGTGCCGAAGAGACGTTCAACACGGAGCGTGATAAACACGATCGTTTTCTGGCAGAGTACTCTATCTTAGGTCAGAAAAACCGCCTGCAGATACCGCTGCTGGACGAACATGCACGACTGCTGCTCAAGTTACTCAACTGTCCGCTGCCTTCACCCGGGTTCGGACATATATACCTCACCCACGATATAGACACCATCAGTCAGTATCGCTCATTACGCGGTGCCGTCGGTGGCATCCTGCGTGGCGAAGGAGAGCGTGTGAGGAGCGCATGGCGGGACATTCATAACGACCCGCTCTACACTTTCCCGTGGCTCATAGAGCAAGACGCACGTGTACCGCAAGCCGAGACGATCTATTTCGTCAAACAGACAGACGGCAAAGGGTACGACTACCCGCAGTATAAGTTGCGCGGACGAGATTTCAAGCGTCTCAAACAGATGTTAGCAGACTCCGGCGCTACGTTCGGTGTGCACAGCAGTTATTATGGCGACCTCCCGAAACACCCGATCAGCACACTGCACCGTTCGCATTACCTGACGGGTTCCAACAGTCAGTGGAGCCGATTGGTGAAGGCAGGTTATACGGATGATTTCACCATGGGATTCGCCGATCAGGCGGGATTCCGTTTGCAGACTTCTCGTGCCGTACGGTGGATCAACCCTTACACCTATACACTGACCTCACTGACCATGCACCCGTTGCTCGTCATGGATAACACCTTGAGTCAGAGCAATTACATGGGCTTGACGGAAGATGAGGCCTATTTCCTTTACGAACGACTGATCACCAAGGTCAAGATGCATCACGGCGACCTGTGTCTGTTATGGCATAACAGTATCCTTACCCCGGATACTTACCACCGCTCGTTATACCCTAAAGTACTATCCCTCATCGGATGAAAATCATCACAATCATAGGAGCCAGACCGCAATTTATCAAAGCGGCCGTAGTCAGTCGAGCGATTCGACAGATGGCTGCACGAGGCATGGATATACAGGAATCGATCCTGCATACAGGTCAGCACTATGACTACAACATGAGTGAACTCTTTTTTGATCAGTTAGCTCTTCCTGCTCCCAAGTGGCACTTAGATTGTGGCAATAACACGGCGACGATGAAAACCGTCATCACGCCTATTCTGCAAGCTGAACAACCGGATGTAGTACTCGTCTATGGAGATACGAACTCCACCTTGGCGGGGGCTGAAGCCGCGAACGAGTTAGCTATCCCGGTGGCGCATATAGAAGCGGGTCTGCGCAGTTTTAACAACACGATGCCGGAGGAGCACAACCGTATCGCGACGGACCGAATAGCCACGTGGTTGTTCTGCCCTACTCGCACGGCCGTAGAAAATCTACATCGCGAGGGCATCACTCGGCAAGTATATCACGTAGGGGATGTTATGTACGATGCCGCGCTGCTGTTCACACCGGAAGAGTCAAAGCAAGAAGACGTCTTAACTCAATACGGGTTGCAAGTCCAACCATTTGCGCTCGCCACTATTCATCGCGCCTCTACGGCGGAGAATGAACAGGCGCTGACAAACATCATCCAGGCGCTATCACAGATTCCGATGCCGGTACTCTTACCGCTTCACCCGCACACCAAGAAGACCGTACAAGCCGTTCCGGCACTGCAGCGACTACTCGCTCAGGCGACGAATATACGCGTCATCGAACCGGTGGGATACCTGGAGATGTTAGTGTTGGAGCGCCAAGCAAAATATATATTGACCGATAGCGGAGGAATGCAGAAAGAGGCTTATTTTCAACGCACTCCGTGCATCACGCTACGTAATGAGACTGAGTGGAACGAGACCGTTCAAGCGGGCTGGAATCGATTGACAGGAACAGAGACCGCATCTATCCTTCATGCGCTCTCCATGCCTTTCGACACCAAAGAGATTAACGAATACGGGGATGGTCACAGCGCCGAACAAATAATACACATCTTATGTCCAAACGTATCTTGATACTAACCGATAGCATCGCTCCTCCGGCCTATGCACCGCGCATCGTAAGTCTCTGTCGCCATCTGAGTGACAGCGATTGGAATTGTACGGTCTTCAGCGACTGTGAGCAAGGTGTGCAGCCCTTCTCTATGCCCTTCGGGGAATGGTATCAGACACATTATTATCAATCCGGAAACACGGTATACAAGTATGTTGCGGATAAACTCTTTGATGTACGGGAACGACAATTTAGGACCTTCATTGAAGCGCAAGTGAACGTAGCGGAATACGATGTGATCTTTTGCAGTACTTGCTATTATTTCCCGCTGCAGACGACTATGTATCTGGCACGCCAATACAACAAGCCTTTTGTCGTAGATATCCGTGATCTGGCAGAACAGTTTGGCAACCTCCCGTACCACACACACACCGTAGGCAGCGCACGCGCTATTAATCAATGGATTCACCGTATCTTCACCCAATGGAATATACGCAAACGGAACAAGGTATTAACTGCCGCCGATGAAGTCATAACCATCTCTCCTTGGCACCGCGATTTATTAGCACACATCAATCCCAAGACACATCTCATCTACAACGGATTTGACGAGCAGGAGTTTTATCCTCGGGATATAAAAAGCGACTCCTTCATTATCTCCTATGCCGGAAAGATATACAATCTTCTTTTCCGCGATCCGCGTTTACTCTTTGAGGCCTTGCAACAACTGCTTATTGAGCAGCCGACCATGCGACAGGATCTTCGACTCATCTTCCATATAGACGGCGCCTCGATTGAACCCCTCCGCGAATTGGCTGCACAATACGGACTGACTGAAGTATGCGAAGTAAACGGTTATATCCCGAAATCCGAATTGTTACCCCTACTCCACCGTTCGTCTATTCTGTTGGTGCTCACCTGCCAAAGTACACCGGAAGGTGCACACGGTATCATGGGAACCAAATTCTACGAGGCTTTGGGAGTGGAGAAACCCGTTCTTTGTGTTCGCAGCGACGAAGAGTGCCTTGCGCAAGTGATCAACGAGACACAAGCAGGCTTAGCCGGAAGCGATGCGCAAAGTGTAAAGAAATATATAGACACAATATACCGCGAATGGAAGACTAACGGGTTTACACGCCGGAAAGTACAACATAAAGCACTTTTCTCCCGTTCCGCACAAAGTGCACAAATTGAAAACATCATAAACCATATAGTATGATCAGTTTTATCGTACCTATCTATAACGCCGAGAAATATCTGACGGACTGTATCGACTCGCTCTTAGGGCAGACCACGACTGAACCGCTGGAGATCATTCTGGTTAACGACGGCAGTACTGACAACAGTCTTAGCATCGCGCAGGCGTACGCCAAGAAGCATGCCGAAGACCCGCTGCGTAAGATCCTGCTGTTCACCCAACAGCACTCCGGTCAATCCATCGCTCGTAACTTGGGCATGGAGCAAGCCACGGGTGAGTATATCGCTTTTGTGGACGCGGACGACCGTATCGCGCCGGACTGGTGCAATCGTCATCTGAAGGCTATCAAGGGCGTAGACTATGTACAGAGTGGTTACCGACGCACGTCGGACACGGAAGACAAAGGTTGGCGCGTAGGTATTCGCCAACTGCCGGAACACCGCTACCGCTACACCTCGCCGTGCATGCGACTCTACCGCCGCAGCGCGCTGCGAAACATCCGGTTTGAAGGAGGGATGATTTATGAAGATGTGATTTTCTCGGCCGATCTGTGGCTGAGTGGAGCGAGCTGCCGTCAGATTCGTTATGCAGGTTACCTGTACACCAAGAACCCCGACAGCACTACTTCGCGTGTGCATTTAGACGCACAGAAACGCGTGTTGGAAGAGTTGCATAACCGCCTTCCGTACGCTTCGTGGAAAGGCAAATATATCCTGTGGTTAACGATCATTCGTCTCAGAATGTATTTTATTATGGAGATGCGAAAAGACATGAACGTGCTTGCCCTGGTGATGTTGTTCACTACGCTTGCAGCCTCGATGAATGCCACTACCCGCTACGCTTCTCCTGACGGCGGTGGGGACGGCAGTTCCTATTTCTCACCAACCACTTTTGCCGCCGGTGTCAGCATGCTCCATAATCCGGGCGATACCCTGTATCTGCTGGGCGGAACGTACGAGTTTACGGATAAGATCAGCATTAACAAACAGGGTTCGGCACAAAAGCGTATCGTCATCGCCGGTGTTCCGGGTGAGACGCCGATACTCGATTTTCATAAAGTGGCCTACGGCACCCGTGGTATCACCATCCATGCCGACGCCTTGTACATCCATCTGCGCGACCTCACCATCGCCTGGTCGGGCAAGAACAACCTCTACTGCGAAGGCTCGTACTGCCTCTTCGAGCGACTGGACATATACGGTTCGGCCGATACAGGTTGCCAGATGAAGAAAGGCGGCAACAACACCATCCTCAACGTGGATAGCCACGACAATTTCGACTATAAAACGATGTCGGGCGCCACAGCTAACTTCGGAGGAAATGCCGACGGCTTTGCTGATAAGCAGTTCAGCGGAGCGGGCAACCACTATATCGGTTGTCGCGCATGGAACAACAGCGATGACGGATGGGACTTCTTTCAACGCGTCAGTTCGTCCAAGACCATCATTGAGGATTGTATCTGCTTCATGAACGGATGCCCGTACTACGACATGAGCCAAAACCCGCGTGCGCTGACCACCGACAAGTCGTGGTTCGACAGCAAGGTGGGCGCCCAGATGACCGACCGCTACGGCCAGACCATCACCATCTCGCTTGACCACTACCCCTGCCAGGGCAACGGCAACGGTTTCAAGATGGGCGGTCAATATACGGACCATAAGATCCTCATCCACCACTGCCTGGCAGTTGGTAATTATGCACGCGGTTTCGACCAGAACAACAACGGTGGCACCATGTGGGTCTATAACTGCTCGGCCTACCAGAACGCCTACAACTACGGTTTTACCACCGCCTACGGCACCAATACTATCCAGAACTGCATCAGCCTGGCCGGTCAGAATGGTGATTCGTATAAGTCAAAAAACGTAATGGCTAACGACCATAACACATGGAATAATGGTTTCTCCGTCTCTGCTACCGACTTTCGTTCGCTCGACACCACACAAATCCTCTCCGCACGACAGGCTGACGGCAGTCTGCCGGAAGTGGACTTCATGCAGTTGCGGGACGGATCCGCGCTCATAGATGCCGGCATTGATGTCAATCTATGGTACAACGGCTCGGCACCCGATCTGGGATGCTACGAAGCGCCGGGCGAGGAACATCGGCCGGATACCATTCCCGAAGACACCGTTCCGGCAGTTCAACCCGTCGGCACGCATGCCGTAGCATTCGTCACCCTGCCCGATGCCAGCGAAGACAAGCCGCTTCTCCAGTATCTGCGACAGAATGACAGTCTATGGATTGTTGTGACCGAAGCTACTGACCCTACTATCGACTACAGTCCCTACGAAGTCATCGTGCTGGGTTGCAAGCCCTCCTCCTCGGCTGCAGGTTTTACGCCACTCAAAGATAATAATCAACCGAAAGTACTGCTCAAGCCCTGGTTGCTCAAACAAGGCGTCTGGTCATGGGGAACAGCTATCAACACAAGTGATCTGCTGGTCGCAGTAAACCAACCAGAACATCCGCTTTTTCGAGGATTGACCATCACGGATGGTCAGATACAACTCTTCTCGCAATGCAACACTAATGCGGTGACGGCCATTAGTGAATGGAATTTTGACGGCACCGTGCAGACAATCGGCACCCCGATCTCTAATCCTACCGCGTCCGCCATCGCGATACTATCCAATGACATCGTTATGATTGGCGTCAGCGAATATTCAACCGCCCATCTTACTACGGACGGCAAGAAACTCATCGAGAATGCAATACTCTACCAACTGGGTATCACTATGCCCGCATCCGGCATTGAAAATCACCCATTACCAATCACCCATTACAAATACATCAAAGATGGTCAACTCTTTATTCAAACGGGCGACGCTGTGTATGACGCTACTGGTCGCCGCCTTATCCGTTAAGGCAGAAAACGCGCAGTATCAGGATATCAATTACACCGTTGATGACAACCATCTGACGGCCGAAGTGACGCTTAACCCGAAAGCATCGGGAGAACTGCTTATTCCCGAGACCATCGTGGTCGGACAGCACACCTACACCGTCACCGCCGTGGGGGACAAGGCCTTCAAGGGCTGTAAGAACCTGACGACTATCGTGCTTCCGCGTACCATCGAGCGCGTGTACCGTTCTGCTTTTGACGGCACGGGTATTATGCTCAACAAAGCCAACTGGGCAGAGGGTTGTCTATGGATTGACTCGATCCTAATTGCCACGGATAAGACCATCAAACCGCGTTTTGTAGTGCCGGAAGGAACACGTCTGATAGCAGCCGGTGCTTTTCAGGGGAACAAGACCATCGTGCGTGTCGAGCTGCCGACCTGCATCTCGCGCATCGATCATGAGACGTTCCGCGACTGCAAGAACCTGCAGAAAGTGGTTATCCCGACGAGTATCACCGCTATCGGCGAAGACGCGTTCACCGGTTCGGGAATTTATAATAACGAGAAGAAATGGAAGAAAGGTGCGCTCATCATCGACGACTGTCTGATTGCCACCAACAACGACCTGCCGGCCAAGTATATCTTCAAGAACAAGATTCCTATCCGCCTGATTGCCGAGCGGGCTTTTGCGAACCGCAAGAACCTCAAGTCCGTCACTATTCCTGCCACCGTGGCCGCCATCCCTTCTGCGGCGTTTCTGAACTGCGAGGCACTGACGGACGTGATCATACCGAACACGGTGAAGAGCGTAGGTAATTTTGCTTTCTACGGATGCAGTCTGCTCAAGAATGCGCGTTTACCGCAGGAGTTGGAGCAGTTGGGAGCCGGTGCTTTCTATGGGTGCGTGAACCTGAAGGAACAAGTGCTGAGCGATAAGATCGAAGTGCTCAAACCAGCCACTTTCTATACCTGTCGCGGTTTACGAAACATCACCCTTCCGGCACATCTGCGTCGCTTGGACGACGGTGTTTTTGCCGGTTGTTCCAACCTCGAAGCAATCGAACTGCCTCGTACGCTCGTTCATCTGGGCGACCAAGCCTTTGCGGGTTGTGCAGCGTTGCGAAAGGTCGTTATACCGTCAGGAATCAACTCCTTGCCGAAGCGGGTTTTTCAGGGTTGTACACGACTCTACCGCATTGACCTGCCGGACGGACTGTATGCCATCGGTGACGAGGCCTTGGACGGTTGTCTGGCGTTAGAGAAGATCAATATTCCCCTCTCCACGTTCCGTATCGGCGTACGGGCGTTCCGCAACTGTCTGCAGTTACGCGGCATCGTGCTCGTAGACCATATACACATGATCGAGCAGGAGGCGTTCATCGAGTGTAAGATGTTAGAAGAGGTGACCCTGCCTGCGTCTGTCAAGCGCCTGCAGAGCGGAGCCTTCGCGCATTGTATCAACCTGCAGAAAGTGGTGCTCAACGACTCGCTGAGGTATATTGAGGACGGTGCTTTCTCTAACTGCCGCAGCCTGCGTGAGGTGCAGTGGAACGACAGTCTCAAGTCCATCGGCGCGGAAGCGTTCCTGGACTGCAAATACTTACGGACGCCTGTTCTGGCGCCCGCAGTAAGTGTCGGCAAGAATGCCTTCAAGGGTTGTCGCTAATTAAGGCCGCGGCAGCAGACTGATGAACTCATAGTTCACGTGCTGTCCCATTTCCATCACCATGTAGAACGGGTTCGGTTCGGCATCCGTGCTGGAGTCCACCGTGATATATTTGACGTTCCCATAGCCTGTCACTTCGCGGCTATGATCGTGCCCGCAGAGGTAGTAATCGACACCGGCATCGGTCAGCAGACTCGTCAACTCATAGGTCTCTTCGATGGAGAGGTTGGAGGTATGACCTTGCGAGTTATCCTGCTTGAACAGGTGGGTATGCGTGAAGACGATTATATACCGGTACCCTGCCTCTTTCTTGGCGTTCAGCAGGTCTTTTAGCCATTTCATCTGATCCGTACCTAAGGTTCCTTCAGCCGTATCGATACAGATAAAGAGGTCGAGGAGCTTGCTCGTCTGGTAGTCCGTGCCCGTGTAGGTGTCAAACCAATAGGTGGAACTGCCGTAGTACTGCTGCCATACATGCCACTGGTTGAAGTAGATGTCATGGTTGCCGCAGGTGAGGAAGACGGTGTCCGTGCGGTTAGTCATCACGCCATCCAGATGCAGAATACTGTCCGCGTGGTCGAAATGCGCCTGCGCATTGATCAGGTCGCCTAAGAACAGACACAGGTGCGGATTCGTATCGGCTTTATAGGCACGAATGAACTTCTCCAGCCCGTAATGGGTGGTATCTATATGACTGTCGGTGCAGACGAAGATGCGGTAGTCCGCAGGCATCTGCATATGTACCACACCGACCGAGTCGCTGTAGTGACGGGAGTCGGCAAAACGCTGCGCGATCTCGGGACTCGTACCGTCAATCATGCCGATCATGTCGTAGTTCGGGTTGCAGGTGGCAAACATCACACTCAGCAAGAGCAATACACTTATTCTCGTTTTCATGGTGTTCAAAATCGATAACTGAACCCGGCACGCAGATAAGCGGCGTAGAAGGTTGCATTAAGGTGAAACATTCCCGTTATTTTCATCTGGCCGTCGAGGTGCACGCGCCAGTGTTCGTCGATGTCGTAGCGACTGCCGAGCAGAATCATTGGTTGCCACATACGCTCCATCTGCCAGTCTTCTTTGTTACTCAGTCCGACGGATATATTCCAGTTATTGGTCTGCGGACGGCAGAAGATCTCCAGGCGGTAAAGCAGGTTAAAGGGTTCGGTCTCGTACTTGTCTTCCGAGTGCCAGTCGCGGTCCCAACTATCCATCACGCGTGTGAAACCACCTATCTGCACCGACACGTAGTCAAAACGCCATCCGACGGACAACGCCGCGCAGAAATCACTCATCCGGTTACGCAGTACGCCTTTGTACAGCACCTCGGTCTCGGCGAACAGTTGTCCTACCGGCAGGTCAAACGTAGGGCGTAACACGATGACACCCGTCAGCACGTTCGCCGAACAGTACTGCATCCGTGCATCGATCTGCACGTTCTTCACCACCGGCATGTGTGCAAACACATCCACGTTACCCATATGTTCCCACGTACGGTTATAGCCGTACTCCGCCATGAGCGAGAGGCTGTATTTCTCTTCGCCGAAGCCGCGTAAATCATGCCCGCCATCCAGCGAAAGGTATTGTTTCGCCATCAGCGGAAAGGACAACAAGAGTCCTAAAAAGAGTATCGATTTTCTCATAATCTCACGATTGTAAGTCCTGCGCCGCCGTGGTTGACGTCTCCGTCACCGAACTCGAGGGCAATTTTCCCTCGCTTTCGACGCTGGCGGTTGAGGTCATTGAGGTAGTCGCGGGTGAGCTGCTTGAGTGCACCCGTACCCGTTCCATGCAGGATCGTCACTTCGCCGGCACCGACCATGAGTGCATCGTCCATATAGGCGATCAGTTTCTCCAAGGCTTCGTCGGCACGATAACCGCGCAGGTCTAAGGTCCGCTCGAACTTCATCGTCCGGCTATGCACAATATTGGAACTTGGCAGAGTAGGACTACTCGTCGAACCAGATAAACCGGCATTCTTCGTCAGCGCCTTCAGATCCTTGAAGTCGCGCATCACTTTCGGAGTCTTCGGAGTATTCGGATTACTCGGAGTCTTCGGAGTCTTCGGTTTCTCAGCGACGCGCTCCTTGAGCGCCTCCACTTTCTGTCGCGCTGCCTTCGTCTTCTGCTTATCCGCCTTGGCCTCTTTGATCTCGCGGATGGTACGTTCGATGGTGGCATTCGACTGCTGGAGCAGGTCTTCGGCCTGCTGGCGCGCTTTCTCGAGGATCTCCTTCTTCTCTGCCTTCACGCCGGCCATACGCTGTTCGTAGTCGGCTATCTTGCTCTCCAACTCTTTCTCTTTGAGTCGGATGGACTGACGTTTCTTCTCCCAATAGCGCTTGTCGCGGGCAATATCTTGCAGTTGCTTGTCGTAGTCTATATGCTCTTCGCCCACCAGTTCCGTGGCGTACGCGATGATGTGCTCACCAAGTCCCGTCTGGCGGGCTATCTCGATGGCGAATGAACTGCCGGCCTGCCCGATGGACAGTTGGAACAGTGGCCGCATAGCACCTCGGTCGTACAACATGGCGCCGTTGACGACTCCTTTCGTCTGCTCTGCAAAATGCTTGAGGTTCGTGTAGTGGGTGGTAATAACGCCGAACACCTGGCGTTCCACCAATTCTTTCAAGATAGCTTCCGCTATCGCACCGCCAATCAGCGGTTCGGTACCCGTACCCATCTCGTCGATGAGGATGAGTGTGCGCTGATCTGCCTGACGCAGGAAGGCGCGCATGTTACGCAGGTGCGAAGAGTAGGTGGACAGTTCGTCTTGGATGGATTGTTCGTCTCCGATATCGATCATCAGTTGGTCAAACAGTCCCGCCCTACTCTGCTCCGCCACCGGCACGAGCAGACCGCATTGGAGCATGTATTGCAACAGCGCCACGGTCTTGAGGCATACCGACTTACCGCCGGCATTCGGACCGCTGATGACGAGCATCCGGTTTGTGTCTTGGTTGAGTCGTATGGAGAGCGGCACGACGGTCTTGCCTTGCGGCGTATAATGGAGCCACAGCACAGGATGGCGTGCGTCCGACCACTCTAATAGCGGTTCGTTCACCAACTCCGGACGGATGGCTTGCAGCGTCTGTGCCAGCGACACTTTGGCGCGCAGAAAATCGACGTCACCTAACAGTTCCTGGCTGGCAAGGATGGCGTCGGTGTTGGGTCGCAGACCGTCCGTCACGGCCGTCAATATACGTATGCGTTCACGGCGCTCGGCACCTTCCAACTCACGGATGTGATTATTCGCATCAACCACCTGTTGCGGTTCGATATAGACCGTCTTACCCGTCGCGGACTCGTCATGCACGATACCGCCCACCTTGCGTTTGAAGGCCGGCGATACGGGTATCACCAGTCGTCCCTCGCGCAGCGTCGGAGCCGCATCGGCTTCCACGAAGCCATCGGCTTTGGCCTGACGTAAGATAGAAGCTAAGGTGCGACCGACGGACCCTTGCAGGTTCGTTATCTCCCGACGGATGCGGGCTAACTCCGGCGAGGCATGGTCACTCAACTGGCCGTAACGGTCCAAGACCGCATCGATGGATTGAACGATAGTCGCTAATTCGCTAAGTCCCTCATTCCCTAATTCCTTCAACAGCGGATAGCGCATCTCGTCCAGCGATGCGAAGAAACGCTCTAAGTCCACGGCGTAGGATAAACTGTGCCGCAAGGCGTCCAGTTCGGCTTCGTCGAGGAACAAGCCTTCGATACGAATACGTGCCACCGCCTCGCGCATGTCGTGTATGTCGCCGCGGGGGAAAGAGAGCATCGGGTCGGACTCCGCCAGACGCATCTGGTCGGTCAGGTGCAGCAGGTACGAAACGCTCTCATAATCCGTCTCCATCTGCATCGTCTCCACGCGCTCGCGTCCTAAGGACGATGCACAGCGACGGTTCAACTCCTCACGGATCACCGTGAAGTCAATCTTCGCTTCTATGTTACTTGGATAAATCATCCCAAAATTCGACAATCCCGAATGGCCTTGGCTCCTACGGCTTCGTTGAGTTTGCGCACGAGTTCAAAGCGGTTCTCGAACAGTTGAGCTTTGAGTGCCGCCGAGTTGACGTGCACGTACAGCACACCGTCTTTGACTTCCACCTTACGCGTCAACTGATTCACCACATCTCCCATCACACGCGGCCACACTTCCTCTATCTGCACATCCAGCACAGACTGCTCCAACCCGCTCTCCCGCAGATATGAAATCAGCGCATCACCTATCGCCACGGACTTTCCCATAAGCTCTAACCCTTAACCTTTACTTTCTTCAGGTAAAGTTTCTGCTTCGTTTTGAACACGCGCACAGACGGGTCAATCCCGTTGAGTTGCTGCAAGGCCTGAAGCATCACGCCTTCGTCCTGCGCCAACTGCCAAAACGACTGACCAACCGAAGTCCATACATAATCCTTGTCGCCGGTTTTCTTCTTGTAGAAGAGATAGATGCGGTCACCTGCCTGCAAGTCGCGACCTAAGGCGTCGTTGTACTCGCGTAAATCGCGCTCGCGCACGTTCAAACGGAACGCCACGTTCGCGTACGTATCCCCCTCACGCGCCAGCACGTAGGGTGTGTTGTTACATTTGAGTTTCGGGTGGATCATGAAGAAACTGTCGCGTTCTTGTTTGGCCGTCAGCGGTGCTACGTACTCCGGATCCGGATCATGCGTGATAACCGCGATCGGTTCCGTGCGCTGCACCACCTCCGCCTTCAGCGGTCGCTTTGTTTTTTGAACCTGTATGGTATCTGCAGGCGCATCATTAGACTGCGAAGCAGTATCATTAGGAGTCTGTGGCTCATCATTAAGCGAAGCGTCACCATTCTCATCATTGAGCACCTCCGGTGCGCTCATTTGGCTTGCAGCCAAGGTATCAAGTCGGTAATCTTCGATGATCTTAACGAGTTTCGAGGCATAACTCGGGTCGGTGGCATAGCCGCAGGCCTTCAGGCGGCGTGCCCAACCCTCGTAGTCCTCGACGGCGATCTCAAAGCAAGTCGCATAGCGTGGACGCTGGAGGAACAGCGCGTGGTCTTTGAACGACTCGGCTGCGTTGTTATACTGGCGGAAGCACTCCCCTTTGCTGTCGTCATCGTAGTAATAGACACCGCCGAACCATTCGCTCGTGCACTTGATGCCGAAATGGTTATTGGCATTCACCGCCAACTCACTCTGTCCGGCACTCGACTCCAGCAAGGCCTGCGCCATGATGATCGAGGCGGGTATGCCGTAGTCTGCCTGGTTCTCAACAGCCGTCTGTTTCCACTGCTCGATATACGCCAGATAGGTCGTATTCTGTTTCTGCGCCGCCAGACCCATCGTCAAGCCCAATGCGGCAAGGATTATCATTGTCTTTTTCATATCCAAAACTTTTGCGCGGCTTAGAGCCGAGCAGTTTATTCATTTCGGGTACAAAATTACTACAAAAAAATGACATATGCAAAAAAAAGCGTCACGAGGACGCTTTTTTATCGGATTCTAGAGGTTTACTCCTCATAGTCATTCTGAGCCAGTTGCCAACCGTCTTGTACGGTGTACTTGAAGTTAACATCCCGGGTCTGCTTCGTACCGTTGGTCATACCGAGATAGATACGTCCTACGGCATTGACGCGACAGAGCTTAAAGGTAGCCTTAGCCGAAGCGGTAGCCTCTTTCTTATTGCCGTTCACCTTCAGTTCGTCGATGCGGGTAACGCGGGTAACGCCTGCACGCAGATGAACTACATCGAAGTGCTCTGCTTTCTTAGCCAACTCGTACAGAGTCGGGTCGTCATGCTCAACCATCTTGAGGCTTCCGGAAGTCTCGCACATCTCGATATCGTCTTCCGGCTCTCTGAGCGGTTGTTGCTGACGAGCTCTCGCCGTCAGTTCTCTCATGCGAGCTTCGTACTCGTCGCTGATACGTTTTGCTTCACGTGCAGCCAGAATATCCGCCTTGGTCAGTTTGCCTGCCAACGAGCAAACGGTCTGGTTGAGCGAACGCATATCTTCCGGAGCGAGGTAAGCCAAGTCCACGATAGTTACATCGTCGCCTGCACCCTGCTCGATGACATAGATAAAGCTGTTATCACCAACGGTTACCAGATAAGCATCCTGCAAACGCGGCATACGAAGAACGGTGAGGTTGCTAACCATCTCTTTGGTCAACTCCATATCGCGTGTGAACGGGTTAACCTGCAGTTTGTCCACACCGTATTCCTTCAAGGTATTGAGCAGCGTCATGGCGCATACCATCTTGGCATCCATCAGACTCTGGTCGTAGTTATTACCCATCTGCAGACTGCCGTAGAACACCTTCATAGCGTCCACGATGATCGACGGAACTAAAGAGTCGGTTGTCGGAACACCCCACTGGTCTTGATCCAGTGCCGGGTTGAGGAATGCTTGCGCCTCATCCATATCGATGCGGTCTTCCGGGTAGAGTTTCTTATCCGGATCTTCCTTGAGCCACCATCCGCGCCATGTAAGGTCAACGGTTACCCAATAGGTCGAGCCATACGGGGTCACGATCTCATCGCACTGAAGCGTGATGATCTTGTTAGCAGCGAGTTTGTACAAGTTCAAACGCTCTTGGTAGTCGTTGCACTCATAGTAACCGACACGAATCGCAGCGGTGTGAACAGCCTGATTCTCTTTCTTGAGTTGCTTACGCAAGATACGCTTTGCCTGGCAAGCATAGAATGCCTTCGCTTTCTCTTCTTTGATTTCGGGAGCTTCCTGCTGAGCCTCACCCGGAGTTACTTTGTAGGTCTTAGTAACCGTCGTTCCGTCTTTGTAAACTACGGTTTTCTTGTTGTCAATCGACTCCTTGACAACTTTCTTGCAAGCAGTAAAACTGCCTGCTAACACCAACAGACACAGGGAATAAATAATGTGTTTCTTCATAAATATAAAATTTTAAAATTGAATTTAAAAGGCATCCATTCACTTTTCGGCCGCAAAGGTACAAAAAAAATCGCAAACACGCAAATTTTTTGCGATTTTTTAGTTGAAAGTTGAAAGTTTAATGTTTAAAGACGAAAAAAAAGAGCACCCGAAGGTGCCCCGGAGCGTCCTCCCGTTGAAGCGGGAGGAGCGGCTTCCGCCTAGAAGGGCATCAGCCCTGCGCCTGGTCGTACGCCTGACCGCAAACCTTCCACAGGTACTTGGTCATCGTCTTGCAGCCATTCGGCTGATCCTTCTGCGCGTTGAACGCTTGCAGGTCAGTCGCCATGTGGGTCAGGTCTTTACGACGAGCCTTCACCGCTGCCGATACTGCTGCGAAGCGGGTACGTGCGTTGATGGAGTCCTCGGTCTGCGAGATGTTGTTACCGTAGGTGTTCTCCTTGCGGATGTACAGACGCGTGCAGTTCGGGTTGGTGGTTGCTGC